>JAFTYI010000050.1 GCA_017464815.1 Bacteroidaceae bacterium | reverse complement strand
TTTCCCTCGCTCTCGATGATTATGTCGCACCCTTCGTGGGTGCGTGGATTGAAACCCTTCCGTGCGTACGAGTTGATATATAACTCTTTTGTCGCACCCTTCGTGGGTGCGTGGATTGAAACTCTTTTGGCTCCAAGACCTCGCCAGTATTTACGGTCGCACCCTTCGTGGGTGCGTGGATTGAAACCAATCTTTATAGTTGTCCAGAGTAGCACCGACAGGTCGCACCCTTCGTGGGTGCGTGGATTGTATCAGAAGAGTTATAAAAATTCAGTTACCGAGAAATTTCTCGGCAACTGAATCACTTAACTCCTATTTCCCCAATCATAAAAGAGGGCGTGCCGATTTTTGGCACGCCCTTCGTGCTCCCATGAGACAATGGGCGGCTTGTGTCTTAATAGGGACAGTGAATCCCAGCTCTGATCAAATTTGTTCTGCGGCACGGCGGATGCGGTCAGAAAGGTCAAAGAGTGTGCCTTTCAACTGGACTTGTTCTTCAAATGTGAATTCCGTCGGTTTGCCGTTTCCGTCAATTCCATTCATTTTGTGGTAGAGCCACGAGTTGGACTTACCGAAATAGGTGCGCGACAGGTCTGCCCACGAAATGGCAATCAGCAGGTCGGCCATCTTCTGCTTCATCGTCTGTTGCTCTACTGATTTAGCAATTGTGAATTCTGTTCCCATACTTTTATCTTTTTAATGTTTCCCTTCCTTTTACAGTTGGACTCAAAGGTAATACGTTTTTTCGTACTATGCAAGTTCGTGATGTGAAAAACAATTATCAGTGCATATTTTCATGCTTCCGAGAAATTCTCGGTAGTTCATCAAGGGGGATGATCACACCTTCACCACCCGATAGACATTGCCGGTGCGGGTGTGGATGCGTTCGAGGCCGAGGAGGGTGAGGGTTTTGCCAAACTGGCTGATGGTGCGGCCACGCATAGCGGAGGGGAAATGCTTCTTGAAGTGGAGGAAGATGTCGGCTGCGGAGAGGCTGTGGGCCTCTTCTCCCTCGAGTGGAAGGCGGAAGCAGCGGAAGAAGATGTCGTGCTCGGGCTGCTCGGTGAGTTGGTTGAAGCGGAGGTCGTAGTGGGTTGTGAGGTACTCCCCAATCTGACGCATCAGGGGGATTTCCTTGGCCGTGAGGGGTGAACGGCCCTGAGGCACCGGGTGCTTGGGTGTCGTGAGGTGGGGGACTTCATTGAAATAGTTGCGGAGCATTTTCCGTACGAGCTGAATCAGTTTTTTCATCATGTCTTTAATGGTTTTATGGTTTATTTTTCTGCAAAGATACAACATGTAAGTGACTGTTTGCAAGTATTTTGCAAGAAATCGCAACTAATTTGAAGGAGCTGTTGAGTACAGCTTTTCATCCAAATCTTTACAGCTTCGAAACAGGATGTCCACAGCGAGTTACTGGAGTGAGTCGGACGATTCACTTTTGTGGAGCGGGTGGGTAACTAGTGTGAATCGAGCGACTCACAAGTGTGAACCGCTGCATTTTGTTTGTTCATGAAGCGAAAGGTTTATATTTGCGGGGTGAAAGGTTAGGGGTTGAAAATTAAGAATTAAGAATTAAAAGTTAAAAGTTAAAAGTTAAAAGTTAAAATTAAAAGTTGATAGCCTTAATTAGTTCGAGCAAAAGCTCTCATCAGCTACGCAGTCATAATTATTCGCTACCGCTCATCAAAACCTCTTTTGATTTATATAATAAAGAACAGTCATAATTTATAATTCCCCCAGGTTATACAATTTGATTTTTACAGGAATCACAATTCGGAGGGAAGGAGCGAGGGTTGGTGAAGAACGGGCCTGTGTGATAAGCGTAATCCCGGAGACGCTTACCATTTTGTGAAGGCAGTGAAGGATGAAATCCGCTGCTGCCTTCACAGTTTCGAGCTGATACTGAGGATGGTATGAGGGTGTGAAGGGTGTGAAGGGTAATTTAGGAATTAAAGAAAAGGAGCGAAGCGAGTGATTTCGCTTTGCTCCTTTCTCTCTATCTATTTAACGTAAGTTACTTATCGGAAGAGGACTTTTTTTACTTCTGATAGAACTTTTTGCCTCCACGGATGACGACTCCCTTGTAGCTGTAGTCGACCTGTACACCGGCGGGGGTATAGAGGGGGGCTTCAGCGGATGTGCCACCGAGGGTGGGGGCGTGGATGCCCGTGCTCTGGGTGCACTTCAACGTCACCTTGTCGATGTTGCCCAAGGCGGTGTTGATGGTGAAGCGGAGGACTTGCTCGCCTGCCTGGAGGTGGGCGCCGAGGTTGCCGGTGACTACCTTGTAGGTGTTCTTGCTGCCGGTGTTGGGGATGGTGACCTTGCAGAGGTTGGTGATGGTGCCGTCGGCGTTCACCAGTCCGATGTTGAAGGTTGAACCTGCCACGGTGGACGAGACGGTGGCCTCGTAGGCGTACTGTCCCGGGTCGGTGACGTTGACGGTGTACTCCATCCACTCCTTGGGCACGGTGTTGCCTACGGCGTATCCGCCCGAGGGGGTGGTGATGATGTCGAGGCCTTCGTTATCGGAGCGATAGCCGGTGGCGCCTTGGTCGAGGTCGTCCTTGTCGTGGAAGGTGGACTCTTCGCCGCCCTTGTCGAAGTTTTCGGCTTCGATGGTGCCCGGCAGGGCGATGACGCCGTTGAAGGTCGAGCGCTTGTTGTTGGCGCGCAGGGCGTAGGTGGCTACGAGTGACTCATATCCCTCGGCATCGGTGGCTACGGCGGTCACCTGGTAGAGGCGCTTGGCCGTGGGCTTGAAGTCGGCTTCGAAGGGTGCCTCGGTGAGGGTCTTCAGGAGGATGTCGTCGACGTAGAGCTTCACGCTGGCGATGGTGCTGGTGGGCGAGGTGGCGTCGACGCGCAGGGTGGTGACTTCATTGATGATGGCGGGCGCGGGGTCGGAGGTGATGTTGACCTGGATGGCGTCGTCGAGCATCAGGTGCTTGAAGATGACCTTGTCGACGTTGCAACTGCTGCCGGTGATGTTGAGTCGGATGACTTGTTCGCCGGCCTCCAGCTTCACGAGCAGGCGTCCGTTGAGTGTGCGGTAGTTGTCCCAATTGCCGGATGTGACGCAGGGCACGGGGAGGACTTCGGTGAGCGGGGTGAGGTCGTCGCCCTTGCGCAACGAGAGGCTGATGGATGAGTTGGTGGCCCCGGATGAGACAACGGCGTCGTAGGTGTAGTAGCCGGCCTTGGTGACGTTGACGGTGTACTCGAGCCATTCGCCTGCGGCGGTGTAGCCGATGGCGTAGCCTCCATTGCCATTGACGATGTCGACGCCGCCTGTGCCTGTGCGGTAGGAGGTGGTTCCCTCGTTCTTGGTGTCGGAGTCGTGGAAGGCGATTCCTTCAGCTCCATCGTCGAAGTTCTCGGCTTGGAGGGTGCCCGGCAGGGTGGTCATGGTGCCCTTGTAGGGGGTGCGGGGCTTGTAGGCGGTGAATCCGCCCATGCGCTCGTACTTGCTGCTGTCGGTGGCAACGACGATGGCCTTCAGGTCGTGGCGCCCGAGGACGGTGGGCGTGTAGGTGGTCTCATAGGGGGCCTCGGTGAGGGTGCAATAGTACTTGTTCTTCACGTAGAGGTCGATGTGGTCGATGGTCTTGGTCTTCAGCTTTGCACGCACGGTGATGGGCATGGCCTCGTCCTTCGATGCGGCTATTGAGGCGGGCTTGATGTAGACCGAGGCCTCTTTCACCATGCCGGGATAGGGGCTCTTGGCATTCTTGGCCTTATCGGTCTGCATGTATTCGCGCAACCAGGTCATGGCGGGTCGGTCGGCGCCGTTTCGGATGATGCCTGAGTTGCCGTCGGTTGTCCATGTGGCGCCGTAGATGTAGCCCCACAGGGTGATGCCGGCGCAATAGTCGGCCTCCCACATGTAGGGTATCTGCTCCTTGTAGCGCTGGAGCTGGAGGGCGTCGTCGGTGGTGCCGATGTCGTACTCGGTGCTGTACATGGGCATCTTCAGGGCATTCTGAATCTCGGTCATTGCGGATTTGAAGCTGGTGACGTTCATGTCGGTGAGGTCGTGTGACTGGCATCCGTAGGCGTCGACGGGGGCACCGGCGTCGCGCAGGATTTTCACCAGGTCGATGAACTGGCTCTTCTGCCACTGGAAGGTGTTGTAGTCGTTATAGATAAGGATGGCATCCGGCCAACGTTCGTAGGCCATCTCGAAGGCTTTGATGATCCAGTCGTAGCCGGTCTTTCCGTCGCCACCGAGGGCGGCTTTGTAGGGGGCGGGTGCATGTCCGGGCACGGCCTCGTTCACCACGTCAATCATGGGCAGGTCGGGGTAGCGCTGCTTGACGGCGTCCATCCACTCGACAATCTCCTTGTATTGCTCGGTGGCCGAGAGGTTGTCCATCCACGAGGGGTACTGCGAGCCCCACACGAGGGTGTGGAACTTGAAGGGGAAACCGTGTTGCACGGAGTAGTTGTAGGCATTGTCGCATCCTCCCCAATTGAAACGGTCGCGCGAGCCTTCGATGGAGGACCACTTCGACTCGTTTTCGGGGGTAATCTGATTCCACAGGGTGTGGTACTTCTCGCCCCCTGACTCTACGCTGCCACGGGTGGTGATGTTTCCCAAGAACTTGTCGGGGTTTGTCGACAACTGGGCACTGGCCTCCATGGCTGGGAGCAGGGCGGCACACGAGAGCAGGCAGGCCGAAAGGGCCTTCTGCCAGCGGGTGATGTTGGGTGTTAGGTTTGTCATATTTTCAACGGTTTTTTTATAGATTTACGTATAATTTGCGTGCAAATATAATAAGGAATAGGCGAATTACCCAACAACACTGCCTGCATTTCCTCCGTGGAGAAACAGAAACGCAACAAGTTGAAACAAAAAAAGAAGGGTGAGAGGGGGAATCTGCGTAAATCCGTGCCTAAATTGATTTTTTGTTTCCCTACCTGAAATGATTTTTTTCCTTGTGGGGAAGAAATTTTTTCCTCGTAGGGGAGAAATACGGATAAATATTCGTACCTTCGCACGGACTTTTGAAAACAGAGGCCATGCTGCGGATTGAAAACTTGAGCATACGATTCGGACAGACGACCCTTTTCACGGATATGAACCTGCATGTGAAGAGGGGAGAGGTCGTCTGCCTCACCGGCTCTTCGGGATGTGGGAAAACCACGTTGCTGAAGGCCGTCATGGGGTTTGCCACCCCTTGCCAAGGGAGCATCAGCGTGGATGGCTTCCAGCTGACTCCCCACACGGCCACCTTCATCCGCCACCGGGTGGCGTGGATGCCTCAGGGCCTCTCGCTGCCTTGCGAGTGGGTGAGGGAGATGGTGGGCCTGCCCTTCGACCTGAGGGTGAACAGGGGGGCGGGCTTTTCGGAGGAGACCCTGCTCCAGCACTTCGACGCACTGGGGTTGGACAAGGGATTGCTGGACAAGCGCCTGCACGAGATTTCGGGCGGACAACGCCAGCGCATCCTGCTAGCCATCACCGCCATGCAGGAGAAACCGCTCATCCTCCTCGACGAGCCGACCTCGGCTCTCGACCCTGCTTCGACGCAGAAGGTGCTGCAATTCATCCAACGATTGCCTTTCAGCAATGGAGGCAGAGCCATTTTGACCGTAAGCCACGACACGGCCTTCATGGAGGGGTGCGACAGAAGGGTGGTGATGGGATAATATTTAAGAAACACACACACTTGAAATGGGTACAACGATTGACATCAGCTATTGGGGATTGGGCATCGGCATGTTGCTCCTGCTCGTGCCTATCTGCTTCTTTCACCGGTTCAAGACGGGGCTGGTGAAGGCCACCGTCGTGGGAGCCGTCCGCATGGTGGTGCAACTTTTTCTTATAGGCATTTACCTGAAGTACCTTTTCCTGTGGGACAATCCGTGGATCAACTTCCTGTGGGTGTTCATCATGGTGTATGTGGCCACCGAGACGGCCCTTTCGCGCACGCGCCTCAAGCGCAGCATCCTCATGTTGCCCCTCATCGTGGGGTTTCTGGCTTCGGCCATCCTCGTGGGGCTCTACTTCTTGGGGGTGGTGTTGCAACTCGACAACATCTTCGGTGCCCAATACATGATACCCATTTTCGGCATCCTCATGGGCAACATGCTCTCGAGCAACGTCATTGCCCTGAACACCTTCTACACCAATCTGATGCGCGACAGACAGCTCTACTACTACCTCCTTGGCAACGGAGCATCGCGCTTCGAAGCCATCGCCCCCTTTGTGCGCGAAGCCATCATCAAAGCCTTCAGCCCCGCCATTGCCAACATGGCGGTGATGGGCCTTGTGGCCTTGCCGGGCACGATGATCGGGCAAATCCTCGGAGGCTCGTCGCCCAACGTGGCCATCAAGTACCAAATGATGATTATCGTCATCACCGTGGCGGCCTCCATCCTCTCGCTGATGATAACCCTGTGGCTGGGCACCCGCAAGACATTCGACGCCTACGGATGCATCCGCCAGGTGTTCAAGGAATGAGCCTCTAAAGCATTTTTAACAAAAAAAGTGTCACAAGGGAATAAACCTTTATCATGGTTTCCCATCCAAGGGAGGTAGGCGTGTATGCACGCGCTTGCCCAACCGAGTGATACGGAACCTATCTTTCAATTCACAACGATAAAACTGATATCTGAAAAATGTCAATTGTCATAAAAAACCTGAATAAGGTGTACCCCAACGGACACCATGCACTGAAGGACATCAATCTGGAGATTCCCTCGGGCATGTTTGGCTTGCTTGGCCCCAATGGAGCGGGCAAAAGCACGCTGATGCGCATCCTGGTGGCCCTGATGGAGCCGACGAGTGGCGAGGTGGAGATGTATGGTTGCAACCTGCTGAAAGAGCGCCGCGAGGTAAGGCGCCTGTTGGGATACCTGCCACAGGACTTCCGATTTTTTGCCAAATACAAGGTGATTGAGTATCTCGACTATGCCGCCCGCCTCTCGGGCATGGATGACAACCGCAAACGCAAACAGGCCGTGGCCGACATGCTGGAGCAGGTGGGATTGTACGAGGTGCGCGAACGGTATGCATCGAAGCTGTCAGGCGGTATGAAACGCCGACTGGGCATTGCTCAGGCACTGATTCACGAGCCGAAGGTAATCATCGTGGACGAGCCGACGACCGGACTCGACCCCGAGGAGCGCATCCGATTCCGCAACCTGCTGACACAGGTGAGCGGAAAGGACATCACCATCATCCTGTCGACACACATCGTGGGCGACATCAGCAGCTCATGCGTGAACATGGCGCTGCTCAATAGGGGAGAGGTCTCCTTCCGAGGGTCGCCCGAAGAGATGCTGAAACGGGCCGAAGGAAAGGTGTGGCGACTGACGGTGAGCAACAACGACTACAAGCAGATAAGCCGCGAATACCCGGTCATCTCGACCATACCACGCGGAAGAAACTGGGAAATACAGGTGGTGGCCGACGAACTGAAGGGCTACGAAGCCGAGGCCTTCCCGCCCAACCTGGAGCATGCCTACGTGTACTTCATGGAGAGCAAGCTCGACCTGTGGATGAACGACTAAAAAAGAATTCAGAATTATAGCAAATGACTTTTTTGAACAACATATTATCGGTAGCCAAGTATGAATCGAAGCTGTTGAAGCGCAGCTGGTTCTTCAAGGTGTTCAGCACGTTGTCAGTCCTGCTGATAGGCGGTGCCTCGGTGGGTATCCTCCAAATGCACAAGTATGCACTGAGCTGCATCCCCTCGCTGGCTGCTTACAACCTGATGCTCTACTTCAACGTGGCACAAGCCATCGTCTCCATCTTCCTGGCTTCGGAGTACCTGAAACGCGACAAGCAACTCGACACCTCGGAGGTCTTCTACGTGCGCCCCTTGAGCAATGCCGAGTATCTGCTGGGGAAGATGTGGGGCACCATACAGGTGTTTCTGTTGCTGAATCTGGTGGTGATGGCCGTGGCACTGACCATCTGCTACATCAACATCCCCGAATACGTGTCGCCCGTGAGCTTCATCGTCTACTTCCTCATACTGAACGTGCCCACGCTCATCTACATCATCGGCCTCAGCACACTGATGATGCTGATTGTGAAGAACCAGGCGCTGACATTCGTCATCCTGCTCGGATACATCGGCCTCACCCTCTTCTACGTGGGCGACAAGTGCTACTACCTGTTTGACTACATCGGCTTCAACATCCCCTTGCTGGAGTCGACCATCACGGGATTTGCCGACCTGCCCTCGCTGATAGTGCACCGCCTGCTCTACTTATTATTAGGAATAGGGTTCATCCTGTGCAGCATCTCGCTCTTCCGACGCTTGCCCAACTCGCCACGCGCCCTCTATCCATGGCGGGCAGCCTCGGTGGTGTTCTTGGTGGGCGCACTCGCATGTGCCACCTACCACGTGGGCAAATACCTGGAAAAGGAGAACTTCCAACAAGAGATGGTGACCCTGAACAACCGCCATGCAAGCGAACCGAAGATGGAGATGGACTCGTGTCTGATGGAGGTGGAGCAAAGGGGCGACGTGCTTCACATCAAAGCTCAGATAGTGGCCACACCCGCCAAAACGAGCGCCAAACAATTCACCTTCACACTGAACCCCGGATTCGAAATAAAGTCGGCCACTATGGATGGAACAATCCTCGACTACAGACGCAAAAAACACCTGTTGTGGATTGACTTCCCACAGGAGATTGCCGAGAAGGAGACGGTGCGCTTCACCCTCGAATATGAGGGCGTGGCCGACGAGCGCATCTGCTACCTCGACATCCCCGAGGAGCTGCTCATCGAACAGGAGAAATTCATGGGCACGTTCAACGTGGGAAAACGCTACGTCTACCAGTCGGAAGAGTACACCCTGCTGACGCCCGAGTCATATTGGTATCCGCGCCCGGGCGTGTGCTATAGCAACGAAAATCCCGACTGGCAACAGAGCTACTTCACCAGCTTCCGGTTGAACGTGAAGCCTAACGAAGGGCTGACCGTCCTCTCACAAGGGGAGAGGAGCATGGGCAACGACTCAGTGACGGTATCCTTCAAGCCCGAATATCCGTTGCAATCGCTCACGCTGATTATCGGCAACTACAAAGAGATTTCCACCGTGGTGGACAACACCCAATACTCGGCATGGTACCTGGACGGACACGACTTCTTCACCCAAGAACTGACCCTCATCAACGACACCATCCCCTCCATCATCCGCGACGTGAGATTCAACTACGAAGAGCTGGTGGGCATGGAGTTCCCCTTCAACCGATTCTCCATCGTGGAGACTCCGGCACACTTTGCCAGCTACTCGCGTGCATGGACGGGAGCACAGGAGAAGATGCAACCCGAAATGGTGTTGGTGCCCGAGCGGATGTACAACAACTGGAGATTCGACATCAAGGGACACAAAGAACGCCGAAAAGCTGATCGTGAACGAGGCGGACGAAGAGGCGGAGGACGCGGACGACGAGGCGGACAAACGATGACCGACCTCGAGATTGAAATGCAAATCTTCCGCGACATCCTCTACTTCATGTGGGACACCAATGCCAGCGTCGACTGGCAATCGGGACAAATGGGACGTAGCACCGTGACGGTAAAGGAGAGCCCTTACTACATCTTCCCACAAATGTACAACTTCAGGTACAACATCTACTCTACCGAATGGCCGGTGGCCAACCGCATGGTCGAACTGATGTTGCAAGGCAATGAACAGAGAAACAACTGGATGAGAAACATAAATGGCCTCAGCAACGATGAAAAGTCGCTGATGCTGATGCAAAGATACTCCTTCAAAGAGATACAGAACCTGACAGAGCATCGCGACCTGCTGAACAACCTCATCAAACTACAGGGCAAGAAACTCTTCCTGGACGCTGAACGCAACATGGGTGTGCAGGCCTTCCAAGACACCTTGTTTGCCCACGTCAAGAGGAATGCTTTCCGCAATTTGTCGTTCGAATCACTGCTGGACACACTGGAAGTTATCAGCCACACCAACTTGAGAAACCAACTGGAGGATTGGAATCGCCCGACGGAGCTGACCGAGTTCATGATTGGCACACCCAGCGTCACCAAAATGCAGACCGAAACGATGGAAATCTATCAGGCGGAAATCATCATCTCAAACCTCTCTGACCAAGCGGGAAGCATCAACATGAGACTGCAATTCTGGTCGCAAGACGGAAACACCGACTACCAGATATTCAACGGAGAGGAAAAACCCGTCGAATGGATTGTCGACTTCAAACCCCACGAGACAAAACGCATCGTGACACACTGGGAAGAGAATCCGGGCACATTCATCATCAACACCCTCTTCTCGAAAAACCTGCCCGTGCTTGTGAACGCACGCAACCAACGGGTGGAGGAGGTGTATATCCTCACGGAAGAGGGAGAATACAGCCTGTCGGAGGAGTATATGAAGAACAAAGAAGAGGTGGTGGTGGACAACGAGGATGCCCATCTCTTCAGCCTGTCGACCCCTCCGCCATCAGGCTACCTGGGTGAATGGATAAACAGCAATAGCGAAGAAGAGGAGTTCAAGTACGTAGGCGTGAACGAATGGCGCGCACCGGCCAGATGGACATCGTCCACCGACCAGAACCACTACGGACAATCCATCCGCTCGGCCGTCTTCATCCGCTCGGGAAAGGGCGACCAATATGCCCAATGGAAAATACCCGTGCCACATGCCGGACGATACGAACTCTACTACCACGTGCGTCGCCCCGAGCAACTGAGACGCGAAAACCGGTGGGGACGAAAGAAGTATTACTACAACTTCATCGTCAGCTCTGAAGCCGACGAATATGAGGAGAAAGCCGAGTTGAACATGCGCAGAGCCGATGACGGATGGAACCTGGTAGGCACCTACGGATTGACGGGAGACACCCTGATTGTGCGCCTGACGGATGAAAGCGAACTGAGAATGATTACCGCCGACGCGGTGAAACTGGTAAAGAAGAACTGAAAACATGAACGAACTAACAAAAAATAAAGAATATATGCTACGACCAATCAAACAAGTGACGTGTGCAATGGCCATCCTATGGGGTTGTGCCGGAGGAGCCTATGCACAATCTAACGATTCGCCAGTCTGTATGACACTGACATTGGAACAGGCCTTGGAGTACAGCGTGGATAACAGCCCTGAACTGCAGGAAGCTCTGATTAATCTCGAGCGCTACAAACTGAGCCTGGAGGCTCAACGCGCCTCATTGAAGTCAAAGTTTGCACTGACCTTGAACCCCTTCACATACAGCAATAGCCGCTCGTTTGACAACCGCTTCTCGCAATGGTACACCAACGAGTCCTTCTCATCCAACGGAACATTCAGCATCACCCAACCCATCATCTGGACGGATGCAACCGTTTCGTTGAACAACAAGTTTGGTTGGCAAAGCAACATCAGCACCAGCGAAACCTCCAATGAAAACAAGGCATTCAGCAACGACCTCTACTTGAGCATCAACCAGCCGTTGTTCACCTACAACCGGACAAAGACTGACCTGAGAAGCATTGAGCTCGACTACGAAAATGCCCTCATCAATTACGCCCTCCGACGACTGAGCCTCGAGAGCACCATCACCTCCTCCTTCTACAACGTCTACACCGCTAAAAACAACCTCAGCATCAGCGAGGCGGAGTTGAAGGATGCACAACAAAACTTTGAAATCATAAAGAACAAGGTGGAGGCCGACCTCTCAGCCCGCGACGAACTGTATCAGGCAGAGCTGAACCTGGCCACGGCTGCCTCAACGGTGGACAACCGCAAGGTGTCGCTGGAGAATGCAAAAGACGACTTGAAACAAATCTTGGGAATCGACATCGACCAGGATGTGGACATCTCCGCGGAAATCAGTGCCCAACCTGTGAAGGTGGATATGCTGACGGCCATACACAGTGCCTTGGGGTCGAGACTTGAGCTGAGACAACGCGAGATATCACGCACCGAACTGGACATACAGATGAAGCAAATCAAGGAGATGAACAGCTTGGACGGTAACCTGTCATTGTCACTGGGTATCATGGGTGACAACGAACAATTCCAAAAAATCTATGACCACCCGACAAACAATCCGCGAGTGGCACTGACATTGAGCGTGCCCATCTTCGACTGGGGAGAAAGACGGGCTCGCATCAAGGCGCAAGAGTTGGCAACCAAGATATTTGACCTGCAAACCGATGAAGAACGAAAAAGCATCGAAATCGCCGTGAGACGGAGTTGCCGAAGCCTGAAAAACTTGGAAACACAAATGACCATCGCCGAACAGAGCGTGAAAAATGCACAGCTTACCTACGACCTGAATGCCGAACGGTATCGCAACGGAGAATTGACGGGTATGGAGATGAACCAATTCCAAACCCAGCTCTCAAACCAGAAGATGTCGTACGTCTCAACGGTCATCAACTACAAACTGGAGTTGCTCAACCTGAAAATCATATCTCTGTACGACTTTGAAAGCAACACCCCCGTCGTGCCCATGAGCGTGATTCCTGAAGAAGAGAAAAAGTAAGCACAACAAGAGAGAGAAAGAGAAAAAGTCACTGAATAGCAAAAAACATATTTTAAAATCATAAACCACAATGAAACAGAATAACATACTTCCCGCAATAATCCTTGCTTCCACACTGATGGCAGCATGTGGAAACGAACAAGCCGGCAGCACCGTAGAGTTGGCATCACCCGTGTCGGTAACCGAAATCGAAGAAAGCCACATCAAGAAATACAATAGCACCAGTGGCACGGCCATGGCCAATGCCGAGGTGGAGTTGACATCGGAAATGGCAGGCGAATATCACCTGATGATTAACCCGCGCACCAACAAACCCTATAAGTTGGGCGACAAGGTGATGGCCGGTGAAACCATCGTGAAGCTGACCAACAAGTCATACGAAAACGACATCGCCATCGACTCAAAGAAACTCTCGCTGGAGATTGCTGAACAGGATGAAGTGAAGAAACGGGCACTCTACGAAAAGGGAGGAGTGACACAAAGCGAAGTGCGCAATGCCGAAGTGGCCATCACCAATGCCAAATACAGCTACGAAAATGCCCAAATCAACCTCAGCAAGATGAGCATCAAAGCACCCTTCACCGGCATCATCGTCAACCTGCCTCACTACACGAGAGACGTGCAACTGGCATCGGGCTCAAGCATCGTATCCATCATGAGCTACGAAAAGATGATTATGGAAATCAACCTTCCTGAAAGTGCTATCGGTGAGGTGAAGACCGGTCAAGAGGTGGCCATCACACACTACACATTGCCCCAAGACACCATCGAGGGAACCATCAGCGAATTGTCACCGGCCATCAGCCCCGAGACACGCACCTTCAAGGGCAAACTGCTCATCGACAACAAGGACTTGAAACTGCGTCCGGGTATGTTCGTAAAAGCCGACATCGTGGTGGACGAGGCGGAAAACACCATCGTCATCCCCAAGGAAATTGTGATGAACAACCGTGGACGCAAGTCGGTGTTCATCGTAGAGCGCGGTGTGGCACGTTCAAGAAACATCCGCACAGGGTTGGAAGATCAGGACAACATCGAAGTGCTGGAAGGATTGAATCTGCATGACATGCTTGTGACACGAGGCTACGAAACTCTCCGCGACGGAAGCAAGGTAAAGATTCAGAAATAACGCATATACGGATATGAAACAATTGATAAAATTAGCTGTCAACAATCCGGTTACCATCCTCATGATGGTGCTGGCAATCGGGTTGTTGGGCAAAATTTCATACGACAAGTTGAGCGTAGACTTGTTGCCCGACCTTAACAACCCCAAGTTGTTCGTAGAAATCAATGCCGGTGAAAGACCGCCCGAAGAGATTGAAAAACAATTTGTGGAAAGAATGGAGGCCATGGCCATCCGTCAGCAAGATGTAGTGGGAGTGTCATCAGTCATCAGAGCCGGTAGTGCCCAGATGACGGTTGAATACACTTGGAATAAGGACATGGACGAAGCATTCCTGGATTTGCAAAAAGCCATGAACAGCTTTGTGCAGGACGATGCCATCAGCGAACTGCAAATCACCCAAAACAATCCGAACACCGACCCCATCATGCTGGTGGGCATGAGCCATGCAACCATCACCAACATGGCCGACCTGCGCAAGGTGGCTGACTCGTACGTGCGCAACGAACTGGTGCGCATTGAAGGCATTGCCGACGTGGTGCTTTCCGGAGACGAAGTGAGCAACCTCGTCATCAAGACCGACCCCTACAAGCTGGATGCCTACGGATTGAGCGTAAATACCCTCTCCTCAAAAATACAGGAAGAGAACCAACGCATCAGTGGAGGACGTGTCACCGAAATGGGCACACAATACATCGTCAGTGGTGTGAATATGCTCAATTCAGAAGAGGATTTCGGAAACATCATCGTGGGGTATAAAGAGACAGAGGCCAATGGCGGAACTGTGACGATGAACCCCGAGTTTGCCGCCATCAGCAAGGCCCCCATCTACATGAAGGATGTGGCCGACATCTACTTCGAGAACAAGACACCCGAAAACATCGTACGCATCAACGGACGCCGTTGCATCGGCCTGGCCATCTACAAGGAGATGCGCTTCAACACCGTACACGCCGTATCCGGTGTGTCCGACCGGTTGGAAGTCATAAAGAAAGCATTGCCCGGCTATCAGTTCGATGTGGTGAGCAATCAGGGAACCTTCATCAACGAGTCTATCGGTGAAGTGAAGGACAGTGCCGTATTGGGTATTTTCCTCGCCGTCATCGTGCTCTATCTGTTCCTTCGCCGTGTCAAGGTGACATTGATTATCTCACTGGCCATCCCCATCTCCATCATTGCCACATTCAACTTGATGTACTTTGGCGGACTGACGTTGAACATCATGACGTTGGGCGGATTGGCCTTAGGAGCCGGTATGCTTGTCGACAATGCCATTGTGGTGATAGAGAGCATCTTCCGAAACCAAGAAAACGGGCTTTCGTTGAAAGATTCCGTCATACAGGGTACCGACGAAGTGGGTAGTGCAATCATTGCCTCCACACTCACCACCATTGTCGTGTTCCTTCCTATCGTGTATCTGCAGGGAGCATCAGGCGAACTGTTCAAGGATCAGGCATGGACGGTAACCTTCTCATTGCTCTCCTCATTATTCGTGGCCATCCTGGTCATCCCCACGTTGTACGAACGGGTATTCCGAAAGAAGGAGATGCAGAATCAAGCAATCAATCCCGAAGAAAGCATGCAAGTTCAACCTGCCCAAAAGGAGAAATTGATTACCGTGTATGCAGGTATACTTGAAAAGATACTCGAAAAGCGTTGGATGGTGATAATCATATCCGTCCTGCTGGTAATCGGTTCCTACATGTTGATTCCCTTCATCGGAGCCGAGTTTATGCCAAAGGCAGAGGGTCACTCGTTCAACATCAGCGTGAAGATGAACGAGGGGACCCGTCTCGAACGCACATCTGCCACCGTGGCCGGTATCGAAGAGTTAATTTATGACCTCACACAAGACTCCTTGTGTACCATCTATAGCCACATCGGCCCTGGAGGAAATGCAGGAGGAAGCATCTTCGATGGTGACAACACTGCCCACATGAAGGTTATCCTCTCACCCGAGTCAAAACATTCGCCCGAAACATTGATTGAGCAATTGTATGCCCACACGCAAGGCATCGACGGACTGGAACTCTCATTCCTGCAAGAGGACAACTCCCTGGGGGCTCTGATGGGCACCGAAGGAGCGCCTGTAGTCATCGAGATAAAGGGAGAAGAACTGGATGAAATCAGCCGAATAGCAAGCGAGGTGGAGGAACGTGTGTCACACATCAAGGGGTTGTTCAACGTTGCCAATGCCATTGAAGACGGCGCACCGGAAATGATTTTGACGGTGAACCGCTCCATCGCGAGCATGAATAATCTGAATGTCAGCACCATCATTTCACAAATCCAGCAACAACTCTCAGGCATCAGTGCCGGACAGATGGATTACAAGGGTGAGATGAGAAGCATCATGATACAGGTTCCCGAAATCACGTTGGCCCAACTGGACAACATGGTCATCACCAGTGGCGAACAGAAGTTCCGCCTCTCGGAATTGGTTGACATCCGTCAGGACGTAGCCCCCAAGGAAATCTATCGTCGTAACCAGAGCCGCATAGCCAAGGTGACGGCCAACCTCGAAGATGGCTATTCGCTGAGCGAAGTGGCAACCGTCATCCGCGAAGAGTTGAAGGACTTTGACCTCCCCGTCAACTATTCAATCAACGTCACCGGTGAAGAGGAGAAGCGTCAGGAGTCTATGGGCGGATTGGTGTTGGCACTGGTTCTTTCCATCATCTTGGTGTACATGGTGATGGCCTCCCAATTCGAGTCATTGCTGCATCCGTTCACCATCCTGCTGACCATTCCTTTGGCATTGGTAGGTGCCATCTGGCTATTCTTCATCACAGGCACCACCATCAACATCATGGGTTTCATCGGCATCATCATGCTCAGTGGTATTGCCGTAAACAGCTCCATCATTTTGGTCGACCGCATCAACCAGATTAAGGAGAGATACGACAACCTCACCGATGCCATTATCGAAGCCGCAGGTCAACGTATACGTCCCATCCTTATGACCAGTCTCACCACCATTCTGTCGTTGCTCCCCATGGCCATAGCCTTTGGCGACGGTGCCTCCCTGCGTGCCCCCATGGCCATAGCCGTCATTGGCGGACTCACCACCTCCACGGTGCTCAGTCTGGTAGTCATCCCCTGCGTCTATTACTTGATGGAACAAATGAAGAGTAAAGTCAATGAAAGAATTAACAGACGGTAGTCTCCTTTTAGTTCTTTAATCACATCAACTCTTTAATCTTGAATTACATATGAGATTCGTCATAACGAGAAAGATTACAATCTGCATGCTATTTATAGCCTTGTCCATGCTTGGATATGTGTCCTATAAATACCTGAAGGTGGAGATGCTTCCCAATGCAGAATTGCCCATGCTATACATCCAAGTCTCTTCCCGCCAGGATGTAAATCCCGCCTACATGGAGTCGCAAGTCATCATTCCCTTGGAGGGAGTGGTGAGCACGCTTGAAGGCGTTGAACGCATCGAGTCAGAAGCCGGCAACCGCAGTGGTCGTTTGCAAATCGACTTCAACAAGGGAATGAACTTGAAGTACACCATTTTGAGGTTACAAGAAAGGGTCAACAATCTGCTTCCCTCGCTACCCGAAGGATTCACCGTGTCGGTGGAAAAGGCCAATGTGACGGGAGTGAACAACAACTTCATGACCCTGCAGGTGCGAGGCACGGGCGGTGTCGACCGTCTGCGTAGTTTGGTGGACAAAGAGTTGAAGCCCAAGTTGGAGAATATCGATGGCGTAGCCGCCGTCAACGTGTATGGCGGACGTGAGAAGGCCATCGAGATACGGGTGAATGAAGCGGCACTGACCGCCCTGAACATCACCCCCTCGCGCATCAGCCAGATGCTTTCGCAATACAATCAGGAGCGCACATTCTTGGGATACGTAAACGAACCCGACCTGCGCTACTTCGTCCACCTGGACGCCAACTATGACCACATTGCTGAAATCGAGAATGTGATAGTAGCCCCCGGCCCCGTATATCTGAAGGACATCGCCACCATCTTCTTTGACTTGAAGGACGAGACCACATTGAGCCGTGTCAATGGCAAAGAGGCCATCTCTGTCACCCTGGTCAACGATGCCCAGACAAACTTGTTGGAACTCTCCAACCGGGCCAAGCAGCGCATCGACCAATTGAATCAGGAGTTCATGCCACAAGACATCGAACTGGTCATCCAATCCAATTCAGCCGACCAGATTGAGGATAACATCAATCAAGTGGTTGAGTTGGGTGTCAGCGGTGGATTGCTGGCCATCATCATCCTGTGGTTCTTCCTTCACAACATCCGGTTGGTTGTGTTCATCGCACTCTCCATCCCCGTCTCCATTCTGGCAGCATTCAACCTGTTCTACACCTTCGACATTTCCATCAACAGCCTCACCCTCATAGGTCTGGCGCTTGCCGTGGGCATGTTGTTGGACAACAGCATTGTTGTGTTGGAGAACATCTACCGACTATCCGCCTTGGGTAAAAGTCCCGAAGAGGCCGTCATCCAAGGCACACGCGAAGTGTGGAAATCCATCTTTGCCGCCACGTTGACGACCATCACCGTCTTCTTGCCCTTCCTCTTCTCCGACGAGGTATACATCAAGCTCATTGGCGAACACATCGGTGTGTCCATCATTTCCACCCTGTTGTTCTCGTTGCTGGTAGCCATTCTCTTCATCCCCATGAGCACCTATGTGATGCTGAAGAAAGGGCAGGGCAGGAGTGTCTTCCACGAGAAGTTCTCCATCAACGAACGCCCCATACAGATTTATGCCGTCTTGCTGAAGACCTGCCTGCGCAACCCGGCAGCCGCCATTGTCGGATGCGTTGTCGTGCTCGTTGGCACACTGATGATAGCCCTCTCTCAAAATCCCGATGCCGGCCGCATGGTGAACAGCGACCGTGTGACCATGACCGTCACCATGCCCCCCAACAGCACCCTGGAGTACTCCGAGAAGATTGTCACCCTGCTCGAATCCAAGCTCGACAGCTTCCCCGAAAAGGAGGACATCATCAGCCGCATTGCCGAGGACGAGGCCTCCATCACCCTCACGTTGAAGGAGGATTACCACGAGAATGGCGGACGCGACATTTCGGAAATCATCTCCGACCTGAACCATCGTGTGCGTCTGCCCAACATCTACACCCGTGTGACCGCTGGTGCTTCGGCGCCTGCACAGAGTGGGGCCGCATCAGCCATGTCGGGCTTCATGGACCTCTTGGGCGTAGGCGACGGCAGTGAACGCATCATCATCAAAGGTTCCGACTTCGACATGATGGACGTCATTGCCGACGACATCCGCTACTACCTTGGCGAGATGGACTTCATTGCCTCCACATGGGCCACCAACCCGGGCCGCCGTCGCGAGATACACCTCACGTTCGACCCCATCACATTGGCTTCGTACGACATCTCCCGACAGAACATCACCTCCGCCCTTGGCTCCCTTGGACGCGAACTCAGCACAGGCACCAACCTGAAACTGGGAACCGACGAATATGAAATCGTCATCAAGGAAGACCTTACTGAGGAACAGGAAGAGAAGCTGCAGAACACCCCGAAGACGGTGGACGACTTGCGCAAGGTGATGATCGAGGATGCCAACGGCGGATTGCATGAACTCTCTTCGCTGGCCAACATCAAATACACACGCGACATTTCGCGCATCAACCGCGTGAACCGCGACCGCGAAATCACCATCACCTACACCATTGACCAGAGTGAGAATCTGCCCAAGGACGTGCTTGAGGGCTATCACGACGAGATTGACCAACTGATTGCCGGCTATAATCTGCCCAGCGGCATTGCCATCCAAGTCGACCGCACCAACGAGTCGATGGGCGAATTCAAGTTCCTCATCATAGCCTCGCTCATCCTCATCTACATGATACTGGCCTCGGTGTTCCAGTCGGTGAGCACCCCCTTTGTGCTGCTCTTCACCATTCCGTTGGCCGCCATCGGTTCGTTGTTGGGCCTGCTCATCACCGGCAACCCCCTCCAGAATGCCAACACCCTCACCGGCTTCCTCATCCTGTTGGGAGTCGTTGTCAACAACGGCATCATCCTCATCGACTATGCAAGCATCCTCCGCCAACGCGGATATGGCCGCCACCGTGCCCTCATCACCAGTGGCTTCTCACGCTTGCGCCCCATCCTCATCACCACCGTCACCACCGTCATAGCCATGCTCCCCATGGCCATGGGCGACACCGACTATGCCGGTGCCATAGGCGCCCCGTTCGCCGTCACCGTCATCGGCGGTCTCTCCTTCTCGGCAGTGCTCACCCTGGTGATGATTCCCACCGTATACCTTTCGCTGGAGAACATCCTGCGCTGGTACCGCTCGCTCAGCCGCCCGTTGCACGCGCTTCATGCCATCATCTTCGCATTGGGCTTGTTCTATATCTACATCAAGGTTGACGGCATCTTCATCCAGCTGCTCTATCTGATGGTGCTCGTGTGCCTCATTCCCGGATGCACCTATTTCATCATGTCATCCATCCGGTTGGCCAACATCCATGTCATCCGGAAGGACGAACCCATCACCATCGAGGTGCGCAATCTGGTGAAAATCTACGACCGCGCCCCACTGTTCCAACGCCAATGGATAAGCGGCCTCAAGATTCGTCGCCGCCTGGGGCTCGACCGCCAGTTCCATCAGTTGGGCGACTTCCTGCCCATCCTGTGGCAAGTGGCCGTGTTTGCCTTCTTTGCCTACATGGCAGCCTTCTATCTCGACAGCATGTTCTGGATTCTTGTCATGACCCTCTCGGTCAGTGCAGGCGTCTATCACATCTGGGGCATGGTGCGCAGCTACATCGGCTACCGCATCCCTACCCGGAAGAGCGTGTTGCGCATCATCCATCGCATCGTCTACTTCGGCATCCCAGTACTCACGCTGTGGTTCCTCCACTATCGTGGCATAGGCACTTCGGGGCTCATCGTCATGTCGTGCCTGTGGGCACTCGGCATTGCCATCAGCCTCACCTCGGCCTACCTCTACGACAACCACATCAATGTCGAGCGCCTCACCGGCCGCTTCGCCGAGTGGCGCCGCACCTGGTTCATCCTTGTCAAGAGCATCCCCATCATCGGCCGCCGTCGCACCCCCTTCAAGGCCCTGCGAGGTGTATCGTTCGAAATCAAGACAGGTATGTTCGGCCTGTTGGGTCCCAACGGAGCCGGCAAGTCCACCATGATGCGCATCATCACCGGCATTCTTGACCAGAGCTACGGCACCATCCGCATCAACGGCATGAACACCCTTGAATACCGCGAGGAGCTGCAGAGCCTCATCGGCTTCCTGCCACAGGAGTTCGGCATGTACGAAGGCATGAGCGCCTGGGACTTCCTCGACTATCAGGCCATTCTGAAAGGCATCACCGACAACCAGGTCCGCCGCGAACGCTTGGAGTACGTGCTCAAGTCCGTACACATGTACGAGCGCCGCAACCACAAGATAGGTTCCTTCTCAGGCGGTATGAAACAGCGTGTGGGCATTGCCCTCATCCTGCTTCACCTGCCCCGCATTCTGGTGGTCGACGAGCCGACGGCAGGTCTCGACCCCCGCGAGCGCATCCGCTTCCGCAACCTGTTGGTAGAGCTCAGCCGCGAGCGCATCGTCATCTTCTCGACCCACATTATCGAAGACATCGCCAGTTCGTGCAACCAGGTGGTAGTCATCAACCGTGGTACCCTGAAGTACTTCGGCGAACCGATGGACATGATTCGCATGGCCGAGAACAAAGTGTGGACATTCACCGTCAGCACCGCCGAACTCTCCCAACTCGACAGCCGCATGGTGGTGAACAACATGATGGAGGCCGACCGCGTGCGCGTGCGCTACATCTCAATAGAGAAACCGCCCTACGCCGACGCCGTCCGTGTCGAGGCCAACCTCGAAGACGCCTACCTCTGTCTGCTCAAGGAAATATAATTGTGGAGAATTAAAAGTTAAAAGTTAAGAATTAAAAATTAAAAGTTAAAAGTTAAGAATTAAAAGTTGAAAGACATTCGGCTTTAAATTAATGATTACAATAATGAACCCGCTATTCACCATCTCATCATTCAATCTGAAGATTATCTTCGGTGGCCGCTTCCTGTGGTTCCTTCTCACCAGCTTCCTGCTGTTTGCCTACTTCGTATGCAACAGCCTGTGGCTTGGCGAATTGCCCACCGACGAAATGATGTATTCCCACCTGTTTTTCCCCTCCCTTCTGCTGGTGTTCTATCCGGCCACGTTCGGCATACAGAACGACGCCGACAACCGCATTCTGGAGATACTCTTCGGCATTCCCGGATACATGTATAAGGTGTGGCTCTCCCGCCTGGTGCTCATCTACGCGCTGGTGTTCGTCATGCTCATCGTCTATTCGCTGGTAGCCTACATTCTGGTCTATCCCATCAATCCCCTTGGCATGGCCTGTCGCCTGATGTTCCCCGTGCTGTTCATGGGTGGATTGGCCTTCTACCTCTCCACCGTCACCCGCAACGGAAACGCCACCGCCCTGATCATCATCATTCTGGGCATAGCCATCATCTTCCTGCGCGACTCCTTCTTCCGCGACACCATGTGGGACATCTCGCTCAATCCCTACCGCCTGCCCGAGAACATCCACCCCGTCATTTGGGAAAACACCGTCATGAAGAACCGCCTCTTCCTCAGCATCGGTGCCCTAGTGTTCACCCTCTTGGCCCTGCTCAATCTGCAGAAGCGCGAGAAGTTCATCTGACCTTTCCTTGTTTTTAATGGGTGTCTATTAAATTAGCTAATGAAACAGAAAAACGTCTACTAAAATCAGGAAAAGACAACGCTGAAATGTAGAAAGGTTCGAAACGCCCGGAAGATTTAAATCTTTCGGGCTTAACATCCGTATCTTTCGGCCTTGTCAACCGTATGTTGAACAGCCATAGCCAACAGCCATAGCCATCGCCTAAAAACTATGGCCGAGTGGTAGAGGGCTTCAACATACACTTCCATATTCCATCGCTACACTTCCATACTGTAGCTCTTGACTTCCAGACTCCATAGCTATCGCCATAGTTTCCAAAAGCATGTTCTCCAACATATTCTGTAAAATAATTCAGAATTATTAATTTATAATTCATAATTATAATGTATCTTTGCTACATCGTACCCGTGGAATAATCTATTGAAGCGGAGAACATCATTAAAAGCAAAAAAAAAGGAACTATGATTACTGGAGAAATCAAAAACCGCATAGACAACATTTGGGATGCCTTCTGGACGGGCGGCATCACCAACTCCATCACCATACTGGAGCAGATGACCTACCTCTTCTTCATGAAGATGCTCGACGATGCCCAGAAGACCAAAGAGGCCAACGCCAGCATCATGGGCGTGGCGGTGAAGGACCCCACCTTCAAGGAGGGCACGTGGCACAATCCCGAAACCGACTGCGAAGTGCCCTACGAGGCGTTGCGCTGGAGCGTGTTCAAGCACAAGGATGCCGAAGAGATGTACCGCATCATCAGCCGCGATGCCTTTGCCTTCATCAAGAACCTCAGCGACGGGAAGGAGTCGGCCTACAGCCGTTTCATGGCCAATGCCACCTTTATGATTCAGAATCCGCGCACGTTGACCAAGATTGTGGACGGCATCGACGGACTCGACATGAACAACCGCGATGCCATGGGCGATGTCTATGAATACGTGCTGGGCAAGATGGCCGCCTCGGGCAACAACGGACAGTTCCGCACCCCGCGCCACATCATCCGCATGATGGTGGAGCTGATGCAACCCACTTTGCACGACATCATCTGCGACCCCGCCATGGGCTCGGCCGGCTTCATTGTGGAGAGTGCCAAGTATGTGCAGGAGCACTACAAGTCGGAGATGCTGAAGCGCGGCAATGCCGAACACTACAAGAGCGGCCTGCTGCATGGCTTCGACACCGATGCCACCATGCTGCGCATCGGTGCCATGAACCTGATGCTCCACGGGGTGGATAACCCCGATGTGGAGTACAAGGACAGCCTCTCCACCGACAACACCGACGAGAACCGCTACACCCTCTGTCTGGCCAACCCGCCCTTTGCGGGAAGCCTCGACTACGATGCGGTGAGCAAGTCGCTGCTCTCCATCACCAAGACGAAGAAGACCGAGTTGCTCTTCATGGCCCTGTTCGTCAGGATGCTTCAGATGGGCGGACGCTGTGCCTCCATCGTGCCCGACGGTGTACTCTTCGGCACCAGCACGGGCCACTTGGCCATCCGCAAGCAGATAGTGGACAACCAACGCCTGCAAGCGGTCATCTCCATGCCCTCGGGCGTGTTCAAACCTTATGCCGGAGTCTCCACCGCCATCCTCATCTTCACCAAGACGAACGCGGGCGGCACCGACAAGGTGTGGTTCTACGACATGAAGGCCGACGGATTCTCACTCGACGACAAGCGCAACCCCGTGGCCGACAACGACATCCCCGACATCATCTCCCGCTTCCACAACCTCGAGGCCGAGACGGAGCGTACACGCAAAGACCCCTCGTTCCTTGTCCCCGTAGAAGAGATTCGCGAAAAGGGCTACGACCTCTCCATCAACAAGTACAAGGAGATTGAGCGCGAACGGGTGGAGTACGAAGCCTCCGACGTCATCCTCGCCCGCATCGGAGAGCTGGAAAAGCAGATTACCGAGGCAATGGAGAGCTTGAAGTCAATTATTCGCAGTTAAAGGAATACAGAGTTCGGTATAAGTAATCAACCCATTTGAAATAAAGAAGATATGAAAGAAGGTTGGGAAGTGAAGAAGATAAAGGATATTTGCGATAAAGCGTCATCTAACATTGTACAGAATAAGATTACGAATATCGATGGTGATTATCCCGTATATGGTGCAAGTGGACATATTCAAAATGTAAATTTCTACCATAGAGATAGTCCTTATATTGGTATTGTTAAAGATGGTGCAGGAGTTGGGCGTGTTAACATATATCCAGCATATTCATCTTTACTAGGAACTTTGCAGTATATATTGCCTAGAAAAGACTATTTACTTGAATATGTGGGTTATGCATTAAAGAGTCTAAATCTTGCATCATTTGCATCAGGAGCTACAATTCCACATATATATTTTAAAAATTATGGAGAATCCGAAATACCAGCAGCCCCTCTCCCCGAACAAAAAAAGATTGTTTCCGAATTAGATAGCCTCTCCGGCATCATAGAGAAAAAGAAACAGCAGTTGAAGGAACTCGATGCACTTGCTCAATCTATCTTCTATGAGATGTTCGGTGACCCTGTGGAAAATGAGAAAGGGTGGGAGGTTGCACCATTGAAAGAATCTGTTATTGAAATGTTCCTTGGTCCATTCGGTAGTGCTCTCAAAACCGAATGTTATGTAAATAAGAACGATTCATTCTGCATGGTTTATGAACAAAAGCACGCCATTAGGAAAACCTTGAATGTAGAAACTCATTATATAAATAAAGAGAAATTTGAAGCCTTAAAACGTTTTGAAGTACATTCTGGAGATTTTATAATGAGTTGTAGAGGTACAATTGGAGAAATATATAGACTTCCTAAAAATGCTCCTATTGGTATCATACATCCATCTTTAATGAAAATAAGAATTAAGGAAGAAAAATACGAACCTATATTTTTTGTACGATTATTATCAAGTGTTATTAAAAATGAGAATACAAGTGGTAATTGTGTACAAATGGCTATTACTGCCAAAGAATTGGGAGCGAGGAGACCAATCCTTCCCCCTCTTCCCCTCCAACAACTCTTCGCCTCCAAGGTCGAAGCCATTGAGAAGCAAAAGGCTCTGATAAAGCAATCGATTGCCGAGGTGGAGACGCTGTTCAACAGCAGAATGCAATACTACTTCGATTGAAATTGAGCAAAGCATCTAAGGGCTCTAAGGTCTCTAAGGCCCCTAAAGACCTTAAAGACCTTAAAGACCCTAAAGACCCTAAAGACCTTAAAGACTTTAAAGACTTTAGAGACACTAAGAAAGAGAAAAGAAAAAGAAATTATAAACAATAACATAAAAAAGAAAACACCATGAGCGAAGAGTTGATTCCCCAACGAGGCAACTACAAAAAGCTGCTGAGCTATCAGAAGACCGATGTGATATTTCAGCTGACCTACTACTTTTGCCACACCTATCTGCAACGGGGCGACCGCACGATGGATCAGATGATTCAGGCAGCACGGTCGGGGAAGCAAAACATTGTAGAGGGATGTATGGCCTCGGCCACATCGACCAAGACGGAACTCAAGCTGCTCAACGTGGCAAAAGCCAGCTTGCACGAACTGCGCGAAGACTATGAGGACTACCTGAAGACCCACAGCCACCGCCAATGGGAAGAAGACTCGGTGGAGCTTGCAGCCATGCGCCGAATCGGCAAAGAGCACAACGATGGTGAATACTTCATGCAACTGGCCCGCACACGTCCGCCCGAAACAATAGCCAACATGGCCATTGTACTGCTGAAACAAGCCGACTATCTGCTGCACAAGCAGATACAACGCCTGTCGGAGGACTTCATCAAAGAGGGCGGCTTCAGCGAACGCATGATGAGAATGAGAAAAGATTACAGGAATAATGGAAACAATGGAAAGTAAGGTCAAATAAGGTCTTTAAAGACTCTAAAGACCTTAAAGACCCTAAAGACCCTAAAGACCTTAAAGACCTTAAAGACCCTAAAGACCCTAAAGACCCTCAAAAAAACAAAATATGAGAAACTTCGATTACCTGAAAGAGCTGGAGCTGATTGACCTGCACCGCTTCTGCGCAACAGCTGAAGAGAATCAGGTGTGCAACCCCGACATCAGCGCCGTCAATGCCCGTCGGGCATTGGAGTACGTGGTGCGTTCGCTCTACCAGATGAAGAACCTGACGGTGTCGGAAAGGACATCGCTGTTTCAGCTGGTGGACGGCGAACCGTTCAAGGAGTTTATCGGTGACGACAAGGTGATGATGGCCGTCCACTATGTGCGCAAGGTGGGTAATCGAGGTGCCCATGCCGACACGGTGAGCCGGAAGGAGTCGTTCTTCTGCCTGCTCAATATATATAATGTAGTAGCAGCCATCCTGCTCAAGCTGAAGGTAATCGAAAACATCCGGCCGTTTGACCGCGCACTGATACCGACGAGTGCGCAAATGGCCGTTGTGCCCACGGCACGGGCAACCTATGCACCATCAGACGAAATCATAGAAGCAGCCGACAAAGCGGCTGTTGAGTCGAAAGCACCGGTAGAGGCACCTCCGACCGACATCTCGGAGGCAGAGACACGCCGCATGTACATCGACCTGATGCTGCGCGAAGCAGGGTGGGAGATACTGGACACCGACGGACTGGTGCAACCCTCGAAAGCCTGCATCGAGGTGGAGCTGCAAGGGATGCCCAATGCACACGGGGTGGGATATGCCGACTACGTGTTGTTCGGCAGCAACGGAAAACCGCTGGCGGTGATTGAGGCCAAGCGGACATCCGCATCGCCCACCAAGGGCAAGCATCAGGCAGAGCTGTATGCCGACTGCCTGGAGGCCCGCTACGGAGTGCGCCCGGTGATATACTACACCAACGGTTTCGAAACACTCGTCATCGACGGACTGGGCTATCCGCCACGAAAGCTCTACAGTTTCCACACCGAGGAGGACTTGGAGCGGATGATTCAGAAGCGTGGACGCAAGGACATCACGGACTTCACCGTGAACGACCAGATTACTGACCGGTACTACCAGAAGATGGCCATCAAGGCGGTGTGTGAACACTACAACACGAAGCACCGCAAAGGACTGCTGGTGATGGCAACGGGCACGGGCAAGACACGTGTGGCCATCTCACTGGTGGATGTGCTGAAGCGCAACGGATGGGTGAAGAACGTGCTCTTCCTGGCCGACCGCACTTCGCTGGTGAAGCAGGCACACAAGAACTTTGTGAAGCTGTTGCCCAACGAAACCACCTGTGTGCTGAACGATGGAAGCGAACGCGACCTGAATGCACGCATCACCTTCTCGACCTACCAGACGATGATAAACTTCATCGACACGGAAGACAAACCCTTCTCGGTGGGACGGTTTGACCTGGTAATCATCGACGAGGCACACCGAAGCATTTTTGGCAAATACGGAGCCATCTTCAACTACTTCGACGCCATGCTCGTGGGACTGACCGCCACACCACGCGACCAGGTGGACAAGTCAACCTACGACATCTTTGAAATGGAGCAGGGCGAACCTAACTATGAATACGAAAAGGAAGATGCCGTTGCGGATGGCTACCTGGTGGGAGAGACTGTGTTGAAACGCGGCTCGATGATTCTGAAAGAGGGCATCAAATACAACAACCTCAGCGAAGAGGAGAAGGAGCAGATGGAGAAAATATGGGAGTATGAGGAGGGTAAGGAACTTAAAGAATTCAAGGTCTCGAAAGACCTTAAAGACCTTAAAGACTCTAAAGACTCTAAAGACCCTAAAGACTTTAGGGCCTTTAAAGCCTTCACCGAATTTCCAATGATGGCATCTGATGACCCCGTGCCATATATCAAGGCCAAATATGTGCGCGACATTGATAACCATGAGATATTCAACTACATCTACAACATTGACACCATTGATGCCGTGTTGCAGGACCTGATGGAGAACGGCCTGAAGGTGCAGAGCGGCGAACGCATAGGCAAGAGCATTGTGTTTGCCTACAACCACCAACATGCCGAACTTATTGTGGAGCGGTTTGGCGCACTGTACCCCGAATATGGCGCGGGATTCTGTGTGCTGATAGACAACTACGTGACCTATGCACAGGACCTGATAGACAAGTTCGAGGTGCGCGATGCCGAGCCACAGATAGCCGTTTCGGTGGATATGCTCGACACAGGCATCGACGTGCCCGACGTGTTGAACCTGGTCTTCTTCAAACCTGTCAAATCGCTGATTAAGTTCCTGCAGATGATAGGGCGCGGCACACGCTTGTCGCCAGGTATCTTTGGCGATGGGGACAAGACTCAGTTCTATGTCTTCGACTGGTGTTGCAACTATGACTTCTTCGGAAAGCATCCCAAAGGACAGAAGGTGGCCAACGTGAAATCGCTGACTGAGCGGTTGTTCGGCCTACGTGCGGAGATAGCCTTCCACTTGCAACATCAGCAATATCAGGAAGATGAGTTTACAAAAAGACTTCACGACGACATCAAGGCACTGCTGAAGGGACAAGTGGCCATGTTGTCCGACAGCCATATCTCCGTGAGAGCGAAATGGGAACAAGTGAGCCACTTCAAGGAAGATGCGGCGTGGGTCTATCTGTCGGAACTGGATACACTGACATTGAAGAACGATGTGGCTCCCCTGTTGGCAAAGAACACACAAGACGAGAATGCCAAGAAGTTCGACGTGCTGATGCTGGCCATTGAACTCTCGGCATTGGACAAAGAGGCGAGTGCGGGCAAAACCATACAGAATGTGCAGACTGTGGCGGAGAAGTTGCAAGGAAAAGCCAGCATTCCACAGATTCAGGCAAAGATGGAGACCATCCGCGAGGTGCTCACCCCCATGTACTGGGAGAATGCATCGCTGCCATGGCTGGAGAAGGTGCGCGAGGAGTTGAGAGAGTTGACCAAGTTCCTCATTGGCGGAAAGAACCAGTGGTTTGTGGTTGACATTGAGGACGTCATCTCCTACGAAGGCGAGAGCACGGGCATCGTCACCAAGGTTTCGTACAAACAGAAGATTATGGACTTTCTGGCCGAAAACAGGAATCTGCCCGTGTTGAACAAAATTTACTCCATGGAGCAACTGACCGGCGACGATGTGCGCGAGCTTGAACGAATCCTGTGGCAAGAACTGGGCGACAAAAAGGATTATGACAAGTACACCACGGGAATGCCATGCGGAGCAAACGTGGCCATCTTCATCCGCTCCATCATCGGAGTGAACAGGAGGGAGGCTGTCGAAAGATTCAGCACGTTCATCTCAGGCTCGCAACTGAACGCCGAGCAGGAGGAATTTTTGATGACAATCATCTCATACGTCTGTGAAAACGGAGACATCACCAAAGAGATTGTGGTAAACGAAGCTCCGTTTGACGAGAAACTGTCGGTGTTCAGCACCTACCTGCAACCGCTGGCCAAATACATCGACACGCTGCACCATGTCATCGACCCGGAATTTGCAACGGCATAACAACTCATCCCACAGACTAATATGCAAATCGGCTTATACGGATTGTCCATTCTGAGCCGATTTGCATGTTTTTGTCATCCGATTCGGATAAAACAGATTATTTTTCTCCATAAACAAGAGGGAATACGGAGGAAAATATGTATCTTTGCACCCAAATTCTCATTTTCAGGCGAATGAAAGTTAAGGAGATTGTGAGTGCCCTTGAACGATTCGCGCCACTGCCCTTGCAAGACGGATGGGACAATGCCGGCTTGCAAGTAGGACTGACAGAGGCGGAAGTTACAGGGGCTTTATTGTGTCTGGACGTGACCGAAGCCGTTGTGGACGAGGCGGTTGCGCTCGGATTCAACCTCATCGTGTCGCATCACCCGCTCATCTTTGGTGGATTGAAATCGATTACGGGACGCACCTATGTGGAGCGTTGCGTGATGAAGGCTATCCGCCACGGAATCACCATCTGTTCACACCACACCAACATGGACAATGCCACGGGTGGGGTGAACTATCGGATTGCTGAAAAACTGGGACTCAACAACTTGCGTTTCCTTTCCCCCAAGGAGGAGAGCTTGCTGAAACTGGTGACCTTCGTGCCTACGGCGCAAGCCGACGAGGTGCGTCAGGCGCTGTTCAACGCGGGATGTGGATGCATCGGCGGCTACGACTCGTGCAGCTATAACCTGGCGGGAGAGGGCACATTCAGGGCAGGAGAGGGGAGCAACCCTTTCTGTGGAAACATCGGCGAACTGCACCGCGAAGCGGAGGTCCGCATCGAGACGGTGTTGCCCACCCATCTGAAGGGAAAGGCCGTGAGCGCTTTGCTGAAAGCTCATCCCTACGAGGAGCCGGCTTACGACCTCTATCCGCTGAAAAACAAGTGGATGCAGGCAGGTTCGGGACTTGTCGGCAAGTTGCCGGATGAGATGGCCGTGCCTGAATTCCTGCAACTGGTGAAGGAGACTTTCCGGGCGGAATGTGTGAAGTTCAACAACTACACGGGAAAGACGGTGCGCACCATTGCCCTGTGTGGCGGAGGCGGCGCCTTCCTGCTCCCACAAGCCATCGGCCAGGGGGCTGATGCCTTCCTTACGGGGGAGTTCAAGTATCACGACTACTTCGGACACGAGGAGGAGCTGCTGATGGTGGAGATTGGCCACTACGAAAGCGAGCAGTACACAACGGAGATTTTCCAGTCGGTCATCAAGGAGGCGTGTCCCACATTGCCGGTGAAGATGACGTCGGTGCACACGAATCCGATAAAATATTGCTAACATAAAGAAGACAAACTTAAAATCCAATAATATAAAATTATGGCAAGAGAAAAGAAAGACCTAACAGACTTGAGCGTAGAGCAGAAGCTGAAAGCCCTCTACCAGTTGCAGACAATGCTGTCAGAGATTGACAAAATCAAGACCCTCCGCGGCGAACTTCCCTTGGAGGTGCAGGACTTGGAGGACGAGGTGGCTGGTCTCAACACACGCATCGACAAAATCCGTCGCGAAATGGCCGAGTTGCGCCAAGCCATCGCAGCCAAGCGCAACGAGATTGAAGATGCCAAGGCTTTGATGAAGAAATATCAGGAGCAGCAGGACAACGTGCGCAACAACCGCGAATACGACATGCTGAGCAAGGAAATCGAATTCCAATCACTGGAAATCGAGCTTTGCGAAAAGCGCATCCGCGAATTCTCGGCTGCCGAAAAGAGCAAGAACGACGATTGCGTGCGCAGCGAAGAGCAGCTGGAAGAACGCTCTAAGGACCTGGAACTGAAGAAGGCCGAGCTGGAGGAAATCGTGTCGGAAACCAAGCAGGAGGAAGAGAAGCTGAGAGAGAAGGCCAAGAACCTTGAAATGACCATCGAGCCGCGCCTGCTCTTGGCTTTCAAGCGCATCCGCAAGAACTCGCGCAACGGTCTCGGCATCGTCTACGTACAACGCGACGCCTGCGGTGGTTGCTTCAACAAGATTCCGCCCCAGCGCCAACTGGACGTGCGCATGCGCAAGAAAATCATCGTGTGTGAATACTGCGGACGCATCATGATCGACCCCGAACTGGCCGGCGTGGAGAAGCCCGTTGAGGAGAAAGCTGCACCCAAGCGCCGTAGCCGCAAGAGCGCTTCGTCAGCAGAGTAATTTTGATGCACGACACCTTGAGGGCGTGTCAAAAATAGAATTAGGCACGGATTTCACGGATTACACGGAAGGATTATAACCGTTTTTGGTATAAAAAAAATCCGTGTTAATCCGTGTAATCCGTGCCTAAAAAATATAATCTGTGCCCTTTTTTACCTTTAAATCTTTTATTCACCCTCGGGCGAAACAACCGATTCATACTCCGGCACCTCGGTCAGGAACTCATACGACTGGTGCTCATAATCCATGCGGCAACAATAGTGGGAGAGGCCGTTGCTGACGATGAGATAATCGACATGGAAGACGAGGTTGTAGCGACAAATCTGGTCGAACACCTTCTGAGTGATGGGGATGTGGGGCGCCTTGTACTCGATAATCATGCGGGGGGAGAGGGCGCGGTCGTAGAGCACGGTGTCACACCGGCGGGAAGTGCCGTTCAGCGTCAGTGCCACCTCGTTGGCAAGCAGAGAGGCGGGGTAACCCTTGTGCTCGACAAGGAAGTGCACGAAGTGCTGACGCACCCACTCCTCGGGCGTCAAAGCCACGTATTTTCGGCGGATAATGTCCCAAATGGCATTTTTTCCATCGCGAACCGCTATTTTTGTGGCGTAAGGTGGCAGATTTAATGATAACATTTATTATTTTTGCAGATACAAATTTGACGTCGAAACCTTTCGGCGTACAAAAGTAGCAGTTTTTTATGAAAACAAAAAAAGAAATCGTCACCAATTGGTTGCCCCGATACACAAAAAGGCCGTTGGAGGAGTTTGGCGAGTATATCCTGCTGACCAACTTCAACAAATACGTGGAGATATTTGCCGAAATCATGGACGTCCCGGTCTTAGGACGTGACGCTAACATGACCTCGGCCACGGCGGACAACATCACCATCGTCAACTTCGGCATGGGAAGCCCCAACGCGGCCATCATCATGGACCTGCTGGGAGCCATCTCGCCCAAGGCCTGCCTGTTCCTCGGCAAGTGCGGAGGCATCAGCAAACACACGCTCATCGGCGACCTCATCCTGCCCATCGCAGCCATCCGTGGCGAAGGAACATCGAACGACTACCTGCCTGCCGAGGTGCCGGCATTGCCCTCGTTCATGCTCCAGCGCGCAGTGTCGTCGGCCATCCGCGACCATGGCAACGATTACTGGACAGGCACCGTCTACACCACCAACCGACGCATCTGGGAACACGACGAAAACTTCAAACAACTGCTACGCGAAACACGAGCCATGGCGGTGGACATGGAGACAGCCACACTCTTCTGCACCGGCTTTGCCAACCGCATCCCCACGGGGGCACTCCTCTTGGTGTCCGACCAACCGATGATACCCGAGGGAGTGAAGACGGAAAAGCTGGATAACTACGTGACACAGAAGTATGTATTCGACCATGTGAAAATCGGCATTGATGCCGTGCAGATGATTCGCGATGAGAAGAAAACGGTGAAACATCTGAAGTTCGAGTGGTAAAGTTCTAAAGACAGAAGAAAATTATATTTTTGACAGAAGAACAGAAGAACAGAAGATAAAACTTATGTACTTATGTTCTTATGTCTGAAACAAAGGATAAGAAAATGGCAAAGCAGGAAAAAAAGGAAATCACCCATGTTGACATTGTAAAGGATTTGCAAGCCAAGAACTACAAACCCATCTACTACCTGATGGGAGAGGAGTCATACTACATCGACCGCATAGCCGACTATATGGCCAACACCATTCTGACCGAAGAGGAAAGGGAGTTCAACCAAATGATTATCTATGCGACTCCAACCACAGAAATGTCAACAATTATCAATACCGCCAAGCGCTATCCGATGATGGCCGAACATCAGGTCATCATCGTGAAGGAGGCACAGAACTTGAAGAGTCTGGACGAACTTTCCTTCTACCTGCAACGGCCACAACCATCAACCATCCTTGTATTCTGCCACAAAAACGGCACACTTGACAAACGAAAAAAGATAACACTTGAGATAGAAAAAACAGGTGTACTTTTCGAGTCGAAGCGAATGAAGGAAACCCAACTCCCAGGATTCATCGCCACCTATCTGAAGAAGAAAGGAATCGACATCGAACCACAAGCCAGCCAATTGATAGCCGAATCCATCGGCTCGGACTTGAATCGGATTAGCAGTGAACTTGACAAACTTTTTCTAAGTCTTTCGCCTCAACAAACTCGCGTCACTCCCGAACTCGTAGAGCGCCATATTGGCATCAGCAAGGACTTCAACAACTTTGAATTGCGCAACGCGCTCATCGAAAAGAACATTTTCAAAGCCAATCAGATAATAAAATATTTTGAAGAAAATCCCAAGAGTAATCCCTTGCAGGTGACCCTTGCAACACTCTTCAACTTTTTCTCCAACCTGATGCTTGCCTACTATGCACCCGAAAAAAGCGAGCAGGGGATAGCAGCCCAACTGGGACTTCGCACCCCCTGGCAAGCCCGCGACTACATGTCGGCCATGCGCCGATACTCAGCCGTGAAGGTGATGTACATCATCAGCGACATCCGCGAGTGCGACGCCCGTTCAAAGGGAGTAGGGAACCCGTCGACCAGCAACGGCGATTTGCTGAAGGAACTCATCTATAAAATTCTGCACTAATAATCACAAAAAAATTCTGCACTAATCACTGAAGTAAACGAATTTACACAGACTCAGAAACAGGTCCAACCGAACCACTCTTAAGCCCGGCTGAATAACGCTTAACCGTAATAAAATAACGCTTAAGAGTTAATTTGCTAACACTTAAGAGTTAATTTGCCGACGCTTAAGAGTTAATTTACTAACGCTTAAGAGTTAATTTGCCGACGCTTAAGAGTTAATTTGCCTACGCTTAAGAGTTACCGAACAACTCTTAAGAGATTTCTAGCAAAACGGAGGGTTGCATAGGCTTTTTATGGGTCAGTCCTAAAACCCATTTGTAAATTATGCCGTCTCTGTCATTCTGAACGCAGTGAAGACGAGTTGTTGAGGACTCTGTCCGAAAAATCTGTAAACATAAGCAATGCATTTCTAAAGCACACGTTATCAGATTTTTC
>JAFTYI010000049.1 GCA_017464815.1 Bacteroidaceae bacterium | reverse complement strand
GTCGGGGTTCCACCTCTTCCCATTCCGAACAGAGAAGTTAAGCCCGACCGCGCCGATGGTACTGCCAAGGTGGGAGAGTAGGTCGCTGCCGTTTTATTGAGAGGTCCGTTTCAGAGGAATCTGAGACGGGCCTCTTTTTTTGTCGGGGATGGGTGGAATTGGATGGGTGGAATGGGGTTGATGGGATGGATGGGATGGATGGGTGGTGATGGAAGTGAATAGGATTGATGGGATGAATGGGTGGTGATGGGGTTAATAGGAATAATGGGATGACAGATTCAGGTACGTGTGAAATTATTAAAAGGTACGCGCGTACCTTATATTAATAATAATCATACGGATGGCCGGAATCCTTCTTTTGGGGACGGACAGTCCACGATGTCCTGATCGGGCATCCGGTGGCAGCCCGGATGAACAGCTGATGGCAGTCGGGACGGCCAGTTTGCGGCTGTCCGAGTGAACAGTTTGTGTTACTCCAGGTGGATAACTAACAGCTACCTCAAGTGAATGACTTGCGGCTACCCCAAATGGATAACTTGCGGCTTGGGAAGTGAATAACTTACGGCTTGACAAGTGGATAATAGTTCACTTGAGCAGCCTCAAAATGTTAATTTATACTGCGTCCGTTTTGCTTTTTGTGGTGGAGTACTGCTTTGGGGGAGCGGATGACACGGATTAACACGGATTTTTCATTTAGGCGGTATGGGTTACAAGGGAGAAGAAGCAGCGGGGCACTGCCTATCGGAACCATTTGCCGATGATGGGGAGTTGGCGGAGGGGGAAATCGTGTTTCACCGTATAAGCCACGAAGATTCCCATCAGCAACGTATTGATAGCCAGGCGCAAGAAGATGTCCCATTCTGCTGGAATCAGTGAAGAGAAGAAATAGAGCACAATGGCTAACGATGCATAACGGCCGATACAACGGAGGTCGTATCGGATGGGATATTTCTTCTGCCCGATAAAGTAGGAAAGTAGCATACACACCCCATATCCTGCCACACCGGCCCAAGCGCAAGCCATGTAGCCATAGATGGGAACCAACAGGACATTAAGCAACACAATAACCACACATCCTGTCAGCGAGAACCAGGCACCATAGTGTGTCTGGTCGGTCAGTTTGTACCAGAAGGAGAGGTTGAAGTAGATTCCCATGAATATCTCGGCTACCATCACGATGGGCACCACACGCAAGCCTTCCCAATAGGAGGAATCAATGATGTAGCGCAACAAGTCCATGTAGAACATCACGGCCAAGAATGCCATCAACGAAAAGATGATAAAGTACTTCATGGCCTGTGCGTAGGTATCGCGGTTGTCCTTTTCGGCCGACTTGCCGAAGACGAAGGGTTCATAAGCATAGCGGAAGGCTTGGATGAGCATGGCCATAATCATTGCAATCTTACTGGCAGCTCCGTAGATTCCCAACTGGGCACGGGCGGCCTGTTCGGTGCCATCATAGACAAAGGGGAAAATGATTTTATCTACTGTCTGATTCAGGATTCCTGCCAGCCCAAGGATAAGGATGGGAAATGAATAGGCAAGGATGCGACGCCACAAACGGTAGTCGAACACATAACGGAAACCAGTCAGTTCGGGCCAGAAAAGAACTGTAATGGATGCCGTACAAACCAAGTTGATACCGAAGGCGTAACCCACTCCCACACCAGGGTTATAGAAGCCTGCCACCCATTCGGGATGGCTTTCATACAGTGCCGGGAGCGCCACAAAGTAAAGCAGGTTCAGCCCGATATTCATGATGATGAAGAGCAGTTTCAGTCCGGCAAACTTCAGAGCCTTCTTTTTGTATCGCAACCACGCAAAGGGAATGCTTTGGAAGGCATCCAATGCCACTACGGCGGCCATCATGCCGATGTATTCGGGATGGTCGGCATAGCCAAGGAAGCCCGCCACTCCATCCAGATTACCCAGGATGAGCAGGAAGAACAGCAACGACGTACTGAATACCGATATAAGAATGGTGCTATAGACCCGTGTCGGTGACTCTTCTTGCTTATTGGCGAAGCGGAAGAACCCCGTCTCCATACCATAAGTAAGGAGCACCAACATCAGCGCCGTCAGTGCATAGACGTTGGTAATGACACCGTATCCGCCCGAGGCAGCGCTCAACTTGGCAGTGTACAAGGGTACTAACAGATAGTTGAGGAAGCGGCCTACGATGCTGCTCAGTCCATAGATGGCCGTCTCTTTGGCCAGCGATTTCAAGTTTGCCATATTATCTTTGTTTTATAGGAACTATAGTTAATTATAGCGACTATAGATATAACTTTTTAGAAGAGACTTTCCATCCCGTTGTCGCCGCGTAGGGGACTCTTTCCCAAATGACGGTAGGCCAGTTCTGTCACTTCGCGGCCGCGGGGGGTGCGCTTGATGAATCCCTCCTTGATGAGGAACGGTTCATAAACCTCTTCCACTGTACCGGTATCTTCACCGATGGCGGTGGCGATGGTGCTCACGCCTACGGGACCTCCCTTGAACTTGTCGATGATGGTGTTCAGAATCTTGTTGTCAATCTCGTCCAGACCGTGGCGGTCGATGTTGAGCGCCTCAAGGGCGTAGCGGGCAATCTCGGTGTCTATGCGTCCGCTTCCCTTTACTTGGGCGAAGTCGCGCACGCGGCGCAACAGGGCGTTGGCTATACGGGGGGTGCCACGGCTGCGGCCGGCAATCTCGGCTGCGGCCTTGGGGTCGCATGGCACGTTCAGTATCTTGGCCGAGCGGAGGATGATGCGAGTCAGCACCTCGGCATCATAGTATTCCAAATGCAGGTTGATTCCGAAACGGGCACGCAGGGGTGCAGTGAGCAGTCCGCTACGGGTAGTAGCCCCCACCAGTGTGAAGGGGTTAAGCCCGATCTGTATGCTTCGTGCCGAAGGGCCTTTGTCTATCATGATGTCGATGCGGTAGTCCTCCATGGCCGAGTAGAGGTACTCCTCCACGATGGGGCTCAAGCGGTGAATCTCGTCGATGAAGAGCACGTCGTTCGGCTCCAACGAGGTGAGCAGTCCGGCCAAGTCGCCCGGTTTGTCGAGGACGGGGCCGCTGGTTATCTTGAATCCCACGCCCAATTCGGCGGCAATGATTTGGCTCAAGGTAGTCTTTCCCAGTCCCGGAGGTCCGTGCAGGAGGGTGTGGTCGAGTGGTTCGCCACGCAGACGGGCTGCTTGAACGAAGATGCTGAGGTTCTCCACCACCTTGTTCTGACCGCTGAAATCACTGAAGCGCAAGGGGCGCAGAATGTTTTCATACTCCCGTTCGCGGTTGGAGTACTGCTCCTCGCGTATGTCAAAGTTTTCTTCCATGTTTTCTCTATTTCTTGAAAAGATGCTCCAAAGTTAGAAAAACTTCTGCACGTAGCGATGTTTTTTTGCCGTATTCTTTCATTCTCCCCTCGGTTTGTCGTATCTTTGCCCCATAAAACTGTCAGATATGGTACTCAATTACATTTGGATTGCATTTTTTCTCATCGCTTTCGTGGTGGCGTTGATCAAGTTGATATTCATGGGCGATGTGGAGGTGTTTCCCGCCATGATGAACTCCACGTTCAGTTCGGCCGAGACGGCTTTCACCATCTCCCTTGGTCTGACGGGCGTACTCAGCCTGTGGTTGGGCATCATGAAGATAGGCGAATTGGGTGGTGTGGTAAACCTGCTGGCCCGCTGGATGAGTCCGCTCTTCTGTCGTCTCTTCCCCGATGTGCCCAAAGGGCATCCTGTGACGGGTACCATCTTCATGAACATTGCCGCCAACATGCTGGGGCTCGACAATGCCGCCACTCCCCTCGGGCTGAAGGCGATGGAGGAGTTGCAGACACTGAACAACAAGAAGGACACGGCCACGAACCCCATGATTATGTTCCTTGTGCTCAACACCTCGGGACTGACAATTATCCCCGTCAGCATCATGGTCTATCGTGCCCAGATGGGAGCCGCCCAACCGACGGATGTCTTCATCCCCATCCTGCTGGCCACATTCTTTTCTACTTTGGTTGGTATGATTAGCGTCTGCATCTACCAACGTATCAACCTGTTCAACCGCACGATGCTCACCATCTTGGGCGGCATGTGTCTTGCGGTGGGGCTGATTATTTGGGGCGTGAGCCAACTTTCGCGCGAACAGATGGACCTCTATTCGGGCTTGGTGGCCAACATCTTCCTATTCCTTATTATAATGGGCTTCATCTTGGCTGGCATGCGCAAGCGGGTCAATGTTTACGATGCCTTTATAGAGGGAGCCAAGGAAGGTTTCCAGACGGCCGTGCGCATTATCCCCTACTTGGTGGCCGTGTTGGTGGCCATCGGAGTCTTCCGTGCTTCGGGAGCCATGGACATGTTGCTCGATGGCATCGAGGCAGGTGTGGCCGCCATGGGATTCGACACCGAGTTTGTGGGTGCCCTGCCCACCGCCCTGATGAAACCCTTGAGCGGAAGCGGCGCACGCGGCATGATGGTGGATGCCATGCAGACCTACGGTCCCGACTCCTTCGTCGGACGCCTGGCCTGCCTCTTCCAAGGTTCCACCGACACCACCTTCTACATCTTGGCCGTCTATTTCGGCAGTGTGGGTATCCGTCAGACCCGCCACGCCGTCCCCTGTGGCCTGTTGGCCGATGCGGCGGGCATCACGGCAGCACTCTTCATCTGCTATCTATTCTTTTGAATTGCCGGTCTTGGAAGAATCTATAATCCAGCATTCATAATTTATAATTCATAATTGAACTATGATTACTTATCAAACCGACGGAGTGAAACTCCCCTCCATCAAAAAGCGCGAAAACAATGCGTGGATAAAGGCCGTAGCGGCCCAGTATGGCAAACGGGTGGGCGACATTGCCTACATCTTTTGTGATGACGAGCGGATTCTGGAAGTGAACCGCGAGTACCTTCAGCATGACTATTACACCGACATCATCACCTTCGACTACACCGAAGGCGATATCATCAGTGGTGACCTCTTCATCAGTCTCGACACCGTTCGTTCCAATGCCGAGCAATTCGGGCAGGAGTATGAGCGCGAATTCTACCGCGTCATCATCCACGGCATCCTCCACCTGTGTGGTATCAACGACAAAGGTCCTGGTGAACGCGAACTGATGGAAGCGGCCGAGAACCGTGCATTGGCACTTCTCGACGGGAATCGTTGACCGGAGGGCCGTCAGTTCCCTATCAATTGGGCGATGTTGGCCGTGAAGAGGCGGACAGAGATAGCCAATAGGATGATGCCAAAGAATTTGCGGAGCATGTAGATTCCTCCCTTGCCCAGCAAGTGCTCAATTTTGCCTGTCATGGATAGCACGATGTAGACCCACACCATGTTGAGAATGAGGGCAATGATGATGTTGATGGCGGCAAACTCTGCCCGCAGGGAAAGCAGGGTGGTGAACGAACCCGCCCCCGCCAACAGGGGGAAAACCAATGGCACAAGGGTGGCCTCTTTGATAGGGCCTTGATTCTTGAATATCTCCACGTCAAGAATCATCTCCAGCGACATCAGGAAAATGATGAAGGCTCCGGCTACGGCGAACGAGGTGATGTCCACCTGAAAGAGTTTGAGCAACATCTCACCGGCAAAGAAAAATCCAATGAGCAGAAGGAATGATATGACGGTGGCTTTCACCGCATTGAAGTTGCGCCCTTTTTGCTTGAGGTCGATGATGATGGGGATGGAACCGATGATGTCGATGACGGCAAACAGCACGATGAATGCGCTGAGGATTTCCTGAAAGTTGATAGTTGAGAACATAGGCTTCCTTTGTTTTTTTTGAAGTGCAAATATATTCAATATTTATGCAATAAACAATATAAAGGAGCCATTTGTTTGCTTAAAAACTAAAAAAGTCGAAAAAGAAGGGCGCCAATGCCTGTTCCTATGGTGGAAATGGCTATATTTGTGAGCCTAAAAAGAGTTATCTATGGAATTTACGATGTACGATACACTACTGCAACTTCCCCTGTTCCAAGGGTTGAGCAAGAATGACATAACAGACATTCTTTCCAAGGTGAAGTTCCATTTCAAGAAGTATGAGTCGGGGGAGTATATATTCCGTCAGGGCGATGTCTGCTCTGAGGTCGGCTTCCTGTTAGGCGGGACTCTGGCGGCCGAAACCGTTTCGATGAACCACTCCTACCTGTTCTGTGAGACATTGTCCACGGCCTGCGTGATAGAGTTGTACTCGCTCTTTGGCATTCGTCCCTGCTATCAGGCTTCTTACCGTGCCGTTTCCGAGGTCAGCGTGTTGACCATCGACAAGTGCTACCTGTTTGAGATTCTGGCTTCGTATGTTCCTTGTGCCCTTAATTTCTCCAACATCATCTGCACCCGTTCACAGTATCTTTATCAGCGCATCTGGAGCGATGTCACGGGCGGATTGCGCACTCGTTTCGTACAGTTCCTGATGCAGCGCAGTACCCGTCCTTCGGGGCACAAGCTGTTGCGTATCAAGATGGAGGACTTGGCTTCGTTGTTGAGCGACCGTCGTATTAATATTTCCCGCATGTTGAACGCTCTGCAGGCCGACGGGTTGGTCCATCTCAAGCGTAAGGAGATTGAGATTCCAGCCTTGGAAAAGCTGCTTTTGTTACCCGTCGGGCGTTAATCATCGTTAATATTTGTTCTCTTGGGCCGTTCTTTTGTTAAAAAAGGCTTCTCTTCCCGCGTTGATTATAGCTTTTGCAGTACTTTTACATCTTTAAACGGATCGTCAGCCCCAGGGCATGCATCAATTGAGACAATAAAACAGAATAAGAATAGATATGAAAAAACTGACATTGAGCCTCCCGGCTCTGCTAATTTGCGTGACAATGATGACACAATCTTGTAAGAATTCCGAAGACCAAATCCCTAATCCTTTTTTGGTGCAGGAGTATGGCACTCCGTATGAAACAGCCCCTTTCCATCTGATTCAAGCTGCCCATTACGAGCCGGCAATGGTGGTAGGTATGGAGGCTGAAGAGAAGGAGATAGCCGACATTGTGAACAACCCCGAGGCACCCACGTTCCAGAATACCATTGTTCCCTATGCCAACAGTGGAGCGATGTTGGGCAGAGTGCTCAACGTCTTCTATAACCTGATGGAGGCCGAGACTAACGATACCCTGCAGGCGATTGCCCAAAAGATGTCGCCCATGTTGACCGAGCATGGCAACAACATCAGTCTCAACCCGGCACTGTTCCAGCGTGTGAAGACCGTGTATGAGAATCAGAAGAACGATCCCGCCTTGACGGCAGAAGACCGTGAGCTGTTGGAGAAAATCTATATTGGTTTCGTGCGTAGCGGAGCCAACCTTTCCGAGGCTGAGAAGGAACAGTATCGTGCTTACAGCAAGGAACTGAGTGCGCTGCGTTTGAAGTTTGCCCAAAATGCGTTGAAGGAGAACAATGCCTATGAGTTGCACATCACCGACTCGGCCCAGTTGGCCGGACTTCCCCCCACATCGGTGGACGCAGCAGCCGAAGCTGCCAAGGAGCGCGGCAAAGAGGGATGGGTCTTCACCCTGGCTGCCCCCAGCTATTCACCCTTTATGACCTATTGTCAGAACCGCGACTTGCGTCGTCAGATGTACATGGCCTACAATACCCAGTGTAGCAAGGGAGACTCGCTGGATAACAAGGAGACGGTGAAACGCATCGTCAGCCTCCGTCGCCAGATGGCCAACTTGCTGGGTTACAATACCCATGCCGACTATGTGCTCGAGCAACGCATGGCCGAGAACAGTGCGAATGTCTACCATCTGTTCGACCAGTTGATTGACGCCTACATGCCCGTGGCTCGCAAGGAGGCTGCCGAGGTGCAGGCCTTTGCCCGCCAGACCGAGGGGGCCGATTTCCAGTTGCAATCGTGGGATTGGGGCTACTATAGCGACAAGTTGCGCAAGGCCAAGTACGACATGGATGCCGAACTGCTGCGCCCCTATTTTGAACTGGGCAAGGTGCAAGAGGGTGTCTTTGGGCTGGCTACCCGTCTCTACGGCATCACTTTCAAAGAGAATAAGGACATTCCCGTATACCACCCCGATGTGAAGGCTTACGAAGTGTTGGATGAGGATGGCTCATTCCTGGCCGTGCTCTACACCGACTATCATCCCCGTGCCAGCAAGCAGAGCGGCGCTTGGATGACGGAGTACAAGGAGCAGTGGAAGGAGGCCGACGGCACCAACAGCCGTCCCCACGTATCCATCACGATGAACTTCACCAAGCCTACGGCCGAACGCCCGGCTCTGTTGACTATGGGCGAAGTGGAGACTTTCCTGCATGAGTTTGGTCATGCTATCCACGGACTGATGGCCAACACCACCTACCGTGCTATGAGCGGCACCAGTGTCTACCGCGACTTTGTGGAACTTCCCTCGCAGATTATGGAGAACTGGGCAGGCGAGAAGGAGTTCCTCCACACCTTTGCCCGCCACTACGAGACGGGCGAACTCATTCCCGACGAACTGGTTGAGCGCATGAAGGCCGCCCAGAACTTCAACGTGGCCAACGGTTGCATCGGACAGGTGAAGTACGGCATGCTCGACATGGCCTGGTACACCCTCACCGAGGAGTTCGACGGCGATGTGGAGAAGTTCGAGAAAGCCGTGTGGGCCAAGCTGCAAGTGCTGCCAGCCGTGCAGGGCACCTGCATGAGTGTAATGTTCTCCCACATCATGGACGGCGGTTATTCGGCCGGTTACTACGGCTACAAGTGGGCCGAGGTGCTCGATGCCGATGCCTTCTCGGTGTTCAAGGAGCGTGGCCTTTTCAGCCGCGAAGCCGGTGAGGAGTTCCGTCGCAAACTGTTGGAGAAGGGAGGCACCGTGCATCCCATGACTCTCTACAAGGACTTCCGCGGACAGGAGCCCACCATCGACGCCCTGCTTCGCCGCAACGGCATCAAGGTTGACACAAGCGTGAAGGGACGCAGAGGATAAAGGCTGAGTATGAAACGGACGATTCACCTCTTTCCCCTCCTGCTCCTTGCTGTGTTGTGTGCCAGCTTTTCGCTTTTCGCTTGTAACGAGGAGGACGACATCGACATCTTCGTCGGCCGCACGTGGAAGGTGAGCAACCTGTTTGGGGTCTCCAACCGCCCGGTGCTCAGCGAAGAGCAGGCCAAGACCATTGCTAAGGAAGGCGCCTTCTACATCAAGTTTGAGAGCCGCACCGAGTTCAAGGGCTGCACCCTCGACAAGAACTTCAGTGGCACGTGGAGCGTAGACCTGAAGGAACGCACCATTTCGTTGCGCTTTCGCGACACGGGCAACCCATCGGATGCCTTGAGCAAGATGGTGATACAGGCTCTCCAAAGGGCAGTGGCCTACGATGGCGACTATAATTATCTGAAGCTGAAAGAGGCAGAAGGGCCTTACATCCTCTTCCGCCCCTATGAATGACAGCCGTGTGGTATAGGGCTGTTTCAGACATAAGAACATAAGTACAAGAGAGTCTTCCCCTCTTCTGTCCTTTCGTTCTTCTGCCTAAGTGAGAGAAACTAAAAAAGTAAAGAAGACATGAATAGTACCGATAAGAAACAAATCGATCTCGACAAGCGTTATATCCGCATGGCTAGCATCTGGGCCGAGAACTCCTATTGCCAGCGTCGCAAGGTGGGCTGTCTGGTGGTGAAGGGCAACATGATTATCTCTGACGGATACAACGGCACCCCCTCGGGATTCGAGAACGTGTGTGAGGACGAGAACAACGTCACCAAGCCCTATGTGCTTCATGCCGAGGCCAATGCCATCACCAAGATTGCCCGCTCGGGCAACAGCAGCGAGGGTGCCACCATGTACGTCACCGCCTCGCCCTGCATCGAGTGTGCCAAGCTCATCATCCAGTCGGGCGTACGTCGCGTGGTCTACTCCGAGAAGTACCGCCTCGAGGATGGCATCCGCCTGCTCGAGCGTGCCGGCATTGAGGTGTGCTATTTGGAAATGAATGAAGAATAAAAGAATGATATGAAATCCCGTAACATAGCCCTATTGATTATAGCCAGCGTGGTGACCGGCATCGCCGTAGGCGTCTTTTTCACCCGCCGCATGCTGACTCCTTACCTGAATATCATCAATGTCTCCACCAATAAGGTGGGCGACCTGCTCCACATCGTCGACGAGATGTACGTCGATTCCGTTGAGGTGGACGACATGGTGGAGGAGGTGATGCCACAGATATTGAAAAAGCTCGACCCCCACTCAATGTATATCCCTGCCAAGGACTTGGAGGACACCAACGCCGAGTTGAAGGGCAGTTTCAGTGGCATCGGCGTGCAGTTCACCATCCAGGCCGACACGGTACACATCAACAGTGTCATCAAGGGAGGCCCCTCGGAGAAAGTGGGGCTGATGGCTGGCGACCGCATCATCTCCGTTGATGACTCAGCCTTTGTGGGCAAGGTGGTGACTAATGAAGAGACCATGCGCCGCCTGAAAGGCCCCAAAGGCACTCAGGTCAAGCTCGGCATTCATCGCCAGGGTGAGAAGCAGCCCCTCAGCTTTACCATTATCCGTGGCGACATCCCCATCAAGAGTGTGGACGCTGCCTACATGATTACCCCCGAGTTGGGCTATGTGCGCATCAACAAGTTTGGCGAGACCACCTATCCCGAACTGCTCATTGCCTTGGCCACCTTTGGCCAGCACAATTGCCAGGGCATCATCGTCGACCTGCGTGGAAACACCGGAGGCTACATGGCCGCCGCTATCCAGATGGTGAACGAGTTCTTGCCCAAAGACCGCCTGATTGTCTACACCGAGGGACGCAACAGTCCCCGCGAAGAATATCGTTCCAACGGGCGGGGAAATGTTCAGCAGATGCCCATCATTGTGTTGGTCGACGAGGTTTCGGCCAGTGCCAGTGAAATCTTTGCCGGAGCCATTCAGGACAACGACCGTGGTACCATCATCGGCCGCCGCTCCTTTGGCAAGGGACTGGTGCAGCAACCCTTTGAGTTCCGCGACGGCTCGGCCATGCGGCTCACCGTGGCCCGCTACTACACCCCTGCCGGACGATGCATACAGAAACCCTACAGCAAGGGTAAGGATGCTGAGTACGACATGGACCTCCTGACCCGCTACGAGCATGGCGAGTTCTTCTCACAGGACAGCATCCATCAGGACGAGACCTCCATCTACCTTACCTCCATCGGCCGTCCCGTGTATGGTGGCGGAGGCATCATGCCCGACATCTTTGTGCCGCAGGACACCAGCGACTACACCTCTTACTACAAGATGGCAGCCATGCGTGGCCTGCTCGTGAAGTTCGCCTTCGACTACACCGACCATAACCGTCCCCGTCTGAAGGAGTTCACCGACGATGAGTCCCTGGAAAAGTACCTCAAGCGCCAGAACCTCCTCGAACAGTTTGCCCGCTATGCCGACGTGCGTGGCCTCAAGCGCCGCAACAACATGCTTTACCGCTCGCGTGCCCTCTTTGAAGAGTCGCTTTATGGCAACATCATCTACAACATGCTGGGCATGGAGGAATACCTCAAGTACCTCAATGCCACCGACCCCGCTGTCCTCCGTGCCGTCGAGGTGCTGGAGCGTGGCGAGAGTGTGCCGAAGGTCGTGAAGAGTGAAGAATCCGATACAGAGTAGCTTCGTTATGTGATGAAGGTGTGTCATAATACATTTTTTTAGACGCAGATGACGCGGATTGATTTGTTCAACGTTCAATAAGTTTCAGCGTACTTGAAAATTATAATCCGCGTTATCCGCGTTATCCGCGTCTAAAAAATGGAATGATGGCGTTTTGATACACTTTCATGATTCTAATTCTATAATTAATGTGCGAAACTATGACCACCAAACGCATCCTCCGCCAATCCATCCGTACCATAAAGGCTTCCTACTCCCGTGAGGAGTTGGAAGCACTCTCTTTTTCCCTGCTCCAAAGGCTTGAGGAGCATCCCCGGTTCCTTGAGGCTCACACCATTTTGCTCTATCACTCCTTGCCCGATGAGGTAGACACCCATGCCTTCATCAACCGCTGGTGCAGTCAGAAGGAAATCATTCTGCCCACCGTCGTGGGAGACGACCTTGAACTTCATCGCTACACCGGTCCCCACTCTCTCCGCCTTGGTAGCTATGGCATCATGGAGCCTTCGGGTGAACTCTTCACCGACTTCGCCCGCATCACTTTGGCCGTCATCCCTGGCATGGCCTTCGACCAGCAGGGCAACCGCCTGGGCCGTGGCAAGGGCTACTACGACCGCCTGCTGCCCCGCCTTACCCATGCCTATAAGCTCGGTCTCTGTTTCCCCTTCCAACTCCTCACCGAGGAGATTCCCCACGAGCCGCACGACTGCCGGGTGGATGAGGTGTTGGGGACTTTTCTTTAAAATTCTTGCAAGAAACAGCGTTTATTGAGAATATAATTATTATATTTGCAATAAAATTTAAAACTGTTGGTCTTTATGCAAGAGAATGTGCTGCTAAATCCCTTTGTTGTAGGTAAATATGTTTCAGAAAGATACTTCTGTGACCGTAAGGAAGAAACGGATTTCTTGGTGAAACAAATCGAAAACGGTCGCAATGTCGCACTGATTTCACCGCGTCGTTTGGGTAAAACCGGGCTTATTCGTCATTGTTTTAATCAAGAGCGCATTCACGCAGATTTTTACACGTTCTTTATAGACATTTATGCTACCACTTCAATGAGGGAGTTCGTCTATTTGTTAGGGAAAGCAATTTATGAAGAACTGAAACCGCGTAAGACGGTGTGGGCTGAACGCTTTTTCCAGGCTATTGCGTCGTTGCGTGTGGGGTTCAAGTTGGATGCCATTACAGGAGAACCCGCTTTCGACATTGGCTTGGGGGATATACAGATGCCTTTGAACACGTTGGATGAAATCTTTGCCTATTTGGAGGCTGCTGACAAACCATGCGTTGTGGCGATAGACGAATTCCAACAGATAGGCACTTATGAAGAGAAGAATGTGGAGGCATTGTTGCGTTCCAAAATTCAGCAATGCAAACAGACTGTCTTTATCTTCTCGGGAAGTAAACGCCATTTGATGAGCAATATGTTCAATTCGTCATCCAAACCTTTCTATCAGAGTGCCATCAGCATGGGACTTGCTCCTATAAGTATGGAGGTGTATGCCGACTTTGCCACACGCCTTTTCGAAGAACGTGGCAAGCGGATAGAGCGTGAACTGGTAAAGCGTGTGTATGAGGCTTTCGATGGATACACGTGGTTTGTACAAGTGTTGATGAACGAACTCTTCTCAATGACAGCTCATGACGAATTGTGCGGGATGGATAAGTTTGAGACTGCTTTTCGGAATGTGGTGTGGGTGCAGGAGTCCAGTTACAAGGAATTGCTGGCCAACCTGTCAACCAAGCAACGTGTGCTTTTGCAGGCCATAGCAAAAGAGGGAGTTGCAAAGAATATCACTTCGGCTGCTTTCATAAAGAAATACAACCTCCAGTCGGCCAGCTCTGTCCAGTCGGCATTGAAGCCTTTGTTGAAACACGATTGGGTCATCCTTTCTGAGGAAGGTTATCGTGTGTATGATTACTTCTTCTCCCATTGGTTGGCTAAGGAGTACTGATGGACGGTGGAGACGCCCTCCCGACACGAAGAAGATGGACTATGGAAGTCCACAACTTGACTACTGGACTGTAAGCGTGGACCTCCATAGTCCATGACTGACGCATCTTAAAACGAAGAGCCGGAAAACATCTCACGACGTTTCCCGGCCACATGCGCGCAAATGATTGTTATTCTTCCAAGTTTCCCATCAGGCCGTCGGCCGTCACGGTGGCTGCACTCACCCGCATCTGTTGGCAGGTGGTGCTGTTGTAGAAGCTGACGGTAGCCTCGCCGTTGCTGTCGGTCTGCACGTTGGGGTTCCAATAGAGGGTGCGGCGGTAGTCCTTCTCGTCGGGCAGAGCGGCTTCGCTGTAGTCGGGCATGTAGAACTGCCGTTCGGGCGAGTAGCCCTGCAACTTGGTCAGCCGCTGGCCCAGTTTTTCCTTGCCCATGCGGTTGAAGTACTTGTCCTTGAGGAATACGGTGATGACCACATAGGAATGGGCAACCATGTTGATGCCTCTCAGATTAGGCTCTTCATTCATCGCCCTCATGACACTGATGGGCTTGTCGCTGATGGAGATGGCCTCCACCTCGTCGATGGAGATATTGTTGATGTCGGTGATGCGCCTGTAGGCAAACTTGCTGTAGTTCCACCGGTAACAGAACAACACCTTGCGGGCCTTGTAGGTATTGTTCATGTCGTTGTAGTAGGGGTTTGTCTTGGCCAGCCATTGGGGAAGGTATTCCAGATAGTCTTCGCCCGTCTCGTCGGTGCGCAGTATCTCTTCCTCCATGTCGTAGATGATGTTTTGCCAGCGGCGGTGCGACCACTGTCTCCACTGCTGCTTGGCCTCCACCTTCACGGTGGGCAGCAGGTTCTCCCAGTTCTTGGAGTTTTCGTCGGCCAACAGGGTGTCGGGCGACAGTTCCACGATGGGGTTGGTCAGCGGGTCGCGCTGCTCCGACTCCTTGAACAGCAGGCTCTCGGTCGGGTAGTAGAGGCGCCCTTGTGGGGCAAAAGTCTTGTCCTGCCGCACACTCATCTCTTTGTTCTTGCCATCCTCCTTGGTGTTGATGTACATGTTCCATCGGCCGGTGAAGTCCTCGGCTATGAAGGCAAAGTGGCCCAGCGAGTCGGTCAGTGCCTTGCCCCGTTTCACTTGGCCGTTGTTGCTCCATAGGGTGATGTCTATCTCCACGCTATCCTTCACGCGGTTGAGGAATGTCGAGCGCAGTTCGCCCATCACCAGAATGCCCTCTTCGATAAAGTGCTGTGGGCGGAACTCTTCCGGGCGGCTCATCAGTTTCCAGTCGTGGCGGCGGTAGCCGTGGGTACCCATCAGCAGGTCAAGTGCCGTGCGGTGCTCAGGGTCGTCGGCTTCGAAGTAGTAGTCGATGTCGTGGATGAACCCCTTCAGGTCCGACCCCAACAGCAGGTTGGCCTCGGCCTGCGAGGCTGTGCGGTTGTGGGGTGTGTCGTAGGCCGCATCGCGCACCGACAACGAGAAGGAGGTCTCCACGGGATAGTTATGGCGGTCGCTCACCAGGAAGTCCATCTCCACCACCTCGTGGGGAGCATAGCGTGGCTTGCTGGCGTGGCAGCTCATGAGGATGCCATTCTGGGGGCGGACGAATGCCAGCCGCTCGGCATGGATGTGCCCTTGAGTGTCGAACAGGGTGATTTGCAACACGCCGCCCTGCATCCGCTCCTTGGGGATGCTGACAGTGGCGCGCCCCTCTTCGTCCCATGTCACGTGGGTGAATTGCACGATGTTGCCACGCTCCATCACGCTGAGGCCCATTTCGCGGGTGTCCTCTTCCCGTCGGGCCAGTCGCACTGTCAGCTCGCTGTCCCGCTCTTCCATCGTCAGGGCATAACCCGTGGGTTGTGCTACGGGCAGGTCAAAGGTGTGGCTACGGCCATTCCATTCCACCTGGGCCTTGTAGCTCTCTCCCGCTTGTGGGGTGAGGGTGAACTTGCCCATTCCCTGGTGGAGGGTGCTCAGTGTGGCTACTTGCCGGTTGTGGCTGTCGACGAGGATGCCACTCACCTCGGCCGCTTGGCCCTGTTTGTCAGTTGCTTTGAAGTAGATGGCCGACTCCAGTCCCTCGGTCAGTCGTCCTCCTTCGGGGAAGAAGTCGAGGTTGAGCCTCTTCATCGATGGTGTCTCGTCGCGCTGGTAGGGCACCTTCTGCCTGCCGGGGAAGCGGGTGATGGTGGGGGTGGCGTACATCTCTTTCCCCTCCTCCTGCGGAGCATCAAAGATGGGGAACACGCGCGAGAACATCAGCTCCTTGTCCCAGTTGAGCATCATGCGGGTGTAGGCCCTCACCTCGTAAAAGCCCGCGTGCAGCACATCCGTCAGGGGCAGGTGCCCGTGGGCTTGTCCCTTCTCAATCTTCAGCTTCTGCGAAGTGATGATGCGTCCTTCGGGGGTGAGCAGTTCCACGTAGAGCACGCGGCTCATGTCCGTAGCCTCCAGGGTGGAGGAGTTCATCACGTAGGCTTTGAACCAGATAGTTTCGCCCATGAAGTAGCCCGTGTTGTCGAAGTGTAGATACACCCTTTCCTGCGTGTAGAGCTGGTTGAAGGCATTGATGCCCTTCACAAACCGTGCCAACGAGTCGGCCGGTGTCTGTGCCGTGGCCATCAGCAGGGTGGCCAACATGGCTGTGATGGTAATGGATAGTCGTTTCATGATAGTCTCAGTATAGGATTCTTCACTCTTCACTTTCTTCCTCCCCCTTCGGGGGATTGAGGGGGGCTAATAAATCACTCTTCCCTGCTTCTCTTTGTCAGTCGGGGTGTACTCTCTCTGTACGGCCAGTCCTCGGTAGCGGCTGGCCAGGTTGCTCATGGCTTGGCGCTGTCCTCCTCCTTGGAACAGGTCGACGGTGGTCACGCTCTCGGGCAGTTCGGGAAACACGAGCACGAAGCGGATGTATTCACCCTGTTGCCCGTTCACCCAGAAGTGGGTGTTCAGGGGGAAGTGCTCCATGCCGGCCACCATGTAGCGGTTGCCCGTGGTGGGGTCGATGAGCATCATTTCGTTGCTGAAGTTGAAAAACTCCCAGTCCATGCGCACCTTGTAGGTGGCCGTCACGTAGGTGCATCCCTTGCCGCGGTAGACGCGGTAGTGGTCTTTCTCGTGGTGGAACACCTGTTGGCGGGTAGTGTGGACACCAGTGTAGACGGGGTAGGTGTGACTGTTCTGCACGTCGTAGTTGGGCGACTTGTCGCGCTTCATAGAGGGGATGCTGTTCTCCGGCTTGCCGTCACCTTCCACGGGATTGATGCAGGCGGCCCACAGGGCGTTGTCCCTGATGACCTTCACCTGAGCCGCTTCGATGCTTTTCACCCGGTGGGTCTCGTTGCTCTTGTGGGGGAAGTTCACGGTCACCTCCTTCACTCTTGTGCCCAAGGGTGGGAACACGTAGGTCACTTGCAGGGGCACTTGGTTGTAGTTGTTTACCTCCACGCTCCACACGCCGTCGTCTATCCCCTGCACACGGCGCAGCATGTACTTGTCGCCCGTGTCGGTGTCCGTCAGGTACATTCCGCGGTGCAGGCCGATGGTCTCCTTGTCCTGCTGTGGACACTCGTAACAGATGAGGTGGGTCTCCTGTGCATGGCGCACCAGCTGGAGCTTGGGTGTCATCTGTTGGTACTCGTCAAAGGTAAAGGGGGCCGTGGGCAGATGCACATCCAGCATGTGGGCCTTCGGGGTTGCCACCTCGGGGGCTTGCTCGGGCAGCGGGCCTCCCTCGCCGTCCTCCACCACCAGTGTGCCGTCGGACAGGCGGTAGCCACCGTTGGGTTCCAAGGTGATGCCTGCGTTAGAGAATGTCTTTTGAGTGAACTCCCTGATGCGTCGCTCGGCCTCGTCAAGGGTCAGCCCTTTGTTGGCGAGGGTTGCCTGGCGATGGCTCTGCACCACCTTGATGGTGGCCATCAGGGTGCTGTAGTGCCTTTTGACCGTGACGTCCGTCTTGGCCAACTCCTCGTATTCGCTCATGCGGTAGTGGGGATCCTGTGCATCGCCCCTTCTTGAGAAGGAGACGCGGGTCGATGCTCTTCTCTCCCTGGGGGCTGAGGTGAGTGTGTCCAGCCCCCGCTCCTGCAACATGTCCATCAGCCGTTTCCGCAGTCCGGTCTGCATCCCCGTCATACCCTCTAACATCAGCGTGTTCAGCGATTTCTTTATCTCGCGCACGTTGCTGTTGATGCTGTCCAGACTGGGCAGTGCGCCGGGCGGGTAGGCTTTCTCCAATGATTCGTACTGCTCCGTGGTAATCTCTCCGATGGAGTTCATGGTGCTGAAGAGTTGCAACAGCATTCCGGCATGTTCTTCACTCAGTTGGGAGAGGGCTTGCGTCACGTATTTTTGCGGTTGGATGGTCACGGCCTGCACCCATTGTCCGCTGTCAGCAGGGGCGGTTTCATTCTTTTGCTCGGGTCTTCCCCAAAATTTAGGTTCTCCATTTTCTTGTGTGTATACTACCATGAAACCTTTTCCCTTTGGCAGTACAAAGTCCAGTCCGAACTTTTCTAAGAACTGATTTAATGTGTCGCGCAGAGGGGCATCTATTTGAGAGAGCGTTTGCGTCAATTTTTTACGGAAGTGTTCCCTAGCCTTTACTATACAGTTTCTCTCCTCCTCTTCTGTCAGACTTTCGTGTGTGGGAATCTCGCCTCTTTCCAACCATCCATTGTGGTCTACAATGGTAAGCCAGTTCCCCATGAATCTCTCAAACAATTTCTGTTCCTCTTTCGACTTCATTCTGATGCTGATCTTGAAGTCGGTAGGGACGGAATTAGCGTGTGCCCACAAAAGGGAGTCTCTCTTTTCCTCAAAGGTGGGGAGTGGCGTGTCTGAGCCTGTGGTATTTCCTTTTCTTTCCGTATGTTCAATGATAACAGGTTGCGGACGTTCTGCCACTCCCCCTTGAGAAATGTCCGATTGTGTTTCCACCTTCTTGTAGATGGTCTCCGCCTCGCTCACGGTGCAACACATCAGGGCAATGACGAGCATCATCCATGCCGTAGTGCCCGCCTTGCCTAAGGAGGTCATGCGGTGGTTGGTGCTCTGTAGCATCTCGATGAAGCGGCGGCGGATGAAGGAGTGGTTGAAGCCGTTGGCTATCACCACGTCGCCGTGCAGCACCTCCTCTATGAGGATGGCCTGATAGGCATAGACGTCTTCGCCCGTGCCAAGCACGTCGCTGTCGGCCTCGAACTCATGCACGTTGCGCAGCTCCTGACGCGCCCACCACAGGAAGGGGTTGAACCACAGGAGGCGGGTCACTGCCTCGGCCACCCACACGTCGATGTAGTGGCGGTGCAGGATGTGGCCCCGCTCGTGGGCCAGTATCATGCGGCGTTGTGCCTCGGTGAGACACTGCGGCAGGAAGATGGTGCGGTGAAACGAGAAAGGAGCTTTTACGTCTTCGCCCGTCAGGATGCAAATGTCGTTGGCCTTGTCCCGCTCTTCATGCGCGCCTCTGCGCAGGCGGCGCACCATTGCCACGTTTACCACGAAGGGGATGCACAGCATGAGGACGATGAGGGAATAGAGCAGACCGAAGCCCCACGGACTCCATGGACCCCACCCCTTGCCCTCCCCAAGGGGAGGGAGTGGAATGCTTTGTCCTTCAGAGAGGGTGGCACTACTTGCTTCGTCCTCTATGAGTTGGTTGGATGCAAGCTCTGTATCTGCCATTTCCCCTGTGGGTAAGTTCATAATGGGAGGTGTATCTACGCCCCTCCCCTGGGAGGGGATGGGGGAGGGTCCAGAGAGTTCAGTCGTTATTTCCACCACCACCGGCTCGGGCTTGTACACCTCCACTTGCAACAGGGCAATGGCCAGTGCCACGGCGGGCATGGTGAGCAGATACGTGCGCTTGGCGCGATAGGTGGCTTGCTTGCGCCACACGACCCAGTAGAGGGCCATTAGCAAGGCCGATGCCAGCAGGAAACGGCCTGCTATCAACAGAATAGAAGAGGTCATGGTAATTATGAATTATGATTTATAAGTTCTGAGTCAGTTCTTTGGAGATTGTTCTTCATGCATTTCTAATCCTCCACCCTTTTGGGGGAGTTAGAGGGGGGCTGCTGGTTTTTCCTCAGCAACGCCACAATGCGTTCCACTTCGTCAGCGGCCAGCCGCTCCCGTTCGGCGAAGAAAGAGAGCAAGGCCGAGAAGGAGCCTTTGAACAGTGTGTTGCGTGTCTCCTCCATGAAGCCGGTGGTGTATTCCTCGCGGGTCATGATGGGAGTGTAGACGTGGGCTTTCCCACTTCCCGGACTGGCTTTCACGATGCCTTTGCTGGCCAACACGCGCATCACGGTGAGGGCCGTGGTGTAGGCCGGGCGCGGCTCGGGCATCAGTTCCAACAGGTCGTTGACGGTGGCCTCCCCCTTGTCCCACAAGAGGTTCATCAAGTGCAATTCCGACTTGGTGAGGCTTCGGTGTTTGGTGTCGAGGTTCATTTCCTTTTAATTATGAATGATAACTGCGTAAGCTGATGAGAGCTATGCTCGAACTGATTATGAGCTCTTCACTCTTATCGGTGGCAAAGGTAAACGGTGCTGAAATACTGTGCAACTATTTTAATAGTAGATGCAATGTTTTTAAGGAACGTTAAGAATTCATTCCCTGAAAGAAACAGTTCGTAGTTTCTTTAGTTCGCTCTTCCCCCCTTGGGGGGGATTGAGGGGGGCTTACCCTTTGCAAATCTCATCCGCGGGGCGGGCGGTGGCCGTCTTCCACACGCGCCAACCGATGCAGAGGGCAACGAGCAGAGCCACGAGCAGGAAGATGCCCACGTAAATCCACCACGAGATTTCGGTCTGCACCACGTATT
>JAFTYI010000058.1 GCA_017464815.1 Bacteroidaceae bacterium | reverse complement strand
TTTATGCCGTCTCTGTCATTCTGAACGAAGTGAAGAATCTGATAACGTGTGCTTTAGTTTTTGCTGACGTTTACAGATTCTTCACTTCGTTCAGAATGACAAGAGACCGTCAGTGGGCATAAAAGGGGCTTGTCCACATCTAAGATACTCAAGGATAGGGAATTGTTTCTGTTTAGCGGACACTAATAATTCCCTATTCCCCTCCCCTCTTCACTCTTCATCCAGCGCCTCCTGCAAATCGATGCCCAACGCCTGTGCCACACCGGCTCCGTAGCGAGGGTCGGCACGATGGCAGTTGCGCACGTGGCGCTGCTTGATGAACAGTTCGGCATCGCCCATGGCACGCGCCGTGTTGTCGAAGAGCAACTGCTGCTCCTCGGGCGGCATCAGGCGGAAGAGGTCGCCGGGTTGGCTGTAATAGTCATCGTCATACTCCCGTTCGTTGTAGTTGTACACCTCGCCCGCCACCTTCAAAGGCGGCTCTTTCAGGTGAGGATTGTCCTGCCACTCGCCATAGCTGTTCGGCTCGTAACCCTTCGTGCCTCCGTAGTTGCCGTCCACACGCATGGCGCCATCGCGGTGATAGGCATGGAAGGGACAACGCGGACGGTTCACCGGAATCTGCTCCAGGTTCACTCCCAACCGGTAGCGCTGTGCATCGCCATAGGAGAAAAGGCGGCCTTGCAACATCTTGTCGGGCGAGAAACCGATGCCATCCACCGTGTTGATGGGGTTGAACGCCGACTGCTCCACCTCGGCAAAGTAGTTCTCGGGGTTGCGGTTCAGCTCCAGGATGCCCACGTCGTGCAAGGGAAAGTCGCCATGCGGCCACACCTTCGTCAGGTCAAACGGGTTGATGCGATACGTGTCAGCCTGCTCCTCCGTCATCAGTTGCACCTGGAAAAGCCAACGCGGGAAGTCGCCCCGCTCAATGCTTTTGTAGAGGTCGCGCTGGTGCGACTCGCGGTCTTTGGCAACAATGGCCTCGGCCTCCTCATCAGTCAGGCACTCAATGCCTTGCAACGTGCGCAGATGAAACTTCACCCACGTGCGCTTGTTCTCCTTGTTGATGAAACTGTAGGTGTGGCTGCCAAATCCATGCATGTGGCGATACGAACGGGGAATGCCGCGCGGGCTCATGGTGATGGTCACCTGATGCAGCGCCTCGGGCAACAGTGTCCAGAAGTCCCAGTTGTTCGATGCACTGCGCATGTTCGTCCTTGGGTCGCGCTTGATGGCATGGTTCAAGTCAGGAAACTTCAGGGGGTCGCGCAGGAAGAAAACAGGCGTGTTGTTCCCCACCAAGTCCCAATTGCCCGCCTCGGTATAGAACTTCATGGCAAATCCCCGTATGTCGCGCTCTGCATCGGCCGCACCCCGCTCGCCCGCCACGGTGGAGAAGCGCACGAAGCACTCCGTCCGTTTCCCCACTTCGCTGAAGATGGCGGCACGCGTGTAAGCCGTAATGTCATGCGTGACGGTGAACGTGCCGTAAGCCCCCGACCCCTTGGCGTGCATCCGTCGTTCGGGAATCACCTCGCGGTCAAAGTGTGCCAACTTCTCGATGAGCCACGGGTCTTGCATCACGACGGGGCCTCGCGTCCCCACCGTCTGCGTGTTCTGGTTATCAGCCACCGGCCGTCCGTTGGCAGCAGTCAGTTGTCTTTTTTCCATAAACAATAAGCATTATATCAAGTTTCTCCCGATATAACAACCACCGCCGCCAAAGGTTTAATCCCCACAAAAGCGGAGCTGGAGACACGTCACACTCCACGCCTCACATTCCCCGCCTCACGCCTCACCTTCCATAGAATCCCTCGGCAGGCACATACACCGGATTGCGCGGCGAAGAGATATTCCTCAGCTTGCCCGCCTCCACCAACTGGCGAATGATGCGCCCTGCCGTCGACTGCACCTGTTGGCACAGAAACTGAAACTTATGCCTCGTCAAGACAGGGTTCGTGGCAAAGTACTCCGTCAACCGTTCATCAATCTGCTCCTCAGTCAGCGGCAACGAATGTCGGCTTATGCGCGAGCGCTGCACCTTCTTTGCCTTCATCTTCTTCTTCAGCTCGGCATCGGCCCTGAACGACACCGACTTGAACGACACGCCCGCACGCTTCATCCCCTCAGCATCCGCCACCTCCTTGCCACACTTCAGGTTCACCTGGAAGTAACCGATGTCCTCCAGAAACACCTTGCTGCCCTCGCCCAAGTGCATCGCCAGCTTGTCGGCCAAAGCCACCAGGACGGCCTTCACATCCGCCTTTGTCAGCGAACACTCCTCCTGAATCTCCTGTGCCAACTTGTCCGTACTCACCCTGTTGAAGCCCACCACGCGGGCATGAAACGTCCTCTTTCCATCCTTCTGCGGATTAGGACTCTCGTAAAATTCATAATTGATTGCCATAGCACATACTCTATTGGTTTACACCCACAAAGATACAACATTTTCCCTCGAAATCCAAGACTTTTAACCCTTTTCACATCCGTGATTAACCCTTTTCACATCCGTGATTAAGTTTGCTCACATCCGTGACCAGACTTAATCACATCTGTGATGAAGTTATAAGTTCAGTAAGTTCAGGGCAAACGCATTATATATTTTACCTTGTTTGTTATTATTTTAATTATTGCATATTCTTGTATTCTAGACATATAAATGTTGCATAAGTCAATTATATTTTGTATCTTTGTAGAGTATTTTAAAACATAATTTAGCAT
>JAFTYI010000048.1 GCA_017464815.1 Bacteroidaceae bacterium | reverse complement strand
GACCTCCAGCGGATAGAGGAAAAATGTCATCTGCATCAGAAAAGGCACAAACGTGTGCTCCGGCTCGAAGAAAGCGCTATCGGCCGTAGTAGTACCCAACCAGGTACGGAAGATGAATGTCAAAGTAAAAAAGGCAGACACCCAGCAGAAGAGTGCCTGAATGGTACGTGAGTAATCCTGCGGTTCATGCCGGCGTCTCCACAACAGAAAGCCGCAGACCACAAACGCTAGGGTCATCAGTACTAAAAATAGGGTAGCTATGTATTTCATTGTCCGAATTATTCATATTTTTGTTATTTGGCTGCAAATATACAAAACTTATGCAACATATTTGTAATTTCATGCAACCAAATATGATTTTATGAAATTCTTGCCTAATTGTATTGTGTTGATTATGTATTCTTTACATTATTGTGTAATTTTATTCTGTTTTATAAATAGTACTCTCGACGGAGGTACATGAATTAGGCGCTGTGTTTTGCTATATTCCCCCTTTTGCTTAATGCTTTTTAGGTACTCTTCACTTAATTATAACTAATTTTGGGTATTTCCCGTTTAGAGGATTAGCAGTAATTTTGCAGCCGAAATACTAAATAATGGGTAAAAAGAGAACTAAAACAACGTATAAAGCATGAGAAAATTATTCGTATGGTGGACCATGATGTGCATGATGTCCACCGTGTCGGTAGTGGCTCAGAGTCATCAGGGACATAGCCACGCCAAGGTGAATCGCAGCGATGCGAATATTGTGGGACACGTGATTGATGCCGCGAGCGGACAACACGTGCCTTTTGTGAATGTAACCCTGAAAGGTACCACCATTGGTACGACCACCGATGAGAGCGGTCACTACTTCCTGAAGAACCTGCCCGAGGGGACCTTCACCATGGAGGTGGCCACATTGGGGTACAAGACCGAGGCACGTGAAGTGAAGACCAAGAAGGGGAAAACCTTGGAAGAGAACTTCACCATAACGGAGGACCTGATTGCATTGGATGGTGTGGTGGTGTCGGCCAACCGTAACGAGACATCGCGCCGCATGGCTCCTACCTTAATTAATGTGATAGATACCCGTCTGTTCGAGACCACCACGTCGCCCACGCTGGCCGAGGGACTGAATTTCCAACCGGGTGTGCGTGTGGAGAACAATTGCCAGAACTGTGGTTTCCAGCAGGTACGCATCAATGGCCTGGAAGGCCCTTACACACAGATACTGATTGACTCGCGCCCCATCTTCAGTGCCCTGTCGGGTGTGTACGGACTGGAGCAGATTCCGGCCAACATGGTAGAGCGTGTGGAGGTGATGCGCGGTGGCGGTTCGGCCCTGTTCGGCTCGTCTGCCATTGCCGGAACCATCAACATCATTACCAAAGAACCGTTGCGCAACAGCGGACAACTGGCCCACACGACCATGTCTATCGACGGTTCGATGGACCACAGCACCACGCTGAACGCTTCACTGGTGACCGACAACCGCAAGGCGGGACTCTTCATTTTCGGCCAAAACCGCCAGCGACAGGCCTACGATGCCAACGGCGACAGCTACAGCGAACTGTGCGAACTGCACCAGCAGACGGTGGGATTCCGCTCATACGTGAAGACAAGTATGTACAGCAAACTCTCTTTTGAATATCACCACATTGAGGAGTATCGCCGGGGTGGCGACTCGTTGGATTTGCCTCCTCACCAGGCCAACATTGCCGAGCAGACCGAGCACAGCATCAACGGCGGAGGCATGAAGTTCGATTACTTCAGCCCCAACGAGAAGCACCACTTGAGCCTCTATGCATCGGCCCAACACATCGACCGTCAGAGCTACTACGGTGCCGGACGCGACCCCAATGCCTACGGTGCCACCACCGACCTTACGACCGTGGTGGGCGGACAGTATGTCTACAACTTCGACCGTTTTCTCTTCATGCCCGCCACCTTCACGGGAGGCGTGGAGTATAACCGCGATGCGCTGGAGGACAACATGTGGGGCTATGGCCGCGAACTGGAGCAGACGGTGCACATCAGCAGCATGTTCCTGCAGAACGAGTGGAAGAATGACCAGTGGAGTTTCCTCATCGGTGGCCGTTTCGACAAGCATAACCTCATCGACGGACTCATCTTCAGCCCTCGTGCCAACGTGCGCTTCAACCCTTCGGAGAACATCAACTTCCGCGCCAGCTACTCGGCCGGATTCCGCGCTCCACAAGCCTTTGACGAGGACCTCCACATCGAAGCCGTAGGCGGTGGTGTGTCCATGATTGAACTGGCCAACGACCTGCAGGAGGAAAAGTCGCACAGCTTCAGCCTCTCGGCCGACCTGTACCAACGCTGGGGCGATTTCCAAGGAAACCTCCTCGTCGAGGGATTCTATACAACGCTGAACGATGTGTTTGCCCTGCGCGAGAAGAACCACGAAAACGGCATCCTCACGCTGGAGCGCCACAATGCATCGGGAGCCGACGTCTATGGTGTGACACTGGAGGGAAAGTTGGCTTATCAGAACAAAGTGCAGCTGCAGGCCGGTGCCACCTTCCAGAAGAGCGAATACAAGGAACCCGAGCAATGGAGCGAGACGGCCAAGGCTGAAAAACGCATTGCCCGTACCCCCGAAGCTTACGGATATTTTACCTTGAGCTACACCCCCATCAAGCCCCTGACCGCCGCCTTCTCGGGCACCTACACGGGTAGCATGCTGATGCAGCACGTGGCCGGATATGTCCCCGAAGACATTGCGGTGGAGACACCCGACTTCTTCGACCTGAACTTCAAGCTCAGCTACGATTTCGACCTTGGCGGTGGCTCGGCTCTCCAAGTGAATGCAGGCGTGCAGAACATCTTCAATGCCTATCAGGACGACTTCGACAAGGGCGAACTGCGCGACGCCGGCTACATGTATGGTCCCGGCCTTCCCCGCTCGTTTTTCGCTGGTGTGAAGGTGGATTTCTAACGTCAAATATGATTTCAGGCACGGATTACACGGGTTAACGCGGATATTATAACCTTCAGGTAAATATAAATCCGCGTTAATCCGTGTAATCCGTGCCTAAAATATTAGGTGCTTGAATGATGGTGCGCTCTCCCTTTTTATAACATTATCGGGCACTTTGCCGATATTGGCGAGGAGTCATGCCAAAATGTTGCTTGAAGTAGTTGTAGAAATTGGTGGAGTTGGTGAATCCGCAACGTTCGCGCACTTCGTCGATGTTCAAGTCGGACTCTATCAGCAAATGGGCGGCGTGCTCCAGACGTGCTTTGCGTGTCAGCTCTATGGGCGACAGACCTGTGATGTGTTTCACCCTGTTGTAGAATTGGGTGCGCTTCAACCCCATCAGTGTGGCAAATTGCTCGGTGGTGAAGTCGGTGTCCTCGATGTGTTCGGCCAGTGTGGCTTCCAGTTGTTGCTTGAAACGGACCTCCTTGGCCGTAAGGGTGGGGACGGTGCTTTTTTCGATTTCATCGGTCGTTACGCTACGCATGGTTTGCGGATTGTGACTGATGGGTTGTGGCTCGTTACTTAACGCTTGCTGCTCGTTACTTAACGCTTGCTGCTCGTTACTTGGCTCTTTTTGTTCGTTGTTTGGCGCTTGCCCTTTGTTGCTTGAGGTCTGTTGTTCATTGCTTGACGCTTGCCCTTTGTCGCTTGTCGCTCTTTCGGGGTGGATGAATTGGTGTACGATGAAGTAGAGGAACAGCCCCATTGCCGCAAAGATAGCCAGCGTGACCAGATAGGCCGGCCATTGGCTCCACCATGGTTCGTCTATCACGATGGTGTGGGTGGCTTCGCTTCCCCAATGTAGACCATCGAGGCTGGCTCTCACGTGAAATTGGTATCGCCCGGGTGGCAAGTCCTTGTAGATGGCTTTGTGGTTGTGGGTGGGAGATTGCCAGGTGCTGTCCACTCCTGTCAGGTAGTATTGGTATTGTGTTGCATCAAGCTGGTCGTATGCCATGCAGGAGAAGTGCCACTCTACATTGTTGTGAGTGTAAGAAAGTTCCATTTCATCGGTGCTCATGAGACGCTCTTCGCCGTCGACAACCACGAGGTTGATGCGTGGGTGAGGAGCGTTTTTGGCGGACAGGATTGCCTGTGTTTCGCTCTTTTCAATAGGAGGCAGACAGGTGACTCCGGCTTGTTCGGTGGCTATCCACAGGCAACCGGTGTGGTCGGTCAGCAGGGAGTGTATGCGATTGTCGCGAACAAAACCGTGTGGCTCCTCTTGGCGGAAATGGGTGCTTTTCCCCGTCTCCACATTGAGGAGGTATAGACCGTTGCCGTAGGTGGCAATGGCTTCGGTGGTGGCGTTCATGACTGAGACCTGTGGCATCCTCCCGCTTGACTGGCGGGCGACCTCTGTCGGCATCAGTTGCAACGAATGCACGGCGCCTCCCTCTCCGAACCGCATAAGTTTCCCTTGTCCGTCGTAAGCGTAGACATGTTTGCCGTTTTGGGGGAGGGTTTGGCCATTCTTCAATTGCCAGTTCGTCGGAGCAGAGAAGGTGCCTTCCAGAATGTGGTAGGCGATTGTCTTTTCAGGAGTGAAGATGAGCAGCTGGTCGCCCCATGTGGCCAAGTCGGTGCATTGGTTGGCGTTGCGATAGGTCTTTGGAAAAGGTGTGCGACGCACGACGCGCCGTGAGTGGTTGTAGGCAAGCACTCCGTTTGGTGTCACGGCCAGGCAGATGTTTCGATAGGTGGTGATGTGGGTCACACTGTCCGACCCTCGCAGTTTTTCTTCAAGTCCGTTCAGGTACAATCCCCGCCCGGTCAATAGCCAGTCGCCGCCTTCTTCATCGGTGTGGATGTCGGAGACCTCCTTGTCGAAAACTTGGGTGTCCAGCCGGCCTTTGTTTATTCGTGTCCGGACACACCGTCGGGTGGGGCCGTATTGCCACATGTAGAGTTGCCCTTTGTGATGAAAATAGAGAAGCGAGTCGGCTTCATCGGGCGCATGCTCAATCAGCCGGTTTTGTGCCAAGTCGATGCATCCGGCCAATCCTTGGGGGGTGAAAATCCACAGGCAGTTTTCCTTCTCGTCGGTTTCGATGTCGCTCACGTGGATGTTGTGCAACGGATGGCCGGGGTATTCCCACGTGTAGACTTCGTGTCCGCTGATGCGGTTCAATCCGTTTTCCGTGCCTGCCCAGATGTAGCCATGATGGTCTTGCTCCAACACCGTGACCCGGTCGTTTGTGAGGCCGTTTTGTCTTGTCAAGTGTCTGATGGAGGCACGTTGCTCTTCCGACATGCCCAACAAGGCAAATGCCGAAAACAGGAAGGTGATAAGGACTCTGTTCATTGCTTTTTCTTCTCTATGGGCGCAAAGGTAGTGTTTTTCCTTGATTTCCGAACATTTTATACCTAAAAACGAACAAAAATGGTGTAAAAAGTACATGCGGACGCATTGCGCTTGCTGGAAAAGGAGTGCTCGGCTTGAACAAAATCCCGCTTTTGTGAGAAAAAAGAGGCCGAATTATTTTGTTCTTCCCTCAGCTTGCATTATCTTCGCCCCAAGAAATAAATCAAGTATGGAAATTAAGCAATATATTCAAGAGAACGAGGGGCGAATGTTGGACGAATTGTTCAGCTTGATTCGTATCCCCAGTATCAGCGCCCTTCCCCAACACAAGGAGGATATGGAGCGTTGTGCGCACCGCTGGTGTGAACTGCTTTTGCAAGCAGGCGCACAAAAGGCGGAGTTGATGCCTTCCGATGGCAATCCGTTGGTTTATGCCGAGTATATGGTGGATGGCGAAGCTCCCACGGTGTTGGTGTATGCCCACTACGACGTGATGCCTGCCGAGCCGTTGGAGCTTTGGAATAGTGCTCCGTTTGAGCCCGAGGTGCGCGATGGACGCATTTGGGCGCGTGGTGCCGACGATGACAAGGGACAGGGCTTCATTCAGGTGAAAGCCTTTGAATACCTGGTGAAGCAGGGTGAGATGAAGCACAACGTGAAATTCATCTTCGAAGGCGAGGAGGAGATAGGTTCACCCAGTTTGGGAGCCTTCCTCGAAAAGCACCGCGAGTTGTTGAAGGCCGACATCATCCTGGTGTCAGACACTTCGATGCTGGGTGCCGACCTGCCTTCGCTCACCACCGGTTTGCGTGGTTTGGCCTATTGGGAGGTGGAGGTGACAGGGCCTAATCGCGACCTCCACTCCGGCCACTTTGGTGGAGCCGTGGCAAACCCCATCAACACCTTATGCAAAATGTTGGCTCAAGTGGTGGACGAAGAGGGACGCATCACCGTGCCTCACTTCTACGACGACGTGTTGCCCGTGCCCGAAGCCGAGCGCGACATGATTGCCCACATCCCCTTTGACGAAGCAGCTTACAAGGCGGCTATCGGAGTGGACGAATTGCAAGGCGAAGCCGGCTACAGTACGTTGGAGCGAAACAGTTGCCGCCCCGCCTTCGACATCTGCGGCATTTGGGGAGGCTACACGGGCGAAGGCAGTAAAACGGTGCTCCCCTCCAAGGCATTTGCCAAAATCAGTTGCCGCCTGGTGGCCAACCAAGACCACGAGAAAATCAGCCAACTGATGGCCGACTATCTGCAACAGATAGCTCCGAAGAGCGTGAAGGTGAAGGTCACTCCCATGCATGGTGGCCAGGGATACGTATGCCCCATCAGCCTGCCGGCCTATCAAGCCGCTGAAAAGGGCTTTGCCAAAGCCTTCGGCAAGCAACCGTTGGCCGTACGTCGCGGTGGAAGCATCCCCATCATTGCCGATTTCGAGCGCATCCTCGGCACGAAGACCATCCTGATGGGATTCGGCTTGGAGAGCGACGCCATCCATTCGCCCAACGAGAATTTCCGCCTCGACATCTTCCGCAAGGGCATCGAGGCCGTGGTAGAATTTCATAAGAATCTTTAGACAACGTATGAATAAACCAAAGACTATCGGCATCGTCATTTCGACGTACAACAATCCCGCTTGGTTGGAAAAGACCTTGTGGGGATATCTGTACCAAACTCGTCCGGCCGATGAAATAGTGATTGCCGACGATGGCTCGCGTGACGACACCCGCCAGTTAATCGACAGTTTTCGCGACAGATTGCCCATCAAACACGTGTGGCACGAGGATAAAGGATTCGAGAAGTCGCGCATATTGAACAAGGCCCTGTTGGCCGCTGAAAGTGAATATCTTATCTTTACCGACCAGGATTGTGTGCCCCGCAAGGACTTCATCGCCACGCATGAGGCGTATGCCGAGGAGGGTTATTTCCTCTCTGGTGGCTACTTCAAGTTGCCGATGGACATCAGTCGGGCACTGACACAGGAAGATGTCGCCACTGAACGAGCCTTTGTCCTTGACTGGCTCAAGAGCCAAGGGCTGAAGATGAACTTCAAATGCACGAAGCTGGTGAAGAACCGCACGTTCACCCGCCTGATGAACCACATCACTCCGCGTGGTGCCACCTGGAATGGGTGCAACGCCTCTGGTTGGCGAGCCGACATGATGCGCATCAACGGCTACAACGAGGAGATGCACTATGGCGGACAGGATCGCGAGTTTGGCGAGCGCCTTTTCAACCTCGGCATCAAGTCGAAGCAGATTTGCTACTCGGCCATCGTGCTCCACCTCGACCACAAGCGGCCTTACAAGACCAAGGAGTCGATGGACAAGAACAAAGCCATCCGCAAAAACACGCGCAAATCAGGCATCATCGAAACTCCGAATGGCATCAAGCAAAGGCATTGATTGGCCTTGCGCCAAGTCGAAAATACGGGGAAAGGGGAAAAAGTTTACCCAACGAATCGTGTAATCCAATGATTATTTGTACTTTTGCACAAAATTTCCGCGAGTGGCGCGAAAGCCCTTCTCGGTAAGGAGATTTTTTCTCCCCCGTAGGGAAAAAAGTTTTTCCCCGTAGGGCAGAAAAAAAGTAAAGGCAAATTAAAGGTGGGTTCTATAAATTCCCACAGATTATGAACAGATTATTAACGATGGTGAGGACTTTAATCTTTTTGTCGCCAATTTGACTTTATCCGGCTCTTTTTGCCATTTGTATCGGTCGTGTAGCCCGCTACACTTCCTCTACAACTGACAAAAATATCTCGGCTAAAGACCGAATTTTCGACAAGGCGAATTTATAGAACCCACCTGAAAAAACAGACATAGAGACATGGAATTAGCAAGTAAGTACAATCCCGCAGATGTGGAAGCCAAATGGTATCAGTATTGGCTGGACAACAAACTTTTCAGTTCAAAACCCGACGGACGCAAGCCGTATACCGTCGTCATCCCGCCGCCCAACGTGACGGGCGTGCTCCACATGGGACACATGCTCAACAATACCATCCAGGACATCCTTGTGCGCCGTGCCCGCATGAAAGGCTACAACGCCTGCTGGGTACCGGGTACCGACCACGCTTCCATCGCTACCGAGGCCAAGGTGGTGAACCGCTTGGCTCAACAGGGCATCAAGAAGACCGACCTCACCCGCAGTGAGTTCTTGAAGCACGCATGGGAGTGGACAGACGAGCACGGAGGCATCATCCTGAAGCAGCTCCGCAAGCTGGGTGCATCGTGTGACTGGGATCGCACGGCCTTCACCATGGACGAGGCACGTAGCGAGAGTGTCATCAAGGTGTTTGTCGACCTCTACAACAAGGGCCTCATCTACCGCGGTGTGCGCATGGTGAACTGGGACCCCAAGGCATTGACCGCCCTCAGCGACGAAGAGGTTATCTATAAGGAAGAGAACAGCAAGCTCTACTACCTGCGCTATAAGGTAGAAGGCGACGCCGAGGGCCGTTACGCCATCGTGGCTACCACCCGTCCTGAGACCATCATGGGCGACACGGCCATGTGTATCAACCCCAATGACCCGAAGAACGAGTGGTTGAAGGGCAAGAAGGTCATCGTCCCCTTGGTGAACCGCGTTATCCCCGTTATCGAGGACGATTACGTGGACATCGAGTTCGGTACGGGTTGTTTGAAGGTGACTCCCGCTCACGACGTGAACGACTACATGTTGGGCGAGAAGTACAACCTCCCCTCTATCGACATTTTCAACGACAACGGTACACTCTCCGAAGCCGCCGGCCTCTACGTGGGCATGGATCGCTTCGACGTGCGCAAGCAGATTGAGAAAGACCTTGCCGAAGCCGGCCTCCTTGAGAAGGTGGAAGCCTATACTAATAAGGTAGGTTGCTCCGAGCGTACGGGTGTGGCCATCGAGCCGAAGCTCTCCATGCAATGGTTCCTCAAGATGCAGCACTTTGCCGACATGGCCCTGCCTCCCGTGATAAACGACGAGCTGAAGTTCTATCCCGCCAAGTACAAGACCACCTATCGCAACTGGCTTGAAAACATCAAAGACTGGTGCATCAGCCGTCAGCTCTGGTGGGGACACCGCATACCGGCCTATTACCTGCCCGAGGGCGGATACGTGGTGGCCGAAACTCCGAAGAAGGCGCTCGAGTTGGCTCGCGAGAAGACCGGCGAACGCGACCTCACACTGGATGACCTCCGTCAGGACGACGATTGCCTCGACACCTGGTTCTCATCATGGCTCTGGCCCATTTCCCTTTTCGACGGCATCAACAACCCCGGCAACGAGGAGATTAAGTACTACTATCCCACCAGCGACCTGGTGACAGGCCCGGACATCATCTTCTTCTGGGTGGCCCGTATGATTATGGCCGGCTACGAATACTTGGGCGACATGCCGTTCAAGAACGTCTATTTCACCGGTATCGTGCGCGACAAGCTCGGACGCAAGATGTCGAAGTCGCTCGGCAACTCGCCCGACCCCTTGGAGCTTATCGAGCGCTTCGGTGCCGATGGTGTGCGCATGGGTATGATGCTCTCAGCACCCGCTGGAAACGACATTCTCTTCGACGATGCACTCTGCGAGCAGGGACGTAACTTCAACAACAAGATATGGAATGCCTTCCGCCTTGTGAAGGGTTGGCAGGTGGCCGACATCGCACAGCCCGAACATTCAGCACTGGCTACCCAGTGGTTCGAGTCTATGCTGGCCAAGACGGCCGCCGAGGTGGACGACCTCTTTGGCAAATACCGCCTGAGCGAGGCGTTGATGGCCGTTTACAAACTCTTCTGGGACGAGTTCTCAAGCTGGTACCTCGAGATGGTGAAACCCGCCTACATCAACGGCGAGCCGCAACCCATCGACCGCGTGACCTACGAGAAGACACTCAGCTTCTTCGACAGTCTCCTGAAACTTCTCCACCCCTTCATGCCCTTCATCACCGAAGAACTCTGGCAACACCTCTACGACCGCAAGGAGGGCGAAAGCCTGATGGTGCAGGAGGTGGACATCCCCACCACTTGCGACGAAGCCATTGTGAAGAGTTTCGAAGCCGTGAAGGAGGTCATTGGTGGCATCCGTACCATCCGTTTGCAGAAGAACATCGCACAGAAGGAGACATTGGAACTTCAGGTGGTGGGCGAAAATCCCGTAGCCGCTTTCAATGCCGTGATTGCCAAGCTATGCAACCTCACCGCCGTATCGGCTGTGGAAAGCAAGGCCGAGGGTTCTGCCTCGTTCATGGTAGGCACCACTGAGTACGCCGTGCCCCTCGGTAACCTCATCAATGTGGAAGAGGAGTTGAAGAAGCTCGAAGCCGACCTTGCCTACAACGAAGGCTTCCTGCAAAGCGTGATGAAGAAGCTCAGCAACGAGAAGTTTGTCAGCAAGGCTCCCGCCGCCGTCATCGAGATGGAGCGCAAGAAGCAAGCCGATGCCGAAAGCAAGATTGCCGCATTGAAAGAGAGCATTGCCGCGCTGAAGAAGTAAAAAGGCTGGCAATAAATAGATTCAGGCGCGGATTACGCGGATTTCACGGATGAGTGAATCGCGTAATCCGCGCCTTTCTTTTTTCTTTTACAAACAGCTGTTTCTCTATTGAATCTATTACTGTTTAGCGGACACTAATAATGATTGAATCCGATTTTTCAATTCGGTATTGCCTCTATTTGCTGTTTGTCGCTATTTTCCCGCTTTCGCGCCGTCCGTCAGGGAAGGTGATGATATAGAGGTATGTGGCAGGAGTTTTGCCCGTCGCCACCGTGGCTTCGCCGTTGGCAAACGCAGCTTCGCTCACCTTCACAGCGTCCATGGTGTAGACTTCCACCTTTGTTGCATTGGGAGCGGTGCAGCAAATTGTTTCTCCGATGGAGCGGACGATTATTCCCCGTGCCTGTTGCACCTCCTGCACGTGGCTTGCTCTCGCCACCACCTTCGACATCACCATGTGCTCCCTGTATAGAGGCACGTCGTTCTGCTCGGCCAAAGTCACATGGTAATAGTCTTCGGTGAAGCCAGGGATGAGGATGTCCACATCGTGCAACAGCATGTCAGTGCTCTCAGGATCCATGTCGAATCGTTGCAGATGCACCGAGTCGCCGATAATCTCGCAATTGATGTAGTGCTTGTCGTATCCGCGTGCCATCAAGGTGCCTTTGATGCGCAGGTATTCCCCTTCAATGGTCATGGTAAACTCCTGCTTGGCCGGTTCAACCGACGAGAGCATTTTGTCTATAGCCGGATTGTGCGGATATTCCGTCACGTTGGCATCTTCGCGGATAACAGGCACATAGATGGAGGGTTTCCCGGGGAGCGGTGGCACCACTGCGCCCGTATCTACGCGGAATTCCAGTACTTCAAATTGCAGGCGGCAGGTGGCTGACTGTGTCACCTCATTGTTGTCACCTGTCATTTCGATGTGGTGTTCCAGTGTATATGTCCCAACGGGGAGTTTGCCCAATGGTTGTTCTATCAGCTTGTTTACTATCGGGCAGTTGGACTGGGTGCTGAAGTTCCCGTTCACATAGATGTTGTTCCCAACGGTTTCAATCTGTTGCTGATAGGTGCAGTTTACGGACACACTGGCTGTCAGCGTGATTTCTTCGTCCTTCGTGGGGCATTGGGGGCTTATGCTGAACCAGTTAATGAGAACAGGTTCAGTGGGTTTGTGCCCAATCGTATCGGCTTCGGCCATCGGATTGGGACTGGCAGCAGTTGTTGCACACATGCCCGCAAGGCAGGCAAACAAGGTAAATATTTTCTTTTTCATAATGCAGTGTGTTTTTTAAGTTAATGAACTATCATTTGTTGTATCTCTAGAGAATCCAATTTCTCAATTTCCGATGATATGGGGTCGGCTGACGGTGCATAGATGTTCCATCCGTCGTTGCCGGTGATTCCGTCGTTGCCGGTGCTTCCGATGTTGCCGTTTCCGTCGTTGTCGGGGGTGAGTATGCCTGTGCATCTGATGATGGAGTTAGGCTCCAGATGCAGACTTCCCCGACTTGCTAAAACGATGCAGCCTTCGCCATTAAGCTCCAGTGTGCCTCCTTCCTTGATGGTGAGCTCCACATGTTGGAGGCATCCGCTTACCCACAGTTTTCCACCTTGGTCGATGGTGATGGTGGCATGCTGGTGCATGATGTGCCTGTCGAAAATCTGCAAGATTCCGCCCGAGCGTATCACGATGTGCGACTCGATGGTTCCATAGTTGCCTTCGAACAGCGTGGTGTCCGTCTGATTGTCGTCAATGTAGCGCGTCGCCAGGAGGTGCTGGCCCATAGAACCCGCTTCGCCCCCTGTGACAATTGTGTCCCCAGGGATAATCGTGCCCCCTGGGACAACCGTGTCCCCGATGATAACCGTGTCCCCGATTCCGCCCAGTTGCGAGTCGCCGGGCTGAACGGGTTTGCTGGGTTTGTCGTCAGGCCGTTCAAACTTTTTGTCGTCGTCGATGTCCAGTCCTTTGTCGGTGATGATAATCAAGTCGTCCTCCTTGTCGCGGCTGATGGATGAACAACCCGATAACAGTGTGGCTGCCACCAGCCATCCGAGCATGTGCTTTGTCTTCATATCCTTTTTTCCTTTCTTTTATTTACAAGTGTGTGGTTGGAACCAATTGATGATGCAAAGATAAGGAGAATAGCAATAGCGGTCAAGTATTTTTTGCAGTAATATACGGAGCGTGCAACGGACGAGCCTGAATGACGGCGTTTGCAAACCGTTGGTTATCAAGCTGGATGATGCTTTTCTCCGTTCTGTTCACCCGCGATATAATATGCTGTTTTTCTCCTTCCCGCCCCTGTTTTTTGTACAAAATCCCCCTGTTTTAGGGGATGGATGAGGCGTGGTTTTTGCGTATGTGTAGATTTATGTGTTACTTTGCAAGGACAAAATTTCAGAAACCATATCAACAGATGAAGACAAACGGATGGATAGGAACCCTCATGCTGCTGCTTCTCTTCACCGCCGCCGGTTGCACGAGCGAGGGGGAACAGTGGCTCGAGCGTGCGGAGGCCTGCATGGAGAGCGACCCCGACTTTGCCTACAGATGCCTGCAACAGGTGGATGGTGACGGCCGACTGACCGACGAACAGCAAGCCAAGCGTGCCCTCTTGCAGGTGCAAGCCATGCACAAGTGCGGGAGACCTTTGGACAGTGACTCGCTGATAAACAAGGCCGTAGACTACTATCGCGCCAAGGGCGACCATCGCCATTTGGCAAAAGCGTGGCTCTACAAGGGGCTTGTACACAAGCAGCGCGACGAGGTGGAGAAGGCTGCCGAGGCATTTGCCGCCAGCGAACGCAGCTTCGAGGGGGTGGACGACGACCGGTATAAAGCCCTGCTCTTCGACCACTACGGCATGTTGTTGGCCGGTCAGGCAATGTACGCCGAGGCGTTGCACTACTTCCGGCTGACAAAGGAGCATGAGCTGAGGGGCGACTCGGCCCACTACGTGGTCGCCACCTGTCGGCGCATGGCCATGATGCACGATGTGCTTGGGCAGAAGGACAGCGCCCGTGCCTGTTACACCGAGGGGCTGGCTTATGCCGACGAACGGGGCGTCCGCTCGCGCAACTACTACCTGTTGTTGCAGAATTATGCCTCCTTCCTGACAGAAAATGGTGATTTCATCGAGGCCGAACGCCTGTTGCAGCAGTGTGCCGGCCGGATGGGCACTTCGCCTTACGTCCACACGTTGTACTCCGCTTTGACGACCCTCTACTATGAACAAGGGAACTACGACGCGGCTCTTGAATATGCCGAAAAGGTGTTGGAGAGCGCCGACAGCCTGACGGTGTGCGGCGGCTATCTGCGCCTCTACAAAATTTACCGCGACATGGGCGATCTGGAGATGGCCGTCCGTTATCACGACCTCTACCGCCAATACGACAACGACCTGACTCAGCGACGGAAGACGGCGCAAGTGGCCGCCATCCCCTACAGGGTGGAGAACCGTTTGCTGAAGGCCGAAAACTCCCTGTGGAAACTGCGCCAATGGGTGTGGGTGACCTCGTTGCTCGTCCTGTTGGCCGTGGCATGGATGGGCCTGCGCTTCATTCGCCGGCGACACAACCGTGAGCGGCAACACAGCATCGACCAGCTGCGCCACATGGAGCAGACCTTGGCCGAAACCGAGCAGCAACTGGGCGAGACGGCCGCCAACCTGGGAGGGCTGAAAGGGGTGGTCACCAACCAGAGCAATGCCCTAAACCGCCTGAAGGAGGAGCACCAGCAGGCCAAGGAGGAGCACAAGGAGGAAATCAAGCGCCTGAAAGAGAGCATCCGCCTGCTGGAAGCCGACATCCGGAAGATGAAGGAGGAGGACCGCACACAGAAGCGGACTGAGAGCGAACAGAAGCAAGACCTGAAGGAGCTGCGGCGGACACTGAGGTCGCAAACCGACCGCTTGGCCGTGGTGGAGCATCAGTGGGAGATTGACCAGCGCCTCAACCACTTTGTCATGACGGGGCAGGATGCCGTAGCCATCGACCTGCTGCTGCAACTCCGCTACGGCGAGGAGCGGGCAAAGTATGACATCCGCACCTCGGAGTACCTGCCGCTGCTGAAAACCCTGTTGGCGCACGAGGCGCCCCAGAAACATGCCCTCTTGGACGGGTGTGGCCTCGAGTGGAAGAAGCTCACCATCTGCTACCTGATAGCCCTTGGCCTGGACGATGTGGAGATGATGGCACGTGCCGCCTGCTTGGCCCCCAACTCCGTCAAAGCCTACCGCAAAGAGTGCTTGCAGGTGATGGAGGAGGTGGGGCAGGTATGAGTATATGATGCCTCTTTGCTCACATATTCATATTCTATTTTGCCTATTCTGGCAGCCGTCCTCGCATAGGTGCTCCCCGTGCTGCCGATGATGTGGGTGGTTGCGGCAAGGGTATATAGCTCGACGACGGCTTCTTGCATACCCTCTACCGAATTCCGGTCGGCTCGAAAGGGTGATGTGGTAATGCGTCCTTTGAACATTTCGCCCAGTGTCTTCTTCTCCTGTTCAGAATCGGTGGCCAGGTAGAATTGTGCATCTTGATTTTGCCTGATTTCCTCTTGCATCCGTCTTATAAACAGTTCTGTCGGACTTTTTTCTATGGCTATGACATTGTCAGTCCTTCTGATGTGTACCCCGATGGTGTGTGCACTGAAACGATTGACATTCTGCCTGATTCTTTCTTCTAATTCTTTGGCAGGTTTGAACATTTCAAACACGTGGCGCTTTTCATCTGCACAAAACTCCGAGAATGTTGCGATGTAGTGCTTCTTTTTGTCGCACCAGACAGTGAAGTCGAATTTTCCCGATGTCCGTTCGCCTGCTTCTGATTCGTACATTGTTTTATCAAACATTATCTTTTGGAAAAGTTTAGGGATGTGGAGATTCTTTCTTCGGGGTCTGTCATAGAGGATATAATCCAAGAAAGTTGCTTCCCTTAGTGTAATTCCGTCCCTGTTGATAGGGGCAAACAGTTTGTGAAAGGGGCAGTTCAGTTCCCATCCTGTGAACCAAATAATTTCCAAGGTTGCGCCAATTTTGTCGGCGAAGGTTATGGCAGCATTGATTCCTTTCATTCTGTTTGCTAATCCTCCGACAGGTACTAGTGTTATGTGCGCCTTGTTTTGCATGACTGAAATGAAAATTTAGTGTTGTTTTTGTGCAAAATTAAGTCGCTATTCCGATTTGCTCAACACCCATTGGTCGGTTGTATTTGCGTTGTTTCCATGAGTCTTCTTCTTGGTAAGAGATGCAAATTCTTAGAAATTAAGCTCGTTGCAACTCCCAAGCAATCGTGAAGTGCTCAATAGAATATCGTGAGTCCGATATAAGGAATGATGTATAGAAGTAACTAAAACTCTCCCTCTAAGTTAGAGGGCGTAGCAAGGCCGATAGAGAATTGACTCGATGTCAATTCGCGCCTTGCGAGGGGAGCACAGTGCCCTGTGCGACGGAGGCCGTAGGCTACCCCGAAAGGGGGAGGGAGTCTGTCATAAAAGTCCTATTTTTCACACACTCCTCCGGCCTATCGGCCACCTCCCCTAACTTAGGGGAGGAGTTAAGGTTACCCCGCTCCTTATATCGAACTTACATTAAAAATATCTAATCCTTTACATCATGCGGTAAAGAATCCTGCATGGCTATTTTCCCCCATTTCATCGGGATGGAAGGCGGGGCGGCGGGTGTTTTTTGGGCATAAATATGCATGAGGGAAGGAGGCGGGGGAGACTGAGATTTTGGTTGAAAAGGGCGTTTCCGCCCGCCCGCTCCTAAGCATCCGCGGAAGCGTAGGAGAACTTCCGCCCGTGTGCACCTGAGAATCGTGGCGTGTGCAGGAGAATTCCGGCGGACGTTTAGGAGTTCTTCATCGGACGTTTAGGAGCGGTACCTCGATAAGTGCCCTAAAAAGGGGAGCGTGAAAGCCTTTGGGAAGATGCAAAAGTGCATAATTATACGCTCGCACTGCATAAATATGCAAAACTGGTCGCGCGAGAATCGCCCGTATGCACGCAGATTTCTCGTCGCACGAAAAATGGGAAGAATTTCATTTGGTGTGTAAGTGGTTGATTCTTAATGCCAAAGCGAGAAGGTGCTGTTCAGAAGAAAAGCCCGCCTCATCCCAAGAGTAAGGGGAATGGGGAGCGGGCTTTTTCTGTTTCTTTACACCGTGTGTGACGGAATGTTTACAAAGGGAAGAGGTGCCGTCTTCTCAGCGCCTCCTTGCATACTCCTCGGCGAATTCGCGGGAGACGTAGTTGTTGATGCTCATGCAGGCATGGGTGGAGAAGTCGGTGCCACAACGGATGATGTCGTCCCAATCGCGCTCGGTGAGGGTGGGGAGGTCGTCGCGACGGATGCGGTAGCGCAGGAGGCCGAAGAGGATGCCGGCATTGAAGTTGTCGCCCGCGCCGATGGTGCTCACGGGGGTGATGGCGGGCACGGCGTACTCCTTGCTGAGTTCGCGTGTGCGGAGGCTGATGCCCTTGCTGCCGTGGGTGCAGATGAATTGCGGGCAGTAGAAGGAGACCTTCTGGCGATAGATGGCGTCGGCATCGGTCAGGCCGTACATGTAGTGGAAGTCGTCCTCTGAGCCGCGCACGATGTCGGCATACTCGAGGTTTTCGATGATGGTGGGCGTCAGCTTCACCACCTCGCCGGCGTGGGTCGAGCGGAAGTTCACGTCGTAGTAGATGAGTGCCTCCTGCCGGCGGGCATAGTCGAGAAATTCGCTCACCTTGGCGCGAAGCACGGGGTTGAGGGCGAAGTAGGAGCCGAAGATGACGATGTCGTCCTTCTCGATGGTAGGGAAGTCCACCTCCAGGCGGCAGGCGGGATAGTCCTTGTAGAACTGGTATTGTGCATCGCTCTGCTCGTTGAGGAAGGCCAGCGAAATGGCCGACTTGCCGTCGGGGTAGACCTGCACGTAGTCGGTGGAGACACCATTCTCGCGCATGAAATCGAGGATGATGTTGCCCACGTGGTCGTTTCCTGTCTCGCTGATGAAGGTGACGGGTGTGCCCGTGCGTCCGAGCGAGATGATGCTGTTGAAGGTGGAGCCGCCCGGCACGCTGGCCGTGGGTTGTCCGCCTTGGAAGATGATGTCGAAGATGGTTTCTCCGATGCCTATTACTTTGCGCATAGTATCAAGTTCATTTATTTACTCATTTCCCTCGACCGTTGTCCCAAGTAGCCGCCGTGGTGGCGCTTGCTGTACTCTTCGATGGTGAAGCCGGTGCGTTTCATTGTCTCCACCACCAGGATGTCGCCGATGACGGTCATCACCGTGGTGCTGGTGGTAGGTGCCATCCCAAGGGCGCACACCTCGTCGGGGTGGCCGGTGCAGAGGCAGATGTCGGCCTCTTGTGCCAGGGGGCTGTCGCCGTTTCCGGTGATGACGATGAACTTCAGGTCGGGATTCAGGCGACGGCTCAGGATGGTCAGCTCCACAATTTCGCGCGTCTTTCCCGAGTTGCTGATGAGCAGCAGCAGGTCGTTTTCTTGAATGATGCCCAAGTCGCCATGTTGCGCTTCGCTGGGATGGAGGAACACCGAGGGGGTTCCCGTCGAACAGAAGGTGGTGGCCATGTTCATGGCAATCTGTCCGGCCTTGCCCATGCCGCTGGTGATGAGCTTCCCTTTCTTGTGGTGAACCTGTTCCACAATCAGGGCGATGGCCTGTTCGTAGGCATCCGTCACGGGTATGTTCAACACCGCCTCCGCCTCCTTGCGGAGCAGTGCTTGGATGGTTTCTTTCATATCTTATTATTTGATTTTTATTTCAGCATTTCCTTCAGCTCGTCCAGTGTGGCGGCCACGCTGAGGAAGTTGTCCAACGGGCGGCGGATGAAGCCCTGTGCCTCCATCTGGCGGAGCATGGTCAGCAATGGATTCCAGAATCCGTCGATGTTGAAGAGCACCACGCGCTTCGAGTGATAGCCGATGGTGGCCGCAGCCACCACGTGGAAGACCTCGTCCAGCGTGCCCACGCCACCCGGCAAGGCCACCAGGATGTCGCTCTCGCGCAGGATAACGTCCTTGCGGTCGCTCAGGTTCACGGTGTGGAAGGTCACGTCCAGCCGGTCGCTCACCCGTCCCTTCTCCTCCAGTTTGGTGGGCACCACGCCCATCACCTGTCCGCCTCCCTCTTTCACGGCGCGGCAGATACACTCCATCAGGCCCATGTCGGCACCGCCATATACCAGGGTCTTTCCCTCGGCAGCCATCCAGGCGCCCAGCTCGCGTGTGCATTCAAAGTATCGCGGCGATATCTGCTCACATGCCGAACAGAAGATTCCTATCTTTTCCATATCTCCTTCTGATTTTGTTGCAAAGATACTGCCTATCTTTGCTATTTTGGCAACAAAAGCAAGAAAAAAGCCCATTGGCAAGGAAAAAAGCACTAATTTTGCGGACAATTAGACTATCGGAACGGTAAAGAAGAGACAAAAGAAGAGATGTTGAACACCCACACATTGCCCAACGGCTTGCGCATCGTACACACCCCCTCGCCCACGCGGGTGGCCTACTGCGGCTATGCCATCAAGGCCGGCACACGCCACGAACTGCCCCATCAGCAGGGGATGGCCCACTTGGTGGAGCACATGATTTTCAAGGGGACCACCCATCGGCGAGCGTGGCACATACTCAACCGCATGGAGAACGTGGGAGGCGACCTGAACGCCTACACCAACAAGGAGGAGATGGTGGTGTACGCCGCCTTCATGAACGAGCATCTGGAGCGGGCCGTGGAGCTGTTGACCGACATCGTCTTCCACAGCACCTTCCCCCAACACGAGATGGACAAGGAGGTGGAGGTGGTGGTGGACGAAATCCTCAGCTACGAGGACACGCCGCAGGAGCTTATCTACGACGACTTCGAGGAACTCATCTTTCCCAACCATCCGCTCGGGCGCAACATCCTGGGCCGTCCCGAACAGCTACGCACCTACCGCACGGAGGATGCGTTGGCCTTCACCCGACAGCACTATCGGCCGGACAACATGGTGCTCTTCGTCAAGGGCAACGTCGACTTCCGCCGCATCGTCGGCCTGGCCGAGAAGTACACCTCAGACATCACCTTGCCCCAGCCCAAGGCTGAGGTGCCTTCAGCCCTGGCCTTACCCTTACCCCCCTATGAAGCACGCACGTTGACCCTGCGGAAGGATACCCATCAGGCCCACGTCCTCGTTGGCGGACGCGCCTATGACGCCAGCGACGAGCGACGCACCACCCTCTACCTGCTGAACAACCTGTTGGGAGGGCCGGGCATGAACAGCCGCCTCAACGTCTCGCTCCGCGAGAAGCGCGGCCTTGTCTACACCGTGGAAAGCAACCTCACCAGCTACACCGACACGGGCGCCTGGTGCATCTACTTCGGATGCGACCACGACGATGTCGACCGTTGCCTCCAACTGGTACACCGCGAGCTGAAGTCGCTCTGCACCCAACCGCTCACCCCGGCCAAGCTGGCCGCTGCCAAGAAACAGATTATCGGGCAGATAGGCGTGGCGTGCGACAACTTCGAGAACCGCGCCCTCGACATGGCCAAGTCGTTCCTCCACTACAACCGCCTCGAGCCGGCCGAACGGCTCTTTGCCCGCATCCAGTCCCTCACCGCCGACCAACTGCAGGAGGTGGCCAACGACATGTTTGCCCCTGAGCGCATCTCCACCTTAACATATAGGTGACCTCCTTGAAGAAACTCCTCTGGCTCCTAAAAAAATGGCTTCATCCAAAAAAACAGCGCCAAATATAGTGGACGAAACATTTTTTTAGTATTTTTGCAACAATTTTGTAATTAAGCTGTATTAACCCTAAAAAACAGAAAAAACAGTATGGAATATGGATTCTATGATTTGGCGAAGCTGTTAGGCTCGTTGGCACTCTTCCTTTACGGAATGAAAATCATGAGTGAGGCTTTGCAAAAGTTCGCCGGAGACCGCTTGCGCAGCATCCTGACGGCAATGACAACCAACCGCGTGACCGGTGTGTTGACAGGTATGCTCATCACGATGCTCGTCCAGTCGTCATCAGCCACCACGGTGATGGTTGTGAGTTTTGTGAATGCAGGCCTTTTGACGTTGACCCAGTCCATTGGAGTGATTATGGGTGCCAACATCGGTACCACCGTCACGGCATGGATTATCTCCATCCTTGGTTTCAAGGTGAGCCTGGCCGACTATGCGTTGCCGCTGCTGGCCGTCGGTGCCATCCCCGTGCTCTTTGCACAGAGCAGCAACAAGAAGTCCATCGGTGAGTTCATCTTCGGCTTCTCGTTCCTCTTCATGGGCCTCTCCATGCTGCAGAGCAATGCGCCCGACTTGAAGGAGAACCCCGAAATGCTGGCCTTCCTGCAGAACTATACCGACATGGGATTCTTCTCTGTCATCCTCTTTGTCCTTATCGGTACGGTGCTTACCATGATTGTACAGGCCTCTGCGGCCACCATGGCCATTACGCTCATCATGTGTGCCAACGGCTGGATATCCTTCGAATTGGGTGCGGCACTGGTGTTGGGTGAAAACATCGGAACCACCATCACGGCCAACCTGGCAGCCATCACGGGTAACACCCAGTCGCGCCGCGCAGCCATGGCCCACCTCATGTTCAATGTCTTCGGTGTCATCTGGGTGCTGATGGTGTTCACTCCGGTAACATCGGCCATCCGCTGGTTTGTGAACGATGTGATGGGAAGCACCGACACGATGGTGGCCGTTCCCCTGATGCTCTCCGCCTTCCACACATCATTCAATGTATGCAACGTGTGCTTCCTCATCTGGTTTGTGAAGTTCATCGAGAAGACCGTCTGCTTCCTCATCCCCAACAAGGAGGAAGAAGAGGAGTTCCGCCTGCGCTTCATCTCAGGTGGTATGCTCTCTACGGCCGAGCTTTCCATCCTGCAGGCACGCAAGGAAATCAACCTCTTTGCACAGCGCACCCACAAGATGTTCGGCATGGTGCGTAGCCTCGTGGCCGTGCAGAGCGAGAGTGACTTCAACAAGACCTTCAGCCGCATCGAGAAGTACGAAAGCATCAGCGACAACATGGAGCTGGAGATTGCCAACTACCTCAATCAGGTGTCAGAGGGCCGGCTCAGTTCCGAGAGTAAGCTGCAAATCCGTGCCATGCTGCGCGAAGTGACCGAGATTGAAAGCATCGGCGACAGTTGCTACAACCTGGCCCGCACCCTCAACCGCAAGCACAGCGGCAAGGAGGACTTCACACCGAAGCAGTACGAGCGCATCGGACAGATGATGGAACTGACCGACCAGGCTCTGAATCAGATGATTCGCCTGTTGGAGAATCCCACTCACACCGATGTGAACCAGACATTCAACATCGAAACAGAAATCAACAACTACCGCAACCAGCTGAAGAACCAGAACATCCTCGACGTGAACAACAAGGAGTATGGCTACCAGATGGGTGTACACTACATGGACATCATCGCCGAATGCGAAAAGCTGGGCGACTACGTAGTGAACGTGGTAGAGGCACAATCCGACGTACGCGAAAAGAAACAGTAATCAAAATGTAGGCACGTATTTCGCGGATTACACGGATTCAATTTAATAATTATCCGCAAAATCCGCGAAATACGTGCCTAAAAAACGTACGCTTTCGGCCTCAAAAAAATGAGGGTGTGTCAAAATTAACTTTTTAGACGCAGATGACGCGGATGACGCGGATTTTTCTTGATTATTATACTCCAATAGGTTATAATTTATCTGCGTCATCCGCGTCATCCGCGTCTAAAAAATGAAAAGAGGGCTTTTTGACACAGCCTCACTTTGGAAAATGCAAGTCGCATTTTCATCATTATCCGCCCGTTTCCTCAAAGGAATCCTTGCCTACACCGCACACGGGGCATACCCAGTCTTCAGGAATGTCTTCAAAGACGGTGCCGGGTTCAATACCACTATTAGGATCGCCCACTTCGGGGTCGTACACCCAATCACAAATTGTACAGATATACTTTTTCATACGCCGATAATTTTGTTATGATAACTATGATAAAGAACAAAAAAAGCGACTGATTGTTCAGCCGCTTTTCTCTGTTTCTTGTTTCGGCTTTGTCCGTTACTTGGCTGCAATCTTCTTGATTTCAACCTTGCCATCTTCGTAGGTAGCCTTGGCCACTACTACGCCTTGAGCAGTTTCCAATGCAATGCGGTCGGCTGCTACGCTGCTGAGCAGTGTGCCCTGTGCGCTGTAGAGTTCCACCTTCACGGCCATGGGGGCAATCACCTCGTCGCCAAGTACGATGATGGTGCGACGGTCGTTGTTCACCTCGGCTACGTGGTCGGGCTCGGCGTTAGGCTCACCGTTGAGCACTACGATTGAAGGATATGATACCGCGCCGATAGCGTCGGCCTCGGCATACCAACCACCGATGGTCTTTCCGTCGCCCGATACAGAGAGGATTGTTTGGGGCAGATTACCGCTGTAGCCACCATAATACAAGTTGAGGTATTCACTGAAAAGGCCGTTGAACGACTTGTCTGCATTGCGGTACAAGGCATTTCCTATGTATCCGTCGAATCCAAAGATGGATCCATCATCGAGGGCTACGGTAGCGGCTCCCCAACCTTCGAGTTCTTCGACAGTCTCAGTCTCGGTGTCATACACAAATGCTTGCAGGTCGAAACCGCTACCTGTGGCCGACCAGTAGCCTGGCACATACTTGCCGTTGGGGCTGACGGTTACGGCTACACCGTCGTAGAAGTATTGTGTCTCTTCAGAGTTCACATCAATATCTTCTTTGCCATAGATGCGGGTCAGTTCGCCGCTGATAATCACTGCCGGTGAACGACTGCCTGACGGATGGTCGGCTACAACGGAAATGACTGTGCCGTCCTGTGAAGAACCGTAGCGTGACCAGATGCCCTGTTGCAACTCATCGCCTGTGGGCATAGCAGATGACTTGCGCTCCAGTTTGTAGGTGCCGTCAGTCTTTTTTGTCCACACGGCCGGGCGCATGAGGGAAACGTTTCGTGTCTCTACCAAATTGCCGGCTTCGTCGTAGAAGTTGCGCTTGAATGAGGTGCTTTGGATGTAGCCGGTGATTACGGCTCCGTCGCCTGAGATGAAGCAAGCCTCGCCATTTACGCTGGCCTCCAGTCCTTCGGTAGGTACAAAGGTGCCTTCCATCAGCAACTTTGTCCATACGCCATCTTTCCAGATACCGGGAAGCATATAGCCAAGTCCGCCATCGCCTTCAGTGTCCTCGTAGAACGCGCCCACCACTGTACCGTCGTTGCTCACGCCGTAAGCGTAGGCCAAATCCTGATAAGAGCCTGTGATGAGGCTGTATTCGCCCGTAGTTCTGTTCCAAATGAAGGAGTGCTGAGAATACTCGGTGCCAAAGCCGACAGCCCATTCACCGTTGTACGACACACCCTGAACGTTGGAGCCAGGGATGGAGTCGAAGACATCGCCCGTGGGAGTGAACACCTCCACTCGCGGGAGATCCGTTTGTGCAAAAGCTGCACCAAGAGCCATGCACCCCAAAATAGTAAGTAGTTGTTTCTTCATGTTTTTCTGCTTTTTTATAGTTTATACTCTTTTTCTTACACCAATGAGTGTGCAAATATATAACAATAAGGTTCCCGACGTGCAGGAACCTTATAAAAATTAACACCTTTTAGCCAAAATCAGGCTATGGCGGCTTTCAATCTGTCAATAAATTCCTTGGCCTCCTTCATACTGAGGCAAAGGGGCGGCAGCAGGCGGATGACATTTGTGCCGCTCACACCGGTGAAGACGTGCTGCTCCTTCAAAAGGCGCAGGCGCAACTCCTTGATGGGTTGCTCGAACTCCATGCCAATCATCAAACCTTGTCCGCGCACCTCCTTGATGCCGGGGATGCTTTTCAGCTCCTTCATCAGGAAGTCGCCCACGCGGGCTGCATTGTCAACAAGCCCCTCCTGCTCCATCACATCCATCACGGCGAGGGCAGCCGCACAGGCCAAATGGTTACCTCCAAAGGTGGTGCCCAGTTGGCCGTAGATGGCTTTGAACTTAGGACTAATGAGTACGCCGCCCATGGGGAATCCGTTGGCAATGCCTTTGGCCACGGTTATCATGTCGGGCTTCACGCCAAGGTGCTGATGGGCAAAGAACTTGCCGCTACGACCGTAGCCACACTGGATTTCGTCGCAGATGAGCACGGTATCGGTGCGGTCGCAAGCCTCGCGTAATCCCTTCAGAAACTCGGGAGTCACCATGCGGATGCCACCCACGCCTTGGATGCATTCGACGATGACGGCACAGACGTCGCCCTTTTCAATCTCGGTCACCCATGCTTCAAGGTCGTTCAGCGGCAGATAAGTGGCGTGGTTGTTGGCATTGATGGGGGCAATAATATTGGGATTGGCCGTCACCTCCACAGCCAACGAGGTGCGTCCGTGGAAAGCCTTTTGGGCAGAGAGCACACGGGTGCGTCCGTTGTGAAACGAAGCTAACTTCAAGGCATTTTCATTGGCTTCGGCGCCGCTGTTGATGAGGAACAGGCTGTAGTCATCGTAACCGGAAATCTTTCCCATGCGCTCGGCCACCTGTTGCTGTATCTTGTTTATCACTGAGTTGCTGTAGAATCCAAGTGTGGCCACCTGGTTGCTGATCATCTCCACATAGTGCGGATGGGCATGGCCGATGCTGATAACGGCATGTCCGCCATACAGGTCGAGGTACTCTTGTCCCTGCTCGTCCCACACGTGGCATCCTTTTCCTTTGACAATGTTGATGTCAAAGAGAGGGTAAACGTCAAAAAGGTTCACTTTTAATTATGAATTATAAATTATAAACTATGGGGGCTTCACTCTTCATTCTTCACTTAGAATGCTGAAGGCTTTAAACAGAGTCCACTTCTCTCATCCAATCCGAACATGATGTTCATATTCTGTACGGCCTGTCCGACAGCACCTTTCAGAAGGTTGTCAATCATGGAGATGACCACTATCTTGCGGCCGAACACATCCACGTGGACAATGGCTTTGTTGGTGTTCACCACTTGCTTCAGGTCGGGAGCCTTGTCCGAATAGTGAGTGAAGGCGGCATCGCGGTAGAACTCTTTGTAGAGGGCCACCACCTCGTCTTTGTCAACTGCCTTGTCGAGGGTGATGACCTCGGTGCAGAAGATGCCGCGGGCGAAGTCGCCACGGTAGGGGATGAAGTCGATGGTCACTTTTCCATCGGCCACATCGAAACCTTCGTTCAGCGTGTCCACCACTTCGGGTGCATCTGTCGGGCGAAGGATGTTCAGTGTCTGGCAAATCTCGTGCAGATGCTGATGGGTGAAGAGCTTGTACACCGAGAAGTTGTCGCTACGCCACGAGAAGTGGGTGGTTGAGGTCGGCTTCTGTCCGGCACCAGTGGAGCCTGTGATGGCGTTGACTGCCACATCGTTCTTTATCAATCCATGTTTTGCCGCGGGCAGCAGACCGAGTTGGATGCAGGTGGCAAAGCAACCGGGGTTGGCTAAGTGCTGACACCCGGCAATCGCCTCTCTGTTTACCTCAGGAAGACCATAGACATAGTCGTGGTCGCCTTTGAGTCGGAAGTCCTGTGCCAAGTCGATTATCTTCACGTGGGCAGGGATGGTGTGATCCTTCAAGAACTGCTCGCTCTTGCCGTGACCGAAGCAGAAGAACACCACATCCACTTTGTCGAAAGGCATTTCGTCGGTGAACGTCAGTTCGGTGTCACCCAACAATCCTTCGTGCACATCGTACACTTTGTTTCCGGCATTACTTTCACTATTGGCAAACACTATTTCCGCTTCGGGATGATTCACCAACAGGCGGATGAGCTCACCACCAGTGTAACCTGCAGCTCCGAGTATTCCTATCTTTATCATGCTTTTTCCTATTTTTAGAGTTAGCGGACATTACTTCTGCTCAAGCAAATTGTCCTTCGGCATTACCAACATCATGATGATGTAAAGCAGAATCCCAGGGAAAGCGGCTGAGAAGAAGGCCAACAGGAGATAAACGATGCGTACGACGGTAGAGTCGATGTCGAGATATTCGGCCAATCCACCACACACGCCTGCAATCTTGCAATCCTTGGTTGAACGTCTGAGTCTTTTTTCCATAATTCAAATGTTTTCTTGTAATTGAGGTGGGCTTTCCTTTTATCTCTCCTCTTCGGGATGTGCCAAATAATAAGCACGCAAAGCGGTAGAACTAACCTTGATGAATCCCTTGGCATCGTCGCTGCTCCATGCTTTGGCGGTTTCGCCATATTCGCCGAGCTTGTTCTTCACAAGGTCGTTGGGAGAATCCACACCCATCGTCTGGAAACTGTACGGACGGAGTTCCAACGTAACCTCGCCTGTGACGTTGCGCTGGCTGCTGGTAAGCATAGCCTCAATGTCGGGCATTACGGGCTCCAGATACTGGCTCTCGTGGAGGAACATGCCGTACCAGTTGGCCACCTGCTCCTTCCAATACTGCTGCCACTTGCTCAAGGTGTATTTCTCCAAGAATCGGTGTGCGCCGATGATGAGCATGGGGGCTGCCGCTTCGAAGCCTACGCGACCCTTGATGCCGATGATGGTGTCGCCCACGTGGCAATCGCGACCGATGGCGTACGATGCGCCTATCTCCTCTACGGCTTGGATGGCGGCAATCTTATCTTCGTAGCGTATGCCGTTGACCGAGACGAGTTCGCCCTTCTCGAAACCGAGCTTCAACAGTTCGGTACCTTCCTTGGTGGGGTGTTTCAGGTAAGCGCTTTCGGGCAATCCTTGTGTGCTGTCGAGAATTTCGCCTCCGCAGATGCTGGTGCCCCAGATGCCTACGTTGTAGGAGTATTTCAGCTTGGTGAAGTCGGCAAAATAGCCGTTCTTGTTCAGGTAGTCAACTTCCTCCTGACGGGTGAGGTTGCCGTCGCGTGTCAAGGTGATGATCTCCACGCCCGGTGCCATCACGAGGAAGGTCATGTCGAAACGAATCTGGTCGTTACCCGCGCCGGTCGAGCCGTGAGCGATGGCGTCGGCGCCAATCTCTCTGGCATAGCGCGCAATGGCCAATGCCTGGAAGATGCGCTCCGAGCTTACCGAAATGGGGTAGCAATTGTTACGCAACACATTACCGAACACCATGTATTTCAATGACTTCTCGTAGTACTCCTTCGTCACGTCCAGAGTCACATATTTCACTGCGCCCAGCTTGTAGGCGTTTTCCTCGTTTGCTTTCAATTGTTCAGGGCTGAAACCTCCTGTGTTGGCACAGGCAGCATACACTTCGTAACCCTTCTCCTTGGCCAGATACATCACGGTGTACGAGGTGTCGAGTCCACCGCTGAAGGCCACTACTACTTTTTTCTTTGCTTCCATATCGTTTTGATTTATTTTGCTTTTTTCTCCGGGTCATACAGCATCGCCGTGCAGATGCAATAGCGGCGGCCGGTGCGCTCCAACACATCGTGGTTGCAGCATCCCTCGCATCCGCGCCAGAAGGCCTCGTCGTCCGTCAGTTCGGCAAAAGGCACGGGCACGTAGCCAAGTTCGGTGTTGATTTTCATCACCGCCCCTCCGCTGGTGAGGCCAAACAACTTGGCGTGCGGCCAGCGCAAGCGGCTCAGTGTGAAGGCGGCCTGCTTGATGCGCTTGGCCAATCCCTGTCCACGGAATTTCTCCACTACGATAAGTCCCGAATTGGCCACATATTGCTTGTTTCCCCAGCTCTCGATGTAGCAGAACCCGGCAAACTCGTCGCCACAGAGGGCAATGATGGCCTTTCCCTCCTTCATCTTCTGTGCCACATATTCGTGCGTACGCTTGGCAATGCCTGTGCCACGCACCTTGGCGGCGGCGGTAATCGTGTCCAGAATCGTGTCCACATACACCTCGTGTGAGGCATCGGCCACCATCACGTCTATGATAGGTTTGTTTTCCTTTTCCATTTCCTTCGATTTTCCCTTTTTTACCTTAATATATTATATATACACATTGGGCAATTAGTGATTGCTCGCGAGATTGTCAAATCTGATTGTGAATGATGGGATGCAAGGCGTGGCGCACCTCGTCATGCGTCACTCCTTCGCGGATGACCAGCATGATGGTGTCGTCTCCGGCGATGGTTCCCACGATTGCGCTCAGGTCTTGATTGTCAATATCGTATGCCAAACTGCTGGCGTATCCCGGGCGTGTGCGGATGACGGCAATGTTGTGCGAGAAGTTTATAGAGACGAATCCCGTATATTTCATCATCTCCTGCACAGGGCTGTCCTTCTCTGGCAAGCGGCGATAGACGGTGCTGTTGGGAAGCACATACACGTATTTTCCCGTCATGCTTGAAGCCTTGGCCACCTTCAGTTGTTTCAAGTCGCGCGAAAGGGTGGCTTGGGTCACTCCCAGGCCTTCTCGTCTCAGCAACTCCAGCAGTTCGTCCTGACTGCATATTTCTCTGCTCGAAATCAGCATCTTGATGGTGTCGAGTCGGTTGGTTTTCTTCTTCATCTTGTATGTTTATTCCAAATGAGCCGCAAAAGTACAAATAAAAATGCAATAATATACAAAAATCACCCTATATTTTTATGGTTTTATGCAGAAAAAGGCAAAAATCGTCCCTTAAAATGCATAAATATACATCTTGAGTTGCATAAATATTCATTTCTGCCCGTCTTCACCCATCTTAGGGTTAAGGTAGCCTTAACCCAAGGCTAAGGTCGCTTCATCCCAAGGCTAAGGTCGCTTCATTTTTAAATGGAGGTTACTTATCCTTGAATTAAGGTCGCCTCATCCTTAAGTGGGGCTCAAGGCGTTTGTGAGGTGAGCGAAGTGCCGCCTGTTTTTGTGTGGAAAAAAAACGTTGCTTTTCCGATGGATATTTCACCTTTTTCTCTTGCGTAAGGGTGATTTGTGAAAAAAAACTTAGTTATCAATCGTTAACAATCGATGCTTTTTCGATAAAATAGTGTATATTTGCACCTTATTCTGATAAGTGACTGAATGACTATGAACAGACATACCATCCAAATCCTTGTGTGGGCGGCCTTTTCCATCCTGTTGACGTGTTGCGTCGGAGTGGGTAGCAAACCTGCCGGACAGGCCGGTGGGAGCAACGCCCGCGTTGTGAATGTGCCCGCGTTCGATGCCGATAGTGCCTACAGTTATGTGGCCGGCCAAGTGGCGTTCGGCCCACGTGTGCCCAATAGCGAAGCCCACCGTGAGTGTGGAGATTATTTGGTGCAACAGTTGAAACGCTTCGGCGCGCAGGTGGACGAGCAGTGCGATGTGGTGGACGCCTTCGACGGCACACCGTTGCAGATGCGCAACATCATTGGCTCGTTTCAACTCGGAAACCGCAAGCGCCTGTTGCTCTGTGCCCATTGGGATTGCCGCCCGTGGGCGGACAATGACCCGGATGAGAAGAATCACCACACTCCTGTCAACGGAGCCAACGACGGAGCCAGCGGGGTGGGAGTGTTGCTGGAGGTGGCCCGCCAGATACAGCAGCAACAACCTGCATTGGGCGTGGACATCATCTTTTTTGATGTGGAAGACTATGGAGTCCCTCAATTCATGAATGAACTGAGTAGCGAAGGTAGTTGGTGCTTAGGTTCCCAATATTGGGCACGCACTCCTCATGTGACCGACTACAACGCCCGATTTGCCATCCTGCTCGACATGGTGGGAGGCAAGGGGGCAACCTTCTACAAGGAGGGATTCTCCGAGGAGTACGCCTCGGCCATCGTCGACAAGGTGTGGGGCAAGGCTCATGCCGCCGGATACGGCAACTACTTCCCTAAGCAACGTGGTGGTTACGTCACCGACGACCATTTGCCCATCAACCGCATCGCACGCATCCCCTGCATCGACATCATCCCCATGATGACCGATAGCGAACTCTCCAGTTTCGGCGACACGTGGCATACGGTGAACGACAATATGGAGCACATCGACCGGTCCACTTTAAAGGCCGTGGGGCAGACGTTGCTGGAGGTGATATATAATGAAGAGTGAGAAAAAAGGGAATAGGAATGTGAGATAATCCCATTAAAAGACAGATAAAAGCACATGAAGACCATTAATGAATTGCAGGACGAAGTCATCGAAGAGTTCAGCGAACTGGACGATTGGATGGACCGTTACCAACTGCTCATCGACCTTGGTAATGAACAGGCACCGTTGGATGAGCAGTATAAGACGGAGCAGAATCTTATTGAAGGATGTCAGAGCCGTGTGTGGTTGCAGGCCGATTACGCCGACGGCCTCGTACACTTTCAGGCCGAGAGCGATGCCCTCATCGTGAAGGGCATCATCAGTCTCCTCATCCAAGTGGTGAGTGGCCACACCCCCGACGAAATATTGGAGAGCGACCTCTACTTTATCGAGCGCATCGGCTTGAAGGAGCATCTTTCACCCACTCGCAGCAACGGCCTGTTGGCCATGGTGAAGCAGATGCGCATGTATGCCCTGGCCTTCAAGGCAAAGACGATCTAGACAATCCAGATAATCTAGACAATCTAGATAATCTAGGACTTCTAGAAAGTATAGAATAGAAATTTAGTAAAACCTCGAAAACTAATTATTAACCCAAAAATAGGAAACAAGATGAAAACACTGTTGACAACCCTGGCACTGGCCGCCGGATTGACGGCCGTTGCACAGAGCACCGACACACACGAGTTGGTGATTAACACGAAGAAGGTGGGAGCTGAAATCCAACCGACCATGTATGGTCTCTTCTTTGAGGACATTAACTATGCGGCCGATGGCGGACTTTATGCCGAATTGGTGAAAAACCGCTCATTTGAGTTCCCCTGCAACAATCTGCAAGGATGGAAAGTGGCTGGTAAAGTTGAGTTGAAGAACGACGGTCCTTTTGAGCGCAATCCTCACTACGTACGTCTGAATGGCTCGGGTCACGGACACAAGCACACTTGCATCGAGAATGAAGGCTTCTTCGGCATCGGTGTGAAGAAGGGCGAGAAGTATCGCTTCAGTGTGTGGGCACGTACGGCCAAAGCTGATGGCACTGCAAAGATTTATGCCGAGATTGCCGACACCAAGTCAATGGGTGAAAGCCAAGGATTGGCAGGTGCTGAAATTACTGTAAATTCTCACGAATGGAAAAAATATGAAGTGGAACTGACTCCTAACAAGACAGAGGAGAAGGCTGTGATGCGCGTCTTCCTGCGTGGACAGAACGGTGCTGATGTAGAACATGTTTCTCTCTTCCCCGTTGACACTTGGAACGGTCATAAGAACGGTCTTCGCAAAGACCTCGTGCAGGCATTGGCCGACGTGAAGCCCGGTGTGTTCCGTTTCCCCGGTGGATGTATCGTAGAGGGAACTGACCTGGAGACACGCTACGACTGGAAAAAGTCTGTGGGTGCCGTCGAGAACCGTCCGCTCAATGAGAACCGTTGGCAATACACCTTCGGTCACCGTTTCTTCCCCGACTACTATCAGAGCTACGGACTCGGTTTCTATGAGTACTTCCTCATGAGCGAAGAGATTGGTGCCGAGCCACTGCCTATCCTCAATGTTGGTTTAGCTTGCCAATATCAGAACAACCACGAGAGTGCTCACTGTGCCGTGGCCGACTTGGAGCCGTTCGTGCAGGATGCTCTTGACTTGGTTGAGTTTGCCAACGGCTCAGTAGATACTGAGTGGGGTAAGCTGCGTGCCGAGATGGGACACCCCGAACCGTTCAACCTGAAGTTCCTCGGTATCGGTAACGAACAATGGGGCAAGGAGTATCCCGAACGCCTCGAAGTGTTTGTGAAAGTGTTCCGTGAGAAACATCCCGAAATCAAGGTGGTAGGCTCATCTGGTCCTAACTCAGAAGGTCGCGACTTCGACTACCTGTGGCCGGAGATGAAGCGTCTGAAAGTTGACCTCGTAGATGAGCATTTCTATCGCCCCGAAAGTTGGTTCTTGGCAGCCGGTAACCGCTATGACAAGTACGACCGCAAGGGTCCGAAGGTGTTCGCCGGCGAGTATGCTTGCCACGGTGCCAACGGTAAGAAGTGGAACCACTTCAATGCAGCCCTTCTGGAGGCTGCCTTCATGACCAACCTCGAGCGTAATGCCGACATCGTGCACATGGCCACATACGCTCCGCTCTTCGCTCACGTGGAGGGTTGGCAGTGGCGTCCCGACATGATTTGGTTCGACAACCTCCGTTCGGTGAAGACTTGCAGCTACTATGTACAGCAGCTTTATGCTCACAACAAGGGTACTAACGTGCTTCCTCTCACTATGGCCGGACAGCCTGTCAGCGGTCAGGAAGGTCAGGACGGACTCTTTGCTAGTGCCGTTTGGGACAACGATGCGAAGACTTACATCGTGAAGGTTATCAACGTGGGCGACAAGGCTCAGCCTATTACCCTCAACTTCACTGGTTTGAAGAAGAAGACAACCCTCACCGACGGTAAGGTAATCACCTTCCACACCGACGACCTCTTGAAGGACAACACCGTGGATGCCCCCAACACCATCATCCCCGTGGAGAGCAGCATTGCTATCGAGGGCAACGTGCTCAACACTCAGATTGGCCCCAAGACCTTCTGTGTGTATAAGTTTGTGAAGAACGGCAAGTAAGAATCTATTTTAGGCACGGATTACACGGATTGACACGGATAATTAATAACCGCGTAATCCGTGTAATCCGTGCCTAAATAAAACCGATATATATGAAAAAACTCCTTTTCCCCCTCTCCCTCATTTTGGGCCTGAATGTTGCTCAAGCCGAGGATGTGAAAATCTACAGTCCCGACAGTCTGTTGCAAGTGACCGTCAGCGAGAATGGCGGAACCCCCGTATACTCTATTATATATAAAGGTAAGCAGATGCTGGAAAGCTCGCCACTCGGATTGAAGACCAATGTGGCCGACTTCACTAGGGGACTCACCTTGAAAGCCTCTCCCGCAAAAGCCGTGGAGGAGTGCTATTCGCTGAAAAACATCAAGACCAGCCATGCCCACTATGCAGCCAACGAGGTGGATATCACCCTTGGCGCCCGGCGTCGTAGCATCGGGGTGCAGTTCCGCGTGAGCAACAACGACGTGGCTTTCCGCTACACTTTGCCCGTGTGGGGCGACACCCGTGCCTGTGTGGTGACCGATGAGGCTACCGGCTTCAACCTGCCCGACCACTCGACCACATTCCTTACGCCGCAGAGCGACGCCATGATTGGATGGAAACGCACAAAACCCAGCTACGAAGAGGTCTATAAGGCCGATGCTCCCATGAGCGACCGCTCGCAATATGGCCACGGCTACACCTTCCCCTGCCTTTTCCACGTGGGTGAAGACGGATGGGTGCTCATCAGCGAGACGGGTGTGGACAGCCGCTATTGTGCATCACGCCTGAGTGATGCTGCCGATGGCGGACTCTACAGCATCGAATATCCCATGCCCGAGGAGAACAACGGCAACGGCACATCGGCTCCCGGCATCTCCCTGCCCGGTGCAACCCCCTGGCGCACCATCACCGTTGGCGAAACACTGAAACCCATCGTGGAGACAACCATCCCTTGGGACTTGGTGAAACCGCTCTATGAACCCAGTCGCGATTACCAGTACGGCCGTGGCACTTGGAGTTGGATTATGTGGCAGGATGGCAGTATCAACTACGACGACCAAGTGCGTTACATCGACCTGGCAGCTGCCATGGGCTACGAATATGTACTCATCGACAACTGGTGGGACAACAACATCGGCCGCACCCGTATGGCCGACCTCATCAAGTATGCCCACAGCAAGAAGGTCGACGTCTTCCTCTGGTACAGCTCAAGCGGTTATTGGAACGACATCGAGCAAGGCCCTGTTCACCACATGGACAACCCCATCATCCGCAAACGTGAGATGAAGTGGATGGAAAGCCTCGGTGTGAAGGGCATCAAGGTCGACTTCTTTGGTGGCGACAAGCAGGAGACCATGCGCCTCTACGAAGCCATCCTCAGCGATGCCGACGACCACGGGCTGATGTGTATCTTCCACGGTTGCACCCTGCCTCGCGGTTGGGAACGCATGTACCCCAACTACGTAGGTAGCGAAGCCGTGTTGGCCAGCGAGAATCTCATCTTCACCCAGGAATCGTGCGACAACGAAGCCTTCAATGCCTGCCTCCACCCCTTTATCCGCAACACGGTGGGCAGCATGGAGTTCGGTGGCGTGTTGCTCAACAAACGTAACAACCGCAACAACGACGGTGGCACCACACGCCGCACCACTGACATCTTCCAGTTGGCCACAGGCGTGCTTTTCCAGAACCCTATCCAGAACTTCGCCCTTGCGCCCAACAACCTGACGGATGCGCCGGCTCTCTGCATCGACTTTATGAAGCAGATTCCCACTACATGGGACGAAACCCGCTTCATTGATGGCTACCCTGGTAAGTACTGTGTCATTGCTCGTCGCCATGGTGACACTTGGTATGTTGCTGGTATCAACGCTGGTGCGGAGCCTCTGAAACTGAAGCTCACATTGCCGATGTTTGACGCCGGACAGGAGGTCGTTCTTTACGATGATAATGCCAAGACGCTAGCTCCGCAGATGAAGACGGTGAAGATGAAGAAGAAAAACCAGCTCACCGTCACCATTGCTCCGCAGGGAGGTATTATTGTGCAGAAATGATTAGTTATTAAGGAGTAAAAAGGCGTTAAAGGAGTTATCACTCGCTTCGCTCGTTAGGAGCTAAAGCCAACATTCCAGTGTGAATACAAAAAGCCAAAGCCTGCGAAAACTCCTTTAATTCCTAAGAAACATTAGATAAACAAGTATGAAAAAACAAACAATTTTCCTTTTCTCTCTGCTTGCATTGTTAGCAGTGAGTTGTGGCCAACAGCCGCAAGAGGCTAAGCTGATAAAGTCTGGCGAAATCTGGCTGGACACTGACAGTAACATGATTAACGCCCACGGTGGCGGCATTCTCTATCACGACGGCACCTACTATTGGTACGGCGAATACAAGGGCGACTCCACCTATTGGAATCCCAAGGTTCCCAGCTGGGAGTGCTATCGCACGGAGGCCGGTGGTGTGTCGTGCTACTCATCAAAGAATCTGGTTGATTGGAAGTTCGAGGGTGTGGTGTTGCCTTCTGAGCAGAACGATTCCACCTCAGAGCTCCACTTCTCCAATGTGTTGGAGCGTCCGAAAGTCATTTACAACGATGCTACCAAGAAGTTCGTCATGTGGCTCCATGTGGACAGTCACAACTATGCCAAGGCAGCCTCGGGTGTAGCCGTATGCGACAGCCCCACCGGCCAGTTCCAGTATCTTGGCTCGATGCGTCCCAATGGTGCTATGGCCCGCGACATGACCCTTTTCAAGGATGACGACGGCAAGGCTTACCACGTCTATTCATCCGAGGAGAACAGCACGCTCTACATCAGCCTGCTGACCGATGACTATCTGCAACCTGCCGGACAGTTTACCCGTAACTTCCCCGGTGCTTACCGCGAGGCTCCGGCCGTGTTCAAGCATCATGGTAAGTATTACATCCTCTCATCGGGTTGCACCGCATGGGATCCCAACCAGGCACAGTATGCCATGGCCGACTCGATGTTGGGTGAATGGACAGTGATGGGTAACCCCTGCTCGGGCAAGGATGCCAATATCACCTTCTACGGACAGAGCACCCACGTGCTGAAGGTGGGCGAGGACAAGTACATGGCCATGTTCGACCGTTGGAACAAGACCGACCTCATCAACTCGCGCTACATTTGGTTACCCATGACCTTTAATGGCGATTCCATCGACATTGCTTGGAACGAGGCGTGGGATGCAAACACGTTGTTGAAGTAAAGCTCCGCTAATTCAGCTTTATCTTTTTAATATCTATAGAATATTAATCATAATATCTTACAGATTGAAGGCCTGAAACAGTCGTTTCAGGCCCTTTTCGTAGATGCCAATCGGACCCCACGCGTGGGGTTTAACAGGTTGATTATAAATGGTTTGCTCACAAAACAAAAGGAAATACCAGTTTTAACGGGTACTGGTAATTTTCTTATACGTTCAGTTTCCAGCTGAATCCGTCTTTGGTGTCTTTGATTTCAAAGCCAAGGGCGGTAAGTTGGTCGCGGATGAGGTCGCTTGTCGCCCAGTCTTTGGCGGCCTTGGCCTTCATGCGCTGCTCCAGCAGCATGTCCACCACCTTGCCGAATGCCTCTTCGCGTCGGCCGTCGCCGTCGCCCTTCTCTTCCTTCAAACCGAGGATGTCGAAGAGGAAGGTGTGGAACAGGCTCTTCAGTTCGTCCAAGTCCTCGGCCGTGAGAGTTGCCTTCTTGTCGAGCACGGTGTTGACGATGCGGCAGGCGTCGAACAGGTGCGAGATGACGATGGGCGTGTTCAGGTCGTCGTTCATCGCCTCGTAGCATTTTTGGCGCAACTGCTTCACATCGATGGTGCTGGTGGTGGCAGGTTGCAAGCGGTCGAGGTTTCCCACGGCCTCCATCAGTCGGGCCAGTCCCTTCTCGCTGGCTTGCAGGGCCTCGTTGCCGAAGTCCACCGTGCTGCGATAGTGGGCCTGCAGGATGAAGAAGCGGATGGTCATGGGGCTGTAAGCCTGCTCCAAGAGCGGGTGTGAGCCGGCGAAGAACTCGCTCAGGTTGATGAAGTTGTTGTACGACTTGCCCATCTTCTGTCCGTTGATGGTTATCATGTTGTTGTGCATCCAGTAGCGCACCATGTCGTCGCCCTGGCTGGCCACGCTCTGTGCAATCTCACATTCGTGGTGGGGGAAGACGAGGTCCATGCCACCACCGTGAATGTCGAAGTGGTTGCCCAGGTACTTGCGTCCCATGGCCGTGCATTCACAGTGCCATCCGGGGAAACCGTCGCTCCAGGGGCTGGGCCAGCGCATGATGTGCTCGGGTTGCGCACATTTCCACAGGGCAAAGTCGGCAGGGTTGCGCTTTTCGTCCTGTCCGTCCAGCTCTCGCGTGGTGTTCAGCACGTCGTCGAGGTTGCGTCCCGAGAGCTTGCCGTAGTGGTGGTCTTGGTTATATTTTGCCACGTCGAAGTAAACCGAGCCGCGGCTTTCGTAGGCGTAGCCGTTGTCCAGAATCTCCTGCACCAGAGCAATCTGCTCCATGATGTGTCCCGAGGCATGCGGCTCAATGCTGGGCGGGAGCACGTTCAGTGCCTCCATCGCCTTGTGGTAGCGGTTCAGATAGTGCTGCACCACCTCCATCGGCTCCAGTTGCTCCAGGCGCGCCTTCTTGGCAATCTTGTCCTCGCCCTCGTCGGCATCGTGCTCCAGGTGGCCCACGTCGGTGATGTTGCGCACGTAGCGCACCTTATAGCCCAGGTGGGTAAGGTAGCGGTAAAGGATGTCGAACGTGATGGCCGGGCGGGCGTGGCCGAGGTGGGCGTCGCCATACACCGTGGGGCCGCACACATACATGCCCACATGCGGTGCATGCAGGGGTTTGAAGGCCTCTTTCTGGCGCTTCAGGGTGTTATAGATGAGAAGTGTCTGTTCCATAATCTTTCCTTGTTTTATATATAATGGGTGCAAAAGTACGTAAAATCTGTGAGCTGACAAAAAATATTCACCAAACTCTTTCTTAGCAGGGGTCCACGTCGAAGTAGATGATGCACGAGCGGAAGCGCGGGTCGGCCAGCATCTGTTGGCGGATGAGCAGTAATTGTTGGCGCACCTTGGCGAGCGAGGCAGAGGTCTCAATCTTCAGGATGACCTTGCGGATAAAGAGTGTCTGCACACGGGCGATGGGTGGTGCATCGGGACCCAGGATGCGTTCGCCGAAGACCGTGCGCAGGCGGGTGGCCATCTCCTCGGCCAGCGTGTCCACCACCTCGGCCTGGCGGTGCTTCATGTAGATATACATCAGCCGGTAGTAGGGCGGATAGCGGAAGAGCAGGCGCTCGGCCAGTTGGTCGTCGTAGAGGGCGGCATAGTCGTTGGCCACCACCTGATGGATGACGGGCGCATCCTTGCTGCGTGTCTGCAACACCACCAGTCCCTGCTTGTGTTTGCGTCCGGCGCGTCCGGCCACCTGTGCCATCAGTTGGAAGGCCCGTTCGTGTGAGCGGAAGTCGGGGAAATTCATCATCGTGTCGGCGTCCAGTATGCCCACCACGCTGACATGCTCGAAGTCGAGCCCCTTCGACACCATCTGTGTGCCGATGAGGATGTCCGTCTCGTGGCGCTGGAAGTCGTGGATGATGCGTTCGTAGGCTGCCCGGGTGCGCGTGGTGTCGAGGTCCATACGGGCAACGCGGGCTTCGGGGAAAATCTGTTGGATGCTCTCCTCAATGCGTTCGGTGCCGAAGCCGCGGTGGCGGATGTCTTCACTCTCGCAGGCGGGGCAACGCGAGGGAATCTGGTAGGTGTAGCCGCAATAGTGGCAGGTCAGCTGCCCAAGGCCACGGTGGTAGGTCAGGCTGACGTCGCAATTCTTGCATCGCGGCACCCATCCACACGTCTTGCACTCCACCATGGGGGCAAAGCCGCGTCGGTTTTGGAAGAGGATAATCTGTTCGCCTTGCTCGAGTGCCTGGCGCATGTAGCCGAGCAGGGTGGGCGAGAAGGGGCCGTTCATGCGCCGTTTGCGGTTCAGCTCGGCTATGTCCACCACCTCAATCTGAGGCAGACGGATGGCCTGGTGGCGGTGGGCGAGGGCGACGAGGCCATATTTGCCCGTCAGGGCGTTGTAGTAGCTCTCAATGCTGGGTGTGGCTGTGCCCAGCAGCACCTTGGCCTTCAGCTTGGAGGCCAGCACTATGGCGGCGTTGCGGGCGTGGTAGCGCGGCGCGGGGTCTTGTTGCTTATAGGTGTTTTCGTGCTCCTCGTCCACGATGATGAGTCCTAAGTTGTTGAACGGCAGAAACACCGATGAGCGCACGCCCAAGATGATGTCGTAGCTTTCGTCCGAGAGCTGTTTTTGCCAAATCTCCACCCGCTCCTCGTCGGGGAATTTCGAATGGTAGACGCCCAAGCGTGCGCCGAAGACGCGCTTCAGGCGTTCGGTTATCTGTGTCGTCAGGGCAATTTCGGGTAGCAGATAGAGCACCTGCTTGCCAGCTTGTAGCGCCTGTTGGATGAGGTGGATGTAAATCTCTGTCTTTCCGCTGGAGGTCACACCGTGAAGCAGGCAGATGTTCTTCTGCCCAAAGCATTCGTTGATGCGGTTGAACGCCTCCTGCTGATGAGGGTTCAGGGGATTCAGGGGGGCGGTTGCCGTCGTGTCGTTCTTCTCCAACCGGCCTATTTCGTGGGTGAACTGCTCAAGAATGCCCTTGTCAATCAGTTGGGCAAGCACAGCCGGCGAGGCACCCGACGTGGCCAGCAGCTCCCGTTTGCTCACCGACTCGGCTTTCATGTCGATGAAGCTCATCAGCAGTTGTTGTTGCTTGGGAGCACGCTTGAGTGTGTCTCCTCTACTCATCCACTCCTTTATTCGTAATCGGATGCGTGTCTCCGTCTTCGGCTTGTAAGTGCGCTTCACCTCCTCCTTCACAAAGATGGCCTCTTTGCCAAGCAGGGTGTTGATGGCGGGCAGGGCATTTTTCACCCCCGTCTCCTTTTCGATTTGGGCAACGGTGCGCTCCTTTTTGTCGGCCAACAGGGAAAATATTTTTTCCTCGTTGGGGAGAAATTTCTCCTCCGTTGGGGAAAAATCGGGGTTCAATTCGACGCGTGTTTCGCTCTCCAGCTTCATGCCCGAGGGGAGCGCCGCCTTGTAGACGTCGCCCAAGGTGCAGAGGTAGTAGTCGGCTATCCATTGCCAGAAGTCCAACTGGTTGTGCAGGACGATGGGGTGGGAGTCCAGCACCTCGGCGACACTCTTTATCTCGTATCCCCCTTCGGGCGGTGTGTCGTGCAGGCGGATGACGATGGCCGTGTAGTATCGCTTTTGTCCGAATGGCACAACCACGCGACTACCCACCTCCACCCTGCTGGCCATTTCCGAGGGCAGGCGGTAGGTGTAGCTGTTGGCTAAGGGGAGGGGGACAATGACGTCGGCGTAGACCCACCCCGACCCTCCCTCTAGGGAGGGAGACGAAATGCTTGATTTATTCATTGATTTTGAGTGTCTCTTTTCTCCCTCCCTAGAGGGAGGGTCGGGTTGGGTCCTTTTATTTCTTCAACTCCGGATAACTGATGCGTGTGTGATAGACGGTTTTCAGTTTCTCCTTGAAGACGCTCTTTGCCGTTTCGATGTCGCGGAAGGTGATGGTACATTGGCGGAAGGCACCGTCGGCCACTTGGGTGTCGATGAGTCTGTCAACCAGGTTGCTGATGCTCTCCTCGGTGTACTCCGGAAGGCTGCGCGAGGCGGCCTCCACGGCATCGGCCATCATCAGGATGGCCTCCTCTTGTGTGGCGGGGTTCGGGCCGGGGTAGGTGAACAGGCTCTTGTCCACCTCTTCGTCGGGGTGGGCATTCTGTTCAGAGATGTAGAAGTATTTGGTCATACCCACTCCGTGGTGGCTGCGGATGAAGTTGCGTATCACGGCGGGCAGGTCGTGCTTGTCGGCCAGCTTCAGTCCGTCGGTCACGTGGTTGATGATGATGTGCGCACTCTCGGCGAAGTCGAGTGTCTTATGCGGATTCACGCCCGACTGGTTTTCGGTGAAGAAAACGGGGTTCTCAATCTTGCCGATGTCGTGATAGAGTGCTCCCGTACGCACCAGCTGGCTGTTGGCCCCAATCTCGCGGGCAGCTTCAGCGGCCAGGTTGGCCACTTGCAACGAGTGTTGGAAAGTGCCCGGCGCCACCTCCGACATTTTGCGCAAGAGCGGAGTGTTGATGTTGGACAGCTCCACCAACGTCACATTGCTGGTGAATCCGAACGCTTTCTCCAGCACAAACAACAGCGGATAGGTGAAGAGTAGCAGGATGCCATTGATTACCAGTGAAATGTACATGCTCGTGTCGAGCTTCGTAAGGTCATTGGTGTGGATGAGTTCGTAGGCAAAGTAGACGAGCATCATCGAGAGTGTCACTTGCAGGGCAGCCCTCACCAGTTGCGAGCGTTGCGACAATTCGCGCAAGCTGTAGATGCCCACCAATCCGCCAATGAATTGCACGAGCAGAAACTCATAGGGGTAGCGGAGTACGATGGAGCAGAGCAGCAGCATGGTGACGTTTGCCATAAAGGCCGTGCGCGAATCCATGAACACCCTCACGATGATGGGGAGCATGGCAAAGGGGATGAGGTAGACGTTCAGGACGTTGTGTGTCATCATCAGCGACGTGACGATGGGGAAGAACACGATGAGCCCCATCAGCAACAGGATGGTGCGCTTGCGCTCGTAGTAGTCGCGGCGGAAAAGGTCGAGATACAGGATGAAGCAGGCCATCAGGATGGCAACGAACAACACCTGTCCGGCCAGTGTCAGCCGCTTCTGTGTCGTGGTCTCCCGACGCTTGTCCAGCTCTTTGCTCAGCGATTGCAGGATGTCGTAGGTCTGTTTGTTGATGATTTCTCCCCGGTCGATAATCTTGGTGCCGTTGATGACCATGCCGCTACTCCACGACACGGTGGAGAGCAGCTCCAGCTCGGCAGCTTGTGATTTCTCCTTGTCATAGGTGAGGTTTGCCACCAGATAATCCTGCAGGTTGCACTGCTGCATCGTGTGCAGGTTGTATCGTGCCGTGTCGGCGTGGGTCAGCTCCTTGTAGGCCTCCTTCACCGTCAGCAGGGCGCTTGTCTTCACGGGGCGGGCCGTGTTGTTTTCGGTCAGCATGATGGCTTGTGTGCTGTCTTCCTTCAGCTTCAACAGGTCGTGTGTGTCGATGATGCCCCGTTCATAGATCTCCCCCAGTGTGCGCATGATGTGGTTGTAGTACCTCTCACCGCCTCCTCCCGTCAGGTTGTCCAGCGTCTCCTTCAACGAACCTTGTGTGTACACCTCGCGCAGCTTTCTTTGCTGGCTCTTGCCCACTTGGTTGTCCTTGACAAAGTAGGGGTGAAACTGCTTCATCACACTGTCCTGCTCCTGCTTCACCACCGCCTCGTCCTTGTAGATGGGGAAGTCAAACGAGGCTATCAGTTGGCCGTATTTCCAGGGACGGTCCAACTCAAATTGGTAGGTGTAGCTTTGCTCACGTGGGAGAAAGTAGACGATAAGCGCTATGGCGACCGATGCGAGTCCTATCCGGTACAACAGGCCGGCGCGGGTCAGGGGGTGACGATTGTTATATCTGCTCATGCTTTTTACGGGTGTAAAGGTGAATAACGGGGCTAAAGTACAAAAAAAAACAATAGAGACCCCTCTTTTTGCCTTCGAAACGATTACTTCTGCCTGTTTTTTTGCTGTATTTCAGGAAAAAGACGTATTTTTGCCGAAAAATTATACATTATTTGGATATGACAGAGAGAAAAGTCCGGGTGCGTTTTGCCCCGAGCCCTACTGGTGCGTTGCACATTGGAGGTGTACGCACGGCGTTATATAACTATTTGTTTGCCCGCCAGCATGGCGGAGAATTCATCTTCCGCATCGAGGACACCGACTCCAACCGTTTCGTACCCGGTGCCGAAGAGTACATCATCGAATCATTCAAGTGGCTTGGCATCAAGTTCGACGAAGGAGTCAGCTTCGGTGGCAACTATGGTCCCTATCGCCAGAGCGAACGCCGCGACATCTACAAGCAATATGTCAAGGTGTTGCTGGATGCCGGCAAGGCTTATATGGCTTTCGACACTCCCGAGGAGTTGGACGCCAAGCGTGCCGAAGTGCAGAACTTCCAGTACGACGCCTCCACCCGCATGTCGATGCGCAACTCCCTGGCTTTGACCAAGGAGGAGGTTGAGCGCCTGTTGGCCGAAGGTCACCAGTACGTAGTCCGTTTCCTTATCCAACCGGGCGAGGAGGTACACGTGGACGACCTCATCCGTGGCGACGTAGTCATCAACTCGTCCATCCTCGACGATAAGGTGCTCTACAAGTCGGCCGACGAACTTCCCACCTACCACTTGGCCAACATTGTCGATGACCACCTGATGGAGGTTTCTCACGTCATCCGTGGCGAAGAGTGGCTCCCCTCGGCTCCCCTGCATGTGTTGCTTTACCGTGCGTTCGGTTGGGAGGACACCATGCCCCGCTTTGCCCACCTGCCCCTCCTGCTCAAGCCCGAGGGTAACGGCAAGCTCTCCAAGCGCGATGGTGACAAACTCGGTTTCCCCGTCTTCCCCCTTGAGTGGCACGACCCCAAGACGGGCGAAGTCTCTTCGGGATACCGCGAGGCTGGCTACTTGCCCGAGGCCGTCATCAACTTCTTGGCGCTGCTCGGATGGAATCCCGGCAACGACCAGGAAATCATGTCGCTCGACGAGATGGTCAACCTCTTCGACCTCAGCAAGTGCTCCAAGAGCGGCGCACGCTTCGACTATGTGAAAGGCATCTGGTTCAACCACCAGTACCTGCTCCGTCAGGCCGACATCGATTGGGCACCCGAGTTCGACAAGATTCTCCGTGCCAATGGTATCGAATCGACTCCCGAGCGCGAAGCACAGGTGGTGGCCATGATGAAGCAAAAGGTTGTTGAATACACCGACAAGTTGGGCAACAAGAAGAAACGCAACGTCAGCTTCGTCAGCGACCTGTGGCCGCTTTGCGACTTCTTCTTCATCGCTCCTCAAGCGTATGACAAGGAGGGCGACAAGTTCATCCGCAAGAACTGGAAGGAGGGCACTGCCGCCGAGATGACCGAACTGGCCGACCTGCTCGAAGGCTTGACCGACTTTTCCATCGACTCGCTGAAGCAAACCGTAGATGCTTGGGCCGAAGCCGGAGAGAAGAAACCTTGGAACCCTTGGCGCGTATGCCTCGTTGGCACCGGTCAAGGTCCCGATATGTACGAATTGGCCGCATTCCTCGGCAAAGAGGAGACCGTCCGTCGTATGCGCAAAGCCGTAGAAGCGCTTGCTTAATTTAGAATTAACAAAGATGTATAACTTAGCCATTTACCTCTACCTCCTGGCCGTCAAGTTCGTAGGCCTTTTCAGCAAAAAGGTCAAGCTGATGCGCAAGGGACACAAGCAGGTGTTCGACATCCTGCGACAAGGCATCGACAAGGAGAGCCAGTATCTGTGGTTTCATGCCGCCTCGTTGGGCGAGTTCGAGCAGGGACGCCCCCTGATGGAGCGCATCCGTCGGCAACATCCTCAGTATAAGATTCTGCTCACCTTCTTCTCCCCTTCGGGCTACGAGGTGCGCAAGAACTACGAGGGAGCCGACGTCGTCTGCTATCTTCCCTTCGACACACCGCGCAATGTGCGTCGTTTTCTCGACTTGGCCCGTCCGTCGATGGCCTTTTTCATCAAGTATGAGTTTTGGCAGAACTACATGAAGGGACTCCAGCGTCGGGGCATCCCCACCTACAGTGTCTCCTCCATCTTCCGTCCCAACCAGGTCTTCTTCCGTTGGTACGGCGGGCAGTATTACAAGGTGCTCACCCGCATCACCCACTTCTTTGTGCAAAACGAAGAGTCGCGCCGCCTGTTGGCCACGCGTGGTGTCACCAATGTGACCGTGGTGGGCGACACCCGCTTCGACCGTGTGCTGGAGATTAACCAGGCTGCCAAGCAGCTCCCCTTGGTCGAGCGCTTCAAGGGCACGTGCACCAATGTGCTTGTGGCCGGCAGTTCATGGCAACCCGATGAGGACCTCTTTATCGACTACTTCAACCGCCATCCCGAGATGAAGCTCATCATCGCCCCCCATGTGGTGAGCGACGATCACCTGTCGGAAATCATCGGCAAGCTGAAGCGCCCCGCCGTGCGCTACACCCAAGCCACCGAGGCGAATGTGGCCGAGGCCGATTGCCTCATCATCGATTGCTACGGACTCCTGTCGTCCATCTACCGCTATGGTGAAATCTCCTACGTGGGTGGCGGCTTTGGCGTGGGCATCCACAACGTGCTCGAGGCGGCTGTCTATGGCATCCCCGTGCTGTTTGGCCCCAATAACCAGCGTTTCCGCGAAGCCCGTGCCCTGTTGGCCGAAGGCGGCGGATTCGAGATTACCGATGCCGAAAGTTTCAACCGCACGATGGACCGCCTGCTCACCGATGCCGACTTCCTTGCACAGAGTGGCAACCGTGCCGGTCGCTACGTCAGCGACAATGCCGGTGCGGCCGATGCGGTGTTGAAGGCGATTGTATTTAAATGAGGGTTTATCAAAATGACTCCATTCCATTTTTTAGACGCGGATGACGCGGATGAATTAACTGTGGCGATTCGCTTCGCTACTATGGCTATAGTCATCGTCAACAGTAATCGATTATAAAAAAAATCCGCGTCATCCGCGTTATCTGCGTCTAAAAAGTTAATTATGGCACACCTTTTGGTGAGAAGCGATAACTCCTAATTCTTCCTATACCCCGACGACGTGAAGGCGGCCAACAGGTCGCCTTTTTCGTTTTTCAGCTCCACTATAATATAAGGTACGCGCGGGTGGTTCACCACCTCCGTTGCTTCGGCATAGATGGTCTCCCCCTCCTTGGCCGAGCGGATGAAGGTGATGTTGGCCGTGATGGAGAAGGTCAGTTGTCCATGGCTGTTGGCCACCGCTGCGCAAGCCAGGTCGGCCAGCGTGAACAGCGCCCCGCCTTGGCACACACCGCCCGCGTTCAGGTGCTCCTTCGTCACCACCATGCGGGCCGTGGCCCGTCCTTCACCCACTTCCAGCAGTTCGATGCCGGCGTTCACAGCAAAGCGGTCGTTTTTCAAGAACTCTTTGATGTCTGTCATATTCTTCTTATGAGGCTATTTTTGTGCAAAAATACACATTTCCCAAAATCGAGTGTCTAAAAATCATACATTTTTCACCTTGAAAATACGTTTTAACAAAGTTTTAACGGTTTGTATTTGGTCAATTCAATAACTTTGTAAGGAGAAACGGAGCATTTCCGCATCTCTTCCAAGAGGAAACGGTGCTCCCTTAAGGGAAAAACAGGTCTCTGCAAGAGAAACTGTGTTTCCCGTAAAGGGGTACAAAGTTCTCTCTCAAAGGGGAAAAGTTTTTCCCCAGTAAGAAACTTCCGTTTCCTTCAAGAGGAACGCGAGTCCCCCTATGAGG
>JAFTYI010000047.1 GCA_017464815.1 Bacteroidaceae bacterium | reverse complement strand
GGAATCACTGAACTCAAAGATAAAAGGATTCAGGGCACAGTTGCATGGTATAGCTGACATCCCATTCTTCTTGTACCGTGTCTGTACCATCTTTGGTTAACATGTCCTCTCAGATTGCCACGGAAGTTTTAAACTGCGCCTTTTAAACTCCTGCGCAGTTTTGTTGATGCAAAGGTACGTCACTATTTTGAAGTGGTCAATAGTTTTTGACTGGTAAGGGAGGGAATGAACCTGTCAAATGTGCCCTCGGGGGGGGGGGGGGGGGGCTTGCAAGTGCTTGAAAATCACAGAGGTAGTTTGGTGTGATGCATTTTGTAATCTTGAAAGTAAACTGCATGTTTGAAGGCCTTTTTGGCGCATTTTTTTTGTTGTTAGGGGTTTTGCAGGGTGCTTTTGCAAAGGTTAATTTGGGTAATTCAAGAAATATGCGTTACTTTGTAGCAGTAAAAATGCTGGAACGATATGAAAGAAATGATGAAAAAAGTGGTGCTGATGGTTGCTTTACTGATGGTGCTATCCTGTAAGGAGAGTCCTGTGGAGCAATGGCTCAGCCGCGCGGAGGCGTGTATGGAGGTGAATGCTGATAGTGCTCGTCGATGCTTGCAATATATAGAAGGGGCAGGCGCGTGTAGCGACGAACAGCGTGCACGCTATGCCTTGCTGCGGACGCAGGCCATGCATAAGTGCCGCATCCCTTTAGAGGATGATTCGCTCATCAATGTTGCGGTGGCATACTATGCGGATAGTCACGACCGCCATCGGTTGGCTCTGTCCCTGTTATATAAGGGGCTGGTACATAAACAGAACCATCAGGTGGAGGAGGCTGTGGAGGCGTTTGTCCGTAGTGAGGAAGTTTTTGAAGGGGTGGAGGATTATCAGTATAAAGCGTTGCTATACTCTCATTATGGCTCATTGTTGATGAATCAGGAAATGTATGAAGAAGCTTTGAATTATTATAAAAAATCGTATCAATATAAGTTGTTGGGTGATTCATTGCATTATGTGGTGTCGACTTGTGGGCAAATCGCGCGTATGTATAAAATGCTTGATATGCCCGATAGTGCTAAAGCATATTACGAACGTGGTTTGTCGTATGAAGGAAAGTTGAGTGATGGAAAAAAGAGGAATCACTATTTGCTGTTGCAAAGCTATGCCACATTTTTAATGGGAAATGAGAATTATTCCGAGGCTGAATGTCTGTTGTTGGAATGTGTGGAAAATATGACCGATTCCAATTACTTTCATACATTGTATGCGGCCTTGACCACGCTCTATTACGAAAAGCGGGAACTTAAAACGGCCTTGACCTATGGCAGGCGGGTGATAGAGAGTGCCGACAGCCTGACGGCGTGTGGTGGATACTTGCGCCTGTATAAAATATATAAGGATATGGGGAGGATGGATTCGGCTTTACACTGCCATAACCTGTACCGGCAATACAATAGTGACATCAACCTGCGGCGACGGTCTGTCGAGGTGGCCACCATTCCCCATAAAATGAAGGTGGTGCAGTTGGCCAAAGAGAACCGCGCTTTGACGGGATGGCGAATGTGGCTGGTGGTGGGGCTGCTTGCCATAACGGCACTGTGGTGGGGCGTATACCGCACCATACGATGCCGACACCGCCGTGAGCAGCAGGAAAAGGAGCAGGAACTGGCAGCGAAAGAGGGTGAATTGGAGAGCGTAGGCAACAAGTATGGCAAGACCTCGGCCGAACTTGGACGACTGAAGGGGGCATTGACTAACCACGTGGATGCCATGAACCGCATGAAAAAGGAACACCAAACCATATTGGAAAAGCACCGAAGGGAGATAGAGGAGCTGAAAAACAATGTGAAGGAATTGAAAAAGGAGATTCGTGACCTGAAGAAAGCCGACCGTGAAACCCAACGGATGGAGAATGAATTAAAACGGACACAGCATCATTTGGAACAGGAACTGGAGAAGCGAGTCGGCCAATTGAACGAAGCAGAGCGTCAGCATGAAATAGACAGACGGATAGAACACTTTGTGGCGAGTGGAGAATGCAAAAGGGCTGTGGATATGCTATTGGGATTGAGGCTGAAACAGAAGGTGGACGTAAGGTATGACATCGGACGGGAGGAACACCATTACCTGATGATGCAACTGCTGGAACAGGAGAATCCTGCCCTGTATGTCCAGCTGGAACAATGTGAACTGGACAAGAAAAAGCGGACATTGTGTTGCATGATAGCCCTGGGGCTGGACGACATCGACATGATGGCCGATGCCGTGTGCCTCTCTCCGTATACGGTGAAAGACTACTACAGGGAGTGCCAACTGCTGGTGGAAACGATAAGAGGTGACATTGGGCAGGGTGGCCTATAAAAAAGTTAATTATGATGCATCTTTGTACTTTTCAACTGTTCGCGCGTACATTAATATATTATATATGCGTGTGATGAATACCGGGAGTGTGAGGACGAGATGTGGGTGTGTGGCGGGTGATGGAGGTGGTCATGTGTTGATGGATTCCGTGCAAAAGTGGTGTGGCCGATGGGTGGAAGTGGCGCTTCATGGTTGCATTTTTGCTCGCCAATCTGTTAATCCATCTTAAAAAAGATTAAAAAAGTGACATTCGTCTTAAAATGGAGCATTAAAATAGATGTAAAGTGTTGCCGTTTGAAAACTTATTTGTAACTTTGCAGCCCGAAAAGTGCAGGTATGCACCGATGAATCGAAAATTAGTAACAAAATATATATAATAATTAAAAACAAAACAAAATGCCTACTATTCAACAGTTAGTTAGAAAAGGAAGACAGGTATTGGTTGAGAAGAGTAAGTCTCCCGCCTTGGACTCATGTCCTCAGCGTCGTGGCGTATGCGTGAGAGTTTACACTACAACTCCCAAGAAACCGAATTCCGCAATGCGTAAAGTAGCGCGTGTGCGCTTGACAAATCAGAAAGAGGTTAACTCTTACATTCCGGGTGAAGGCCACAACTTGCAGGAGCACTCAATCGTGCTGGTTCGTGGTGGTCGTGTGAAAGACCTTCCGGGTGTACGTTACCACATCGTTCGCGGTACATTGGATACTGCCGGTGTTGCAGGTCGTACACAACGTCGTTCCAAGTACGGTGCCAAGCGCCCCAAACCGGGTCAGGCAGCTGCTCCCGTAAAAGGTAAGAAGAAATAAGTAACCCCTTCTTAATCAAACAAGAAACAAACAGTATTAATTTTCGTTTTGGTTTGTTGGAATTAGCTATAAAGGTTGAGTAAATGCTTCAGAGGAAGCGTTGAAGAAGACAAGAAATGCAGCCCCAAACAAAACATTATTTTTCAAACTAATGAGAAAAGCAAAACCAAAAAAGCGTGTGGTTCTTCCCGATCCCGTGTTTGGCGATCAGAAAGTTTCTAAGTTCGTGAACCACTTGATGTTCGACGGTAAGAAGAATACTTCATATGAAATCTTCTATGCCGCTCTTGAAGTAGTAAAAACCAAACTTCCCAACGAGGAAAAGACTTCTTTGGAAATCTGGAAGAAGGCTCTTGACAACATCACTCCCCAGGTGGAGGTGAAGTCTCGTCGTATCGGTGGTGCCACTTTCCAGGTGCCTACTGAAATCCGTCCTGACCGTAAGGAATCTATCTCAATGAAGAATATGATTCTCTTCGCCCGTAAGCGTGGTGGCAAGTCAATGGCTGACAAGTTGGCTGCTGAGATTATCGATGCTTTCAACGAGCAGGGTGGTGCTTTCAAGCGTAAGGAAGATATGCACCGTATGGCTGAGGCTAACCGTGCATTTGCTCACTTCAGATTCTAATCATCAAATAATAATACGGAATTAGAAAATGGCAAAGCAAGACTTACTTTTGACCCGTAACATCGGTATCATGGCTCACATCGATGCCGGTAAGACAACCACTTCAGAGCGTATTCTGTTCTACACAGGTCTGACTCACAAGATTGGTGAAACTCACGATGGTACTGCCACCATGGACTGGATGGCTCAGGAGCAGGAGCGTGGTATCACTATTACCTCTGCTGCTACTACCACTCGCTGGAACTATGGCAACAAGACATACAAGATCAACTTGATTGACACTCCGGGACACGTGGACTTTACCGCTGAGGTGGAGCGTTCACTCCGTGTGTTGGACGGTGCTGTGGCTACCTATTGTGCTGTAGGTGGTGTTGAGCCCCAGTCAGAGACTGTATGGCGTCAGGCTGACAAGTACAATGTACCCCGTATCGGTTATGTAAACAAGATGGACCGCTCTGGTGCTGACTTCTACGAAGTAGTTCGCCAGATGAAGGAGGTTCTCGGTGCCAATCCCTGCCCCGTATGTATCCCCATCGGTGCTGAGGAGAACTTCAAGGGTATCGTTGACCTCATCAAGATGAAGGCTATCCTGTGGCACGACGAGACCATGGGTGCTGACTACGACGTAGAGGACATCCCCGCTAACTTGGTGGACGAGGCTAACGAATGGAGAGAGAAGATGCTCGAGAAGGTGGCCGAGTACGACGATGAGTTGATGGAGAAGTTCTTCGACGATCCTTCAACCATCACCAACGAGGAGGTTATGCGTGCCCTCCGTGCCGCTACCTTGAAGATGGACATCGTGCCCATGTTGTGCGGTTCTTCATTCAAGAACAAGGGTGTGCAGACGTTGCTCGACTACGTATGTGCTTTCTTGCCCTCTCCGCTGGATACTCCCGCTATCGAAGGTACAAACCCCGAGACTGGTGAAGTTGACAAACGTATGCCCAGCGAAGATGAGAAGACTTCAGCTCTTGCATTCAAGATTGCCACTGACCCCTATGTAGGTCGTCTGACATTCTTCCGTGTGTACTCAGGTAAGGTTGAGGCCGGTTCATACATCTACAACACCCGTTCGGGTAAGAAGGAGCGCGTGTCTCGCTTGTTCCAGATGCACTCTAACCACCAGAATCCCGTAGAGGTTATCGCTGCTGGTGATATCGGTGCCGGTGTAGGTTTCAAGGATATCCGCACAGGTGATACTCTCTGTGACGAGACTGCTCCTATCATCCTCGAGTCTATGGACTTCCCCGATCCCGTTATCGGTATCGCCGTTGAGCCCAAGACACAGAAGGATATGGAGAAACTTGCCAATGGCTTGGCCAAGTTGGCTGAGGAAGACCCCACATTTACAGTGAAGACTGACGAGCAGAGCGGTCAGACCGTAATCTCGGGTATGGGTGAGCTTCACTTGGATATCATCATCGACCGTCTGAAGCGCGAGTTCAAGGTTGAATGTAACCAAGGTAAGCCTCAGGTTAACTACAAGGAGGCTATCACCAAGACTGTCAACCTCCGCGAGGTTTACAAGAAGCAGTCGGGTGGTCGTGGTAAGTTTGCCGACATCATCGTGAACGTAGGTCCCGTAGATGAGGACTTCAAGGAAGGTGGTCTGCAGTTTGTGAACGAGGTGACTGGTGGTAACATTCCTAAGGAATTCATCCCTGCTGTACAGAAGGGCTTCCAGTCAGCCATGAAGAATGGTATCCTCGCCGGCTTCCCCTTGGATTCACTGAAGGTGACTTTGCTCGACGGTTCGTTCCACCCCGTGGACTCTGACCAGTTGTCATTCGAAATCTGCGCCATCCAGGCTTACAAGAACGCTTGTGCTCAGGCAGGTCCTGCATTGTGCGAGCCTATGATGAAGCTGGAAGTTGTTACTCCCGAGGAGAACATGGGTGACGTGATCGGTGACTTGAACAAGCGTCGTGGCCAGGTTGAAGGTATGGAGTCAAGCCGCTCAGGTGCCCGCATCGTGAAGGCTACTGTGCCTCTGGCAGAGATGTTCGGTTACGTGACCGCATTGCGTACCATCACTTCAGGTCGTGCAACCTCTTCAATGACTTACGATCACCACGCTCAGGTGTCTAACTCAATCGCCAAGGCTGTGCTCGAAGAGTGCAAGGGTCGTGTAGACTTGATCAAGTAAAAAACAAAACCGGAAGACGGGGCAGGTTAGCGAATGACTCTTAACCTGTTCCCCTCTTCCTCTTTTCATTCACAATAAACAAACAAAAAGTAATGAGTCAAAAAATTAGAATTAAACTGAAATCCTACGATCACAACTTGGTGGACAAGTCTGCTGAGAAGATTGTAAAGACAGTGAAGGCTACGGGTGCTATCGTAAGCGGTCCTATTCCTCTTCCCACTCACAAGCGTATCTTTACTGTGAACCGTTCAACCTTCGTAAACAAGAAGTCTCGCGAGCAGTTCGAGCTTTCTTCTTACAAGAGATTGATTGATATTTACAGCTCAACAGCCAAGACAGTTGATGCCTTGATGAAGCTGGAGTTGCCGAGCGGTGTAGAAGTAGAAATTAAAGTTTAAGAATCGAATTATTTAAAAATTAACTGAAATGCCAGGATTATTAGGAAAAAAAATCGGAATGACATCCGTTTTCAGTGCCGATGGTAAGAATGTTCCATGCACTGTTATCGAAGTAGGTCCTTGTGTAGTTACTCAGATTAAAAGTGTAGAGAAGGATGGCTATGCTGCCGTTCAGCTCGGTTTCCAGGAGGCTAAGGAGAAGAATACAACCAAGCCTATGATGGGACACTTCAAGAAGGCTGGCGTAACTCCGAAGAGACACTTGGCCGAGTTCAAGGATTTTGAAGGTGAGTTAAACTTGGGTGATACCCTCACTGTAGAGCTGTTCAATGATTCAGCTTTCGTGGACGTGATTGGTACCTCTAAGGGTAAAGGCTTCCAGGGTGTAGTAAAGAGACATGGTTTCGGTGGTGTGGGCCAGACTACTCACGGTCAGCACAACCGTGCTCGTAAGCCGGGTTCAATCGGTGCATGTTCTTACCCCGCAAAGGTGTTCAAGGGTATGCGCATGGGCGGCCAAATGGGCGGTGACCGTGTGACTACACACAACTTGCAAGTATTAAAAGTAATTCCCGAGCACAACATCCTCATGATTAAGGGTTCTGTTCCGGGTTGCAAAGGTTCAATCGTAATAATTGAGAAATAATGGAAGTTAACGTATTAAATATTAAAGGTGAAGACACCGGAAGAAAGATTACGTTGAACGAATCTATCTTCGGCATTGAGCCTAACGACCACGCTATCTACTTGGACGTAAAGCAATTTATGGCCAACCAGCGTCAGGGTACTCACAAGTCAAAAGAGAGAAGCGAAATCAGCGGTTCAACCCGTAAGTTGGGTCGTCAGAAAGGTGGCGGCGGTGCACGTCGTGGTGACATCAACTCACCGGTATTGGTAGGTGGTGCCCGCGTGTTCGGTCCCCAACCCCGTGACTATGGTTTCAAGTTGAACAAGAAAGTGAAGGCTTTGGCCCGTCGTTCAGCCCTGTCTTACAAGGCTCAGGAGAATGCCATTGTTGTGGTTGAAGATTTCACATTTGAGGCTCCGAAAACTAAAGATTTCATAAATTTAGCTAAAAATCTTAAAGTTTCAGACAAGAAAGTGCTCGTTGTTTTGCCAGAAGCAAATAAAAACGTATATTTGTCAGCTCGTAATGTGGAACGTGCAAATGTTGCATTGGCGGCTTCGTTGAATACTTACTCAGTATTGGACGCAGGCGTTCTTGTTGTGACTGAAAGCTCGTTGAAAGTTATCGATAACATTTTAACAAAGAAGGAGGCTTAAAAGATGGCATACATTGTAAAACCATTGATTACAGAGAAAATGAACGCAATTTCCGAAAAGAGCAATCGTTTCGGATTCATCGTGCGTCCTGAAGCTAACAAGCTCCAGATTAAGGCTGAAGTTGAAGCTTTGTATAATGTTACAGTAGTTGACGTGAATACCATGCGTTATGATGGTAAGAACAAGAGCCGCTACACGAAGGCCGGACTGATTAAGGGTCGCACTAACGCTTTCAAGAAGGCAATCGTGACCGTGAAGGAAGGCGATACTATTGATTTCTATAGCAATATTTAAATAAAAGATGGCAGTACGTAAATTTAAGCCCACAACACCGGGGCAAAGACACAAGATTATTGGTACTTTTGAGGAGATTACTGCATCGGTACCAGAAAAGTCTCTTGTATACGGTAAAAAGTCAACGGGTGGCCGTAACAATGTAGGTAAGATGACTATGCGCTACATTGGTGGTGGCCATAAGAGAAAGTTCCGTTTGATCGATTTCAAGAGAAATAAAGACGGTGTTCCAGCAGTGGTTAAGACAATCGAGTACGATCCGAACCGTTCGGCTCGTATCGCGCTGTTGTACTACGCTGATGGAGAAAAAAGATATATTATTGCGCCTAATGGATTGCAAGTTGGCAGCACTTTGATGTCTGGACCGGATGCGGCGCCTGAGATTGGTAACGCACTTCCCCTGCAGAACATCCCCGTGGGTACGGTGATTCACAACATCGAGCTCCGTCCCGGACAAGGTGCAGCCTTGGTTAGATCAGCAGGTAATTTTGCTCAATTGACTTCTCGCGAAGGTGCTTACTGTGTGATTAAGTTGCCTTCAGGTGAGGTTAGACAGATTCTTAGCGCTTGCAAGGCTACTATCGGTAGTGTAGGTAACTCTGACCACGCATTGGAAAGCTCTGGTAAGGCCGGACGTTCTCGCTGGTTGGGTCGTCGTCCTCACAACCGTGGTGTTGTTATGAACCCCGTGGATCACCCGATGGGTGGTGGTGAAGGTCGCCAGTCAGGAGGTCATCCCCGTTCACGCAAGGGCTTGTATGCTAAGGGCTTGAAGACAAGACGTCCTAAGAAGCAGTCTAATAAGTATATTATCGAGAGATGTAATAAGTAATAACGGTTAATTGAGTAAATTATGAGTCGTTCTTTAAAAAAGGGTCCGTACATTAACGTAAAGCTTGAGAATAAGGTGCTCGCTATGAATGAAAGCGGCAAGAAGACTGTTGTCAAGACTTGGGCCAGAGCTTCAATGATCTCTCCGGACTTCGTGGGACATACAATTGCAGTTCATAACGGAAATAAATTTATTCCTGTTTATGTTACAGAAAACATGGTAGGTCACAAGTTGGGCGAATTTGCTCCCACTCGTACATTCCGTGGTCATGCTGGTAACAAGAAAAAATAAGCAGGTCGCATAGAATAAAAAAGTAATAATATATGGGAAAAAGAAAAGCTATCGCAGCTAATGCCCGCAAAGAGGCATTGAAGACTGTGTATTTCGCAAAATTGCGCAATGTCCCGACTTCTCCGCGAAAGATGCGTCTGGTGGTTGATATGATCCGCGGTATGGAGGTAAACAGAGCGCTGGGCGTATTGAAGTTCTCTTCTAAGGAGGCTTCTGCAAGAGTTGAGAAGCTGTTGCGCTCTGCTATTGCTAACTGGGAACAGAAGAATGAACGTAAGGCTGAAAGCGGCGAACTCTATGTAACAGAAGTGTTTGTTGATTGCGGTGCTACTCTCAAGAGAATGAGACCTGCACCTCAGGGTAGAGGTTACAGAATTCGCAAACGCTCAAATCATGTGACTTTGTTCGTTGGTTCTAAGAATACTAATGATAATCAAAATTAAGAGTAGTAATGGGACAAAAAGTTAATCCGATAAGTAACCGTCTGGGTATCGTCAGAGGATGGGATTCTAATTGGTACGGTGGTAAGAATTTTGGAGATGCTCTCTTGGAAGACAGCAAAATCCGCAAATACTTGAACGCACGTTTGGCCAAGGCCAGTGTTTCAAGAATTGTTATCGAACGTACACTGAAACTCGTGACAATCACAGTTTGCACTGCTCGTCCGGGTATTATCATTGGTAAGGGTGGTCAGGAAGTTGACAAGTTGAAAGAGGAGTTGAAGAAGATCACCGATAAGGACATTCAAATCAATATCTTTGAAGTGAAGCGCCCTGAACTCGATGCTGTAATCGTTGCCAACAATATCGCTCGCCAGGTAGAGGGCAAGATTGCATATCGTCGTGCTATCAAGATGGCTATCGCCAACACGATGCGTATGGGTGCTGAAGGTATCAAGATTCAGATCTCTGGTCGTTTGAATGGTGCAGAAATGGCTCGTTCTGAAATGTATAAGGAAGGACGTACACCGTTGCACACTTTCAGAGCTGATATTGACTACTGTCACGCAGAAGCTTTGACCAAGGTTGGTTTGCTGGGTATCAAGGTGTGGATTTGCCGTGGTGAAGTCTTTGGTAAGAAGGACTTGGCACCCAACTTCACTCAGACAAAGGACAATGGTCGTGGCAACGGCGGAAATGGCGGTAAGAACTTCAAGAGAAAGAAAAACAATCGCTAACTATTTGAAAGTTTAGAAGAATTATGTTACAACCTAAAAGAGTAAAATATAGAAGACCGCAAAAAGGTTCCAGCAAGGGTAATGCCCAGAGAGGTAACCAGTTGGCTTTCGGATCTTTCGGTATCAAGTCTTTGCAGACTAAGTGGATTACCGGTCGTCAGATTGAAGCTGCCCGTATCGCGGTAACAAGATACATGCAGCGTGAAGGTCAGATTTGGATTCGTATATTCCCGGACAAGCCCATCACCAAGAAGCCCGCTGACGTACGTATGGGTAAGGGTAAGGGTAGTCCCGAAGGATTCGTGTTCCCTATCACTCCGGGTAGAATCATTTTCGAGGTAGAGGGTGTACCCTATGAAGTAGCCAAGGAGGCTTTGCGCCTGGCTGCACAGAAACTCCCCGTGACTACCAAGTTTATTGTGAGACGTGATTATGATGTTCAAAATCAAAATGCATAACTATGAAAATTGCAGAGATTAAAGAAATAGCGACTAATGAGTTGGCAGAAAGAATCGAGACTGAGGTAGCTAACTATAATCAGATGGTTTTGAATCATTCGGTTTCTCCGTTGGAGAACTCTGCTCAAATCAAGGAGCAGCGTAGAACCATCGCTCGTATGAAGACTGAATTGCGTCAGAGAGAACTTAACAAATAAAATGGTCTTTTGATGGAAGCTAGAAATTTAAGAAAAGAAAGAATGGGTGTTGTCGTTAGCAACAAGATGGATAAGACCATTACAGTTGCTGCCAAGTTCAAGGAGAAGCACCCGATTTATGGTAAGTTCGTTAGCAAGACGAAGAAGTACCATGCTCACGATGAGAAGCAGGAATGCAACCTGGGCGATACTGTACGTATCATGGAGACTCGTCCTTTGAGCAAAACTAAGAGATGGAGATTAGTAGAAATAATCGAAAGAGCTAAGTAATTATGATACAAGCAGAATCCAGACTTACAGTATGTGATAACAGCGGCGCTAAGGAAGCGTTGTGTATCCGCGTTTTGGGCGGTACTCGCAGACGCTACGCCTCTGTTGGTGATGTTATTGTGGTTTCAGTGAAGAGTGTTATCCCTTCAAGTGATATCAAAAAGGGTGCAGTATCTAAGGCTTTGATTGTACGTACCAAGAAGGAAATCCGTCGTGCTGACGGTTCTTATATCCGCTTTGATGACAACGCTTGCGTTCTGTTGAACAATGCTGGTGAAATCCGCGGAAGCCGTATCTTTGGTCCCGTAGCGAGAGAGCTTCGTGCTGCTAACATGAAGGTCGTTTCATTGGCACCTGAAGTACTTTAATTTTGTAAAAGAATCTAAGTAATGAGTAAGTTACATATTAAAAAAGGCGATACCGTTTACGTTAACTCTGGTGAAGACAAGGGTAAGACTGGTGTCGTATTGAAGGTCCTCGTAAAGGAGAATCGTGCCGTTGTTGAAGGTGTCAACATGGTATCGAAGCACACAAAACCGAGTGCAAAGAATCCTCAGGGTGGAATCGTGAAGCAGGAAGCTGCTATCCATATTTCTAACCTGAACGTCGTTGATCCTAAGACAGGAAAGCCGACTCGTGTGGGACGAAAGATGAGTTCAGAAGGAACTTTAGTGCGTTATTCTAAAAAATCAGGAGAGGAGATTAAATAATGAGTAATACTGCAAGTCTTAAGAAAGAATATGCAGAGCGCATCGCTCCTGCATTGAAGGAGAAGTTCCAGTATACATCAAGCATGCAGGTTCCCGTGCTCAAGAAGATTGTTATCAATCAGGGATTGGGTATGGCTGTTGCTGACAAGAAGATTATTGATGTTGCAATCAACGAACTTACAACGATTACAGGTCAGAAGGCCGTAGCTACAATCTCTCGTAAGGACGTTGCAAACTTCAAGTTGCGTAAGAAGATGCCCATCGGTGTGATGGTAACTCTGCGTCGTGAAAGAATGTATGAGTTCTTGGAGAAATTGGTTCGTATCGCTTTGCCTCGTATCCGCGACTTCAAGGGTATCGAAAGCAAACTGGATGGACGTGGTAACTATACGTTGGGTATTCAGGAGCAGATTATCTTCCCTGAAATCAACATTGACAGCATTACGCGCATCTTGGGTATGAACATTACCTTCGTGACTACTGCTAAAACAGACGAGGAAGGCTATGCTTTGTTGAAAGAGTTTGGCTTGCCTTTTAAAAACGCTAAAAAAGACTAATAGAGTATGGCAAAAGAATCAATGAAGGCTCGTGAGGTAAAAAGAGCCAAACTTGTAGCCAAGTATGCTGAGAAGCGTGCTGCGTTGAAGAAGATTGTTAACACTGGTGAACCCGCTGAGGCATACGAAGCTGCCCAGAAGTTGCAGGATCTTCCCAAGAACGCAAATCCTATCCGTTTGCATAACCGTTGCAAAATCACTGGTCGTCCCAAAGGATATATCCGTCAGTTCGGAATCTCTCGTATCCAGTTCCGTGAGATGGCATCCAATGGTTTGATTCCCGGTGTAAAGAAAGCCAGCTGGTAATTTATTGTTAAATATTGTCAGGATAGTCCTGATTAATTTAATTAATTATTTATATGACAGATCCAATAGCAGATTATTTGACGAGGTTGAGAAATGCAATCAGTGCAAAGCACAGAGTTGTTGAAGTTCCTGCCTCTAATCTCAAGAAGGAAATCACTAAGATTCTTTTTGAGAAGGGTTACATCTTGAACTACAAGTTCATTGAGGATGGTCCCCAAGGTACTATCAAAGTTGCTTTGAAGTACGATGCAGTAAACAAAGTGAATGCAATCAAGAAGTTGCAGCGAGTATCCACTCCGGGTATGCGTAAGTATACCGGTTACAAGGATATGCCGAGAGTGATTAATGGATTGGGTATAGCTATTATATCTACTTCCAAAGGTGTGATGACAGATAAAGAAGCTGCCGAACTGAAGATTGGTGGTGAGGTTCTTTGCTACGTATATTAATAGGAGGTTTGAATTATGTCAAGAATAGGAAAATTGCCCATTAGTATTCCTGCTGGTGTTACAGTAAGCCAGAAGGACAATGTAGTGACAGTAAAAGGACCCAAGGGTGAGATGAGCCAGTTCGTAGACCCCTCAATCGTTATGAACATTGAGGATGGTAGCATTACTTTCACTTTGAATGAGGAGAACACTGAAGTTGGTCTGAAGCAGCAGCATGCGTTCCATGGTTTGTACCGTTCATTGGTTAACAACATGGTTGTTGGTGTTTCTGAAGGATATAAGAAGGAACTCGAGTTGGTCGGTGTTGGTTACCGTGTTTCCAACCAAGGCAACTTGATCGAGTTTTCTCTGGGATTCTCTCACAGCATCTTCCTCCAGCTTCCCGCTGAAATCAAGGTTGAGACTAAGTCTGAGAGAAATAAGAACCCGCTTGTTATCTTGGAATCATGTGACAAACAGTTGCTTGGTCAGGTTTGTTCAAAAATACGTTCTTTCCGTAAGCCCGAACCTTACAAGGGTAAAGGTATTAAGTTCGTCGGTGAAGAGATTCGCAGAAAGTCTGGTAAGTCAGCTGGTGCTAAGTAATTCTTATAAAATTGTATTATCATGACAACAAAAATAGAAAGACGCTTAAAGATCAAATTTAGAGTACGGAATAGAATTTCTGGAACAGCTGAACGTCCGCGCATGAGTGTGTTCAGAAGCAACAAGCAGATTTACGTGCAGGTAATCGACGACTTGTCTGGCAAGACATTGGCTGCTGCCTCTTCACTGGGTATGGAGACTCTGCCCAAGAAGGAACAGGCTGCCAAGGTTGGCGAACTGATTGCCAAGAAGGCACAGGAAGCAGGCATTACGACTGTCGTTTTCGACCGTAATGGTTACTTGTATCATGGGAGAGTAAAAGAAGTAGCTGATGCTGCACGTAACGGTGGACTTAAATTTTAATCGATATGGCAATTAATAAAGTTAAAATATCAAGCGATGTAGAGTTGAAGGACAGATTGGTGGCCATCAACCGTGTTACTAAGGTAACAAAGGGTGGTCGTACCTTCACATTCTCTGCAATTGTCGTAGTTGGTAACGAGAATGGCATCATTGGTTGGGGTCTTGGTAAGGCTGGTGAGGTAACTGCCGCTATTGCCAAGGGCGTTGAAGCAGCCAAGAAGAACCTCGTTAAGGTTCCCGTGCTGAAGGGTACTGTTCCTCACGAACAGACTGCCAAGTTCGGTGGTGCTGAAGTGTTCATCAAGCCCGCTTCTCACGGTACAGGAGTTGTAGCCGGTGGTGCTATGCGTGCTGTATTGGAAAGTGTTGGTATTACCGACGTTCTGGCTAAGTCTAAGGGTTCTTCTAACCCCCACAACTTGGTGAAGGCCACTATCAATGCATTGGCTGAAATGCGCGATGCACGTATGGTTGCCCAGAACAGAGGTGTAAGTATGGAAAAAGTGTTTAGAGGATAAGGAGGTTTATTTATGTCAACTATAAAGATTAAACAGGTTAAGAGTAGAATTGGTGCTCCTGCTGATCAGAAGCGTACATTGGATGCACTGGGTCTTAAGAAGTTGAACCGCGTTGTTGAACACGAAGAGACTCCCTCAATTCTCGGTATGGTAGCAAAGGTTAAGCATCTGGTTGCCATCGTAAAGTAAGGTATTGTTAATTCTATAAAAAGTAATAACAAGATGAAATTAAATAGTTTACAACCTGCTGCAGGTTCTACTAAGACAAGAAAGAGAATTGGACGTGGTCCGGGTTCTGGTTTGGGTGGAACTTCTACAAGAGGTCACAAAGGTGCTAAATCAAGATCTGGTTATAAGACTAAGATAGGTTTTGAAGGTGGTCAGATGCCGCTTCAGCGTCGTGTGCCGAAGTTCGGTTTCAAGAACATCAATCGTGTAGAGTACAAGGCTATCAATTTGGCTACTATCCAGACTTTGGCTGAGGCTAAGGGCTTGGAAAAGGTTGCTGTTGCAGATTTGGTGGCTGCTGGCTTTATTTCTTCAAACCAGTTGGTTAAGATTTTGGGTAACGGTAACTTGACAATCAAACTTGAAGTAGAGGCTCATGCTTTCTCTAAGAGTGCGATTGCTGCTATCGAGGCCGTAGGTGGTAATGCAGTAAAACTCTGATTCAATGAAATCTATTGAAACATTAAAGAATATATGGAAAATTGAGGATCTGAGAAATCGGATTCTCATTACCGTATTGTTCGTTGCAATTTATCGTTTTGGCTCATACGTGGTTCTTCCTGGTATCGATGCTAACATGTTGACAAGATTGCATGAGCAGACGGGCGAGGGACTTATGTCCTTGTTGAATATGTTCTCAGGTGGTGCATTCTCTAATGCCTCTATCTTCGCGTTGGGTATCATGCCTTACATTTCTGCATCCATTGTGATTCAGCTTTTGGCTATTGCTGTTCCCTATTTCCAGAAATTGCAGCGCGAGGGCGAGAGTGGTAGAAGAAAAATAAACCAGTACACACGCTATTTGACTATCTGTATTTTGGTGTTTCAGGCTCCCGCCTATCTGGTGAACCTGAAGATGACTGCTGGCCAGGCACTGAATGCTTCAGTAGATTGGACTTGGTTTATGATTACTTCTACAATCATCTTGGCTGCCGGAAGTATGTTTATTCTTTGGCTCGGTGAGCGTATCACAGACAAAGGTATCGGTAACGGTGTATCCATGATTATCATGATTGGTATCATCGCCCGTTTGCCTCAGTCTTTTGTACAGGAACTGACTACAAGATTGGCTTCTCCTGGTGCCGGTGGTTTGGTAATGTTCTTGTTTGAAATTGTAGTCCTCCTGTTTGTGACTGCTGCTGCTATCCTGCTCGTACAGGGTGTTCGTAAGATTCCCGTACAGTATGCCAAGCAGACAGCTGGTGGCCGACAGGTTGGCGGTGCTAGACAGTATATTCCTCTGAAGGTGAATGCAGCTAATGTGATGCCTATCATCTTTGCTCAGGCAATCATGTTCATCCCCATCACGCTTATCGGTTTCTCTAGCAATATCGATGAGGCAAGTGGATTTGTGCGTGCTTTGATGGATCACACAAGCTTTTGGTACAACTTCATTTTCTTTGTACTGATTCTGGTGTTCACATACTTCTACACCGCTATCACTATCAATCCGACTCAGATGGCAGAGGATATGAAGCGCAACAATGGCTTCATCCCCGGTATCAAGCCTGGAAAGAACACAGCAGAGTATATCGATACAGTGATGTCTCGTATCACTTTGCCCGGTTCAATCTTCTTGGGCCTTATCGCTATCTTGCCTGCTTTTGCAGGTGTGTTCGGTGTGCAGCCTGAGTTCGCTCAGTTCTTCGGTGGAACTTCATTGCTCATTCTTGTGGGTGTGGTATTGGATACCCTCCAGCAGGTTGAAAGCCATCTGTTGATGCGTCATTATGATGGTTTGTTGAGCTCTGGACGAATCAAGGGACGTTCAGGCGTTGCAGCTTATTAAAGTAATATCAAAGCGATGATATTTCTTAAGACAGAAGATGAAATTGAGTTACTACGCCAGAGTAATCTCCTTGTGGGGAGAACTTTGGCGGAAGTAGCCAAACTGATAAAGCCGGGTGTGACAACTGCTGAACTCGACCGCGTAGCTGAAGAGTTTATCCGTGACAACGGAGCAGTGCCCACCTTCAAAGGATTTCCTAACCCCAATGGCGCTCCTTTCCCTTGTACCTTGTGTACTTCGGTCAATGCCCAGGTAGTTCACGGAATTCCAGGCGATGTGCCTTTGCAGGATGGTGACATCATTTCGGTTGATTGTGGTGTCCTTATGAACGGCTTTTGTGGCGACTCTGCCTATACGTTCTGTGTTGGTGAGGTCTCTTCAGAAGTGAAGCAACTGTTGAAGGTGACAAAGGAGGCTTTATATCTCGGAATCCAAAATGCCGTACATGGCAAGCGCCTTGGCGATATAAGTTATGCTATCCAGCAATCGTGTGAGGCCGCGGGTTACGGTGTGGTTCGCGAGTTTGTCGGTCATGGTATCGGTAAGGAAATGCACGAAGATCCTCAGGTGCCCAATTACGGCCGTCGTGGTACAGGCGCTCTGTTGAAGAGTGGTATGTGTCTGGCAATAGAGCCGATGATAACAGCAGGTTCCCGTCAGATTTATCTGGAGAACGACGGTTGGTCGGTGAGCACGCGTGATGGTAAATGTGCAGCTCATTTTGAGCATACCGTTGCAGTCCGTAAGGGACAAGCCGACATTTTGTCTTCGTTTGAGTTCATAGAAGAAGTATTAGGTGATAAAGCAATTTGATAAGTATGGCAAAACAGTCTGCAATAGAACAAGATGGAGTGATAGTTGAGGCATTGTCGAATGCAATGTTTCGCGTCGAATTAGAAAACGGACATGAGATTACAGGGCATATCTCAGGCAAAATGAGAATGCATTACATTAAGATATTACCTGGTGACAAGGTGCGTGTGGAGATGTCTCCCTATGACCTCACCAAAGGTAGAATAGTTTTCAGATATAAATAAAAGAATTAGATATATGAAAGTAAGAGCATCATTAAAGAAACGTACGCCGGATTGCAAAATCGTTAGACGTAATGGCCGTTTGTATGTGATTAACAAAAAAAATCCTAAGTATAAGTTACGTCAAGGATAATTTTTAGTAATTTTGCAAAAAATAACTTTAGTATATGGCTATAAGAATTGTTGGTGTAGATTTGCCTCAGAATAAGAGAGGCGAAATTGCGTTGACCTACATTTATGGAATAGGTCGCAGTAGCTCAGCGAAAATCTTGGATAAGGCAGGTATTGATAGAGATATCAAGGTGAAGGACTGGACTGATGACCAGGCTGCCAAGATCCGTGAGATTATCGGTGCAGAGTTCAAGGTGGAGGGTGACCTTCGCTCAGAAATTCAGTTGAACATCAAGCGTCTGATGGATATCGGTTGCTATCGTGGTGTTCGTCATCGTATTGGTTTGCCCGTTCGTGGTCAGAGCACCAAGAACAATGCCCGCACACGTAAGGGTAGAAAGAAAACCGTTGCAAATAAGAAAAAAGCTACTAAATAATAATCGTTAGATATGGCAAAAAAAACAGTCGCAGCTAAGAAGAGAAATGTGAAGGTTGATGCCAATGGACAGTTGCATGTTCATTCATCTTTCAATAACATCATTGTCTCTCTTGCAAACAGTGAAGGTCAGGTAATTTCATGGTCTTCAGCAGGTAAAATGGGATTCAGAGGTTCTAAGAAGAACACTCCGTATGCAGCTCAGATGGCAGCTCAGGATTGTGCAAAGATTGCATACGATCTCGGCCTCAGAAAGGTGAAAGCATACGTTAAGGGTCCGGGTAACGGACGTGAGTCTGCTATCAGAACGATTCATGGAGCAGGCATCGAGGTTGTTGAAATCATCGATGTTACACCGCTTCCTCACAATGGTTGTCGTCCTCCCAAGCGCAGAAGAGTATAATAGATAACCTGAAATTAAGAACAGCAGGCGATGCCGGTGATTGTTTATTTGGATTGTACTTTCCTTTCTGCAATCGCGGCTGCAAGCATACCGGACGTCGTCTCTCAGAAACATTAAAAAATAAATAAAGTAAAATGGCAAGATATACTGGACCAAAATCAAGAATTGCCCGTAAATTCGGTGAGGCAATCTTCGGACCTGATAAGGTATTGGCAAAGAGAAACTATCCTCCTGGTCAGCACGGTAACAACAGAAGAAAGAAAACTTCTGAGTACGGTATCATGTTGGCTGAAAAGCAGAAGGCTAAGTACACATACGGTGTGTTGGAGAAACAATTCCGTAACATGTTTGAGAAGGCTGCAAGTGCCAACGGCATTACTGGTGAGATTCTGTTGCAGAACCTCGAGGCTCGTTTGGACAATGTAGTATTCCGTTTGGGTATCGCTCCCACTCGTGCTGCAGCCCGTCAGCTGGTGAGCCACCGTCACATTGTGGTAGATGGCAAGGTTGTGAACATTCCTTCATACTCTGTCAAGCCCGGTCAGATTGTAGGTGTTCGCGAGAAGTCTAAGTCTTTGGAAGTAATCGCAAACTCTTTGGCTGGTTTCAACCACAGCAAGTATCCTTGGATGGAGTGGGACGACGCTTCAAAGGCTGGTAAGTTGTTGCACCTCCCCGAGCGTGCTGACATTCCCGAGAACATTAAAGAACAGTTGATCGTTGAGTTGTATTCTAAATAATAATTGATCTATGGCGATATTAGCATTTCAAAAACCAGATAAAGTGATTTTGTTGGAGTCGGATTCAAAGTATGGAAAGTTTGAATTCCGTCCGTTAGAGCCGGGTTTTGGTATTACTGTGGGTAATGCTTTACGCCGTATCCTGCTTTCTTCATTGGAAGGATATGCCATCAATACCGTGCGTATTGAGGGTGTAGAGCACGAGTTCTCTGCAGTTCCTGGAGTAAAGGAAGATGTTACAAACATCATCCTGAACCTCAAACAGGTCCGCTTCAAGCAAGCGTCTGAGGAACCTACAGATGAAAAGGTAAGCATCGACATTGCAAACACCACCGAGTTCAAGGCAGGAGATATTGCTAAGTATTTGAATGGATATGAAGTGTTAAATCCTGAATTGGTCATTTGCCATTTAGATTCAAAAGCAACGATGCACTTGGATTTGACCATTAACAAGGGCCGCGGTTACGTAACTTCCGAAGAAAATCGTGAGTTCTGCACCGATGTCAATGTTATTCCAGTCGATTCTATCTACACTCCGATTCGTAACGTAAAGTATCAGATTGAGAACTATCGTGTTGAGCAGAAGACCGACTACGAGAAGTTGCTCCTTGAAATTACGACGGATGGTTCCATTCATCCGAAGGAGGCACTGAAAGAGGCTGCCAAGATTCTCATTCACCACTTCATGCTCTTCTCTGATGAGAAGATTTCGTTGGAGAGCAACGACCTCGACGGCAACGAAGAGTTCGATGAAGAAGTTCTCCACATGCGTCAGCTCCTGAAGACCAAGTTGGTTGACATGAACCTCTCTGTTCGTGCACTCAACTGTCTGAAAGCCGCCGATGTGGATACGTTGGGAGACTTGGTACAGTTCAACAAGACCGACCTCTTGAAGTTCCGTAACTTCGGAAAGAAATCGCTCACGGAGCTTGATGATTTGCTCGAGAGTCTGAATCTTACGTTTGGAACAGATATTTCTAAATATAAATTAGATAAAGATTAAGAAATGAGACATAATAAGAAATTCAATCATTTGGGTCGTACTGCTTCTCACAGAAGTGCAATGTTGGCAAACATGGCATGTTCTTTGATCAAGCACAAAAGAATCACTACGACCGTTGCCAAAGCGAAAGCTTTGAAGAAGTATGTAGAGCCTTTGTTGACCAAGGCTAAGAACGATACAACCAACTCACGTCGTGTTGTATTCAGCAACTTGCAGGACAAGTATGCAGTAACAGAGTTGTTCAAGGAAATCTCAGTGAAGATTGCCGACCGTCCCGGTGGATACACTCGTATCATCAAGCTCGGTCGTCGTAAGGACGATGCTGCCGAAATGTGCTTCATCGAGTTGGTAGACTACGATGAGAACATGGCTAAGGAGAAGACCGCTAAGAAGGCCACTCGTACACGTCGTTCTAAGAAGAGCACTGCTGCCGCTGAGCCTGCTGCTCCCGCAGTAGAAACTCCGGTTGAAGAAGCTCCCAAGGCTGAATAATCATAGCATTGATATATATGATGAAGAGGGATGTCACATTGGTGGCATCCCTTTTTGTTGTCAATACTTGTCTTTTCTACAAAAAGACATGGAATCACTTGTTATGAAGGAACGAGGGAAACGGATTTTGACTCAGAAGGAATATTGAAGAACGAAGATTTGGTGGCACTTCATCAGCAAGTGGAGATTGTACTCAATACAATTGATTCCTAAACCCCGTGCCTCAAATCATTGATCGCACGTTGGAATATCTCAAACAATGCCTTGTACCGACGGAAGAACGTATTCTTCAGCAGTGAGGAATTTATATGCGCGATAAAAATGCATGTGATTGGTTTAGTTTTTTGCATAAGTCTGTCAAATTCTTCTAAAAAAGAGTATCTTTGCACGGTATTTTAGAAATTTATTAAAAAGACATATCGATATGGAGAAGAATTTGAAGCCGGAAACCCTCTGTGTGCAGGGCGGATGGCAACCCAAGAAGGGCGAGCCGCGTGTGCTGCCCATCTATCAGAGCACGACATTCAAGTATGACACCAGTGAGCAGATGGCCCGCCTTTTTGATTTGGAGGACAGTGGTTACTTCTACACCCGTTTGCAGAACCCCACCAACGATGCCGTGGCTGCCAAGATTGCCGCTCTTGAGGGGGGTGTTGGTGCCATGCTCACCTCCAGCGGTCAGGCCGCCAACTTCTATGCCATCTTCAACATCTGCCAGGCCGGTGACCATTTTGTCTGCGCTTCGGCCATCTATGGCGGCACCTTCAACCTCTTTGCCGTCACGATGAAGAAGCTCGGCATCGATGTCACTTTTGTCGATGCGGATGCCACTGAGGAGGAAATCGGTGCCGCTTTCCGCCCCAACACGAAGGCCCTGTTTGGCGAAACCATCTCCAACCCCAGCTGTGCAGTGCTCGATATCGAGAAGTTTGCCCGCATTGCCCACAGCCACGGTGTGCCCCTCGTCGTTGACAACACCTTTGCCACCCCCATCAACTGCCGTCCCTTCGAGTGGGGAGCCGACATCGTCACCCATTCAACCACCAAGTATATGGACGGACATGCTACTGCCGTGGGCGGTGTCATCGTCGATAGCGGAAACTTCGATTGGGAGGCTCATGCCGACAAGTTCCCCGGCCTGACCACTCCTGATGAATCATATCATGGCCTCACCTATACCAAGGCATTCGGCAAGATGGCTTACATGACAAAGGCTACGGCCCAACTCATGCGTGACCTCGGTTCTATCCAGTCGCCTCAGAATGCTTTCCTCCTGAATCTCGGATTGGAGACCCTGCATTTGCGTATGCCCCAGCATTGCCGCAATGCTCAGGCTGTGGCCGAGTGGTTGGAGGCTAACGACAAGGTGGCTTGGGTGAACTATTGCGGTTTGAAGGGAAACAAGTATTATGACTTGGCTCAGAAGTACCTGCCCGGTGGCTCGTGTGGTGTCATTGCCTTTGGTCTGAAGGGAACGCGCGAGGATGCCATCCGCTTTATGGACAACCTGAAGTTGGCCTGCATCGTCACCCATGTGGCCGATGCCCGCACCTGTGTGCTCCATCCTGCCAGCCACACTCACCGTCAGCTCACCGAGGAACAGCTCATCGAAGCCGGTGTTGCCCCCGACCTCATCCGCCTTTCTGTCGGTATCGAGCACGTCGAGGACATCATTGCCGACCTCAAGCAGGCGATGGAGTGAGAGTAATTAACTTTTTAGACGCGGATGACGCGGATTTAAGTTGCTGATATTCGTTCATCCGCATTTGAAATGCCTTTATGCCAAACCGACGGTCTCCTGTCACCCTGAGCGTAGTCGAAGGGTCTCAAGGAATAGCATAGAGTCCGTCAGGAGACCTCTGAGATCCTTCGGCAAGCTCAGGATGACAGAAGGACGGATTATAACCCCTCCCCCTGCGGAACCTCCCCTAAGACAGGGGAGGAGTTTGGATAGTTTTGTACACCATGCAAGCAGAACTATCCAAACTGTCCCCCTGTCTTAGGCGGGACGAGCGAAGCGGAGGGGGTGAAAAGAAAGGCGAGTGGTAGAGGGGTTGAAAGAAGGAGATGAGCGAAGCGGAAGGAGTGAACCTTTGAAGTCACAATCTGTGATGTCAAGTAACCTGAGATAAATGCCAAATGATTTGCTATACTATTGGCCTTTATCTCCCAAGGGAGCGAAGCGATATCTCCCTTTAACTACAAGAAAGTTGAGCTTGCGAAACTTTAATTATTAACCTATAAACCTAACATTAACTTTATGAACAGAAAAAGATTGAAAAGTGCCTTTATGGCCTCGGCGGCAGCCGTTTCGATGGTGCTTGGCGGTTGTGCCCAGCCCAAGATGGAGAGCTACTTGTTTGCCTATTTCACCGGCAATGCTCCCGAAGAAGAGCAGATTTGCTTCGCCCTCAGCGACGATGGTTACAACTACACCTTGCTGAACGATGGTGAGCCTATCATCTCGTCGGCCGACATTGCCCGCAAGAAGTGCGTGCGCGACCCCCACATCCTGCGTGGCGAGGACGGGAAGACCTTCTACATGGTGGTCACCGACATGCGCAGTTGGGACGGATGGAGCAGCAACGACGGACTTGTCCTCCTCAAGAGTAACGACCTCATCAACTGGACCAGCTCGGCCATCGACTTCCCCGAAACATGGCCCGACATGTTTGACCGCGACAAGCTGAACCAGGTGTGGGCACCCCAGACCATCTACGACCCTGTGGCAAAGAAGTACATGGTCTATTACTCCATCGGTTGGAACGGCGATGTGCATCGCGAAGCCCGCGAGAACGCCGACCCCTCCGACGACCACAAGACCCACTACGTCATCTATTGCTCCTATGCCAACGAGGACTTCACCGAGCTGTCTCGTCCTGAAATCCTCTACGACCACGGAGCCAACACCATTGATGCCGACATCGTCTTCAACGAAGCCGACGGCCTCTACCACATGTTCTTCAAGACCGAGGGCGAGGGCAACGGCATCCAGCAGGCCACAGCCAAGGAACTGCGTGGCGAGTGGACTCCCGAACGCAAATACCTCCAGCAGACCAATGTAGCTGTTGAGGGTTCGGGCGTGTTCAAGCTCATCGATTCCGACGAGTGGATTCTCATGTACGACTGCTACGGCTCGGGCTACTACGAGTTCTGCAAGAGCAAGGACCTCCATAACTTCGAGAAGATTGCCCAGACCAAGACCCGCGGCCTCTTCACTCCCCGCCATGGTACCACCATCACCATCACCCGCGAGGAGGCCGACCGCCTGCGCAAGCAGTGGCCCAACACCGAGGCCCGCAACCCGGTGATTGAAGGCTTCCGTGCCGACCCCGAAGTGCTCTACTCCAAGCAGACAGGCAAGTACTACATCTATCCCACCACCGACGGCACTCCCGGATGGGGCGGACACACCTTCAACGTCTATTCATCCGATGACCTCACCAACTGGAAGGACGAAGGCACCATCCTCGACCTCAAGACCGACCAGGTAAAATGGGCCGATGGCAACGCTTGGGCTCCCTGTATCGAGGAGAAGCTCATCGACGGCAAGTACAAGTATTTCTTCTACTTCAGCGGCAACTGGATTGAGGGCACTGGTGGCAAGCAGATTGGTGTGGCCGTGGCCGACCATCCCACGGGTCCCTTCACCGATGCGCTGGGTCATCCCATGATCAGCAAGTCGCCCGTCGGCCGCGGACAGCAGATTGATGGCGACGTCTTCACCGACCCCGTCAGCGGACAGAGCTACTTCTACTGGGGCAACGGCTACATGGCCGGAGCCAAACTCAACGACGACATGACCTCTATCGACGAGTCCACCATCACGGTGATGACTCCCGAGGGCGGCTCGCTGCGCGACTATGCCTACCGCGAGGCTCCCTACGTGTTCTATCGCAACGGTCTCTACTATTTCCTTTGGTCGGTTGACGACACCGGTTCGCCCAACTACCACGTGGCCTACGGAACCGCCAAGTCGCCCCTCGGCCCCATCGAAGTGGCTAAGGAACCCGTCATCCTGCGTGCCGACCACAAGCGTGAAATCTACGGTCCTGCCCACAACAGCGTGCTCCAGATTCCCGACACCGATGAGTGGTACATCGTTTACCACCGCATCAACAAGGACTACATCGAGCGCGACAAAGGCCCCGGTGTTCACCGCGAAGTCTGCATCGACCGCATGTACTTCAACGAGGACGGCACTATCCAGCCCGTCAAGCCTACCCTTCGTGGCGTGAAGCTCGGAGAGTGAAAACTGATGGATGAAGAATGAATGATGAAGAATCCGATGGCCCCTTGGGGCTGTCGGATTCTTTTATTCTATAACAGAGGCACGGATGACAAGGCTTGAAAGATACGGTCGGCAAGCCTTGAAGATATAGATGTTGAGCCTTGAAGATATAAATCTTCAGCGTTGAAGATTTAAATCTTCCAGGGCGTTTCAACCCTGTCATTATTTCCGGCCGACCAGGAGCCTCTGATGCATCCCGTAAAAGATATTATTAGTGTCCGCTAAACAGTAATAATTCCCTGTCCTTAAATATTTTAGATGTGGATAAGCCTCTTTTATGCCCACTGACGGTCTCTTGTCATTCTTCACTTCGTTCAGAATGACAGAGACGGCATAAACTTGCAGGGAAATAAATCAATTGAAGTTTTTAGCGGACACTAATAAAAAGATATAAAAATTTCCGTGAAAGATATAAGCATGGTATTGTAAAAATAATTATCTTTGCAGCCTGAGAAGTTAATGAAAAAAAGAAATAGTATGATGAGACACTACAAATCCCGTATGCTGATGGCCGCAATGCTGTTGCCTTGTGCGGCATTGGCCCAATTGAATGACAGTATTTTGCTCGACAATATTGTGGTCACCGGCACGCGGCACGAGACCGACGTGCGCCACCTGCCCATGACGGTGACAACCCTTTCGCACGACAAGCTGACGGAGCACCACCGCAATTCCATCCTGCCGACGCTGAACGAACAGGTGCCCGGCCTCTTCACCACCAGCCGTGGTGTGTTGGGCTACGGTGTGTCAACCGATGCGGCCGGTGCCTTCACCCTGCGTGGGGTAGGGGGCAGCAGTCCCAATGCCGGAGTGCTGGTGCTGATTGACGGTATGCCCCAATACGCCGGACTCTATGGCCACTCCATTGCCGACGCTTGCCAGACGATGCTGGCCGAGCGTGTGGAGGTGCTTCGCGGACCGGCCTCGGCCCTCTATGGCTCCAACGCCATGGGTGGCGTGGTGAACATCGTCACCCGACAGATGAAGGAGGACGGGGCAAAGACCCACGTGCGCCTGTCGGCCGGTTCCTACGGTACGGTGCAGGGCGAGCTGACACAGCGGGTGCGGAAGGGTAAGTTCAGCAGCATCATCGGCTTGAACTACGGACGCACCGACGGACATCGCCCCGACAACACCTTCGAGCAGTATGCCGGCTTCCTCAAGGTGGGCTACGACTTCAACGGACACTGGCAGGCCGTGGGCGACGTGAACATTACTTACTTCGATGCCGAGAATCCCGGCGAAGTGCACAGCCCCCTCATCGACAACGACCAACGGGTGATGCGCGGCACAGCCTCCGTGGCCCTGACCAACCGCTATGGAAACAGCTCGGGAGCCATCCGCGCCTATTACAACTGGGGACACCACGAGGTGAACGACGGTTATTCCATCGGCGGCACTCCGCGCACCACGCTTTACATGCACGACGACCTGATGATGGGCCTTTCGCTCTACGAATCCTTCTCGCTCTTCGCGGGTAACCGCACGACGGTGGGAGTCGATTGGACACACTTCGGCGGACATGCTTGGAACGAAGACCGCCTCTCGCACGCCGAGAGCCTGATTGCTGACAGAACGGAGGATGAACTGGCCGCTTACGTGGATGTGCAGCAACGCCTGACCGACTGGCTTTCGCTTAATGCCGGATTGCGCGTTGACCACCACACACAGGTGGGTACCGAGTTGGTGCCGCAGGGCGGACTGGCCTTTACTCTTCCGAATGAGATAGAGCTGAAAGCCATGGTGAGCAAGGGATTCCGCAACCCCACTATTAAGGAAATGTATATGTTTCCCCCACAGAACCCCGAGCTGAAGCCCGAGCGCACGCTGAACTACGAACTGGCCTACAAGCAGACACTGCTCGACGGCGACCTGCGCGTGGGAGCCAACCTCTTCTACATCACGGGCGAGAACCTCATCATGCTCCTTCGCGAGAACGGCCGCCCGCTGAATACCAACATCGACGAGGTGGAGAACTGCGGCCTTGAACTGTCGGCCGACTACCGCCTGTCGCCCCATTGGCGGGTGAATGCCAACTACAGCTTCCTCCACATGGAGTACCCCGTCATTGCCGCGCCCGAGCACAAGGCATACGTGGGGGCACACACCCACTATGGCCCCTTCAGCCTCACCACCGGCCTGCAATACATTACCGGCCTGCACACCACCGTAGGCGATGGAGGCAAGGAGGAGGAGTTCCTCCTGTGGAATCTCACGGCCAACTACCGCCTCACTCCCGCCGTTTCCCTTTTTGCCAAGGGCGAGAATCTGCTGGCCCGGCGCTACGAAGTCAACCACGGCTTCCCCATGCCCAAAGCCACCTTCATGGGCGGGGTGAGCTTGGAGTGGTGAGTCGTGACTTGGCAGTGGATACGGCCTGTCGGTATAGGTATACAGTTAGAAGTAAGGGGGATGTGTCAAATGGCACATCCCCCTTACTTTATGGTAGAATCAACTAAACTCTTACTGTTGCAACGTCTCCAAGAATTCAATTTCTACGATGCGGAGCTCGCTGCGGGTCTTTTCGCCGTCTTTGGCTTTGAAGAGGTCAAGCTCGCCGGCCTTGGGTTCTACCACCTCCACGATTTGGCCGAAGGCATCGCTTTCTTGGGCGGCTCCCTTCAGACGGATGGTGATTTCATCGCTCAGCACGGGGTGCTCGATATTGAGGTGGATGTAGCCCAAGCTCTTGTCGGTGCTTCCTTGCCAGATGAGTTGTTTGCCGGCAAAGATTTCAAGCGGATAGCTGCGTTGGCGCCAGCCGGTGAGCTTCATGCAGATGTCGTCTACGGCTGCGCGACGGTTGAGCTTGTAGGTAATCCAAGCGGTGCTGAGGTGGCCGTCGTTGCGCCACTCGCTCAGTTCGTTGTCGTCGAAGCTGTTGGTGGCCGTCTCTTGGTTCACTCCGGCACGCACGTCCAGTATCTGCACGTCCACCTTCTTGTCGGTGTACGAGGGTGTGAGCGGAGTCTCACCGCGCTCCAGTCGGCAGGGAAGCAGTTCGCCGGGGAAATGCTTGCTCAGTCCGTTCACCACCTCCACGGGGGCAGTGGTCCAGCTTTCGGCGGTTGTGCCCAGCCCTTCAGCCTTGGCGGTCAGTGTCACCTTGCCGGCTTCGGTGGTCGAGCGCACCAACACGCGGGTCACGCCACATTCCACGGGCAGCGAAGTGGCAAAAGCATAGTTGTCCGGCCCTTGTGCAATGCCGCCGCGCCATTCGGCCGGGCCTTCAAGGGTGAAATCTACCATGTCGTTGGCCAGCGGGCAGCGGTTGCCATTGGCATCCACCACCTCCACTTGCACGATTACGATGTCGTGTCCGTCGGCAAACGTGCCTGCGGGATTTTTCATCTGTGTCAGCTTCAGGTGATGGGGCTTGCCGACGGTCTTCAAGGCGGCACGGCTCACCTCTTTGCCTGCTTCGTCGTATGAAACGGCTTCAAGGGTGCCCGGCTTCCACTGGATGCTGTCAAATGTATAGAGGAAGCGGTAGTCCTGACGGCCGAATCCTTGTGACAGGCCGTTGATGAAGAGTTCCACTTTGTCGCCTGTGGAGACTACATAGACGGGTTTGGTGACGGTGGGTTCATAATTCCAGTGTCCCACGATGTGTGTGCCATGTTCCTCGATGTCCACCCATCCGTTCCACATGACCTTGTGGGCAAAGTATCCGTCTTTGGGAATGCGCAGGGGGTCAACCACGCCGCTGCGGCGGTAGTTCTCCACACCACGGAAGTGGGTCTGTGTGTCGCTGAAGATAATCTTGGCTCCGCCCGAGTTCACGCGGCGGCCCATGCCGGGACGTTCGCGCCAGTAGTCGTACCAGCGGCGCACCCATTCCACGGTCAGTTGGTCCTGATTCTGGTTGTAGGCGCTGGCATCCTTCTTGGGAGCGCTGGTGTTTGTCACGGTCGAGTGGTAGGCGCTGTTGCCTGTGCCGTGCTTGTGGTAGGGGTAGCTGTAGTCGTCCCAGTACTTGCGCAGTCCCTCGTCGCGACAATACTCGGTGGCTATCATGGGGTGGTGGCAGCTCTTGTTGATGTAGAGCATCTCGCCGCCATACTCCGCTTCGCGGATGTCGAGCATCTCGCGGCTGCCGATGGCACGTCCGCCGTGGGGGTCGTACTGGTCGCGTATGGCCTTCATCTCCACCATGTGTTCGCGGCTGATGCTTTCGTTGCCACATTCGTAGAAGATGACGCTGGGATTGTTGCGGTTATAGATGATGAGGTCGCGCATCAGCTCCGTGCGCTGTTCCCATTGGCGGCCTTGGCGGTCCTTCTCTGCATCGCCGGCAGGCAGCATCTGCATGGCGCCCACGCGGTCGCAGCTCTCGATATCCTGTTTCCAGGCGGTGATGTGCATCCAGCGGAAGAAGTTGGCATTTCCCTCCACGGCCAGGCCGTTGCTGTAGTCGCTCATCCAGGCGGGCACGCTCAGACCCACGCCCGGCCATTCGTTGCTGGTGCGTTGGGCATAGCCCTTGAACTGAAGTACGCGGTCGTTGATCCACACCTTGCCTTCGCCGAAGCGGGTCTTGCGGAAGCCTGTGCGGGTCACCACCTCGTCCATCACCTCATTCTTCACGATGAGGCGTGTCTTCACTTTGTACAGATAGCCGTAGCCCCAGCTCCAGAAGTGCAGGCCGGTGAGTGGTGCTTCGGCACTGAGGGTGGCCGTCTCGCCCCCTTTGATGGTGACAGGCTCGCCCTTGAACGTGGCCACCGACTTGCCGTCGAGGTCCACCACCTCCACTTCGTAGCCCACGGTCATGGGCTTCTTGTATTCGTTTTTCACCTCCGACTCGGCGTGGATGGTGGCTGTGCGGCTCTTCACCTGTATGTCCTTGGCGTAGATGTAGACGCCCGTAGTCTTCATGTTGCTGTACAGTGGCAATGTCTGATACAGGCGGTCGGTCACGTGCAGCCACACGTTCTTGGGCAGTCCGCCGTAGTTGGCATTGAAGTTGCGGTCGCTCCACTGGTATTTCGTGTTGGTGGCACGCTCGCGGTAGTCCCAATTGTTGTCGGTGCGCACGGCCATCACGTTCTCGCCACCATAATTAATATAAGGTGTGAGGTCGAAGCCCACGGCCATGGCGCCGTTCTCGTGCAGACCTAGATAGTGGCCGTTCAGGTAGAAGTCGGCTCCTTGGCGCACGCCCTCGAACTCGATGAACACCTTTTTGTTCTTGGCCGTCTTGGGCAGGCGGAAGTGTTTGCGGTACCAGGCGATGGTGTCGGTCAGGTGTCTGATGTTCACCTTGAACACCTCGTCCTCGTTATGTGCGCGTGGCAGGGTCACTTTCTCCCAATCGGCATCGGGGAAATCAATTTTCTCTGCCCCTTCCAAGTCGCCGATGTGGAGCAACCATTCGGGGTTGAAGTTGTACTTTTCACGGTCGTAGCCCTTGGCAGTGGCCAGCGTCGGCAACATCAGTATCAGTGCCAACAGGGCAGTCAGTCTTGCATAAAGTTTCATTGCTTGAGATTGATTGTTATTAGTTATTTACGAGTTATCGGTTTCCGATTTGTCGGCAAAGGTACGCCTTTTATTGACATAGTCATACAAATATTGTCGCAAAGGATGCAAGAAATGTAAAAAAGTACTATCTTTGCCACGCGTTTATTGCCTTAAAGCCGATGAAAGAGTAGAATGAAACAACTGATACCCCTTTTGATAATCGTGTGTTTAGCCATGCCGGCACGTGTGTTTGCGGCCGGAGTGGAGGTGTTGTCCCTGTCGGCTACCGACCGCTTGCCCAAGGATATCAGGGAGGTGTTTGTCGACAGCGAGGGTTACAAGTGGCTGGTGACGGATGGGGGACTGTATCAGGACGACGGCTACCACATTGTGGACTATCGAGCCGACATTCATCGCCCCGACCTGATGAAAAGCAATCATGTGACCTGTGTGGCCGAGGATGCCCGTCAGCGCATTTGGATAGGTACGCGTCGGGGAGCATACGTGCTGGACAAGCGGACGTATGAACTGCATCCCGTGACCGATGCCCGGGTGGTGGATCACGTGATAGCCTCCATCCATGCGACGGGCGACGGACAGGTGTGGCTCTCAACGAAGGAACATCTTCTGCGCTACGATGCTCGGGGTACATTGGCTGCCACCTATCCTGTGACGGGCAAGGTGCAGCAACTCTATGAGGACAGCCGTGGTCACATCTGGCGCATCGTCTGGCGCGAAGGGTTGGCCCGCTACGAGGCCGAGCGCGACACCTTTGTGGCCGTGCCGTGGCCCTACAAACAGTTCCCTGTCAACTTGGTTGAAGACCGTGGCACGGGCAGCTACTGGGTGTCGGCGTGGGGGCGTGGAGTGGCCCGCTACACTCCACAAGCCGATAGCACGAACCGCATCGTATGGCAGGGGGTGACCCGTCGGGTGTCGCCATCCTCGGAACGCAAACTGTATAATCTCTACCCGTGGTTGCATGGGAAATATCTGTGTGGAAGTCTTGAGAGCGGACGGTTGCAGCTGTTTGAAGTGACAGCCGCCGATACGCTGCGCCGCATTGTGGGAGCCGAGGCCGACCGCCTGATTCCCTGCGGGGTGAACAGGGAGTATGTACACGTGAAGGTGGACGCGGCTGACCGCCTGTGGCTGACGGGAACCAACTCCAACATACAGGTGCTGGAAATGCGCGATGACAAGGCACAGGGACAGCGCTACACCGGTGAAACCACTCCCGTGACTCTGGTGGCCGAGGAGGGAGAGTGTTGGTTACAGGATGGATTTACGCGCAAGTACAACCATTGGAATCCCCAAGATGGGACGCTCATCCGCTTCCCCAACTCAGAAAAGATAATAGGCATCCGGAAAGCACGCACCCGACGGGGCATCTATGCGGCACGCAAGTATGACGACTTTGTACACATCTCCTTTGCTGATGGCGGGATGCAGACCCGTCAATTGTTCACCTACGTGTTGCCCGAAGATGAGAATGTGCGCACCTTCTACGAAGATGAGACGGGGCGCTTCTGGCTGGGCACCAACAGGCGATTGATGCACTACAGCCCCACATCGGACCGCTTGCAACCCGTGGAGGGTGTGCAGGGAATTGTGCATGCCATCACCTCGGACAACGAGGGAATGATATATGCCATCACCGAAGGAAGACACATGTATCGGGTTGCGGTGGGGAAGGCTCCTTCCACTAAGGACGAGGTGCCCGTGGCGGTGTGCGACCAGTATGAGCTGGACGCCGATTTCTCGCGCCTGTTCACCTCGGCACAGGGCGAAGTGTGGGGCACTACACAGCAGGGAGGCATTCACCTGTTCAGCAAAGAAGAGGCAAAGTTCGTCTCCCACACCGAAGCGATGGGGCTGACGGGTGAAGCCATCGTGGATGTGGCATTTGACATCCGCGACCGCATCTGGCTGCTCTACAGTGACCGGCTGATTATCCACAATCCTCACAAGGAGGGTGAAATGCCCTATGTGATGAACGCCCATTCGCCCTCTCTGGGTATGGAGGCACTGTGGAGCCTCTGCCCGACGGCGACGGGAGACATGTATGTGGGAGGAACGAAAGGAGTTGTGCGGTTCGATTCGACCGACCTGGTGCAGGTGGACAGTCAGGTGACGGTGCCTTTGCGGTTGACGGCGATACAGACGGATGGCGAGTTGCGGATGATTCCCGCCATGAAAGAGACCGATGTGCTGCGCCTGTCTGCGGCCGACAGCGAGGTGAAGCTATTCTTTTCCACACTTGTCCCGTTGGACGTGGAGCGGGTGCGCATGGCATGGCGCTACCGTGGACAGCGGACGTGGACCCTTCTGCCCGAGGGCAGCAACGAGATACATCTGACGGGGTTGGAGCGGGGCGACCATCGCATAGAGGTGCGTGCCACCACCACCGATGGGGTATGGAGCCACCAGCAATTGTCCCTTACAGTGCGTAGCCCTTGGCCTTGGTATCTCAGCATGTGGGCGCGTGTGTTCTATTTTGCCTTGGCATGTGCTCTGATTGCGTGGGGATACAGGTGGCTGCAACGGAGCATCGCGTCGCAGAAGGCGGTCGAAACTGCCCAACCGTCGGACCAGGGGGGCAATGTGGCTGAGAAAGAGCACTCCCTCACCGAGGAAGAACGTTTTATGCAGAGTGTTCAGGCCGTGATAGAGGCGCATCTGAGCGATGCCGACTATTCAATAGAGGAGATGAGCCGCGACCTCAACATGAGTCGGGCCAGCCTACACCGCAAAGTGAAGGCCGTCAGCGGAATGGCACCCACTGAACTGATGCGCATCCAGCGTCTGAATCGGGCTGCGGAACTGCTGAAGGAGGGACGCCTGAATGTGAACGAGGTGGCCTACACCGTTGGTTTCAGCACTCCCAGCTACTTTACCCAGTTGTTCAAGAAACAATTCGGTGTGCTTCCTACGCAATATAAATAAGTTAAGTTTCGCAAACTCAACTCCTACTTCCTACACTCCTTAGTGTCGTAGGTTAGCAATCAGGCTATCCAATTTTATGATACGGTTTTGATAGGTCGTCTTCAATGTCGTGAAGGCCGATGGATAGGTGGTGCATGTGTCGAAACGTGCCGGTTCGAGCCGGTTCCACTGCTGTTGGTCGAGGATGGCAATGGGGCGAATCAAGTTGTCCAGACTGTCCAGATGGGCTGTCAGCTCTTCGAAGCGTGGTTTCAGCTGTTGCCAGCGGCTTTTGACATGTGTGACAAAGGAATCATCCTGTAACAGACGGCCGTACCACAAGGACTCTCCGTTGTAGAGCGAGTCGCCGGTGAGCAGCTCCACACCGGGCATGTGGGCCTTGCGTAGGGGGCGGAGGTCGTTGCCTTGGTCAACCCCCACGGAGATGAATGCCAAATCAAAGTCCCACATCGGGCCTGCTACAAAGCGGCCATCGGGTCGCAACTGCATGAAACAGCTGCGCGGGCCGTTAGGCTCACCGTTTTGGCAAAGTTCCTGCACCAGAAAGAAATCGGCAAAGGAATCAAAGTCGATGTGTGCCACAGGGTCAGCCTCTGCTTTGTTGACCAACTCCTGCACCGCCTCGAACAGCGGATCGGGCAGCGCCTTTGGCTTGCGCACCGACACGGGCAATCCTCCATCCGTGCGGAACGTGTGTGCATCCTCGTTGAGTGCGTACGTGTCAAATTCCAACAGCACCGTCTCCTCGTCCGTCATGTCGAGCACCCGCTCACTCAGGTAATACACGCCTTGGTGCTCCTCGTCCACATCCAAGCGCACGAAGCATCCTTGGGGAGTTGTCGGAGCCAAAGAGGTCTGGCGGGCAATCTCCAACCCCAAGGCATTGCGCATCAGAGAGTGGTCGAAGAAGTTGGCTAACAGAACCCAACGGTCGCGGGTTGGCAGGCCGAAGAACGACTCCGGCTTGTCCAGCTTGATGTTATAGGGCTTCTTGGGCTTGTCAGCCGTGGAATGGCCGCGACCCTCCAGTTTTGCGTATGTCGAACTGTAGACGCTCCACCCCGTGGCATCGTAGATGCGCACATTGCAATCCTTTGTCCACACGTCGCGGAGCACAGGGCCGCTGTTGTCGGGGATGGTGATTTTTACCAAGGGTAGGGCAGAGGCACTGGCTCTTTCGCCCGACACATGTTTCCATGCAAAAAAGGCCATCAGCCCCAACAGAGCGAGGGCAAAAAGGAGATAAACGGTGCGGGTCTTCTTCATGATTTGTTCTTTTTTAGCCCACGGATGACACGGAATCACACTGTGTTCATCCGCCTTACCAGTGTCTTCCGTGGGCCATTATTCATTTCACTTCATCGGTATCAGCTTGACGGGGCCGAGTAGACCGCTAGGCACGGTGTGCCAATGGCCGTAGCCTCCCTTTTTGTAGTTGATGCCAACGACATTGATGTCCTTGAACTTGCGCCACTTGATGCCTTGGCGGTCGTACTCGGCGATGCGGTTGGCAGGCAGGTTGGTAACCTCCACCTCCAGCACATTTTTGCCGGGCTTCAGATATTCTCCCACCAACGTGCGGAAGGGGACGGCAAAGAGTGTGGCAACCTGCTGTCCGTTGATGCGGATGCGGGCACTTTCGCGCACATCGCCCAAGTCGAGCATCCATTCGGCAGGGTTCATGGCTGCGGGCAAGTCGAACTCCACGCGATAGAGACCGGTTCCCATGTTTACGGTTGCATTCGGAATCTCCTGCTCCGTCCACGAGCCGAGTGTGCCGATGTCGTAAGTGCCTTTGATGGCAGGTTCGCTCTCGGGGAAACTGAGTGTCCAACCGCCATCGATGCTCAGACTGACTGTTTGCGGGGTGTAGTAGGCCCACGCCTTAGCCTCCACCTCTTTGTCGGAAAAGACCTTCAGAATCATGCTTTCGCCCGATGCCAACTGCATGCGCACACTTTGGCCTTTAACTTCAGCTTTGCCCACCTTGCCAGTCATGGGGTCAAAGATGAGAGCACTCTTGACGGGCACTGCCAGTTCAATCCAGCCGTCAACCCCCTTGGGTTGGAGCGAGGAGATGAAGTAGTGGTGTCCCTCCTCGTTGGTGCGGCGGATGTATTGGAGTCCGTGTTGCGACTTCATCATCTCATGGGGAACTCCCGTAGCGGCCAATGTGCGTGCATAGTCATTGCCGGTGATAATCTTACCCTTCTTCAGAGCCAGTGTCTCCACCTTGCCAAAGTCAGCCTTGGGCAGGCGGGCCAACAGCTTGTCGAACTGGGCTGTGCGCTTGGCCAGGTTGCTATAGCCGGGTACGCTCTCGGGATAGTTGCCCACGAAGACGATTTCAGCGCCTTGCTCGGCCAATGTGATGAGTTTCTGCAAGATGTCAGCGGGCATACGCTTGACGGCAGGGATGATGATGGCCTTATACTTGGCGCCGCCCACCGTCTTCAGCAAGCCGCCTTCGCAGCGGGTCGAGCGGATGTAGTTGTCGCTGATGTAATCCACGTCGTAGCCGGCGCTCATGATGCTGTTCACCGTTTCGATGAACTTGGGTGCACGCTTGTGCATGCCGTGAATGTCGAAAGCCAACATGCGTCCGGGCTGCTCGTTCCACATGTCGTAGACGGGCAGGTAGACGAGGAAGTCGTTGTCGGGCTGACCCATCTGCAGGAACGATTGGCAACGGCTGATGTAGTCGAAGAAGCCGTCGGCGTCGCGCCAGATGCTGTTGGTGGGTGTCATGTCCACCGATGCGTAGAATTTCCATCCCGGCCAGGCTTCACCCTTGGGGGTGTAGGTGGCACCGTGGAAGAAGGTGTGGTTCACGCCCGAGAGGAACATCAGGTCGATGTCGGGCTTGCATTGCGAGAGCGAGGTGCGGAAGTGGTCGGTCAGCCAAGTGAATGTCTCAGAAGAGACGAGGGTCTTCCCTGTCAGATGGGCGCCCGAGGAGGCATACTTCAGCATGGACATGTCGGAGTCGTTCTTGCGTGTCAGCGTGTCTTGGCGCAGTCCCTTGATGCCGAAGTTGGAGAGTCCGAAACCTTCGCATTCGGGCACATCCACCGTGGCATAGAGGTCGATGAGGTTGCCGGGCGAACCGTGTGCCTGGTTGCGTGTCTGGCTGCCATGCTTGTGTGCCCAGTTGGTCCATTGCAACGTAAAGTTCTCGTAAAGCAGTTCGCCCATTGTTTCGCGATAGTCGCTCACGATGCGGGCCGTGGCATCGGTGCGGTCGGCACCCTTGGCTTCATCGAGGAACTCGGGGAAGTGCTCTTCCAGCTTGTATCCGCGACGTTTGGCAAACTCTTGGAGGAATGTCGGTGTCCAGTCAGCCCCATACACTTCATAAGAATCGTTGAAAAAGTTGTTGGGGACCTGTTTCAGTCCATTTTCCTTAAAAGCCTTGTCAAACTTGGCCAGATAGCGTTTCACCGCCCCTTTGTCGAGGTGGTCCATCACATATCCTTCGCCTCCCGGGGCGGCACGTTTCACCTTTTGCAGCGTCTTGCCTGTGAATTGTGCGATGATGGTCCATTCTCCGCCAGCGGGTGCTGTCCAGTTGAGTTTTCCGTCAGCGGCCACCTTCTTTGTCAGGTTCACAATCTTTCCGTCGGGACCGTATGCCATCAGGCAGCCCAATGTGGCCACATCCTTTTGCTTGCGGTCGTTCACCGTCACCGCTTCGCCCAATTGGCTTCCGCCCTTCACTTTGTAGGTTTGGAACAGGGCGCGTGTGGCTGCGTCCTCGATGCTCACCTCAGGTCCTCCGAAGGGCCAGCCGGTGCCGTTGTTCATGTCAATGTTCATTCCCAGGCGGGCAGCTTCACTCATGGTGTGTTTCAACATCTCCATCCACTCGGGGGTCAGGTAATTGATGTCGTTGGCTTCGTTGCCAATGACTCCGTAGATGGGCGTAATCTCCACCGTGCCCATCCCCTTTCCGGCGTATGCTTCGAGGTTGTGGGTCAGTCCCTCCTTATCCACTGCACTGCCCATCCACCACCATCGTGCGGCGGGTTGTGCTTCGGTTTTCACTGCTGGCCATTCGGTCGGTGCCTGAGCCATTGCAGACATGGCCAACAACAGGCCGTTCACAAACAGATTGATTTTTTTCATGTCAGATATGGTTTTGTTTTTATTTCTCAAAATTTATGGAACGCCGACAAAGGTACGTATTTTTGTGTGATTGGGTAAGAAAAAAAGAGAAAAGTTTGGCAGAAAGGCAAAATGGGCGTAATTTTGCCTCCATATTCCCCGATAAAATGGGGAAGATGACCCTACACAAACTGAATTATATATGAATCTTACAAAAACATTCCATCGGATGGCCGCCCTGCTGGTGTGCCTGATATGCTCCCTTTCACTGATTGCTGTTCCCACGTGCCGCGTGGTGCGCTACGACGAGAACAATGGCCTGTCGCATTGGCGTGTGACGCAGATGTTGCAGGACTATGGCGGCATCATCTGGTTTGCCACATGGAATGGTCTGAACCGCTTCGATGGTTATGAATTCAAGTGTTTCAAGGTGAGTCAGGACGGCAACTGCCAGAAGACCGACGACCGCATCCGCAACGTCTGGCTGGCCGAGAACGGTAACATCTATTGCAAGAGCGACGAAGGGTACTACGGCTTCGACCCCGAGACCTGCACCTTCTACGACATCGAAGGCGAGGACAACGAAACACTGTATAACAAGCTGCACACACAGTACCGTGGATTCTGGCTGGACAACCTGGCCAACGGCGACCTGCACCACACCGATGCCAACGGTTACCAGTGGACACTGACCCAGGGCGGAAAACTCTTCTTCCTGAACAACCGGACACAGCAGCAAGAGGCTTATCCATTGGACGTGCCCATGAAGGACTTGCGCTTCGGCTACTCCGACAAGCAGGGAAACTTGTGGATCATCTTCACGGGCGGTGTCTACAAAATGGTGTTTACCGACAATTCCATCGTGCATCTGCCACAGCCACACACGACGCACGTCCGCTGTGTCTTTGTCGACCACAGTCGGCGCTACTGGGTGGCCGGGCGCGACGACTACAGCCTCCGCCTCTTCTCGGCCGACAACCGTCTGCTGGGCTACTTGGGAAGCGACGGACGTCTCCACAGTCAATATGTCCCCTTTTCATCCAACGTCTATTGCATGACACAAAGCAGCACCGGCACAATGTGGTTGGGAAGCAAGCCCGGCGGTCTGTTCCGCATGGAAGAGACGGCGGACGGACGTTTCAACATCGTCAATTTTGCAAACAATCCGGAAGACCCCTATTCACTGAGCCACAATGATGTGTACGACATCAAGGAGGACCATCAGGGCCGTCTGTGGATTGCCACATTGGGGGGCGGCGTCAACTGCCTGGTCAATCCCGAGGAAAGCCAGCCCCGCTTCATCCACAAGGAGAACCAGCTGAAGGGCTATCCCACACCCTTGTGCAAAAAGGTGCGTTACCTCCACTTGACCGACGACAACATCCTGTTGGCCGCTACCACAGAAGGCCTGCTTGTGGCGCCGTTGCCCGAGGGTGAAGAATTTGGCAGCATGAGGTTCCGCCACCACGTGAAGCAGCCCAACACCCCCACGAGCATCAGTTGCAGCGCCACGATGGACATCCTGCAGGATGCGCACCGCAACATCTTTGTCAGCACCGAGAACGGTGGAGTGTGCCAGATTATCAGCCGCGACCTGTTGGCCGACACCCTCAGCTTCCGCCATTTCAACACCTCCAACGGATTTCCCTCGGATGTGGTGCTGACCATGACGGAGCATGAAGGCAGCATCTGGGTCGTCTGCACCAACCTGATTTGTGTCATCAATCCCTACGAGGAGATTATCAGCAGTTTCGATTCCAACTTCTTCCAACGCTACTACCGCTTTTCCGAGGCCCGTCCTCAGCGGCTCCCCGACGGACGGTGGATCTTTGGCCTCCACGACGGTGCTTTCACGCTCAGCACCGAGCGGTTGCGCAAGAGCGAGTATGTGCCGCCCCTCATCCTGACGAGCGTCATCAGGCAAGAGGTCGAGCATGAGATGGGAGTGGCCCATCACGACACACTGGTGTTGCAATCCCACGAACGCAACCTGACAGTGAGGTTTGCGGCTATCGACTACACCAACGCCGAGTTGATAAACTACGCTTTCCGGTTGACCCGCGAAAACGGTGGCAGCAGCCATTGGAACAACTTGGGCAAAAACCGTTCGGCCACGTTCCTCGATATGAAGCCGGGCAAATACGTGTTGGAAATCGGTTCGACCAATGCCGATGGTGTGTGGGTCGACAACACGTTGACGGTAAGCATCTGGGTCGTTCCCACTTTCTGGGAGACAGGTTGGGCTATCCTGCTCTACATCCTTATCGGCCTGTCGGTGGTGGGAGGCGTTCTCTACACCTGTCTGTATATTAGGCGCATCAACCGTCAGCAGCGTGAGACGTTGGATGCCTACCTTGCCCTGCTGAATGCCCCCAGTGAGCCGGTGGCCGATGCCGCTCATGTGGTGAAGCCCGAGGAGCGTCCCGCCTCTCAGATGAGCGAGGAGGATGACCAGTTCATGCGTCGCATCATGAGTTTCGTTGAGGCCCATTTGGCCGACACCGACATCAATGTGAGCGACATGGCCGATGCGATGGCCACCAGCCGTTCGGGGTTGAACCGTCGGTTGAAGTCCATCCTGGGTGTCACTCCCCTCGACCTTTTGCGCGAGGCACGCATCAAGCGGGCCTGCCAGTTGTTGGACGGCGGCGAACTGAACGTCTCCGAAGTGGCTTACCGTTGCGGATTCTCCGACCCCAAGTATTTCAGCCGTTGTTTCAAACAGACCATCGGAGTCTCTCCTACGGAATATAAGAGGGGGAATTGATTTTTAGATTAGTTTTTTATTTATTAGTGTCCGCTAAACAGTAATAGTTCCCTATCCTTAAATATTTTAGATGTGGACAAGCTCCTTTTATGCCCACTGACGGTCTCTTGTCATTCTGAACGAAGTGAAGAATGACAGAGACGGCATAAACTTGCAGGGAAATAAATCAATTGAAGTTTTTAGCGGACACTAATATTTTTTTATTGGTATCAAAATTAAGGCCGCCTATATATTAGGCACGGATTACACAGATTACACGGATCTTTTAGTATAATGAATCCGTGTTAATCCGTGTAATCCGTGCCTAATATTAAATAACCATCATCTTACCACCTTGCGCACAAACGTGCGTCCGGTAGCATCCTGCATTTTCACGAGGTTGATGCCCGGTTGAAGGGCATTCACCTGCACGCCGCTGAGGGTGTAGATGGCCACCACTTGGGCATTGGCGGCCAAGGCGGCCTGTATGCCTTCGGGGCTCAGCGGGGCGGTACCGGCGCTGAGACCACCCTGCTCGTTGGCCGCATAGACCATGTAGGTGGCTCCTGCTTCAGCGCTGATGCTGAGGTCGGTAGTGAAGGAAACTTCGGTTCCATTCTTCACGATGACGTAGCAGATGGCGTAGGGCACAGCTTCCCACGAGATAGTACTCTTGTCCTCGCTCAACTTGGCCACGGGGGCGGCGCACGATTCGGAGATGATGGCCGGTTGCCAATTGTCCTTGCCGCTGAGCACATTCTTCACCGTGTATTGGGCAGCCTCTTCGGCGGTCAGGTAGTTCTTGGCCTTGCCATACACTTTCTTTTCGTTAGCAGTTCCCTTGTTCTCTAAATAATAATAGGTATCTTCGCGCTGGCTCAAGTCCACGGGGTTGCCGTTGCCGTCCATGGTGTTGTAGTCGGCCCACAGCACGGGCAGACCTCCCATGGTGGGATACCAGCCCTTGGCGGGGATGGTCACTTCGGCGATGGTGTTGATGAAGACCGTCTTCGGGCTGTTGTGCCAGGGGCGTCCCAACCATACGTCTGTTTCAGAAGGTACGCCCGGAGCGGTGATGCGGCAGTTCATGAAGACGTAGCCCCATTCTACGTCAGCACCGTGTGAGGGAGCCACAATGTAGCCTCCGCTCTTGCGGTTGATGTAGAGGGTGGTGTTGTCGATGTAGATGTTACCGCTGTTGTAGATGAAGTCCACAGCTCCCTCGATGAAGCAATCCTTGGCGTAGGCGCGGTAGTTCGAGGTCGAGGGGGTAATCCATGTGTCCTGGTAAGAGAGCATGGCCACGTTCTTGAACACGGTGCGGTCGCCGCTGGTATTCAGCGCCAATGCTTGCGGGCCGGCCTGCTTGTCGTGTCCCCATGAGTTCTCGAGGGTCAGGTTGTCGAAGTAGCAGTCGTTGGCATTCACCACCACGGTGGCACCCACGCTCACGTGTACGGCATTGTCGCCGCCACACAGGCGGTCGTCGGTGATGATGACCTTGTCGCGCTCCTGACCGATGAAGTGGAGGTAAGGTTTGTTCTTGGGAATGTCCACGTGTCCCTTGTATTCACCGTTCTTGATGAAGATGAGCCAAGGTGTGGCACGTCCTTCGGGAGCAGCGTCGATGGCGGCCTGCACGGTGGTGTAGTCGCCACTGCCATCAGCAGCTACGATAGCGTCGTAGAGGCGTGCGGCAGGTTGCGTGCGCTCCATGGTGGTAAATTGGATGGTCAGTCCTTCGTAGCTGTTTCCGCTGCGGTCGGTAATGACTCCTGCGGGCAGTGTGAAGGTGTAGGCCGTGTTGTAGTCCAGTCCGCTATAGGGGAATACGGCTGTCTTTCCGTTCACCACGGGAGCAATCTCCTCGCCGTTCAGTGTGGCCGTGCCGGTGCCAGCCTTGAGGCGTTCGTCGAAGGTGAGCACGATGTTACCCGTGGCCGATGCACCCGTTGCACCGTTGGCGGGGTTGCTGCTTACGAGCACGGGAGCCACCTGGTCGTTGGCCTGTTCGCTCTCGCCAAGCACAAAGATGTCGCCGATGGAGAGACCGTCGTAGTCCGTTTCGTTACCTACCAATGTGGTTGAACCGGGCATCCAGCGTATCCACACACGGTTCTGGTTGTTCGCCTCGGCAGGCAGGGTGAACTCGCCGTCCACCCATCCGCGTGTGGGGATGTTGTAGGTGCCCACCTCGGTAAAGTTTGTACCGTCAACCGAGTATTCGGCCTTCATCACCGAGTAGGTGTTATAGGAGTGGCCGAATCCGTTGGAGAAGGTGATGTTGCTGAATCCCTTGGTCGAGAAGGAGATTTCCCAGTACCAGCCTTCGGAGCGCAGTTTCCAGATGCGTGCGCCCCAGCGGCCCTCTTCGGCACCGTTGTTCACACCGCGAGTGAGCCATCCGGCCGTTGTGCCGTCGGCCTTGCGCAGGGAGAGCAGGCCTGCATTCTCGGGATTGCTCTTGTAGTCGGCCGCACGTTCGCTGCCCGGCTGGTCCTGATAGAGGTCCCATGCCACGATGTAGTCGGCCACGGCATAGTTCACGGTCAGCGTCTTCTCGCCATCCATGCGGATGATGCGCTCGGCATTGGTCGAGCCGTCTTCCCAACCGGTAAACGAGAGAATCTTGTTGTTGTTCACCGTCAGCTTCACGTCGGTGCCCTCCTCATAGTGGTGCACACCGTTGACCACGTTGCCCACGGGGCTGATGGTCACCAGGTTGGCGTTGCCATAGGTGTTCTCCATGTCGTCGATGACCGTCAGGTTCAGGGCATAGACGTTCTTTTGTGTGTAGGTAGCCTTCAGGTCGGTGTCGGCCGTTATATTAAAGGTATAGGGATTTTCGGTAGAGACAATCTCACCTGCGGCATCAACCCATCCGGCAAAGTGGTAGCCGAAGTTCTCGGTAGCCGTCACCGTCACCTCGTCGCCTTCGGAGAAGACGCTGGCGTTGGGCTTCACGCTCACCTCGCCCGCCTTGTCCGATTCGATGCTGACGCTCATGCTGCACTGCTTCACGTCCTGTGTCGTACCGCTTACGATACCTTCAATCACGATGTTGCCGAAGCCCACCTGCTTGGTGTCGCCCAAGCTGTAGAGGTTCAGGCGCAGGCCACACTCACTGTCGCTGGCCTTGGCACCGCTGATGGCTTTGCTGAAGGCAGTCACCTCGTTGTTGTGGGCGGGCACGATGCCGCTTTCAATGGCGGTTGTGGTGCCGTCAGAGTTTACCCACGAAGCATCCACCTTACCGCCGTTGGTGCCGTAGCGGGTGGTGTTGAACGAAACCTTGGTGGGGGTGAAGCTGAGGCCGTCCTTCGGGATGATGTAGAAGTTCACCTGGTTATCCTCGTTGGCACTGCCCTCGTTGGCGATGGAGGGCTGGAACTTTGTCTGGTTCAGTGCTACGCCGTTGATGGCCAACGTGGCTCCGTACTCGGTGTAGTTGTTCTTGAACCATCCTTCAGTGCCTGCACTGTAGGTTGCAGTCTGACCATCCACGCCTTGGTCGAAGGCGTAGGTGACAGTGGCGGGCTGGTTGTCCACCGTCTCGGGAACGAAAGCGGCCTTGCCGGTGAAGCGGATGTTGTTGAGGTTACCCGTCGTGCCGTTTCCACCCACGCTGTTGAAGGTGATGGTCATGGTGTAGTTTCCCTTGGGCATGGCGCTTGTGCGCAGCGAGTAGGGGAGGTATTCGCCCCAGTTGTTGTTGTTCTCGATGGCCTGTGTGTCGCTCCAAACTGTTTCACCGGCTTCGTTGGCCAGGCTGAAGGTGATGCTCACCTCGGGCTGGGTGGTGCCCACGCCGAAGTCGATGTCGTAGTACTGTGCATCGATGGTGTTCACCAGTTTGTAGATGGCATAGTCGCCATTGTTCATCCAGTCGATGTGTCCGTCTTCCTTAAAGCTGGCACGGCTTCCGTGCAGTTCGCCCTTCAGCATGTCGAAGGGGTTGGAATCACTGTTGGGGATGCTGTTCTCCCCCGCTGCCCATGCGCCCAGTGGTGCTATCACCATCAGGGCAATCAATAGCAGGATGCTTTTTACTCTTTTCATGATTGCTTGTGTGTTATTGGAATGTTAAGTTGTTAAGTTTTCGGTTCTCTCTTATTTGATAACCATTTTCTTCCCCTTTGCGAGGTAGATGTGGCCTTTCACGGGGCTTTTCACGGGGCGTCCCATCAGGTCGTACAGCTCGTCGCTCGTACCGTTGTTCGTAGTGACCTCTTCAATGCCCGTTGCATCGGATGCCATGCCGTGGATGTAGACATCGCTCAGGCAGATGGTCTTGCCCGAGGCCTCGCTCTTGTACCAGGGATAGACGCGCAGGTAGATGCTTTCGCCATCGGCAATGTTCACCACGGGGATGCTCTCGATGGCATACACCGTGTTGCCGGCCATGGTGGTCAGTTCCTGGATGAGAGTGGCATTGGAGAACTCGGCATCGGTGGCATAGTAAATCTTGCAACGCATGCCGCTACCACCTGCTCCGGCCACGAAGAGGCTGATTTTGTCGATATCGATGCGGGTGTTGGCCGGTGCCGTCATGCCGAACTGGATGTAGCGGGTCGACACCTCGTCAATCTCTCCCGCCGGCCAAACGTCACCTTCGAGCAGGTTACGCTGGGTCTTGTAGGATGCGTCGCGGCCGGTTTCGGCGGGCCATACGGCAGCTTTGTTGATGTTGGTGTACTTCTGCACATACATGCCGCTCCAGCTCTCATCCACTGCCATGCAGGGGCCTGTCACAATGGGGGTGGCATCTGAAGTCAGTGGCCACAGAACCGACACCTCTTCACCGCCACTCAGGTCCACACATTCGGCCACAAGGGGAAGTTCGCGGCTCACGGTGCCGTCGGTGGCTGTCAGGGTGCCGTTGAGGAGGCCGGGAGTGCTGAGCGTGGTGCGGATATAGACCGAGCTGATGAGGTTACCGCCCGTGTAGCCGGCGGTCACGCTCTGGGCATAGTTCACCTTGTCGGTTGACACCTCGAATCCCTCCGTCACGGTGAAGGTGAATGTGCCCGCCTGGTTAGCCAGCCCGAAGGCCGAGATGTTGAACTCCTTCACCACCGTCTGTCCCGCATACGCCTTTCCGAAGTCACCCGTGGTGGGGCTGAAGGTGATGTCGGTGCCCACGATGATGTGTTCGGCCAGGATGCCCTGCTCCTTCATAGCCTGTGCAAAGAGGCGGGCGATGAGCGTGGCGCCCATCTTCTTGGGGTGGGTGCTGTCGTCGGTGCAGAAGAGGTTCTCCGTGCAATAGCTTTCGCCATAGCTCAGGTAGAGGTCGCGGGTCATCAGGGTGAGGTCGATGACGGGCACATCCTCATACTCCGCAGCCACGTCGCGCAGGGCCTGTGCATAGTCGTAGGTGTTGTCGCTCTCGGGCACACTCCCTTTCGAGGTGCTTCCCAGGATGCTGAACGAGTCGCCCAAGTCGTGCATGCCGTTGCGGCGGATGGTGTTTCCGCTGAAGTATTTGCGGCAGATGGGAGTGACGATGATGGGCTTTCCGCCCTTGGCCTTCGTCTCATCGATGTAGGCGCGTATGTACTTCTTGAAAGTGCCGCTGGCCGTGGTGCCCCGGTAGTCGATGTCAGCCGTGCTCTGTCCGTTCTCCTTGGCGTGGGCAATGACGTCGTCACCGTCCAATCCGCCATTCTTCTCATCGTTGTGGGCAAACTGGATGACCACGTAGTCGCCTTCGTTGACGTTGGCAATGACGGTCTTCCAGTAGGCTGCCTCCAAATAGAATGATTTGGACGAGGCACCGCTCTTACCGCGGTTGTTGATGATCACCTCGCTGGCGTTGAAGAATTGCTGGAGCATCTGGCACCAGCCGCGTTTGTCAGTCGAGTTTTCGTCGTAGTTGGCCATGGTGGAGTCACCGATGGTGTGCACTTTGATGCCGGCTCTGACACCCATTGTGCCGAGCAGCAGGGCGAGGAGTATCACTCCCCAATTTTTCCGTTTTGTTTCCATTCTTCTGTGGTATGTGATTATGATTAGATTTATAAATCAATTTGTGCCGCAAAGGTAGGGCTTTTTTTGCTTCCACAAGGTGAAAAACTCGTCAAATAGGAGGAGAATCGTGACTTTCCTCCCGCCTTCCGCCTCCCATCGAGGAGGACAAAAACGGCAAAAAGGTGGAGAAATTGCCAATTCCTCCACCTTAAAGAGCATTCACTCAGGGGTGTCGGGGCTTACATGCAGCTCACCACACCTAGACTTGCACCAATCGCGGTCAATATGGTGATAAGTGTCTGTATCACCAGCTTCCAGATTTCTTGTTTTGTCATACGCTTCTGTTGTTTTTAAAGGGTTAGTAATAGGGTTGATATTTACTTTTTTCTTCTTGATGATATTTACTTTTTCTTCTTGGTGGCAAGAAGAAAAAGATAACAAAAAGAAGAACCACCGGCTCCCGCTCCGAAGCTAAAAATCGTGATGCTTTTTCTAAACGGGAAGAACGCACTCCGCTCGCGCT
>JAFTYI010000005.1 GCA_017464815.1 Bacteroidaceae bacterium | reverse complement strand
GTTGCTTGCCTGTAGCACACATTTCTTTGAATGCAGAAAGAATCTGCCTGTAGTATTCCATTTTTATCATAGCTTAAAATTTTTGGCAAAGATAGAAATACTACAGACAGGCTACAATACGCTATCGCGGATGGTTGTACGGACAAACACGGTTCGCGAACGGAGTTAATTGTTCAGAATAATACTATTCGTATAGGTGGGGGGCTTAGCACAAAGCAACTTTTCCCACTCCGCTTACTTCCAATGTGGCGGTAATGTTCATTGCTCTGAATACCCGCATCATGGAGGCGATGGTTACGTTCTTGCCTCTTTCCAAACGGGAAATCTGTGCTTTCTGCACTCCAATCTTTGCCCCAAGCTCTTCCTGTGTCAAGTTGTTGGCTTTCCTTGCCTGCTTGATTGCTTCGCCAATGTGGTAGGCTTGGAGTTCTTCTTTCAATTCGGCTTCATACTTATCACGTTCGGGCGTTCCAATCTTACCGATAGCCTCATCTTTAAGTTCATCAAGGGTGTAAGTTCTCATCTTTGCCATATCATTCTATTATTTAGTTTCAAAATACTGTTTCCTTATCTCTTCCGCTTTCGCTATTTCCTTGCTTGGCACTTTCCAAACCTTCTTGATTATTCCGTGGGTGGCAACAACCAAAGTTTCATTCTCTGTGTCCCAAAAAGCAAACAACCGATATTGGATGCCGTTGTACAGGGTTCTGAACTCCCATATATCCGTGCCCTCCAATTTCTTGAAAAGGTCGTTGTTTATAACTCCACCCTCTACTTTGTCGATATTGTAGAAAATCTTGTTCTTCGCTTGTTGGGGGAGCGATAGGATGAAATCCCTTGCTTCATCAAGGAATATAGTTCTAAACTTTTTCATTACACACTCTTAAATTAACGCTGCAAAGATAGAAAAAGTTTCTATAAATAGCAACTTTTTATAGATAATCATTCCGATGAAACACAAAAGAGAGCGTGCCGAGACTTTTCGATACGCTCTCTTTTTCAGTACGCCCGTGGGGAGTCGAACCCCAATCGTTGGAACCGGAATCCAATATTCTATCCATTGAACTACGGGCGCAGAAGGCTCTTTTTTGCTTTGCGGGTGCAAAGGTACAAAAGAATTTTGAATTATGAATTATGAATTATGAAAAAGGGAAGCAAACGCACACCAATTCATAATTCATAATTCAAAATTCATAATTATCCTTACTCCTTCTTCGCCTTGATGGCCTCCATGATGAGGGCTTCCAGCTCTTCGGCCAGCTCGGGGTTGTCGAGGAGGATTTGCTTGCAGGCGTCGCGTCCTTGGCCAAGCTTGCTGTCGTTGTAGCTGAACCATGAGCCGCTCTTCTTGATGATGCCATACTCCACGCCGAGGTCCATAATTTCGCCCACGCGGGAGATGCCTTCGCCGAACATGATGTCGAACTCGGCCTTGCGGAAGGGAGGAGCCACTTTGTTCTTCACCACCTTCACCTTGGTCTGCTTGCCCAAGACGGTGTCGCCATCCTTGATGGCGGTGCTGGGGCGGATGTCGAGGCGTACCGAGGCGTAGAACTTCAGGGCGTTGCCACCGGTGGTTGTCTCGGGGTTGCCGAACATGACGCCTATCTTCTCGCGCAACTGGTTGATGAAGATGCAGGTGGTGTTGGTCTTGTTGATGGTGGAGGTGAGCTTGCGCAGGGCTTGTGACATCAGTCGGGCTTGCAGACCCACCTTGTTGTCGCCCATGTCGCCTTCGATTTCGGCCTTGGGTGTGAGGGCGGCTACGGAGTCGATGACGATGATGTCGATGGCCGATGAGCGGATGAGCTGGTCGGCAATCTCCAGTGCCTGTTCGCCGTTGTCGGGTTGGGAGATGAGCAGGTTGTCGATGTCCACGCCCAGCTTGGCTGCATAGAAGCGGTCGAAGGCGTGTTCGGCGTCAATCATGGCTGCGATGCCGCCTGCCTTCTGTGCCTCGGCGATGGCGTGGATGGCCAGGGTGGTCTTACCTGATGACTCGGGGCCGTAGATTTCGATGATTCTTCCACGGGGATATCCGCCTACGCCCAGTGCGGCATCCAGTCCGATGGAGCCGGTGGGGATGACCTCTACTGCTTCTACACTCTCGTCGCCCATCTTCATGATTGAACCCTTGCCGAAGTTCTTCTCGATGTTGGCCATGGCGGCTTGCAGGGCTTTCAGTTTTTCATTGGCGGGAGAGAGCTCCTCGCCTGTTTCTTTCTTTGCCATATGTCATTTATTCAATTAATTGTTATTCTTTCAGTTTTTTGAGGTAATGCCATAAGAGTAGGATGCAGACAAGTTGCAGCGCCGCTGAAATGGTTGTGAACAAGCTGCCGCTTCCTATAATTCCTATGTTCAGTGCAAATATTGCCCACAGCAGGTTATTGCACTCGTTGTAATCGTGTCTGTTGCTCATTGCTTCAATATCTGCTCCGCATGTTCCTTCACCTTGATTTCCTTGGGGAGGAGGATGCGCTCGACGATGCCCTCCTCGTTGATGATGAAGGTGGTGCGGAAGGTTCCCATATACTTACGCCCGTACATGCTCTTTTCGCCCCACACGCCGAAGGCTTCGACGAGTGTCTTGTCCGTGTCGGCTATCAGGGGGAAGGGCAGTTCGTGCTTGGCAATGAACTTCTGGTGCGAAGCGGCACTGTTGACGCTCACGCCCACCACCTCGTAGCCGGCTTGGCGCAGAGCGGCATAGTTGTCGCGCAGGTTGCACGCTTCGGTGGTGCATCCCGAGGTGCTGTCCTTCGGGTAGAAGTAGAGCACCAGTTTCTTGCCTGCATAGTGGCTGAGGCGTATCTCCTCGCCCTTTTCATTGAGGCCCAGCAGGTCGGGGGCTTTGGTTCCTATGGTCATATGAGTCAAATCCTTAGACCCTCCCCCTGCCCCCTCCCTCTATGGAGGGGGGAGTGGATAGTCTTTGCTCCTTAATGTTATATTATTCTTTTTCTCTTCTCTCTTCTCTCTTTTATGTAGCAGTATCTACTCCCCTCCATAGAGGGAGGGGCAGGGGGAGGGTCTGTCTCTATTCTTCCATCACACCTCCAAATCTCCGTCAAACACCTCGTGCCAGGGCAGGCCCTGCTTGTTGAGCTGCTCCATGAAGGGGTCGGGGTCGAACTCCTCGACATTCCACACGCCGGGGCGCTTCCACAGGCCCTTGAAGTACATCATGGCGCCTATCATGGCAGGCACGCCGGTGGTGTAGCTCACGCCTTGCATGCCGGTCTCCTTGTAGGCGGCTTGGTGGCTGCAGTTGTTGTAGACGTAGTAGGTGCGCTCCCGTCCGTCCTTGACGCCACGGATGCGGCATCCGATGGAGGTTTCGCCCTCGTAGTTCTCGCCCAGGTCCTGCGGATTGGGGAGCACGGCCTTCAGGAATTGCAGGGGCACAATCTTCACGCCGTTGTAGTCTACCTCGTCGATGCGGGCCATGCCGATGTTTTGGATGACGCGCAAGTGGGTCAGATACTCCTGTCCGAAGGTCATCCAGAAGCGGGCGCGCTTGATGGTGGGGAAGTTCTTCACCAGCGACTCCAGCTCCTCGTGGAAGAGCAGGTAGGAGTCGCGCGGGCCGATGTTGGGGTAGGTCAGGTCTTTGTGAATCTCCATGGGACGGGTGGTTATCCACTGTCCGTTCTCGTAGTAGCGTCCGTTTTGAGTGATTTCGCGGATGTTGATTTCGGGGTTGAAGTTGGTGGCAAAGGCTTTGTGGTGGTTGCCGGCGTTGCAATCCACAATGTCGAGATAGTGGATTTCGTCGAAGTGGTGCTTGGCTGCATAGGCCGTGTAGACTCCGCTCACGCCCGGGTCGAAGCCGCATCCGAGGATGGCCGTCAGCCCTGCCTCCTCGAAGCGTTGCTTGTAGGCCCATTGCCAGCTGTACTCGAAGTGTGCCTCGTCCTTCGGCTCATAGTTGGCCGTGTCCAGGTAGTTCACTCCCGCCTTCAGGCAGGCCTCCATGATGGTGAGGTCCTGATAGGGCAGTGCCACGTTGATGACCATCTCGGGGCGGAACTGGTTGAACAGGGCCACCAGTTCGTCCACGTTGTCGGCGTCGACTTGCGCCGTCTGTATGTTGGGGTTGCCGATGGCTTTCACCACCGCGTCGCACTTGGCCTTTGTGCGGCTGGCAATCATGATGTCGGTAAATACCTCGGGGTTTTGTGCCACCTTGTGGGCCACAACGGTGCCTACGCCTCCGGCACCGATAATCAATACTCTACCCATATCTTCTCTTCTTTTGTTGTCTTCCTTTGATTGGTTTATAGTTGTTATATATATGTATACGGCTGGCAAAGATAGGGAAATAATACCTTGTGACAAGGATTTATTGAAGTTTTTTAAGTGTAAGGAGTGAAATTCTCCTGCTTTGCAGTATCTTTGCCCACAAATTGAAGAAGCGTATGCAACATATCAAGTTAGGACGATACAACCAGTTGGAGGTGGTGAAGACGGTGGACTTCGGCGTCTACCTCGACGGATACGATGATGGGGAGATACTGCTCCCCACCCGCTACGTGCCTGCCGATTGCAGGGTGGGCGATGTGCTCAACGTGTTTATCTACCTCGACAACGAGGAGCGCCTGGTGGCCACCACGCTGGAGCCGCTGGTGCAGGTGGGCCAGTTTGCCTGGCTCGAGGTGGCGTGGGTCAACGAGTACGGCGCCTTCCTCAACTGGGGGCTGATGAAGGACCTCTTCGTCCCCTTCCGCGAACAGAAGATGAAGATGCAGATGGGCAGGAGCTACCTGGTGCATGCCCACCTCGACGAGGACAGCTACCGCATTGTGGCCTCGGCCAAGGTGGAGCGCTACCTCAGCCGTGAGCGGCCCGACTATCAGCCGGGCGACGAGGTGGAGGTGCTCGTGTGGCAACGCACCGACCTGGGGGTGAAGGTCATCGTGGACAACCGCTATAGCGGATTGCTCTACCAGAGTGAACTGTTCACCTCCGTGGAGCCGGGCATGAGGCTGACGGCCTACGTCAAGCAGGTGCGCGAGGATGGCAAGCTCGACCTCACGTTGCAGAAGGTGGGATATGCCCGCGTGGAGGACTTCTCGGACACGCTGCTGACCTACCTCAAGGAGCACGACGGCTATGTGGCGCTTCACGACAAGAGCCCTGCCGAAGCCATCTACGACCTCTTCGGCGTGAGCAAGAAGACCTTCAAAAGGGCCGTGGGCGACCTCTACAAGAAGCGCCTCATCACCATCAGCGAGGCAGGCTTGAAACTGCTCTGAGAAGGGGGCTTCGGCGACATCAAGTTCCCTCCCTCAGCGACATCAAGATGTCACCAGTGACGACATCAAGTTCCCTCGATGCAAGGGATCTTGATCTCTCGACGGGTGACATCTTGATGTCTTTTTTGTTGGCTCTTTCTCATGCCGTCTCTGTCATTTTTCGCTACGCTCAACAACTCGTCTGAGCGCAGTGAAGAATCTGTGAGCATAAGCAAAAGCAACTCATGCTTATGTATTCAGATTCTTCGTCCTATCGTCCTCAGAATGACAGAGATAGAGTAAACGATAAGGGAGTACGTATCTCATGAAGAAAGACACACGTGTGTCCCAGGTGATGCAGCACGTGTGTCCTTGGTGGTGACACACGTGTCTCCTTAGAGACGCCTCACGTGTCTCTTCAAGGGGGACTTTTCAGTGTCTTATGTGGGTCTTGTGGTGATTTGCTTGGGTATAGATACAAAAAAAGGGTCAACGCCTTGACCCAACCTTTATTAACCTTAAATCTAATACCATGAAAAACTGGTGCAAAGGTACTGCTTTCCTGCAAACCTGCAAGCGTTTTACACAAAAAAGTGCAAGGAAGACCGTTTTTCTTGATGTAGGTCAAGGATTTGGGGCTTTCCCTCCTAAAGAATCCCCGTCCGATGCTCTTGCAGTTCTTTGCGCAACGCCTTGGCCCTTCCTCCAGTGAGGCTGTCGAGCAAAGCCCAGAAGCGAGGGCCGTGGTTCATCTCGCGCGTGTGGCACAGCTCGTGCAACATCACATACTCGCGCAGGTGGGCAGGCAACAGGGCCAGGTAGCACGACAGGTTGATGTCCCTCCGCACCGAGCAGCTCCCCCATCGTCCCTTGCTCACGTTCACCTTGCAGACGTTGAAGGGCAAGCCATGCAACGCCGACAAGGCACGCAACCGCTCGGGCAACACCCGCTCGGCCAGTTGGCGCAAGGCACGCTCCACTGCACGGCGGAGCCACTCCTGACGGGCAGGGTCGTCGAAGTCGGTCTCGGGCGGACACACGATGACCACCCCGCCCGGCTCGGTGCGCAGGCAGAAGCTTTTGCGTGTGCCCCCCTCGAGGCGGATGCTCACCAGGTCGCTCTTGAAGTGGAAGTCGAGGTCGATGCGTGGGCGGCCCGTCCCCTTCTCCTCAGCCACCTTCTGCATCTCCAACTGGCGGGCACGCAGCCGTTGGCGGAAGTGGTTCAGGGTGTCGGCCAGCAGGCGCTCCGTCGTTCGTGGCGGCACGGTCACCTCCACACCCTCCACCCCAGGGCGCATGATGATGCGCCGTGCACGGACATTTACGCGCACGGTGATGAGGCCAAGCATGTCGTCGGTGAAGGTTGTAGGCATTGGGTGGTGCTTTGGGGGTTGTTAATGGGTTGGTACTGTTTTTCTAGGAGTGTAGGAGTAGAGGAGTGCACTCCTCTACTCCTATATATAAAGAAAACCTCTCCTCCACTCCTAGAAAAGAAACTCTCTCCTTCAAAGAAGCGGCAACGTAAACCAGAAGGTCGAGCCTTGTCCCACCTGGCTCTCTACGCCGATGGAGCCTCCCAGTTCGTCCACGATGCTTTGGCAGATGCTCAGCCCTAGTCCGCTGCCCGGCACAAAGTTGTCCAGCTTGACGAAGCGCTCGAACACGGCCTCGTGCTTCTCTTCGGGGATGCCCGTGCCCGTGTCGGTCACGTAGAAGTGTACGTGAGCCTCGTCCTCCAGCTCGAATCCCACGGTGATGCTTCCTTGCGAGGTGAACTTGGCGGCGTTTCCCACCAGGTTGCCCAGCACCTGGCTCACCCGGGTGCGGTCGCTGTGGAGGGTGCAGGCTGGCAGGTTGGGGGCCACGCGCAGCTCCACTCCCGGCTGCACCTTGATGCCCATGCTCACCACCACGTCGTTGCACAAGCCCACGGGGTCGAAGGGCTGTTTCTCGATGGCAAACGTCCCCGACTCGATGCGGGCAAGGTCGAGCACGTCGCTGATGAGTGTCAGCAGTTGGGCGTTGTTCTGGTCGATAATCTCCTGATACATGCGTCGCTCGTCGCGGTTGTCGGTCTCGGCCATCAGGGTCGAGAATCCCACGATGGCGTTCAGCGGGGTGCGTATCTCGTGGCTCATGTTGGCAATGAAGGCACTCTTCAGCTTGTCGGCCCGCTCGGCCCGCTCCTTGGCGGCGGTCAGTTCGCGTTCGCGCTGGCGGTTGGCCGTGTTGTCGAGGTTTATCATCACGTAGCCTATGCACTGCCCGTCGGAGTGGAACAGCTTGCGTATCTTGGTGATGAGGTTCATGGTGCCGGTGCGGTGGCTGGGATAGTAGCCTTGGGTGAGGTCAAAGTCGTAGTCGAAGTGGAAGCGGCTCTCGTCGTTCTCCATGATGATGCGCGTCCGTTCGGGGCCTATGTTCGGGTTGTGCAGCAGGTCGATGCCCAGCATCTCCTCCTTCCTTTGTAGGCCGAACATGGCAAGGTCCTCGGCATTCACGTCCACCAGGATGCCTGCTTCGTTGTATATCTCCACTCCCACGGGGATGTTGTCGAAGATGTTCTTGAAGAGTGTCTCCTCGTCCTCGCGGCTGGCAAAGGTCTGCTTCCATCGGATGGCCTCCTCTTGCAGGGCCAGCCGACGCAGTCGGGCAATATCGTCGTTATGCGGGGTTGCCATAGTATCCAGATTCTTGTTAATAGAGTAATAATGCCTGCAAAAGTAATGTATTTGGCGCTTTCTTCCAAGCAGAGTGACACTTTTTTTCACTTTCTCGTGAACAAAGGCCCGAGTGGGTGTGTTATCCTGCTGTTAATATTTTCTCTCTCTAATATTCTAATAGGAACGGCGGCTTATTGTTCGGGATGAATAGTAAGCCGCTTATTTAGACCCTCCCCCCTTCCCCTCCCTCTATGGAGGGGAGTAAGATGTCTCGTTTATCATAGCAAAACTATCTACTCCCCTCCATAGAGGGAGGGGAAGGGGGAGGGTCTGTTGGGGTATTTCACCCCTTACTTATCTCCTTCGCCGGATGAGCATGAGCCGTCCGCCACACGCGCCAACCGATGCAAAGGGTGATGAGCAGGGCGTTTGCGAGGAAGATGCCGGCGTAGAGCCACCAGGGGATGGCCACTTGGATGACGTATTGCTCCACCCACGGCTTCATGCAGGCATAGCCGATGGGGAAGGCCACGAGGGCGGCCACGACGAGCAGCAGCATGTATTCGCCGAAGAACTGCCACAGTATCTGTCCGGCCGTAGCACCGAACACCTTGCGGATGGCAATCTCCTTGCGGCGTTGCTCACAGTTGAGCATAATCATCGACCACACGCCGAAGAGCGAGATGAGGATGCACACCACCGACACCGCCGCCATCAGCTTGCGCAGCGTCAGCTCCGACAGGATGCACTTGTCGTACTCCTCCTCGCAACTCTGTAGGCGGAAGGTGGCCTTGCTCGTCTCCGTGTCCTCCAACAGGTCGGTCAGCTTCTTGCGCAGGCTTGGCCACGTGCCAGGGTGGTACTTGATGAGGTAGTCGCCCTGTCCGTAGCTGCTGCCGTGGAGATCGTTGCAGAAGAGGTGGTTCTCCGCCTTGTCAGTCGGCCCACGATAGTAGATGTCCTTCACCACACCCACGATGGTGTAGCCCTCTTCCTTGCTCAGTTCCAATCGGGTGCCGATGGGGTTCTCCACCTCCATATCCTTGACGGTCGACTCGGTCACCACGGCACAGTCCTTGTCCCCTTCCTCTATCCAGCGTCCCTCCTTCAGCCGCAGGCCGTAGAACTGCTGGTACTCCTTGGCACCCAGCACCATGGTGCAATTGATCCACTTGTCCGTGCCTCCCACTTTCAAGCCGAAGCCTATCATTCCGCTTCGCGGGAAGAGGGAGTAGCCCTCGTGCCACTCCTTGATTTCAGGCATTTCGTTCAGCCGCTGGGCAAAGGCCTGACTGTCGTTGTCGTCGTAGATGTGGAGCACGGCCATCTCCTGCCGCTCAAAGCCCGGATTGGTGTGGCGCAGCTTCTCCAACTGCATCATCATCACCGCCGTGCAGAAGATGAAGCCGATGCTGATGATGAGCTGCACCACCACACTCGCTTTGCGGAAGCTCTGGTAGGTGTGTTGTGTCCCGCGCCCCTGTAGGGTTTGCGCCACTGACCGGCGGCGGAAGTAATTGATGACCGGCATCGAGAGCAGGAAGCCCACCAGCACCACTCCCGTGGAGTAGAGCATCGCCTCGGCATAGATGGCGCCGCGCGTCGAGCCTACGCCCGTCAGCTCCTGAAACCAGGGCAACAGCGTCTCCATGACGAACAGGCCGCATCCCAAGGCCACAACGAGCAACAGGACGTATTCGGTGAAGAACATCCCCATGATGTTCCACGTCGTCCCGCCCATAGCCGAGCGCAGCACCACCTCGCGGCGGCGGATGATGATGCGGTTGATGAACATAGTCAGGTAGTTCAGCAATCCCGACAGGATGAGCAGTGCACCCGCCAAGGCAATCAGCCGGATGTGGCGGAACTGCACGAGGCCCGTGGCTGCACTCAGCGAAGCGGTCTCGCCCGAGTCGCTCAGCACTTGGCGGAACTCCGTGATGGGCACAGCCCCCAGTCCGCTGTAGTCAAATGCCCCGCCTGTGCCCCAGTTCTGCACCGTCTCGGGTACCTTCACCACGAAGGTGTCAATCTTTTGCATGAAAGCCTCGCCGTTCACGTTGGGACGCAGGCGCAAGAGGGCATAGCCGCGGCTGCTGTACCAGTTGTCTTTACTCTCTTTCCCATAGAGCAACTGGAAGGGCACATTGCTGTGGCCGCCATAGCCGCGCACCACGGCGGCAATCGTCTTCTCGCGGTCGTTGAAGGCACTGGTGAACCGTTTCCCTATGGGACTTTCCTCGCCCCACACCCGTGTGGCAAACTCTTGGGTGACGGCGTACTGGCCCTTTTGCATCCAGAAGTTCCTGTCCCCCTCCACCACCTCAATGCCGAGCAGTTCCATCAGGGTGCTGTCGCACTCCATATCCTTGATTTCGTGCTTCACACCCTCTATCAGGATGTGTTCGTCCGACTGGTAGAGCTTCGTGCTCATCTCCACCTCGGGCAGGATGGTTGCCAGGTGCTCGCCGAGCGGCTCGCGCACGTTCAGCCCCCTTTTTTGATAGACCACATACAGCCTGTCCGCCTCGGGATGCTGCGTGTCATACGTCCGTTCATACCTTATCCATAGCATAGCCAGTGCAAAGCAGGCAAATCCGATGCCCAAGCTGACGATGCTGACCACTGATTGCTGGCGGTACTTTACCAGTTGCTGCCAGGCGAGTTCGATGTTGTGTAGTAACATGTTATTGTTTTTTTGTTTGGTTATTTTTGGGGGGAGGGGGCTTTCTCAGGAGTTAAAGGAGTTATCGCAGGCAGAGCCTGCTAGCCAATATTTTGCTATACATTTGGCTTTAACTCCTAACGAACGAAGTGAGTGATAACTCCTTTAACTCCTTTAACTCCTCTAACTCCTTTATCTCCCTTTATCTCCTTAATGACTTACTCCCTCTTCATCGCCTCCGCCGGAGGGATGTGTGCCGCGCGGTGCACCTGCACGTAGAGGGCACCGATGGAGATGCCGCCAGTGAGCAGGGCGGCCGCTACGAAGAGCCACACGGTGATGGGGGCGCGGCTGGCAAAGTCGGCCGTGTAGGTGTGGATGAGCCAGAGCACGAGCGGGATGCTGACGGCAAAGGCCGCGGCCATGATGGTCACGTAGCGGCTCATCAGCAGAGCGAACACCTGACGGACAGTGGCTCCGTGTACCTTGCGCAGGGCAATCTCGCGCCGGCGGCGCTGGATGTCGAAGAGCGAGAGGCCCAGCAGGCCGAGGCTGGAGATGACGATGGCCACCACGCTGAAGGTGGTGTAGATGTGCACCGTGCGGCGGTCGTCGTCGAATACAGCGGCCAGCTCGTCCTCGATGAAGCTGTATTTCAGTTCGCCATTGCCCACCTCAGCGTGGAGCTTCACCAGGAAGTCCACCACATCGGCTCGCCGTCCCTCGGGGTACGAGGCATAGAAGACAAAGGGGTGGCGGCTGAAGCCGTCCATGTCGGGTGTGAAGAAGAGGGGGCGCGTGGGGCTTGTCGGGTGTCCCGTTTTGAAGTCCTTGATGATGCCCACCACGCGGTAGGGCGGGTTGGTCTTCATCTCTTCGCGATGCTCAGGCATACTGCTCCACCACAGGCGGCGGGCTGTCTGCACGTGGGCATCGGCCAAATCTGTGATGCCCAGCAGGCGGGCCAGCGACTCGTTGATGATGCAGATGTAGGCACCCCATTCAGCGTATTCCTCGTCGGTGAACAGGCGGCCGGCCGCTAATTCGTAGCCCATCATGGCCTGGTAGCCCTTGGTGAGGTCGCCATTCAGCACTTCAATGGTCTGTCCGTTGTGGATGATGCCCGTGCCGTGTGCTCCTTCCACCATCTGGTAAGGCATTCCGCGTGGACAACTCCAGTGGGTGATAAGGGGCGACTCGTTCAGGCGGATGGGCAGCAGGCGGGCCTTGTGGCGCATCTCTTCCCGCATTCTTTTCCACTCCTCTTCGTTGCGGATGTTGGAGGTTCCCTCCTCACTGCTGAGGGTGACGGTGACGATGTTCCGCGTGTTGTACCCCATGTCGGTGTGGAGGATGTGGTGCAGGTGGCTGATGAAGTAGAGGGCAAAGACGGCCAGCGTGGAGGTGATGACGTATTGCAGGAAGAGGAACACGTCGCGCGACATTCCCGGCCGGCTCATGGCTCCCACCGACTGCATGGAGGTGATGGGCTTCCCGTGTACGTGGCGCCAGAAGGGGTAGAGCGTGGTGACGAAGGGCAGCCCCACGAGCAGTGCCAACGACGCCTGCCAGTCGAATGCCTTGTAGGCCATCTGTGGGATGCCCAAGTAGCGTTCCATCAGCGGTTGCGTGGTGTCGATGAACAACCATGCCAGGACGAGGCCTGCGGCCACCTGCACCAGATTCTCCATAAAGAGGCAGGCAAAGAGGTGGCTGCGTGTGGCACCATAGATGCGGCGGATGTTCATCTCCTTACCCCGTCGGAGCAGGATGGCCGTATAGACGTTCACAAAGTTGAAGATGCCGATGAAGAGCAGGATGGCCGCTGCGATGCTGAGGATGCGCACGTTCTCGGCATTGCCCTTGCTGGTCTGGTTGTCCAGCCAAAGGCCGTAGGAGGGGTGGAAGTACAGCTCCTTCATGGGGAAGAGCAGGTAGCGCAGGTTGTACTCCCATATCTTGCTGTAGAAGAACTGTCCGTTGCGCTCGTTGAAGTCGTCGATGTCGGTGCCCGGTCGCAGGCGGAGCAACTTTAGGGAAACGTAGTTCCAATGGTCGCCACGGTGGTAGTTGAAGACGATGTCGAACATGAAGGTGCTCTTGCACGCGGGCTTGCCCACGATGCCCTTCACCGTGAACACCTCGCCGCGCAGTGCCTTGACGGTCTTGCCCAGCGGGTCGCCGTCGGGGAAGAGTCGGCGGGCAGCCTCGTCGGTCAGGATGATGTCGTTGGGTCCCTCCAACCGGTTGCTTCCGGCCAACAGGGGGAAGCGGGCGATGTGGAAGAAGACACTGTCGGCCGCCATGGCGTTGAGGGAGAACTCCTGATTCTCCGTCTCTACCATGAGTTGCTGGAGGATGCAGAACTCAGCCGCCTCCTCCACCTCGGGGGCACGGCTGGGATAGAGCCACCCCTCCTCTTTGTTGCGGTTATCATCGCAGCCGAGGCTGGGGCTGGAGTCTCCTTCCCGCTCGGAGAGCATGATGTAGGTGTTCTCCAAGTCGGCATAGTGGCTGTCTACGGTCAGTTCCTGATGGACATACCGCAGGATGGTGAGTGCACAGGTCAGCCCCAGTGCGAGGCTGGCAATGTTGATGGCCGTATGAGCCTTCTGTCGGCTCATGGACTGTAGGGTTTGAAAGATGTTCATAAGAGTGGCCCCCCTCTAACTCCCCCTGTAGGGGGAGGATTCAAAGAACCAAGAGTATTAGGGCTATGTTTTTAAGTTATTACTGTTTTTCATTCTAAACTCCCCTCCATAGAGGGAGGGGCAGGGGGGTGGGTCTTCTACTTTCCCAACACCAGCACCTCCGCCTCGCCGAACTGGTCGTAGCCGGTGGTGATGACGCGGTCGCCGGGGGCGAGGCCGCTGGTCACTTCATACTGTTGCGGATTCTGTCGGCCGATGGTGATGGGGGTGCGTATGGCCTTGTCGCCCGACTCGGTCAGCTTGTAAATCCACTGTCCGCCCGTGGCCTGATAGAAGTTGCCGCGCGGGATGACCACTGCCTCTTCGGGTTGTCCCAACTCAATCTGCACGCGGTAGCTCTTTCCCACACGCACGTTGTCGGGCATCTTGTCGGCAAAGACGAGGTCAACGTCGAAACTGCGGTCCTTCACCTCGGGCACCACCTTCGTAATCTTCAGCGGGAAGCGCGTGCCCTGGTAAAGGATGCTGGCGGGCAGGCCGGTGGTCACGCGGTCGATGTAGTATTCGCTCAGCGAGGTGTGAATCTTGTATTGGCTCAGCACCTTGATTTCGCCAATCTTGTTGTTGCTGCCCACCTGTTGGCCGGGCGTGGCTTGCAGGAAACTGAGCTGTCCGCTGATGGGGGCACGCACCACCAGGTCGTTCAACCGTTGCTGTTCGCGGGCAAACTTCTTGCGCTCGCGCTCCATGTCGGACTGCAGCATCTGGCGGCTCAGGATGCTGGCCACCGAGTCGTAGCGCAGTCCCTCCATCTGCAGGGCGGTCGTCTGCCGCTTGAGTTCGTACTCCTCTTCGGCCACCTCCAGCTCGGCCTTGCTCTTGATGCCCATGGCAAACTCCTCCTTGGCCAGCTCGTAGTTCTTCTGCAGGCGACGCTGTTCATAGCGGGCTTGCAGAATCTGCTGGCGCAGGGTCAGGGTCTTCTGCTCCATGTTGATTTCCTGGTTGCGGTAGTTCACGAGCTGCTTCTCATAGTCGTCGCGCAGGTCGTTGATGGTTCGTGTCAGCACGGGGTTATCCAGTGTCAGGATGGTGTCACCCTCCTCCAGCATGGCACCCTCTTCGGCCACGATGCGTTCCACACTGCCTCCCTCCTTGGTATATACCTGGATGGTGAGGATGGGTTGCACCAGTCCCTCCACGTCCACGTACTCCATGAAGCGGCCGGTCTCTACGGCAGAAATTTGAATACTCTCAGTGTCGATGCGCTGTTTGCGCGGCCCCATTGACAGGGTCATGACGTAAATCATAAAGGCTACAAAGGCCACGGCGGCCATCAGGTAGTACTTGTAGCGGATGTACCAGGGGCGTTTCTTTAATTGGATGTCCATATATTCTTTTTTTGTTTTAATTTGTTTCTTTTTTAGGAGTTAAAGGAGTTATCGCAGGCTTTGGCCTGCTAGCCAAATGTATAGCAAAACTATTGGCTTTTTTTCGCTTTGCTCAAGGGTACTTCTCCTAGGCCCATAGGGCCGATAACTCCTTTAACTCCTCTAACTCCTCAAATTTCTCAATCTCCCTCTAACTTCTTATTTCTCATACTCCCATTCGATATCCTTTCCCTTCTCAAAGTCATACCCCGTGAGGCTACGCAGGGTGTAGTAGAGGCTCCAGTAGTTGCGCAGGGCGCTGATGCGGCTACGTCGGGCACTGTCCTTTTCGCTGGTGGCCGAGTTGAGGTCGAGGATGGTGCTCTTGCCCATCAGGTAGAGGCGGCGTGCCACCTCGAAGCGGCGTTCGGCGGTGATGTCCGTCTTGGCCAGGATGTTCATCTGTGCCCCCTGCTGGTTGAACTGGCGCACCAGTTTGCGCACGTTTTCTTCAAAGTCCCGTTCGCTTCGGTCGATGTTCAGGTAGGTCAGTTCGCGGCTCGAGCGTGCCATCTTCACCTGTCCGCGTCCGCGTCCCCAGTCGAGGATGGGCAGCGACAGGCTGATGCTGGCCATCTGTGAGTTGATGGGGTCGCGGTAGGCCGTCTGCACGTCGGGTCCCGTCTGTGTGAGTCCGAATTGCAGGTAGATGCTGGCTCTCAGTCCGGCGTTGGCCTTGGCGTTGGCCACGCTGCGGTCGCTCTGCAGGCGTGCCCGCTTGAAGTATTCCGGGTCGGGGCTGTTCTCGTAGGCCATGGCCAAGGCTTCGTCCACCGGCACCATGAAGTGGGGCACCGAGTCGTCCAGCTCCACGCGGATGCTGACATCGTCCTGCAAGGCGAGGAACGAGCGGAGCGACTGCATGCAGTCCTCCACCGAGAACTGTGCTTCGATGCGGTCGTTCTCGGCACTCAGTTTCCTGATTTCCAGTTGCAGCATCTCGTTCTCGGTGATGGTGCCGATGGCGTAGCGCCCTTGGGCAAAGCGGTAGAGCGTGTCGGCCGAGGCGTAGTTGAAGGCCGCAATCTCGGCATTCACCTGGGCGGTGGCCAGGTTGAAGAAGTAGCTGCAGGCCGATGAGGCCACCAGCTCCATCGCCTCGTTGTACTGCTTGCACGCTTCGCGGTAGGCGATAGGCTCGATGCGGCGGTCCCACTTCAGCGAGTTCACCCCGAACAGGTTTTGGCTGTAGCCGATGTAGACGGGGCGTGTGCTGAAGGAGGTCTCCTTGTCCTGTCCCTCGCGGAAGAAGTCCGAGCGGTCGAGCGACGAGGTGATGGAGAAGGTTCCGCCCGTGAGTGCAATGCTCTGCTGGATGCTCAGGCTCAGGTCGGTGCTGAGGCTGTTCTGCTCCAGGTACTTGTACGAACCGTCGGGCTGGAGAATCTTGTTGATGCTGCGGTTGTAGCTGGGATTGGAGCTCAGCGTCACCGATGGCAGGTAGTTGGCCTTGTAGTTGCGATAGCTCAACTCGGCTGACTCGCGACTGAGGCGGGCACTGACGGCACTGGGCGACTGCTCTTGTGCCATGCGGATGACTTCGCTGAGGGTCAGCCGCAGCTCGTGCTTCTCTTGTGCACCTGCCGTCAGGCTCAAGGCTGATAGCAGCAGGATGGTGGGTAGGGTTGGTTTCATATATCTTTTATTATATTATTATTCAAATTCTGATATCTTGGGAAAACAAACCGTCCCGTCTTCACCCATGAAGGTGAAAACGGGACGGAAACAAGTGTACGTTATTATATGATAGTTATTTCAGGCGATTAGCCAAAGCGAGGGGTTCGCGAAGGGTGTTCCAAAAATCTACAATATAAACTGTGTCAGTCGATTCGTCGATATGATAGATTAGTTTGAAGTGTGGTTGGATGACCAAACTACGATATTCCAACTGGCGCTCTTCGAGCAGAAGTTCCTTGGCTCCAATCGTTGGTGAAACAGCGAGACGGCCAGCTTCCCGTTTGACGTTGTCGCGCGCCCTAAGAGTAGCAAGAGGACCGTGTATCTTTCTGCAAAAGGCCAATTGCCGATGCAATTCCTCTATAGCTTCGGGATACCAAATCAGTTGCATAGGCTTTCTACATAGTTGTCCATATCCTGCATAACCTGTTCGTGTGGAATACCTTTGTTTCCGGCAGCGAAGTAGGCTTCCGCCCGATTGAGTCGTGCGTGTACATTGTCCAACGAATAGGTGGAGTCCTCATTCGCTATCAGAGAGCAAACTTGAAGGCTTTGGTTGATGGCCTGACGTATCTCTTCCACGTTTTCTGCGTGGCTGATGCCTTGTACCACTTGGTTTATCATTTGCAATTTGTAACTTTCCAATGTCGCAGTATTCATATGCTTCGTCTTCTAAAAGTGAATGATGAAGCAAAGGTACAGTCTTTCAAGGAAAAAAGCAAAGATTTGAACACTTATTTCCGTATTTCCCAATATTTCAAAGAACATTTGCCCCTTCGAGCACAGAGTCCCCTCCCTCACAGGGAGGGTTAGGGTGGGGTCCCTTTATTTCATTATCGTCTCCACCGGCCGCTCCCGTGCCGCGCGCCAGCTCTGCACCGTAACGGTGAGGCAGACGACGAGCGCCACAATGAGGAAGGCCACGCCGAAGAGCCACCAGTGCATGGGCGTGCGATAGGCAAACGTCTCCACCCACGTGTTGTAGAGGCTGTAGGCCACAGGCGAGGCGAAGAGGAAGCAGACCACCAGGATGCGCAGATACTGCATGTTGAACATGGCGAGGATGCCGCGCGTGGTTGCACCGAACACCTTGCGCACGCCTATCTCCTTGCGCTTCGATTGCGTCTCGAACAGCACGAGGCCGAAGACACCAATCAGCGAGATGACGAGCGAGACGATGGAGCCGGTGAGCACCATGCTGAACTGCTTGTTCTCTACGGCGTAGGCAATGTCGGAGATGTTTTCTGAGGTGTAGAAACCCGCGCTTGCTTGCCCACCCGTCAGTTCTTGGGTGAGGTCGTACAACATGCGGCCTACCTTGGCGGCCTCGAAGGCATCCGCACTGTTGTTTATGAGCCATTCGCCCGTGGGGCCATTGTGATTCTGACGCCACATGCTATTGTTATCCATGCGGCAAATGCGCTCCGCTCCGTCGTGAAACTTGTCGAAGCCATGCACCCACTTCACCTCGGCCATCAGCACGTAGAAGATGACGAAGGCCAGCGTGAGGCCCAGCAGGTTCAGGTAGAACGCCACGCGGCGGGTGGCGAACAGGGTGTGTAGAAACTCTTTCATACGTCTTTTTTTCTTTGTTAGGTTGGTTTGTCTCTGTTCCTTCTTTTAAGATTGTCAGTTGCTCGTTCGTCGCAATCAGTTTCAGCGGTTTGCTTGTCCGTCTTTACCGATTTGTCTGTCCGGCTTTAGGGCTTTGTCCGCAGCATTTCTTCGGTTCTTCTGAGGTGTAGTGCGGCATTACACTTTAGTGCAGTGCGGCACTGTACAATTGTGTAGTGCGGCATTGCACTTGACACCTGTTCCTGTTCGTCGGCATAAGTTTTACTGTTTGTGGACACACTTTATGCGATTCTTTAGCGGACGTATCGGTGAATGTCCTTTCCCGGACAGGGCACGGCACACACACGGGGGGAACTAATACAACATTATTATTACTACATTTTATACTTATGATAGTGGGTGTGTGCGTGCGCGTGCGCCTGTTTTGGGAAAGCCCTTTATACCGTAATCTCTGTCACAATGCTACCGTCGAACATGTTGATGATGCGGTCGGCAAAGCCGGCGTCGCGTTGCGAGTGGGTCACCATCACGATGGTGGCACCTTCGGCATGGAGCTGTTTCAGCAGGTTGAGCACCTCGAGACCGTTCTTCGAGTCGAGGTTACCCGTAGGCTCGTCGGCCAGGATGACCTTGGGGTTGCTGATGACGGCGCGGGCAATGGCCACACGCTGTTGCTGACCACCCGAGAGCTGGTTGGGGAAGTGCTTGGCGCGGTGGCTGATGTCCATGCGGGCCATCACCTCCTCCACGCGACGCTTGCGCTCCTCGGCAGGCACACGCATGTAGACGAGCGGAAGCTCGATGTTGCGATACACGGTGAGGTCGTCAATCAGGTTAAAACTCTGGAAGACGAAGCCGATGCCACCACGGCGGAGCATCGTCTGCTCATCCTCGGTGAAGGTGGAGACCTCCTGGCCGTCCAGCCAATATTGTCCCTCCGTGGGGTTGTCGAGCAGGCCCAACATGTTCATCAGCGTGGACTTGCCACAACCCGAGGGACCCATCACGGCCACGAACTCGCCTTTCTTCACTTCGATACTCACGTTTGCCACGGCAATGGTTTCAACCATTTCGGTGCGGAAGACCTTCCGCAGGTTCTCTGTCTTAATCATAACTTGACTTTTTTAATTGGTTTATACGAATCTCTTTTTTTCTCTTCTCACAGGGGGTTCTCCCCGTTTTTCTCCTTACAAAGTTATTGAATTCTCCAAATCTAAATGGTTAAAATTTTGTTAAAACGTATTTTCAAGGTGAAAAATGTATGATTTTTAGACACTCGATTTTGAGAAATGTGTACTTTTGCACAAAATTAGCAAAGAAAGGAGGATTTTCATGTATGATTATCACATTGCCATCATCGACGACAATCGGGCGGTGCTGCAATCCCTGAAGCTGGTGCTTGAGGGAGAATTTTCCACGGTGACAACCCTGACGATGCCCAACTCCCTGCCGGCCATGATGGCGGCGGGAAAGGTGGACGTGGTGTTGCTGGACATGAACTTCAGCGCCCAGAAACTGGACGGTCAGGAGGGGCTCGACTGGTTGCGCTACATCAAGAGTCGGGAAAATGCGCCGGCCGTGGTGATGATTACCGCCTTTGGCGACATCAACCTGGCCGTGAACTCGCTGAAGGAGGGGGCCGAGGACTTCATCACCAAGCCGTGGGACAACGACGAACTGGTGGCAAAACTGCTGGGCGCCATCCGCAAGCGTGGCGAGAACCAGGCAAAGAATGAGAAGGCCAGTCAGGCCGACCAGCTGATGGAGAGGCAGGAGAGCCTCCGCCAGATGACACTGGACGAGCTGGAGAGAGAACACATCATGGAGGTGATGAAGGAGTGTGACGGCAATCTGGCCGAAGCCGCTCGCCGCCTCGACATCGGGCGGCAGAGCCTCTATTACAAACTGAAGAAATATGGATTGATGGTATGATGCGGATAAAGAATGCCTATCAGGTGAAGTTTGTGGTGGTGGCCCTGGTCTTCATGGCCTTGGGGTGGATGATGGCGCAATCTCCCTTCAAGGAGCTGGAGCCGGTCTATTGGGGAGCCATCGTGGTGGCGGCCTTGGGGCTGATGAAGTATCTGCTGAAACTGGCCAACCTTGTGCCTGGTCAGGTGAACTACTTCCTCCACTCGCTCCTGTGTCACGACTACATGATACACTTCCCCTCGACAAAGGATGCCAGGCTGGGGATGATGTACGACAACATGAACCGCATCATCGCTCAGTATCGCAACAGCTTGCTCGACATCGAGTACAAGCAGCAGTACTATAACCGCCTGATACACATCATGACACACGAACTGAGAAACTCCATCACCCCCATCATCACCCTGTCGAGCGACATGCTGAAACACCCCGATAACTATACCTCCGACCGCCTGCACAGGGGCATGGAGGTGATACACGGGCAGTGTGTGAGCGTGAAGTCGTTTCTCGACTCCTACTACCAACTGACCCACCTGCCCGACCCGCAGAAGACGATTATCGAGATGGACGAGTTCTTTGGCCACATGCAGGAGCTGATGAACCACCCCTCCGTCCACATCCAGTGGGGAAAGGGCATGAAGGTGGAGGCCGACGAGGGATTGCTGGGTCAGGTGTTGACTAATTTAATAAGGAACGCGTGCGAGGCGACGGAGGGAATGCCGGATGCCGACATCCGTGTTGTAGCCACCGACTCAGGAGGGTCGCCCTACATCCTGGTGAGCGACAACGGGCCGGGCATCCCCGAAGGGATGAGGGAAGAAATCTTCCTTCCCTTCTACACCACTAAAGAAAAGGGAACGGGCGTCGGCCTCTGCTTGAGCCGCCAAATCATGCGCCTGCATGGCGGCGACCTGAAACTGTCGCTCAGCAACGGGCCGGGGGCCACGTTTATGGTGATACTTTAAAATACACGCTTATTATTAGGCACGGATTACACGGATTGCACGGTTTTCCTTACTCTGTGACAAAAAGTCTTATAGATGAATATAAAAAGGAAAGAACCGTGTAATCCGTGCCTAAAAAATTAATTGATAACCGTCCCCTGTGTGCCGTCAATGGCCGAAGCCTGTGTGATGATGACACGGCTCACTCCGGCACTGATGGCTTGGAAGGAGTTTTCCAGTTTGGGAATCATGCCGCCTTGGATGGTGCTGTCGGCTACGAGGGCATCGAAGTCGGCGCGGGTGATGTGGGGGATGACACTGTCGTCGTCGTTTTCGTCGCGCAACACTCCCTTCTTCTCGAAGCAGAAGATGAGCGTCACGTCGAACAGACGGGCCAGAGCTTTGGCCGTTTCGCCCGCAATGGTGTCGGCATTGGTGTTGAGCAAGTGGCCCTGCTTGTCGTGGGTGAGCGGAGCCATCACGGGCACCACCCCTTCGCTGATGAGCTTGCCCAGGAAGTCGGCGTTCACCTCATCCACGTCGCCCACAAAGCCGTAGTCGACATCCTTCACGGGGCGCTTGTGCGAGCGGATGACATTCATGTCCGCTCCTGTCAGGCCGAGGGCATTCACTCCGTGCGCCTGAAGTCCGGCCACGATATTCTTGTTCACCAGTCCGCCATACACCATGGTCACCACACGCAGGGTGTCGGCATCAGTGATGCGGCGTCCGTTCACCATTTGGCTCTCAATACCCAATTGGGCTGCCAGCTTGGTGGCCGAGCGGCCACCGCCATGCACCAGCAGTTTCTTGCCGGGGATAGCGGCAAAGTCGGTCAGCAGGCGTTGCAGGGTTTCTTCCTCCTCCACAATCTTTCCGCCTACTTTGATGATGGTCAGTTTTTCTTTCATTCCAAATACGTATATCCATAAAGTCCCGAGCGGTAGTTGCTCAGGAATTCTTTTCCTTCCTCTACAGTAATTTTTCCCTCTTTGACAGATTGGGTGACCCATGTCTCTAAGGTGCGCACCAGCTTCTTGGGGTTGTATTGAACGTAGTCGAGCACCTCGGCCACCGTTTCGCCATCAATCAGCTGGTCGATGGTGTAGCCTTTGGAGTTGACCGACACGTGTACGGCATTGGTGTCGCCGAAGAGGTTGTGCATGTCACCCAGAATCTCTTGATAAGCACCCACGAGGAACACCGCCAGGTAGTAGCTCTCCTTCTCGCGCAACGAGTGGAGGGGCAGGGTGGTGGTGTCGGGGCGAGAGGTAACGAAGTTGGCAATCTTTCCGTCGGAGTCGCACGTCATGTCCTGCAAGGTAGCCTCGCGGTCGGGACGTTCGTCCAGCCGTTGGATGGGCATGATGGGGAACATCTGGTCGATGGCCCACGAGTCGGGCAGCGACTGGAAGAGCGAGAAGTTGCAGAAATATTTGTCGGCCAACAGTTTGTTCAGCTTGCGGAACTCCTCGGGGCAATGCTTCATGTGGCTGGCAATGGAGTTGATCTCGCGGCAGATGCTCCAGTAGAGTTTCTCAATCTGAGCCCGTGTGTTGAGGTCAACAATGCCGTGGCTGAAGAGGTCGAGAGCCTCTTCGCGTATCTGTTGGGCGTCGTGCCACGGTTCGAGCATACTGCGTTGGCTCAGGTTGTCCCATATCTGATAAAGCTCCTTCACCAGTTCGTGTGCATTCTCATCGGGTTCCCAGTTGTCGTCCATTTCGGGCAGTGAAGCCGTCTCCAGCACCTCGAAGATGAGTGCCGAGTGGTGAGCCGTCAGGCTACGTCCCGTTTCGCTGATGATGTTGGGGTGGGCAAAGCCATGTTTGTCGGCCGCATCGACGAAGGTTGACACCACGTCGTTGACATACTCCTGGATGGAGTAGTTCACCGAGCTCTCGCTGTTGGACGAGCGGGTGCCGTCGTAGTCCACGCCCATGCCGCCGCCGGTGTCGACAAACTCGATGTTGAAGCCCATCTTGTGCAGTTGCACATAGAACTGCGAGGCTTCGCGCAAGGCATTCTTGATGCGTCGTATCTTGGTTATCTGGCTGCCGATGTGGAAATGGATCAGCTTCAGGCAGTCCTTCATGTCCTTCTTCTCAAGCAGGTCGAGGGCTTCGAGCAGTTCGCTGGAGGTGAGGCCGAACTTGCTGGCGTCGCCACCGCTCTCCTCCCACTTGCCGCTTCCGCTGCTGGCCAGCTTGATGCGTATGCCGATGTTGGGGCGCACCTTCAACCGCTTGGCCATGCGGGCGATGATGTTCAGTTCGTTCAACTTCTCCACGACCAGGAAGATGCGTTTGCCCATCTTCTGGGCCAACAGGGCCAGTTCAATGAAACTCTCGTCCTTGTAGCCGTTGCACACCACCAGGGAGTTGGGGTCGGTGTTTACGGCAATGACGGCATGCAGCTCGGGTTTCGAGCCGGCCTCCAAGCCGAGGTTGAATTTCTGTCCGTGGGTAATCATCTCCTCCACCACCGGCCGCATCTGGTTCACCTTGATGGGGTAGATGATGAAGTTCTCTCCGTTGTAGCCGTATTCTTGGGCAGCCTTTTTGAAACAGCAGGAGACTTTCTCGATACGGTTGTCCAGGATGTCGGGAAAACGTATCAGCATGGGGGCCGATACATCGCGTAGTTGCAGTTCGTCGACCAACTCTTTCAGGTCAACGGACACTCCGTCTTTCTTCGGGGTAACTGCTACGTGTCCTTTCTCATTGATGCTGAAGTAGCTGGTGCCCCATCCGGTGATGTTGTACAGTTCTTCAGAGTCTTCAATGCGCCATTTTCTCATTACTCTAAATCAGTGCGTTGTTTGTAGGTTAGTATTCAATCTTGCTTTTGACACATGCTATCAGTGATTGTGCCGCCTCGTTTACGCGACTGCCGTTGTCCAACAGTCCGGTGTCGAATATCAGGCGGGCCTGGTTGTAGTAGGGGGAACGTTTGTCGAGCGACTCGCGGATGAAGGCATCCAGCTCTTCATCGTTCTTCTGTGCGATCAGGGGGCGCTTCTGTTTGCCCATGCGCAGGTGGGTGCGCAGGGTTTCGGGCGAGGCTTTCAGGTAGACGGTCAGCCCTTGACGGTTCATGTACTCCATGTTGTCGAAGAAACAGGGAGTGCCGCCTCCGGCAGAGATGACCACGTCCTCAAACTCGGCCACTTCGTGCAACATGCGTTGCTCCAGTTGCCGGAAGCCCTCTTCACCGCGTGTTGCGAACAACTGGCTCACGCTTTGGTGGAAGCGGTTCTCTATATACCAATCCAAATCAATGAACTCAAGGTTCAGTTCGCGGGCAAGAATCTTGCCTAAGGTAGTCTTGCCCGCGCCCATGTAACCAATTAAGATGACTCTTTTCATTCGGCTTATTTCTTTCTGGTTGAAGCCTTGCGGGCCGGTTTCTTCGGTCCTTCCTTCTCCTGTTCTTCGATGATGGCCAGGCAGTGGATGGCTTGCAACGTAGTGGGTTCAGTCTCTTTGGGAATCTTGTAGTTCTTTCCCTTGTAGGCGATGTAGGGGCCGTAGCGTCCGTTCAGAATCTGAATCATCTCTTCCCCTTCGCCCAATGTCTTGATGTGGCGGTTGGCCTCGGCCTGACGCTTTTCCTGAATCAGCTCGATGGCCTCCTCCAGCGTGATGGTCATGGGGTCGGCACCCTTGGGGATGGAGATGTACTTCCCGTCGTGTTGCACGTAGGGGCCGAAACGGCCGGCGCCGATGGTGATGTTGTCGCCCTCGTATTCGCCGACGATGCGTGGCAGGCGGAACAGTTCGAGTGCCTCTTCCAGTGTGATGCTTTCTATCGATTGGCTCTTCTTCATGGGAGCAAAGCGCGGCTTCTCGCTGTCATCGGCCGAGCCTATCTGCACCACGGGGCCGAAGCGTCCGATTTTTACCGACACGGGTTTGCCCGTTGTGGGGTCGGTTCCCAGTATGCGCTCGCCCACCTTATGCTCCGACTTGGTCGACATGGCTTCGTCCACCTTCGGGATGAATCCGTTGTAGAATTCCTTAATCATGCCTGTCCACTCCTTGTCGCCCTCGGCCACTTCGTCGAAGCGTTTCTCGGCACTGGCCGTGAAGTTGTAGTCCATCACTTGGGGGAAGTATTGCAGCAGGAAGTCGTTCACCACCGTGCCTGTGTCGGTCGGTATCAGTTTGGACTTCTCGTTGCCGAAAGTCTCCTTATGGGTCTCTTCTGAGAGCTGTCCGTCCTTCAGTATGATGGCATGGATGGGGCGGACGGTGCCCGGCTTGTCTCCCTTCTCCACGTACTCGCGTTGTTGGATGGTCGAGATGGTGGGAGCGTAGGTTGACGGGCGTCCGATGCCCAGTTCCTCCAGCTTGCGCACCAGGCTTGCTTCGGTGTAGCGCAGGGGGGATTGTGTGTAGCGTTCTGTGGCTGTCATCACACTGAGGTCGATATACTCTCCCTTCTGCAACGGAGGAAGCAGGCTTTCGCCCTCTTGCTCCTGCTCATCGTCGTTCGATTCGCGGTAGACGCGCAGGAATCCGTCGAACTTCACCACCTCACCCGTGGCAAGGAACTGTTCGGGATGGCCCTTCATCGAGATGCTGACGGTTGTCTTTTCCAGCTCTGCATCGGCCATCTGCGAAGCGATGGTGCGTTTCCAGATGAGGGCGTACAGGCGGCGTTCCTGCGGAGTGCCCTCGATGGTCTGCTTGTCCATGTAGGTGGGTCGGATGGCCTCGTGAGCCTCCTGTGCACCCTTGCTCTTGGTGGCAAACTGGCGGGTCTTCACATACTCCTCGCCCATCTGCTCCTGAATGGCCACGCGGCTGGTGTTGATGGCCAGCGATGAGAGGTTGACCGAGTCGGTACGCATGTAGGTGATGTGTCCGCTTTCATACAGGCGCTGGGCCACCATCATGGTTTGTGACACGGTGAACCCTAACTTGCGGGCGGCCTCTTGTTGCAGGGTGCTGGTGGTGAACGGGGGGGCGGGGCTCTTCTTCATGGGCTTCGTCACGATGTCGTCGATGGCGAAGGAGGCACCGTTGGCACGTTTGAGGAATGCCTCGGCCTCGTCGCGTGTCTTGAACCGGTTGTCCAACTCTGCCTTCAGCTCTGAAGGTTTGCCTTCACCGTCGGTCACCTGGAACACGGCTGTCACGCGGTATGAGGCCTCGCTCTGGAACTGCTGGATTTCGCGTTCGCGCTCCACAATCAGGCGCACGGCTACCGATTGCACACGGCCGGCTGACAGCGCGGGTTTCACCTTGCGCCAGAGCACGGGCGACAGTTTGAAACCGACGATGCGGTCGAGCACGCGGCGTGCCTGTTGGGCATTGACCAGGTTCACGTCAATGGCGCGGGGGTTCTCTATGGCTTGCAGTATGGCATTCTTAGTGATTTCGTGGAAGACGATGCGGCGCGTCGTCTCGGGCTTCAAGCCCAATACCTCGAACAGGTGCCACGAGATGGCTTCTCCCTCGCGGTCCTCATCGGATGCCAGCCACACCATTTCGGCCTTCTTGGCTTCGGCCTTCAGCTCGCTCACCAGTTTCTTCTTGTCTGCGGGTATTTCATAAAGAGGCTCGAACGTATCGGTGTCGATACTGAACTCTTTCTTCTTCAAGTCGCGGATGTGTCCGAAGCTCGACAATACTTTGTAGTCCTTTCCCAAGAACTTTTCGATGGTCTTCGCCTTGGCCGGAGACTCAACAATTACCAGATTCTTTTGCATGATTCTTGATGCTTTCTTTTTAATTCGGCCGCAAAAGTAGAAAAAAAGAAGATTCCCACCTATATAATAAGGTAAGAATCTCTTTTTTTAAGCTAATTTTAGAATTTGAGAGGCTTTTTTAGACATGCGGAGGCCCTTCTTGAAGACACAGGCGGGTCACTCTTGGAGACACAGGTGGGTCACTCTTGGAGACACAGGTGGGTCTTGCCTCGAGACACAGGTGGGTCTCCGGCCGAGACACAGGTGGGTCTCTGACCAAGACACAGGTGGGTCTTCTGAGGGGACTCAGCGGGGTGTCTATTTCCTCCTCACTTCATACGTTTCACCCTTCTTGGTGCGGAAGGTGGTCAGGTAGTAATCGCCCTCTTGGATGGTCTTGGCACGTGCGCCCTTTATCTTTACAGGTACGCGTGTGCGCAAGGTGCAAGGTTCGCCGGCTTGGGACAGGATGGTGGCGCTTTGCAGCTGGCCCCCGTCCCACGCCATGTCCACCGTGAAGGCGCCGCGGGCACAGAGGCCGCTGATGCTTCCATTGTTCCACTCGGCAGGCAGGGCGGGCAGCAGGTGGAGCTCGCCGAACTGGCTCTGCAACAGCATCTCACCCAATCCGGCAATGCTGCCGAAGTTTCCGTCAATCTGGAAGGGCGGATGCGTGTCGAAGAGGTTGGGCAGGGTCGAGTGGGTCAGCAGTTCGCGATAGAGCTTGTGGGCACGGTCGCCGTCGAGCATGCGTGCCCAGAAGTTGATCTTCCATGCCTTGCTCCATCCCGTGCCTCCGTCGCCACGGGTGTCCAGCGTCTTGCGGCAGGCGGCCGCCATGTCGGGCTGTGTCAACGGGTTGATTTGGCGTCCCGGATGCAGGGCAAAGAGGTGCGAGACGTGGCGGTGCTGCGGGTCTTCGTCCTCCCAGTCTTTGTACCACTCGATGAGGTTCCCCTTCTTGCCGATGCGCAGGGGGTGGAGGCGGTCGCGTATGTCAGTCCAACGGGCAATCTGCTCTTCGCTTTCGCCCACGATGGGAGCCACTTCAATGAGGTTGTTCAGCAGGTCCCAGATGATTTCCAGGTCCATGGCCGAACCGATGGTGACTACCCCCTTCTTGCCATGCTCGTCGATGAAGACATTCTCGGGTGAGGTCGAGGGGGCGGTGATGTAGTAGCCGTCCTTCTCCACCAGCCAGTCTTCACAGAAGTCGGCAGCACCCTTCATCAGGGGGTATGCGATGTCGGTCAGATACTTCTTGTCCATGGTGAAGCGGTAGTGTTCGTAGAGGTGTTGGCTGAGCCAGGGCGAACCGAGTGCCCAATTGGCCCACTTGGGGTCGCCGCGCCGCCATCCGACGGGATTCACGTGTGCCCAGATGTCGGAGTTGTGGTGGGCCGCCCATCCGTCCATGCGGTAGAAGTTGCGGGCTATGTCGCGGCCCGTCACCGCCATGTTCTGTATCTGGTGCGTCAGGGGCTCAGTCAGTTCGCTCAGTCCCAATGGCTCGGCCGGCCAGTAGTTCATCTGCAGGTTGATGTTCACCGTATAGTTGCTTCCCCACGAGGGACGTTGGCGGTTGTTCCAGATGCCCTGCAGATTCATGGCAATGCCGCCGGGGCGCGAAGCCGAGATGAGCAGGTAGCGGCCGAACTGGAAGTAGAGCGTCTCCAACCCCAGGTCCTTGGCTCCCTTCTTGTAGGCATCGAGGCGCTTGTCGGTGGGAAGAACCGCCCCGTCCCCTGTGAGAGAGGGAGATTGGATAGTCTGTCTTCCCCCAAGTCCTCCCTCACTGGGAGGATTCAGGAGGGTCTCCTTTAACTCCAGCTTCACGCGGTCGAAATAGTTTCTGTAATCCGCAATATGTTCGCTCTTCAGTGTCTCGTAATCCTTCAGCAAGGCATCAGCGAGGTAGTTGGTAGCAAGCAAGTCCTCATTCCGTCCCTCGCGGTCGGGACACTTGTCGAAGCCGTTGTAGCTGGTGGCGGCTGAGATGTAGAGCACCGCCTCGGTGGCTTTGCTGATTTGCAGACCGGGGTTGGTCGTCACGGTGCCGTCGGTCACCACGGCTTTCACGCGATACTGGTAACGCATGCCACCGGCTCCCTCCTCGTTCTTCCACTCCAACTTCCATCCGCGGTCGCTATCCACGCGGCGGGGCAGTTGTCCGCTTACCACAAACTCATCGGGGCCAATGCTACGCACCATGCAGTTCTCGAAGGCCGCCGTGCCACCGATGCTATAGTTCAACATCTTCGGAGCCGAGGCCGAGAGCTTCATGACGATGACCTGTGCCGGAGCCGACACGAAGATTTCGCGCTTGTACTCCACCGTGTCCACACGGAAACGCACACTGGCCACGGCCGTCTGCAGGTCGAGGTCGCGCACATAGTCCTTGGCCTCGCCCTTGAAAGTCTGCCGGATGTGCAAGTCGCCCATCGGGACGAACGATTGGCTGTTCGGCCCTTGGATGTTGCGCAGCAACTTCTGTGCATCGCTCCATTTCTCCTGAAAGAGCAATTCGCGTACGCGAGGCAGGAAGTCCGGTGCATCAGGTGTCGGGTTGGTGTCCGTCGGGCCTCCTCCCCACATGGTCTCTTCATTCAGGTTCAGCACCTCGTCGTGGATGCCGCCGTATACCATCACACCCAACCGCCCGTTGCCCAACGGCAGTGCCTCTTCAAAACGGTTTGCCGGACGGTCGTACCACATCCGCAAAGGGTTCTCTTCGGCTTGCATCGTGAGCAAGCCCATCAGTGCAAAGATTGCAAGAAAGATTCTTTTCATGATTATCAGTATTGTTATATTAGTCGCCGCAAAGATACGGCTTTTTCCTTCTTCTGCATAGTCTCTCACCTTCCAATCATAGGAAAAAATCGATGTGGGAAGGGATAATGATGGATTCGAGGCCTCTGTGACAGGCTCTCTCCCATCTTTTTCACCACTCCTCGAACTTCAGTGAAAGCTGTTCCCATATGACTGACTTGGCATTCTCCTCCTCTTTGTCGCGGGGATTGGAGACGGAGAGGCCGATGAGGCGGATGGGATGCTCTTCGTACTCCACCTCGGCGAGGAGCTGTTTGGCCAGGGGGAGGATGATGTCTAACGTCGTCAATTCATGGGATTGGGTGATGCTGCGGGTGATTTGTGTGAAGTCGTGGAACTTCACCTTCAGTGTGAGAGTGTTCCCCTTGAACTCCTTGGCCGAAAGGCGGTTGACGAGCTCCACGGCCGTATGGTAAAGCTCGATGATGACGGCCGAACGGGCATTGATGTCGTGCTCCAGTGTCCGTTCGCAACCGATGGACTTGCGCACACGCACAGCCTCGACGGGGCGCAGGTCAATGCCGCGGGAGAAGTTGTGGTAGAGCGCTCCGGCTTTGCCAAATTCGCGTGTCAGCCCATCCAACGACCAGGCACGCAGATGTGCTCCGTCATGAATGCCCAAGGCATGCATCCGTTTGGCGGTGACAGGACCTACTCCCCAGAAACGTTCGATGGGCAAGCGGGCAATGAACTCCAATGCCTGGTCGGGATGGATGGTGCACAAACCGTCGGGCTTGCGGTAGTCGGAGGCTACTTTGGCCAGAAACTTGTTGTACGACACGCCGGCCGAGGCCACCAGCCCCAGCTTTGAGCGTATCTTCTGTTTGATTTCGCGGGCTATATCCACAGCCAACGGAATCCCCTTCTTGTTCTCCGTCACATCCAAAAAGGCTTCATCGAGCGAGAGGGGTTCGATGATATCGGTGTATTCGCGAAAGATGTCGTGGATTTCTCCCGACACCTCTTTGTAGACCTCCATACGTCCGGGGACAAAGATGAGTTCGGGACACAGGCGCATTGCCTTTTGGGACGACATGGCTGAGTGCACCCCATACTTGCGTGCTTCGTAGCTGGCGGCCGACACGACACCACGCTCGCCTGCATGCCCCACCGCTACGGGGTGTCCACGCAGGTCAGGGTTGTCGCGTTGCTCCACCGAAGCATAAAAGGCATCCATGTCGATGTGAATGATTTTCCGATTGCTCATGGGATTGAACTTTGCACTGAGGGTGTGTCAAAATGCATCATTCCTTTTTTAAGGCGCGGATTTTTCGCTTTGCTCAAGGGAACTCCGCGGATTACACGGATGAATTATAACCGTTCGGGTATAAAATTGAAATATAAATCCGTGTAATCCGTGCCTAAGAATCAGAATGTACAAGGAAGTGCCAACAACTGGTACATTAGGGTGCGGGCCATGCGCTCGTGTCCCAAGTCGTTGGGGTGGAGGCAGTCGGTGGCAGCATCCTTGAAGTATTGCTTGTGGGAGTCGTGCAGGGGATAGAGGCCGCTGAGGGCACCCAGGTCGACGACGGGCATGGCCCAGATGTTGCCGGCCTCCTTGATGCTCTCCACGTAGGCATCGAGGTATTCACCGCAACGGTTTACATAGTCCTCGGAGCACTGCCAGTTCTTGTCGTTGGCATAAAATCCGGCGCGATGGATGGGGGTGAGCAGGACTATCTGCTTGTCGGGGAAGGTTCGCTTCAGCGAATCGAGGGCAATGTTGATGCGTCCGCGATAGGTATCCTTGTCCATGACGGGTGTGCGTCGCAGGCGGTCCTCCATGCGCTTGACGTACTGATGGCCGTATTCAACCTTCTCCATCCGTTCCTCAAACCATTCTCCGATGGGCACGGCATTGTTGTAGTCGTTGGTGCCCATGAAGATGAGGATGGCGTCGAAATCATTGCCATGCTCCTCCTTCAACTTGGCCGTCTGGCGAGGAATGTCGTTCCATTGCCGTCCGCTTACGCCGTAGACATAGGGGGTAATCTGCAACCACTCTTGCAGGAATCCCCAATACTTGGTCTTCGATGCCTTGTTGCGTGGGTCAGTGATTGAGTCGCCGAAGTAGGCCACCTTCTTTCCTTGCCAGGGATGAGTCATTGTCAGCTGGCTCATGGCAGGTGCAAGCGTGGCCAGACACAGAATCAGGGTTGTCAGTCTCTTTTTCATAGGTGAATTCTTTTTAAGAGTTGTTTTTATGCTTCTTTTTATTGCGACTGCAAATATACGCAAAAAAACAGTTGCCAGAAGACTGGTCGTGCATTTTATTCCTCTTTTTTCACCACTTCACCTTTATCTTTTTCCCTGTGTAGACAACCTCTTTCTTCTGTTGGCCTTTGACGAGGGTGAAGGTGCGTTTCTTGGGCATTCCTTCGAACGAGCCTTGGCGCTTGCCGATGGTCAGTGTCTGTCTGGCCTCGTCCCATGCCAATGGAATGCGGCTGTAGGCCCCCGATTCGTAGTTGTGGTTGGTGCCTTCGTCCTCGTAGAGGCAGAAGGTGGCGTCGGCTCCCGGATAGATATGCAGGGTGGTCTGTTCGTCGCTGGCCTCGGTTGCATATTGCTTGGCGGGTCCGAAGGGGATGATGGAGCCGGCCTTGATGAAGAGGGGAATCTTGTCTATGCCGATGGCTGTTTCCACAGATTGTTTCCCATTGTATTGCTTGCCTGTCCAGTAGTCATACCACCCGCCTGTGTTTTCGGGCAGATAGATCTTGTAGCTGGTAACCTTAGGTTTCACCACGGGGTTGACAAGCAACGAGGGACCGAACATGTACTCCACATCCTGCTTCAATGCCTCTTCGTCGTCCGCAAAGTCGAACACCAAGGGACGCATCAGTGTGGAGCCCTCGGATGAGACGCGGGCCGCTTCGCTATAGATATAAGGAAGCAGGCGATAGCGCAATTCCAAGTATTTGGCGATGATTTGTTCGGCCTCCTCGCCATAGCGCCAGGGTTCGGTGTCGCTCATGTAGCCATGCACACGCATCAGGGGCAGGAAGGTGCCGGCCTGTATCCAGCGGAGCATACATTCGATGTAGTCGGCATTGGTATGCTGGTTGCCCGGACGGAAGAAACCGCCTGCATCGTAGGTCCACCAAGGGAGTCCCGTGCTGACAAGTCCGAGTCCTGAGACAATTTGCCGGCGCAAGGTCTCCCAGTCGTTGCCCACGTCGCCCGACCAGAAGACCGAGCCATAGCGTTGTATGCCCGGAAAGGCACTGCGGGTGAATATCATGTGGCGTCGTGCAGGGTCGTCCGTGCGACATCCCTCGTATACCGTCTTGCTCACCAACAGGGGGTAGACGTTGCGATACACCTCGCCGGGGATGGTCTGATTGTTCACCCGTCGGCCTGCCAAGTCATCGTTTTCGGGTTCGGTCGCATCTTGCCACCAGGCATCTATGCCGTAGGGCTTGAGCAAGCGTTCGCTGAAGTTCTTCCAATAGAAGGCGGCCGCGTCGGGGTTGAAGAAGTCGATCCACGACGTCTGGGGAATGTAGTATCCCTTCTCTGTCATCTGACGTCCCACTTCCGAATTGGGGTCAACCTTTGACCACACTGACAGCATCAGGCGCATGTTCATGCGGTGCAACGAGTCCATCATGGCAGCCGGGTCGGGATAGTGTGCTTCATCGAAGCGCATGGCATTCCATCCGTATTTTCCCCAATATTGCCAGTCTTGCACTATCAGGTCGATGGGCAGATTCCGTTGGCGGAAGGTGGCGGCGTTCTCCAGCAATTCCTTTTGCGATTTGTAACGCTCGCGGCAATGGACGTATCCAAGTGCCCATTGGGGGAGCATCGGCACTTCGCCCGTCAGGTCGCGGTAGGAGGCAATGGCTTCGTCGGCAGAACCGATGAAAAGAGTGTAATCCACACACGATGCCACGGGTGAACGCAGGGTGGTGCTGTTGTCTACGGGGCGGTAGTAGAGGGTCGGACGGTCGTTGCGCTCCAATTCCGCCACAATCTCATGCTTCCCTGCTTCCAAATCCACAATGACCGAGGTCGTAGGGGGCAGCCACAGGTTGCGCACGTCCACCACCGTCGCCCCGTCAATCACCAAGTGGTGTCGGCGGGCCATGCTCTGTCCCACGTTCAGCAACAAGGCATATTTCCCGCTGGCGGGCACGTCCAGTGTCCCTTTGAATCCGTTTGAACGGCGCACTTCGCGTCGGCCTCCTTCGGTGGAGGTCACGTCTACGGCCACCGCTTCGCCCACCTCATTGCCCTGCTCAAGTCTGATGAACGTGTCTGAGGGGTTGAACTCGGTCAATCCATAGTTGTTCCAAAGCAGGCCATATCCTCGGCTTGAGAGGATGAAGGGGATGGCAATCTGCGTGTTCACCTGTGTCAGGCGTCGGGTCAATCCGCGCACGTTGGCGTATCCGTCCTGAAATTGTCCGAGGCCGTAGAGGTATTCGTCGGTGGGCGATGTCATCTTAATTTCTGCGCTATAGGTAGGTTCGCCTTGCACGGTGCCTGCCTTCAACTGGTGTGAGTTGGCCTTGAACACCTCTTCGCCCTTCGCATTGCTCACCGTCAAGGTCTGTTTCCCGCCATCTACCCGGATTGTCATGTCAGAAGTCTCGACAATGGTCTCGTCGTTTGTTTGGCGGTGTCTGTATTGCACGTTGCCCTTTCCCGCTTCGGGCAGGTAGATCCATTCGGGCAATTCGCGCCCTTCGCCTTCGGTGTATTGCACACGCACGGCATTTCCGGCCATGATGTGCAGGCGCAATGTACCTTTGTTGAAAGGAATGTTCACTTCGTTGCCCTTTCCCTCATTCCCTCCTGCCAACATGGGCAGGGCAAGAAGGTAGCATAACCATAGTAGTAAATTCTTTTTCATATATCTGTCTTTTTTATCTTTTTAGGAGTGTAGGAGTGAAGGAGTGACGCTTCGCTTAGGAGTGTAGACAATAGTTTCGACCATCATTTGCAAGACATTCGTCTACACTCCTCTACTCCTAAAAAGAAACACTCCTCCACTCCTAAAAATCCCTTGTTGCCAATTTACGAATTCTTCCAACTTACCCTCATCTGTCCGCCGATAATCTGGCGCACTTCGTGAAGCAACTCTTCGTCCACGCTCTCTTGGGCATACGCCACATTCTTCAGCACGTTTTGCGGATTGGTGGTGCTGAACAGGGTCGAGGCGATGCGCGGATTGCTCACGGCATATTGCATGGCCAGCCGTTCGATGGGGTATCCCTTTTGCTTGCAATGCTCCATGGCGCGTCGGCAAGCCTCCACCAGCGGGGTGGGAGCCGGGTGCCACGCAGGCACACCGCGTTCGCTCAACAATCCCATCGAGAGGGGCGACGCGTTGATGACGCCGATGCCGCGCTCTTCGAAGAAGCCCAGATAGTCAAGCAACTTGTCGTCGCACAGGCAATGGTGGCAGAAGTTCAGCACCGTCTCCACCGTCCCCTCGGGTGAGTGCTCCACCACCCATTGCAAGTTCTCCAGTTGCAGGTCTGTGATGCCCACGTGTCCCACCACGCCCTTGTCGCGCAGCTCCACCAGGGCAGGCAACGTCTCCTCCACCACCTGATGGAGGTCGGCAAACTCAATGTCGTGCACATTGATGAGGTCGATATACTCCACGTTCAGGCGCTCCATGCTCTCGTAGACACTCTCCGTAGCCCGTCGGGCACTGTAGTCCCACGTGTTCACCCCATCCTTGCCATAGCGCCCCACCTTGGTCGAGAGGTAATAGCGGTCGCGCCGTATCTCCCTAAGAGCCTTGCCAAGCACCGTTTCCGCCTTGTAGTGCCCATAGTAGGGCGACACGTCTATAAAATTGATACCGGCATCAATGGCCGTGTGCACCGCCTCGATGCCCTCTTCCTCTTTCAAACCGTGAAACACGCCTCCCAGCGACGAGGCCCCAAAACTGAGCGATGAAATCTTCATCCCCGTTTTTCCAAGTTCATGATATGCTAACATGTTTCTTTCTTTTAATTTTTATGGGCAAAAGTACGCTTTTCCTCCCTTATTGAATAGTCCTATTCCGACAAATGATAGGATAATAACGAGGCGCGATGCCGATGCAGAGCCTTTGTCCCATAAATTTTGTGAAATAATTGCGGTATTCAGAATTAAATGCTATTTTTGCGGCAGATAAACTAAAATAGTGGAAGTTATGGCAAATTACATCCGATTTGATTGGGCGATGAAGCGCCTGTTGCGCGACAAAGCCAACTTTGGCGTAATAGAGGGATTGTTGACTTCGCTTCTGAATGAGAAAATCACTATCCGGCGCATGTTGGAGAGCGAGAGCAATCAAGAGGAGGAATACGATAAATATAATCGCGTGGACATCCTTGCCGAGGACAGCAAGGGGCGACTGATTCTGTTCGAAATACAGAACAATAATGAATATGCCTACTTCCAGCGTATGCTATTCGGTGTCTCTAAGCTGGTGACAGAGTACATCCGCCGTGGCCAGGGCTACGAGAATATCCGTAAGATATACAGCATCAACATAGTCTATTTTGCCTTGGGTGCCGGCAAGGATACCGTTTACCACGGTACCACTGAGTTCCGCGGAATACACGATCACGATATTCTGCAACTCTCTCCTTTCCAACGCGAGAAGTTTCAAGTGGAAACCGTCAGCCAGCTCTATCCCGAGTACTATATCCTTCGCGTGAATGACTTCAACAAGTGGTCAAAGGTTCCTCTTGAACAGTGGATATACTTCCTCAATACGGGCGAAATCCCTGATGATGCCGATGCTCCCGGCTTGGCAGAGGCTCGTGGAATTTTGGATATCGCCTCCCTCTCCCAAGAAGAGCAGCGGGCTTATTACCGCCACCTTGATAATGTCATCATCCTTCGCGACAACATTACAACCGAACGTGCGGAAGGTCGTGCGGAAGGTCGTGCAGAAGGTCGTGCAGAAGGAATTTACGCTGTAGCCCGTAACTTAAAGAATTGTGGTGTCGATACGGGAACCATCATCAAATCCACCGGTCTGTCAGCAGAAGAGATTGCGGGGTTGTAATAGTTCTCGGTGATATTATGTAACAAGAGGTACACATCGTTGGATGTGCACCTCTTTGTTGCTTTTGTTGAACATTGAACCTGAAATTCCCCGTCCATCCTCATTTCGAAATGAGGATGGACGGAGTATCATCTGTAATGCGCTTTTTATAATTGATTGCGAGTCGTTTATTGCATCACAGATGCTGATGCTTATGCCTTCCTCGTTAGCGAGAAAGGCATAACTTGTTGCGTGAAAAGGGGAATTTTTATTTCACCATCACCTTCCCACTCTCGCGCCGTCCGTCGGGATAGGTCACGATGTAGAGGTAGGTGGCAGGAGCATTGCCGACCTTCACCGTGGCTTCACCGTTAGCAAAAGCAGCTTCGCCCACCTTCACGGCATCCATGGTGTAGACCTCCAGCTTCACAGCATCGGGGGAGGTGCAGAGGAGGGAAGAGCCTACAGAAGAGATGCGGACGTTGTCCTTCTGTATAGGGGTAATGTGATTAGGAATGTCTTCCGCCTCCAAGAAGATTTTCCCGTCAATCTCACAATCGCTGAAATATTCGTATCCACCTGGTAATCGGGCCCCTGAGTCGTATGGCGCTGATTCGCCTCCAACTCCTTCTACCCATGTGAACTGATATTTCTCATGGACAAAATCCTGCAACAGATGCAGCACGCGCAACGTTTCGCCTTCCACCACAATCTCTTTCACATCTTCCACGATGTAGGTCCCATAGGCGGTGGTCACCTCTTCTCCCTTCTTGGCGCCAAAGTCATAAAACAACGAGAATCCTTTTTCTCCGGGATAGCAACCGTACACCTTTTGGCCGTCTTCGTACAGTGCGACCTCATAGTTTCCCTTGTCGCTTTCCTTGCTGAACTTCAGATACATCTTCTTTGCCGAGATGCCATTTATCACCGTGTCACCTTGGAAGTAGTAGTATCTGTCTTCTTGTCCCGAGAATGCCTGCTTCCACTTTTTGCAATGCCACACTTTGGATTCATTGACAAAAGATTGGATGGCGCTCTTGTTTTTCCGGGTGTTGAGGCTGTAAAGCCCGCTATCTGTCAGAAGTATCAGTTCATCGCCGTACATCTCCATTCTGTAGACTCCGATATCAACTCCTTGCAAGTATTCTTTCCATGCGAGTTCCCATGTAAGCCCTTCGTCTTTTGATCGGAAAATGTAAATGGAATCCCTTTCTCCCCACAAATGTCCTGATGCGTAAAAAGTTTTAGAATCATTGCAGTCTTCTTGTATATCGGAAAAACCAAATTCACGAAATGGAATGTCTGCTCCTGGGGGAATGATTTTTTCCCACGTTACTCCCTTGTCCGTTGAACGTCCGATATGACCATGCATAGTATACATCACCAACTGGTCGTTGGTACTGCTTGTAATTATATTACCGATAGAATAAGCATTGAAAGATAGAATCATACTATACGTTTTACCTGCATCTTCACTCCTCATGAGAAAACCATCCCCAAACCTGTCCATCCCGTAGAAGAATGTGACAGACGGGTCGGATTCAAGAGCTTTTATACTTGTATTTCCAATAAAGAAATCACTTAACTTTGTCCAGTTTGAACCAAAATCCATAGATTGATAAATGGCGCCGATATAAGGTGCCTCCACCATCAGATGTTTGGGGTTCGTGGGAGATTGTGACAAGGTGACATACCAGACTTTCCCTAAGATGTTAGGGATGGTGATGTCTGCAATCTCGTCACTGTTCATAGATGCAGAATACAGAATCAAACTGTCAGTTCTGAATTCTTCTCCTATGGTTGTGGCAATCCAATCATCTCCGCAACGAACGAAATTGAAGATTTGATGCCCTTTGAATTTGAACAATTCCCAATCGGAGTCTTGTTTTAAGTCTTTCCTGTAAAGTCCGTTGGGAGACGCCGCGTATAGCGTGTCGTTGATGATTTTTATGGGAAAACTATAGCGGGAACCTTCCCAATTGAGATTCATACTTCTCAGTTGGCTGAACACAACCAGCGGTGCGCTGATGAGCACGAGGAGTAAATAAAACTTCTTCATAACAGTATCGAGTTAAATGTTAATAATTCCAGTTGGTTGCGATTCGCCTTTTTTGTGAAGCGCGAGCTTCTTTCTGACAAAAGCTGTGTGATAATTGTAAGTTCTTATTCCTTTGTCGTTGCAAATATATATTGTTTTATGTAAAGAGAAGACGATAAATAGTTAAAAAAAACTTTCCTTTATTTTGCTCCATTCTTTCGGAGGGAAGGAGTGCGCTTTGTAAAACGTTGACAAATAAGGTGGTACCCTGTTTTTTCGTTTTGTGAAACCCCAAATATAATTGAGGTGTTTAATAAAGATTTGTTTTGAAGGAAAGGACTATTTTGGTTGTTCCCAAAGTGCTGCGAACCGTTCGATTCCCTCTCATGCAACAAATCATACATATAAAAATCGGGCGATGCAACATTTTATACATATGATTTCTTTCTGCAACTGAATGTCATTCCATCGCTAGAGGGGAGGATGATGATGCCCATCGTCATTTTATTCGGGTGAAGCTTTGTTGCTTCGATTTTATTCCTTACATTTGTCCGCACTTTATGAAATGACGTAAAAAAAAAGAACTATCACATTGAAAAACTGATTATGAGACTGAAATTCTTGGTGTCAGCGGCCACATTGGCGCTGATGGCTTGTGGATGCAAGCAGGCGGCCCAGCCGCAGATGAGTGTGGAGCATACGGCGATGAATCCTTATCTCCCCCTGTGGGAGTATATCCCCGATGCGGAGCCATACGTGTTTGAAGACCCTGACCGTCCCGGTGAGATGCGCGTGTACATCTATGGTTCGCACGACGCACTGAAGACCACCTATTGCGGACGCGAGCAGGTGGTGTGGTCGGCTCCGGTGAACGACTTGCGCCGGTGGCGCTACGATGGTGTCATCTTTGAATCCAAACTGGATGCCGAGGGAAAGCCCTTGAACGAAGGGGGTGTTGGCGACATCCTCTATGCGCCCGACGTGACGCTGGTGACCGATGCCGACGGGAAGAAGACCTATTACCTCTATCCCAACAACCAGTCGGGGCCCCGAAATGGCATGATTGCCAAGAGCGACCGTCCCGATGGTCCCTTTGAGGTGTGCAATTGGAATCCCGAAAAGCCGACGGAGACGGTGGGCGACTTGCGCTTCGACCCCGCCGTGTTTGTCGATGACGACGGGCGTGTCTATGGCTACTGGGGATTCCAAGAGTCGTGGGGAGCCGAGCTCGACCCCGCTACGATGGCCACGGTGAAACCTGGCACAAAGGCGGTGAAGGACATGGTGTCGAACTTGAATCAAGAGGGCATCTTCCGCTTCTTCGAGGCCTCTTCCATGCGTAAAATCAAGGACAAGTATGTCTTCATCTATAGCCGTTGGACGAATAAGGGGGAGTTTGGCTTGCACGACACGAACTACACGTTGGCCTACGCCTATAGCAACTCGCCGCTTGGCCCCTTCACCTATGGAGGCACCATTATCGACGGGCGCGGACGCGACACCAATGCCGAGGGTGACACCATCTACACCGCCACCATCACGGGCAACACCCACGGTAGCATCATCGAGATTGAGGGGCAGTGGTATGTCTTCTACCATCGCCAGTGTGGCACGAGCGAGTATTCGCGCCAAGCCATGGTGGCTCCCATCGAAGTGAAGGTGACCGAGGGACCCGACGGCACCGTGGAAATCAGTGAGGGAGAATACACCTCCGAGGGATTTGCCATCGAGGGGCTGAATCCCCTCGAGCGCCACTCGGCCGGCATTGCCTGCTACTACACGGGCCCGCAAGGGATGAAGGCCAAGTTCCCCAACTTCATCTTCTCGGGTTCCTACGTTCAGCCCCAATATGCCGATTACGACGGAGAGTCGGATGCCTATGACCTCAGCATCAGCCACAACCCCGTGGTGAACAACACGAGCGGCTCTGTGGTAGGCTACAAGTACTTCAACTTCAACCACCTCAGCGAAGCAGGTGAGGAGGTCAGCATGAACATCCGCTACAAGCCACAGGGCGTTGACGGAGTCGTCGACATCATGCTTGATAGCCCGTGGGAAAAGAAGGGCGGACGCAAGATTGGCTCCTTCTCTATCAGTGCCGATCAGCCTCAGGAATTGACCGAGCGTAGCGTCCCGTTGGGTGATCTGAAGGGTGTCGAGGGGAAACATGCCCTCTTCTTCCTCTTCTCATCACCCACCGAGGGAGAATCCATCTGCGAGCTTCACGACTTCGTGTTTGTGAAGCAATGATAATCAGTAGAGGTAAAACATCCTCTCCATCATCTTCCACTTTTCGTCGGCCGTGTCGCCTTCGTTGCATTGTTGGAAGATGGCCATGAAGTCCTCCCACTCCTGTTGGCGCGGCAGGGTGGCGAGGCGCCTCATGGCGGTGTCCCAATCAAAGTCGAGGGGCGTCTCCACAATCATGAACAGGCGGTTTCCGAGGATGTAGATTTCCATTTCCAAGATGCCTACTTGGCGGATGCCTTCTCTGATTTCCGGCCACGATTCCTCCTCGCTATGTCGTTTCACGTATTCGGCAATCAGCGCCGGGTCGTTCTTCAGGTCCATCGTGCGGCAATAGCGCTTCACGGGCACGGGGTGTTGTCGGGTGGTGTATCCTTTCATTGTTCCAACAGTTTTTTAGTTATTAAAACACTGCAAAAGTACTTATTTCCCTCCAATTCCCGTCGGCTTATCCCGACAAATGATAGGAGGATAACGACACGCTTGTGCAATCTTGTGCCGGTTGCACCATTGATACAGGCAGTAGAATAAAAAAAACTCCGCTCGTGAACCGAAGAAACGCGGCAAACGGGCGGAGATTGTCGTATTGAAAGACCATTCCATTCGTGATTTTTGCGTAAATACGCATTTTTCACGAATGGAAGAGAGGGAGAAGCGACCAACGGTCGTGTGTTTTTCAAAACGTCACGGCCAGCACGGGGGCAATCCTGTTGGTCGGCTCCTTGGGGAGAGTCACCTTCAGACCGTCCTCTCCGTTGGTGAAGGCGAGGGTGCCGTGTCCTAAGAGTTCGACGCTCTTCACCTCTCCGCTATAGTGGGGCGAGGCGGTGCCGAATGCCTTGATGGTCACCTCCTTGTCCTGTGGCCAGCGCATGATGGTGGTGAAGACGGTGTCGTTTCTCTGCACAAAGCGTATGTCGGCCGACGAGTAGTTGTTGTTCTCGTTGAAGCCCTGTGCTTTGAGCGGATTGCTATTCTCGGCCATGGGGCCTTCGCCAAAGGTTTTCCACGGGCGGGTGCCGTAGATGGAGGCGCCGTTCACGTCCATCCACTCCTTGATGCCTTCGAGGATGGCTGTTTCCTTATCATCGATGGTTCCGTTGGCGCGGACGGGGACACTGAGGAGCAGGTTGCCGTTTTTGCTCACCACGTCCACCAACATGCTGATGACCTGCTGGGCGCTCTTGTAGCGGTTTTGGTTATAGACGCCCTGCTCGTAGTGCCACGAGCCGAGGCAAGTACACGTCTGCCAATATTTCTCCTGCGCCTTGTCGGGCACTCCGCGCTCCACGTCCCACATCATCAGCTCCTTGTGCTCCTCTTCCAACACCTTGCCCATGGGCACCACGCTCTGTTCGCCTCCGTTCAAGCGGGCGCTGGTGTTGTAGTAGTGGGCGAGTATGTTCAGGCCCACCCGGTCGTCGCACCCGTAGAAGGGGAGCACCGTGTCGTCGAAGTAGAGCATGTCGGGATGAAACCTGTTGATGCACTCCAACACGCGGTTTTGGAACTTCATCTTGTATTCCTCCGAGGGCAGCGACGCCCCGTTTCCCCAGTTCCATTGGCTATGGATGGTGCCCGAGTTTTCCCACCCCTGGCTATGCTCGTGGCGTTGTGCGTAGAGCTCTTGCGGGTCGAGCCCCTCCCACCATTGACCCTTGCCATCGGCCTTGGTGAGGTTTCCGTCGTAGGCCTGCGAGCCTTCCATCCACGTCCACGTGTGGCTTCCGTGCATGCTGATGCCCAGCGGGAGGCCATATTTCTTGCAAGCCTCGGCCCATCCCTTGATGATGTCCTTCTTAGGTCCCACGTTCACCGAGTTCCACTCCTGATAGGGACTGTCCCAAAGGTCGAAATTATCGTGATGCTGTCCCAGGGTGAAGAAGTAGCGGGCGCCCACGCTCTTGTAGAGTTTCACCAGTGCGTCGGGGTCCCACTCCTCGGCCTTCCAGTCGCGAATCAGCTCCTTCAAGCCATATTCGCTGGGGTCGCCATACACCCGGCGGTGGTGCTGGCCTTGCCAATCCCTTTCGTAGTACATGTGGCGGGCATACCAGTCGCCCGTTTCGGCCTGACACTGAGGCCCCCAATGTGCCCAGATGCCGAACTTGGCATCCTTGAACCACTCGGGACACTCCCATTGTTTCAAACTCTCCCAATCGGGCTTGTACTTCCCTGTCTCCACCTTCACGTCCGATGAGCAAGCCCCCATCGAAGCGGCCACGATGAAGATGCCCGCGGCCTTTGCAAACGAATTCCTTCTGTGCATATCTGTTCTTGATTTTTTTTGATGATTTCTTCTTTTCTTATTTCATTTCATAATGCAGATAATCGACATCCACGTATCCCGTGTCGGCGAGGTCGTTGAAGCAGTAGATGCCTATGCGGTCGCCCCGATAATATCCCCACGAGAGCTGATAAGTTCCGAAGGGTGTGTAGTTGTCTCCATCCGTACTATATGAATAATGTGATTTTCCATCCAATGACCATTCAGACTTTACCCAGACGTATCGCCCTGCAATCAGAGCACCACGTTGGCATTGGTCATTGTGGCGGAATTCCATAAACATGCTGTCTCCCTCGCACACCACTCCTAAAGCGCTGCTCTCTCTTGCAAAGTGGGCGACTCCTGCCCGCTGGCCATGGCTCATGCCTTGCAGGTCCATCTTCACGACAACCTTGCTCTCCTTCGTGCGGAAGACGCGTTGTGTCAGTGTGTTTCCCGCCTTCAACAGCTTGTTTGCCTCAATCGGACGATAGGCACGCAGGCGCATCCATCCCGGGCGTTCGGTGAGCGACCAATACCCCTCTCGTGGCTGATGGTTCCATTGCCACCAAGGGGCGAGAGTCAGGTCATCGAAGTCATCGCTACGTCCGATGGTGAGTTTCTTCTGCTCCACCTTGGGCATAGGCATACTCCACACCATGGTGCCCGGTTCGCCTTGTGTGCGGTCGCCCATCATGGGCCATCCGTCACTTGTCCACTCCACCGGCAGGAGGCTGGCTATGCGTCCGCCCCAATCGCCCGTACCGTGGTGGGTGAAGAAGTACCACTTTCCATCGGGTCCCTCGATGATGCCCCCTTGGTTGGGCTCGTTGGCTTCGCGACAGGGCAGTAGCAGCTGGCGCTCTTCCTTGAAGTCGCCCGTCAGTTTCTTGTCGCGCTTGGCCATCACGTAGCGTCCCAAGCGGCCCTTGTGCTCGCTGAACACCAAGTAATAATATTTCCCGTGTTTGATAAGTTTGCTGGCTTCGCGATGATTGCCTTCGTTGAGCAGGCGGCGCTTGTCAAAGTCGATGCTCTTGCAATCGTCGGCCATGGGGAAGATGTAGGTCTTGTAGTTGTCCTTGAAGCAAGTGCCGAGGAAATATCCACGCCCCCTTTCGTCCCAGATGGCGGTGCAATCGTCCCATCCCTTCTCTAACAAAAGGGGGGTCAGAGGCTCCCACGGCCCTTCGGCTTTCGTGGCCGAGGTCATAAAGTACCCCTCATCGGGTGCACCGAAGAAGACGTAGAAACGCCCTTTGTGGTGGCGGATGGTGCCTGCCCACACACCGCGTCCGTATCTCTCCATCCTGTCCCAATTCAGTGCAGGGCCTATCTGAGTGAGGTCGGCCACGGCATTGCTCACAATCTCCCAATTCACCAAGTCGGTGGAGTGCAACACCGTCATACCCGGCGAATATTGCATGGTGGAGGAGATGGCATAGTAGTCTTCCCCCACTTTGATGCAATCCAAGTCGCTATAATCCGAGGGTATTACGGGGTTGCGGAATGTGCCGTCGGCCTGTTCTCCCCAAGTCTCCCACTTTCCCCATTCCTGTTGGGCCGGCAGGGCAGTGGCCAGTGTGCCCATCAGCGCAAGTGCAAACAGTTGTTTTCTCATAGTTTCCTTCAAGATGTTTTTTTGTTTTTCGTGGCAAAGGTAGCCACTTCTTGCAACATACAATGGTGCATTTGCGACTGATGATAGGATTTTTTCGACATTTCCTTGTAAGATAGGGGCAAAAAGGGTAATTTTGCAACAAAAACCAGCGGAAGCCATCGGAAAAGTCCCCGCCTCCCAACGTTGTAGAGCACCATGAAAGAGTCCGTTGAGCAATTACATTTGATAACCCTGAATGTCGGGTTGGCCCGCCATCATGCCGATTGGAACTGGCAGGATGTGAACAGCCCCTTTGCCCGCATCTTCTATGTGGTGGAGGGCGGTGCCGACCTCGTTTTGCCCGATGGCGTGCATCCGTTGCGCCCCGGGCACATGTATTTCATCCCCCCCTTTACCACACACAGCTACCGGTGCGACGCCCATTTCGTGCACTACTACCTCCACATCTACGAAGATGCCCCCGACAGCTCGGGCTTCCTCGAGGAGTGGCATTTCCCCACCGAGGTGGAGGGGGGCACCCTGGAGCAGTTGCTTTTCGAGCGCCTGTGCCACCTCAATCCCCACATGGTGCTTCCCCAATCCGACCCTACGAGCTACGACAACGGCCCCACGCTGGTGCGGAATATCACCCGCAACCGCCAGCGCACCTTCTGCAACCGGGTCGAGTCGCGCGGCATCATCTTCCAGTTGTTCTCCCGTTTCCTTGCCAGTGCCACACATGGCCACGGCCACATCGACGAGCGCATCCAAAGGTCGATGGCCGAAATCCGCAGCCGCCTGTGCAAGCCCATCACCCTCGACCAATTGGCCGAGGCCGTCAGCCTCTCCAAGGACCACTACATCCGCCTGTTCAAGCGCGAGGTAGGCTGTACGCCCCAGCAATACATCAACCGCAAGAAAATCGAGCAGGCCCAACTCATCCTCTTCACCGAGGACGTCCCCGTGAAGAACGTGGCCTATATGCTGGGCTTCGAAGACCACTCCTATTTCAACCGCCTCTTCCGCCAACGCACAGGCTACACCCCTAAGCAGTATCGCGAGGTGATGAGGGGGTGAAAAGGGTGAACTGTAAATATTTTCTAATTTATGATGTAAGAAAATAGAAAAAATGCAATCATTCTTAGCCTTCATCCCAAGGCTAAGCTCACCTTATCCCAAGGCTGAGGTTGTCTTATCCATGGGCTGAGCATCAATGATTTATGACCCAATTAAAATTCTGCCCATTTTTCGTGCGAAAGAAAATCCGCGCCCATACAGGCGATTCTCACGCGGTCAGTTTTGCATAAATATACGCCCGCTGTATATTTATGCATTTTCCGGTCGGGAAAATCAAGCAAAAATCGCCTTTTTCCCACCCTTTAGCGGCTAAGGTGTCGAGCGGTCAGCCGCTGACCACTTGAGAGGACACGGGCTAACCGCCAGACACCTTAGCCGCTGACCACTTGAGAGGAGACGGGCTGACCACTTTGTGCCTTACCTCATCCCCTCACCTTCACATTGTATATATATGCAATAATGCACCCCTCGCAGAGTCTCTCACTTTGATGAAATAGAAAAGGAATAGAAGTACGGGATTTATTACTGGATGGTGTAAAACATGTTCTTCAATATATTCTGTGAAATTCTTCATAATTACATCACTTTCTTATCCCGAACTGACGTATTTTTTGCTAATTAAAAGGTTTGCACTCGAAATACCTCGTTGCAAATATTTGCCAATATCGACAATAACTGATTAATATGCCGTTTGTCTCTGTTCCTCCAATATATTGTCTACAATATACTGGTCGCTCATCAATTGCAACGCGCACATCCCTTATGCATCAAGCGCATTGAAAAAGCTGATAGTAGAAAGAGGCAGTGTCAAAAAGCCCTCTTTTCATTTTTTAGACGCGGATGACGCGGATGACGCAGATAAATTATAACCTATTTGGGTATAATAATTACGAAAAATCCGCGTCATCCGCGTTATCCGCGTCTAAAAAGTTAATTTTGACACACCCTCGACAGAAAAACGAGACATTTGGAAAATCCTCATTCAGACACTGATAACGATTCTGACGGCCATCGGCACGAGCTTAGGAGTGGTGAGCTGCATGTGACCTCCCGTCGGGCATCAGAACTCTACCAGTATGCGGAAAACTTTGGCGGGTGAGGCGGCCCACTCACGCATGGCGTCGGCGGCTTCGGAGGGCTTGGCGATGCGGCTGATGAAGGCGTCGGCGGGGAAATGGCCCGACTTCATGTAGTGGATGACGGAGCGGAAGTCGCTGGGCAGGGCGTTGCGCGAGCCTCGGATGTCGAGCTCCTTCTGCACGAACAGCTTCGTCTGGAAACTGACTTCGCTCTTGGCGTAACCGATGCAGATGACGCGCCCGGTGAAGGCGACTTCGTCCACGGCCATCACGTAGGTGGCGGGGCTTCCCACGGCTTCAATTACCACGTCGGCACCCAAATTCTGTGTCAGTGCCTGTACGCGTTCGTGAACATTCTCCTTGGCCGAGTTGATGACGTGGGTGGCGCCCACTTGCTTGGCCAAAGAGAGTTTTTCGTCATCGAGGTCGATGGCTATCACCGTGGCGCCTCGCAGGGCGGCCCGCACGACGGCTCCAAGGCCTACCATGCCGCATCCGATGACGATAACCACTTCGTTGTCTTCGACGCCTGCACGGCTCACGGCATGGAAGCCCACGCTCATGGGTTCTATCAGGGCGCAATCGCGTGGCGAGATGCCTTCGGCGGGGATGACTTTTTGCCAGGGCACTACGGCATACTCGGTCATCACTCCGTTGCGTTGAACGCCCAGTGTCTCGTTGAACTGGCAGGCGTTCACGCGTCCGTTGCGGCAGGCGGCGCACTTCCCGCAATTGGTGTAGGGGTTGAGGGTGACGCTCATGCCCACCGTCAGTTCGTCGGGCACGCCTTCGCCCAGGGCTTCGATGGTGGCGCCCACTTCGTGGCCGGGGATGACGGGGAGTTTCACCATGGGGTTGCGTCCGAGGAAGGTGTTGAGGTCGGAGCCACAGAAGCCTACGTAGTGGAGCTTCACCATCACTTCGCCTGCGCCGATGCAGGGCTTTTCAATGTCTGTTACCTTCATCTCTGAAGGGGCGGTTATTTGGATTGCTTTCATTGTTCTCTATTTTTGTTTTTTTATTTTTTTTAGGTGCGGATTACGCGGATGACGCGGTTTTTTTCTTTTTCTTAGACATAAGAACATAAGTCTTTTGTAATAATGCTAACGTCATCAGATTTTTCGCTAAGGCTCAAAATGACAGAGACATCATGTAGGTATAATACCCGGCGAAAGTTGAATGTCTGAAAAAGAAAAAATCCGCGTAATCCGCGTAATCCGTGCCTAAAATATTCATTCACTCATATTCTTTATGTAAGGCAGCTCCACCAGGTGGGTGAAGCCATAGAACCGGCGGGCGTTTTCGCCGAGGAAGAGGGCTTTTTCTTCGGGGGAGAGTTCGCGGCTCTTGGTAACAAAGTCGTAGGACATGCGGTAGGTGATGGCGGTGATGGTGCGCGGGTAGTCGGAGCCCCACATGAGCTTGTCCATGCCCACCAGGTCGGAGGCTTCGCGGATGGCGCGGATGGCGCCGTGGAAGGGGTAGAACTCGTCGTTGAAGAGCCACGTGATGCCGCCTGATTCAATCATCACGTTCGCGTGGCGGGCCAGCTTGACCTGCTCGTGCCACCCTTGGCGGGTGACCATGCCGAAGTGGCCGATGGCTACCTTCAGGCGCGGACACTCTTGGATGACCTCCTGCATCTCGCCCACTTGCAGGGCTCCGTCGGCCAGGTCGATGGAGAGGATGGCCCCTCGCTCCTCCATGAGGTGGAACATCTGCATCATCTCGTCGCTGGTGAGCATCACCCGTCCCTCGGGCAACAACAGGCGTTGGGCGGGTATCTTGATGGCGCGGAAGCCTCCGTCGAGCAACTCGCGGGCATGGGGCAGGAAGCCGGGGCGACGGAACTCGCACATGCCGCACACGAGGAAGCGCGACGGGTGGCAACGGGCTACCTCGGCGAGGTAGTCGTTCTGGATGCCGTCGATGAATTCTTGGGTGATGACCGCGGCCGACACTTGGGCGTAATCCATGTTGGAGAGGAACACCTCGGCACTGTTCACCCCGTCGGTCATGAAGGGGGGGAGCATCTGCCGCACTTCGCCCATGAAGAGCGAGCGACCGTTGTCCAATGTGCGGATGGGGAGACCGTCCACCACCGTGTCTTGCTTGAGCCACAGGTGGGCGTGTGCATCAATTATTTTCATACGTTTTTAATCCTTATTGCTTGTCGGGCTTTTTGCGTTGCAAATTTACGGCTTGTATCCCGGTTTGCAATCGGCCAATCCCGACAAGTTATGGGACAAAAACGACATTTTGGACGGGTGAGGCGGGGAAAACGGTGGCTAAAACTCCAGGATGGCACCGCCCACGACGTTGAACCCTTGTGCGGGTTGCAGGATGTGGCGGTAGTAGGCCTGATTCAGCAGGTTGTCGCCTTGGGCATAGAGGCTGAGCCAATGGAAGAGGCGGTAGCAGGCGTGGACGCCGAGGTTGTTAATGGCATCGGGACGGTTGCCGGCCACGTCGTTGCACCGTTGCTCGTAGTGGTAGGTGAGGCCGATGCTGAGTGCTCGGATGGGGTGCACCTCGGCACTCCATCGGAGCGACAATTCGGGGAGCAGGGTGCTGTAGGTGTCCGTCAGGTCGCTCTCCCACTTGCTCCACTCGACCTCGGCACGGGTGGTGAGGAGGTCTTTCCAGGCATAGGCGACCGATGCCCCTGCGTGCAACAGGTTGGCATCGTCGTGCATCAGGTAGCAGAGGCGCTCGTTGGTGTAGTCGGGCACGAGGGTGGAGAAGAGCTGCTCCTTCGTGATGCGATAGCCTCCGTAGAGGTGGAGCGACAATTCGTTGAGCGGGGTGGCCTTGAAGCCGAGCAGCCCGTCCAATTGATGAAACGAGTGGCGGGGGGAGTAGAAGCCCTTGCCTTCGCTTCCGTCGCGGAAGACGGGAAACTCGGCGTAGGGGTCGAAGCGGTTGATGGTGCGGAAGTCGTTCACCACGCGTCCGCCACCGGCTTGCAGATAGAGCGAGTAGCCACGGGCAAGGCGGTATTCGCCATAGAGGTCGGGGGCAAAGGAGAACTCAGAGCCTCCGTTGCCAAAGAGGGGGTCGATGTGGGCGCCTATGCGCACTTTCCACCACTTTCCCTCGCTGGTGAGGTGGGGGTTGAGTTGCACGACGGTGAGGGAGACCTTGTTGTAGTCGCCACCGGGGTTGACCATGATGTTGTCCATCCGGGCATGCAGGTGCACACTGGTGCGGGTGTTGATGTCGCCGGTTGCTTGGAGGTGGCTGCGGATGATGGTCTCGGCGTAGGGTTCGCTGCTCTGCTCGTCGTAGTAGCCGAAGGCATATTTCTGCTTGGCATACAACAGACCTGTGCCGGCTTGGAAACGCAGGTCGGCATCGTGGTTGTTGCTGCTGACGCTGGCTCTCAGGCTTCCCAGCAGGTTGTGTTGGTGGGTGTTGTCGAAGGTCCATTGGTTGGTGTAGGGGTAGTTGAACACCTGATTTTCGGCATCGGCCTCCACCGAGAGGGTGACGGGGTTGAAGCGGTGGGCCCATCCGAGGTTCCCCTGGGTGTGGTAGGCGCGGGCCTTCCACTCCTCGGTGTCGCCGATGGGGGCGGGCAGGTCGATGGTGCCATCCATGCCACGGAAGGCGAGGTTGGCGTTGAGCACGTCGCGCTTGCCCAGGTCGAACCGATAGCTCAGCCGGCTGTCCACATTGCCCCGGTTGCCGTAGCCGAGGCGGAAGTATCCCCTCCCGGCATCGGCCTGCTGGGGAGTTTCGCCAAAGGAGGCCATGGGGGCAAAGCCGAACTGACCCGAGGGATGGGACGTGGTGGCGTACTCAATCTGTTTTTTCGCCACCTGTGGCTCCTCCAACGTGGGCATGATGTTTATCTTGTTGGCGTTCATGATGTCGGGGTTGTAGAGGTTTTCCACCACCACGGTGCGATCCAGCTGAGTGGATGTCTTTTCAGGGTCTTGGGCTTGCAGGGTTGTTGCTCCGAGCAGGATGCCCGTCAACACGTATAGTCTCTTCATCGTTCCTTCTTTGTTTTTTTTCGTCAATGGGAATGTGGTTAGTTGGTCATTTTTTGGAGTCGCTCTTCAATCATGCCGGCAATGTCGTCGCTGGCCGAGTAGTTCTGCTTGAGCGAGAGGAGGTATTGCTTGGCCTCGATTTCGCGCCCCGTGTGCATATACACGTCGGAGAGGAGGACAAAGCTGCGTGCGAGCCAATAGGCGTGGGGTGTGCTCACCTCGATGTAGTTGAGCAACACTTTTTCGGCTTCGGCATAGTTGCTGGCCGAATAGTGCATCTCGGCCAACCGGTATTTGGCTTCGGCACCATAGGCGTGGCGGGTGTCCTTGGCCAGCTCTTCCAGGTCTTTGCCGGCCAGCTCGCGATCGCCTGCCTTGGCTGCTGCCCGACTCCGGTAGTAGCGTGCCTCGTTGGCCAGCTCGGGCGAGGTCTTGCCATCGTCCAACAACTCGGTGGCGGAGGCTATCACCTCGTCTCCATCGCCCAGCAGATGGGCCGAGCGGAGGATGCCCGTACGTGCCATCAGCAGGCGTTCGGCCGAGGTGGTCTTCCCCTTCAGGAGTTTGTAGAGGGTGAGGGCACGTTGGTAGTCCTTGCTGTTGTAGGCCAGCTCGGCGGCCATCGTTGTGGCCTCTTCCGAGAATTTGTTGTGGGGATACTCCAACACCTTGTCGAAGTGGGCGAGGGCCGTAGGGGCATCCTTTTTCTCATACGCAGCCACGCCGAGGTAGTAGTGGGCATTCAGGCGGTAGGCTCCCTCGGGGAAACTTTGCAGGTAGGTGGCCATGCTCTTTTCGGCCTCCTGCATGTTGCCTCGCATGTACACCTTCTCGGCGGCCAGATAGGTCAGTGAGTCGCGCTCGCTGACGTCGAACTGGATGACCCCCTTTTGGGTGGCGGCATAGGTGGCATAGTCGTCCACGCGGTTTTGCTCGATGTAGATGTTCTTCAGGTCGCGTCCGGCCATGCGTGCCTCGTCGCTACCTGGGTATTTCTCTATCACCTGCTTGTAGGCCGCGATGGCCTCGTTGAAGTGGTCGTCCTGATAGTAGAGCATGCCTATTTCGCTGGCCGCCTTGCGTGCCAAGGCACTCTCGGGGAAGCGGGTGGTGAGCTCCTTGAACGAGGCGATGGCTTGGGCATTCTGCTCCATCTGCACATAGGCGCGGCCCCGTTCGTAGAGGGCATCGTCCACGTAGGTCGAGCGGGGGAAACGGTCAATCATGCGGTTGAGGCTGGTGACCTTTCCCTGATAGTCCTTCTGAAGACCCTGCACGAAGGCCCGCTGATAGAGGGCATAATCGCCTTGTGAGGGGTCGGTGTCGGTGGCTTCGGCATAAGCCTGGGCGGCTCCACTGAAGTCGCGCGCATAGAAGAGGCAATCGGCCTTGCGGTTCAAGGCATCGGCCACCATCTGGGGGGTGGACGAGGAGCGGAATTCATTCAGAAGGCGGTCGAAATAACCGCGTGCCTTGGAGTAGTTCTTCTGTTGGAAGGCCGTGTATCCCAGGTTGTAGTAGGCCGTGGCCCGTTGCTTGGGATTGGATGTCGTGGTCGAGAGGTATTGCAGGTAGTCGGCCGAGGCACCATTCCAATTGCCCATGCGGTAGCGTGTCTCGCCTCGCCAGAAGTAGGTGTCGGCCTGTGTCTCGCGATTGTAGCGGGCATCTTTCAACGATTCGTTGAAGTAGGCTTGTGCGCCCCGGTAGTCGGCATTGGCAAAGGCTTCGGTGCCCAGGCGGTAGTTTATCTTCTGCCGGGCTTCCAGGATGCGTGTGCCCGGTTGCTTGATTTTGGCAATGGAGGCGAGGGCCGTCTTGTAGCTGCGTGTGTTCATGTAGACCTCCACCAGGTAGTCGTTCACCTTGTCGGCGTAGGGCGAAGCGGGAAACTCATTGAGGAACCGCTCGAACACCGTCACCGACTCGCCAAAGCCCGTGTAGGCCGTCTCGTGGATGCAGAGGGCATAGTTGTAGAGCGCCTGCTCCTTCACACCCTTGTCGAAGTCCATCGACGAAGCCTGCTCGAAGGCCATGCGTGCCTTCACCTTGTCCAGCAATTGCACGTAGGCCAATCCGCTATGGAGGTAGGCATTCTGGGCCAGTGCATCGCGTTCACTGGCCGAGCGGGTGAGGTTCAGTGCCGCTTGGGTGCAGATGCCTTGTTGCAATTGGCTCATGCCCAGTTTATAGAGGGCGTTGCGTTGCGGGGCCTCCGTCCCTTGCACATACTCGTCCAACCAGCTCACGGCTTGGGCATATTCCTTCATCCCATAGGCCGCCTCGCCGGCTATGCGCTTCATCTCCAGGGCCTCTTCCGCATCGGGATGTTGTGCCATGAGGGCTTCTGCCGTGTGGCGGGCCTCGGAAAATCCTCCCTGTTGCAATTGGATGTCGGCGGTGTAGAGTGAGACTTGCAGGCCATAGGTGGGATGCTCCTTCAACGACTCTAGGGCCGAAAGTGCCTCGTCGTATTGGTGGTTGGTGTAGTCGATGTAGGCTTTGTAGTAGCGTGCGTCGGCCTCATATTCGGTGCTGAGTGTCTGCACCACGGTCAACAGGGCGTAGGCCTCTTGCAGGTCGCCCGTCTTCAACAGGCAGACGGCTTTGTAGAGGGTCGCCTCGTCGCGCTCGCTATCCCCCAACAATCCGATGTCGGCCTTTGCATAGCAATCCAGTGCGCGGTCGTACATCCCCTCGGCATAGAGGGTGTTTCCGGCCAAGGCATGCAAGCGGTTGGCGTGGGGCGTATCGGGGTGCTTGACGAGATAATTCAGAATCCGGTCGAAGCGGTCGGCCTCTTTCAGGTAGTAGGCCGTGCACACGGTCATGTATTCAGCCTCGGTGGCGCGTGTCCGGTGGGCTGCGTCGGCCACGGGGAGTTTCAGGTAGTCTTCCAACGTCTGTTGGGCGGCTGCATAGTGGTGGCGCAGGTACAGCTGTTTTCCCTCCGCATACAATTCGTCGGCCGTCTGTGTCGGATGCTGTGCCCGTATGGTGCCGGAGAGGCCGCCCAACAAGGCTGTCAGCAGGATAAAATGCTTGTTCATCGTAATCTTGTTTGATATATGGCACAAAACTACGACTTTTTTCCCGTATGTACGCAATTTCTTCGTATGTTTTTAATTTGTTTAGGATTTGCTCTTGTTTTGTTTGCCTCTTTTTCCGTATATTTGCGGCTCGAAAAAAAAGAGTTACCGTATGAAAAAAGAGATTGAAAAGATGCGTAGTCAGGAGATGTACTACTTCTCCGACCCCGAAGTGGAAGCAAGCATTGTGCGTGCTCAGAAGTTGTGCGCCCGTTTACGGGGATTGACCATCAGTGATGAGGAGTATCGCCCCTTGATGGAGCAACTGATACCGGGATTGCCCTCAACGGCCACCATCTGTCCGCCCTTCCATTGCGACCACGGACATGGCATCGTGTTGGGCGAAGGGGTGTTCATCAACTACAATTGCGTGATGCTCGATGGCGGATTCATAAAGATTGGCAAACACACCAAGATTGGCCCTAATTGCAGCTTCTATACGCCGAATCATCCCACCGACCCCATGGAGCGTCGCGAGCCGAAGGAGACGGCTTTCCCCATCACCATTGGCGAAGACACGTGGTTGGGAGGAAACGTCACCGTCTGTCCGGGGGTGACCATCGGAAACCGTTGCATCATAGCCGCCGGAAGTGTGGTGACGAGGGATGTCCCCGATGACTCGCTCGTGGCGGGATGTCCTGCCGTGGTGAAGCGCAGCTTGAATCAATAATCAATTATTAGTGTCCGCTAAAAACTTCAATTGATTTATTTCCCTGCAAGTTTAGGCCGTCTCTGTCATTCTGAACGAAGTGAAGAATCTGATAACGTGTGCTTTAGTTTTTGCTGACGTTTACAGATTTTTCGGACGAAGTCCTCAACAACTCGTCTTCACTTCGTTCAGAATGACAAGAGACCGTCAGTGGGCATAAAAAGGGCTTGTTCACATCTAAAACATTTAAGGACAGGGAATTATTACTGTTTAGCGGACACTAATAATAATCAATAGGAAGTGCTTTTCTTCCCACACTCCTCGCACACGCCTTGCACCACGTAGTTGATATGTTGGGGGGTGAATCCCTCGGGGAGTTGCACGGTCGGGATGTGCTCCTCCTTCAGGCAGAAGGTGCGATGACACACGGTGCAGAAGGCATGAACGTGGTGGCAATGGTGGTGATGATGCCCCTCCGCCTCGTCGTGCTCCATACAGAGGCAATACTTGCGGTGTCCGCTACCATCCTCGAACCCGTGGAGCAGACCGTGCTCTTCAAAAAGGGAGAGGGTACGGAAGATGCTGCTACGGTCCATATTGGGCAATAAGTCCTCCACATCGGCCAACGAGAAGGCGTTGTCGATGTGCAATATTTCCCGCCAGACGAGTTGGCGCACTGCCGTCGGGCGGATGTGGTGGGAGAGGAATATTTCGGATTCGGACATGGCTTGTGGTAAATTTAGGCACGGATTTTTCGCTGTGCTCAAGGGAACTCCGCGGATTACACCGATTCGACTTTATTATGCAGTACTGAACATTGCATACTGAATCCGCGTAATCAGTGTAATCCGTGCCTAAAATATTATTCAGCCGAAGTTGCCAACGGTGAAGGTGTTGTGTAAGTGCGTGTGGCCAACTCCTTGTCCAGCATGTACATGCCGTACTTGTTGTCCTCCACGGCCTCTACGGCGGTAATCATGTCGCGGGCATTCTCCTCTTCCTCTACCTGCTCGTCGATGAACCAAACGAGGCGGTTGATGGAGGCAAAGTCGCGATCGTCGTTAGCAATGGCGGCCAGGTTGTTGATGAGGGAGGTCACCTTCTTCTCATGCTCCAATGTCTGCTTGAACATGGCCAACACGCTCTCCCATGTGGCGGGCACCTCTTCGATGGGAAGCAGTGTCACCTTGGCATCCACGCTGTTCAGGTAGTTCATGAAGATGCGGGCATGATCCTGCTCCTCTTGAAACTGCACGTAGAACCAGTTGGCTACGCCCTTGTATCCCTTTGTCTCAGCATCCAGCGACATGGCCAGATAGAGATAAGCCGACCACAGTTCGGCATTGATTTGTGCGTTAATCGCATCGTGTAACTTCTTGCTTATCATATCCTTCTTTTTTTTGATTGTTGATGGTTCATTCCATCTTGCCTGCAAAGGTAGGAAGTTTTATCCAAATAACCAAACGAATGAGACACTTTTAGATTTTTTAGCGAAATCGGCTTTCCCTTTTCAGTTTTCCGCCGAGGATAACCCCCAATGTCAGCATCTCGGCCACAGGCATGGCCAGCCAGATGCCCGGTGTGCCCGTCCACAGGGGAAGCAACAGGAAACAGGGGACAAGGAGTATCGTGCGCAGCACTACGATGAGGGTGGCACGGCGCATGTACTCCAGACTCTGGTAGTATCCCGTCAGGGCAATGTTGAGGATGTAGAACAGGATGCCTGCGGCAAAGTAGGGGAAGCCCTCGATGGCCAACAGGCCGGCCTCGCTCTGTGGGTCGACGAAGAGCGCCGTTAGCGGACGGGGGAAGAAGACAAAGCCCAAGATGACCGCCACGGCGAACCCCACCGATGTGCCCAGCATCAGGCGCAAGGCTTGGCGGATGCGCTCGTGGCGCCCCGTGCCGAAGTCGTAGCTGATGATGGGCTGTGCCGATTGCGCCACGGCATTGCCTATCATAAAGAAGAAGGGCGAATAGTAGCAGGCGATGCCGAAGGCCCCCACGCCCTCGTCGCCCAGGTAGTGCATGAAGGTGAGGTTGCCCACAAAGGTGAGCACGGCCAGCGTCATCTCGCCCAACAGCGAGGCCGACCCGATGCGGCACTGGTAGCCGATGTTTCTCAGGCTCAGGCGTAGGCTCTTGCTGCTCCACTTCACCCGCTCAGGCCGTAGGCTGCGGGCAAAGAACAACAGGTAACCGAGGGCCATCACGCCGCCCGTGGCGATGCTGATGCCCGTAGCGATGGCCGCACCCTTCACGCCCATGCCGAGGGGGAAGATGAAGAGCCAGTCGAGCACGGCATTCATCACACAGGGGATGACGTTGCACCACATGGCCATCCGCGGCGCTCCGTCCAGGCGGATGATGAACAGGCCGATGAAACTCCACATTTGGAAGATGAAGCAGGGAGTAATCCACAGCAGATAGTCCCTCACCTGAGAAAGCAGCGTTTCCGATGACCCCAGCAGGCGAGCCGTCTCTGTCGGCCACAGCAGAATGGCTGCACTGATGAGTGCACACACCAGCGAGGTGCCCACCAGAGCCTGTGTCACGTTCATTCGCGCCGCCTTCAGCTTGCGTCGCCCCACGTGGATGCTACTCACCACCGAGCATCCCGCACCCACCATCAGGCCCAAGCCCGACATAATCTGGTACACCGGCACCACAATGTTCACCGCCGCCACGCCGTCGGCTCCCACACCGTGGCCGATGAAGATGCCGTCGATGGCTGTCACACTCGACACGGCCAGCGACCCTAGCAGTGTCGGTATCAGTATGCGGCGGAAGAGCGTGCTCACCCGCCCGTTTTCAAAGTCTATTGTGTCTCGGTTCATAATTTTAGTTCAACGTTTATGATTCTTCAAGAACCTCTTCACCCCTTCCCGCACCGAGTCGAGTCCGAAAAGGGCAGGGTCGATGTCGGCCAACGGCACCCACCAGCTTTCGGCCACATCGTCGAGTGCTTGCAGGGGAGCCGACTCGTCCACCGTGCAGAGGAAGAACTGGTCGAGCGTATGCACGAGGAAGTCCGAGTAGAGGTAAGTGTTGGGTAGCGAAAAGAGGTAGCGAGCCTGGCCGACGGTGAGCCCCGTCTCTTCCTTTACCTCACGACTAACGCCCTCTTCGCCCGTTTCATACATGTCGATGAATCCGCCGGGCAAGTCCAGCGTCCCTTTGGCCGGCTCCTTGGCCCGGCGACACACCAACAGCTCGTCCCGACTGTTCAGGATGAAGGCCACGGTGGCCGCACAGGAGTTGAAATAATAGGTAAAGCCACACGCGCGGCAACGCTTCGACTTCTCGTTGTTCACCTCGAAGTGGGCCGAGCCGCACACGGGGCAGTAGTGGAATTTATGTAATGGATGCAATTGAGATAGAAATTAAAAATTAAAAGTTAAAAATTAAAAGTTAAAAATTAGAAGTTAAGAATTAAAGTTAAGAATAAAACGCGGTCATCACCATCCTTATCTCCCCGTAGGAGATGGCATCGCCCAAGAGGTTTTTGGCCTCTGTCAGCGAAGAGGTCTTTGGCAGGACGGCTCGGATGCGGCGCACCTTCTCTTCGGGAATGAAATCACTGAGCGGCAGTTCGCCTTTGGCCACGTAGTGCGCCAAATGAATTTCGATGGTAGTGCGGGCCAAGCCGCGCAGGGCGGCAATCTCGTCGATGCTCTTCCCCTCCTTATATAACAGGTAGGTCTGCTCCTTGGTGTCCACTTTGGGCGGCTTGTTCTTTTCGCGCTCGGCCTTGGCCTCAGCCTTCAGTTGTTTCTCCAGCTCGGTGCGGCTGATGGGGGTAGGCCGTTCGTCCAGTTCGTGGCCGTGCTCCTCAATAAAGTGGCGGATGATGGCGAGAATCTCCTCACCGAATTTCTCTCCTCCCCGTTTGCCGAAGTAGGGTATGTCGATAAGCCGCTCTATGGTCTCGGGCATGGAGTTGGCCATGCAGATGAGCGCCTTCTGTTGCAGGATGGTGTAGGCGGGCAGGCCCAGTTCGCCACTCTTCTGCCGGCGCCACTCCTGCAGGGCCTTGTACAGCTGGGGATAGAGGATGTCGGTGGGGATGTTGTCGGTCATGCTGCCGGCCGAGCGTCCTTTCTTCTTTGTGGCTTTGGATGGCTTGGGGTTGAACAGCGTGTCGCTCCCCTCCAGTGTGACGACGGCTTTGGCCTGCAGGTAGTCGCTTGCGCTGAACACGTGAGTGCCGAAGTGGCGCATCAGTTCGCGTTTGAGGTAAAACGATTCGCGCAGGTTGAACACCGCCTCGTCCATGCGTTTGCGGATGGCCTGGTTGTCGGTCTCCACCTTGGTGACTGTCAGCAGTTCCATCAGCAGTTCGTCCAGCTTCTGGTGGAAGTAGGTGGCAGCCTTCCCGATGCGCTCCTGCAAGTGGCGGTCGGTGGTGTGGTCAGCCGATTGTTGCATCAGGGCCGTGTACTGTTGGCGGAACCTGTCGGCCACGTCGGTCAGCTGCTCTTTGAAGGGGGTGGCCGTCTTCCCGTATTGTTCGAGCAGGGCAGGGTAGAGGCGGTAGAAATATTCGTCCAGCAGGCGGCGCACCTGGTCGAAGTCGCGGCGCAGAAACTGGAAGTTGAAAAGCTCGTCCAGCAGTTTGTAGAAGTAGTCATACTGGAGTCTTCCGAGACGCTTGGTGGCCTCTTCGGTCAGGGTGGCTCCACTGTGCATGAAGTCGGCCACGGCATCGTCGCTGATGATGGCCGAGGCGGTGACGGGCGATGCCAGCACCAACCCCTCCAGCGTCTTGCACCGGCTCAGTGCCACATACACCTGTCCGTGGGCAAACGAGGCGGCAGCGTCGATGACGGCCTTCTCAAACGTCAGTCCCTGACTCTTGTGTATGGTGATGGCCCATGCCAGTCTGAGGGGGTATTGGCGGAAGGTGCCCTCCACCTCCTCGCGTATCTCCTTGGTGGCCTCGTCCAGTGTGTAGCGGCTGTTGGCCCATTCGCTCGGCTCCACGTTGAAGGCGGCCCCGTCGTCGCATCGCACCACGATGTTATGAGGCGTCACCGTCTGCACGTGGCCTATCTTTCCGTTGTAGTAGCGCCCTTGGCCCGACTCGTCGTTGCGGATGAACATCACCTGTGCCCCCTGTTTCAGCGTGAGCGACGCCTCGGCGGGATAGAGCGCTTCGCTGAAGTTTCCCTTCACCTCGGCTTGGAAGGAGTAAGCCTGCGAGGGGATGGCGGCCAACCGCTGTTCGTTGTAGTGTTGGGCCGTGTGGTTGTGGGTGGTCAGGCGGATGTAGCCGTCGGCATCCTCGGCCTTGAAACCGGGGATATGCCGTTCGTTGAGCCGTGCCAACAGCTGGTTGTCGATGCGGCGTTCGCGGATGGCATTCAGGATGCCTACAAACTGCTCGTCCGTCTGGCGGTAGATGGTCTTCAGCTCGATGGTCACGTAGCGGCTCTGCTTCAGGGCGTGGCTGCCAAAGAAGTAGAACGTCTCGTAGTGGGGCTTCAACAGGTGCACCTCGCTCTCCTTCACCACGGGCGAGAGCTGTTGCAGGTCACCAATCATCAGCAGTTGCACACCGCCGAAGGGGCGCGTGTGATCTTTGTAGCGGCGAAGCACCGAGTCGATGGCGTCCAGCAGGTCGGCCCTCACCATACTTATCTCGTCAATCACCAGCAGGTCGAGGCTGCGCAGGATGTTTTTCTTCTCCTTGCTGAAGCTGTACTGCTTGCGTCCGCTCTCGCTGAACGACATGCCCGGCACGTAGGGCGACAAGGGCAGTTGGAAAAACGAGTGGATGGTCACTCCCCCCGCATTGATGGCCGCCACGCCCGTGGGTGCCACCACCACCATACGCTTGGGACTGTTGGCACGCAGTTGTTTCAGGAAAGTGGTCTTTCCCGTACCGGCCTTACCGGTGAGGAACACGTTCGTGTCAGTCTGTTCAATGAATTGGCGAGCCAGTTCCAGCTCGCGGTTGCTTCCGGCTGAAAATGTGTGGGATGTGGTTGCTTCCATGTCGTTCTTCTGTTCTTTCGGGCAAAAGTAATGCTTATTCTTGAAACAACCTCCCTTAGCTCTCTCTTTTTTTTATTTTCCTGAATAAAGTTTGTTTTACCCGTGCTTGACGCTTCTCGATTTTATTCCTTTAGCTTCAATTCTTCAACCAGGGAATTGTCAAAGGCCACATAACTACAGATTCTTTCGATACATTTCATCGCATCCTTCTCTTTGTCCGTGTTGATAAAGACGAGCATTCGAATCGATGCAGGATTGTACAAACGCATCAATTCCACACCATAACCGTTTTTTATTGTAAAGATTTTGCCGATTGTGGTGTGAAGAAACTCCCACTGTATTTGGCTATGAAATTCACCTTTTCCCCTTCTGAAAAGGAAAAACTTCGATTTTAAAAGAAGAATAGAATTATTTTCCATGTTTTATCGTTTATAATCGATAAAACTAAATTTGCATCGGAACTCTCAGCTTCATCCACTTTTTCGCTTCCGCTTTATTGCACTAATTGCAGGAGAGTGAATTCTCACAGGCTTGGCCATTGTCCTTTAGACATTCATTAGCTCTTTTAATAATCTCTTTAACAGTCTTTGATTCTTTTATTTTGTTTTTTTTGTGAATGATAGTTTTCGCGATTTCTTGTGCTTTATAATGTTCGCCTTGCTCTTGATATACTACCATTTGATAATACAGTGGAAGAAATCTGTTGGGAATCATGTTGCTTGCATAACGATATGCCGAAATTGCAGAATCAGGTATTCCTATACGTTGATAATTATCTGCTATAAGTAGTTGTACGTTGTAATCGGCTAAATGCTTGGAACATTCTTTTAAAATTCCAAGACTTTCTTTATACATCCTATGATAGTGTAAAATAGCACCATAATTATACAAAAAACGATAATTTTCTTTGTTGTGTTCGTAAATCCGGACATATTCTGCTGATATGTTTTTATCCCAATTATTCAAGGCATTTTCTTGCAAGGATATTCTTTCGAATTCTCTATAATATCGTTTACCTATAAAAACAAGCATTGTACTACATACGCATATAAGGATAATGGGTATGTATTTTAAATAATATTTCTTTAAGAATGTATCTAAAATGGACAAAACAAGATACAATACTATAAGCCAAACAAAAGGAACATCAGATGGATAAGAAAACATTCCCCACATTATCAATGTTAAGATTATGCTTAATATTACACATCGTTTAGATTTATATTCTTTCCAAATGAATATGACTGTTAGAATAAGTAGCAAAATCATCATCATTAACGTAATAAGTCCATAATTAACCGCACACTTAATAAATTCATTGAAAGGGAAACTTACTTCACTTGCCAAATCGCTATAAGGAGAATTGGGATTTTGAATAAAGTATTGTGCTTGATGATACATATATTGTGCTAAGAATCCATCAGTGCCCCACCCTAAAAATGGTTTATCCTTTATCATTTCATAAGACACGTTCCATATAAGTAATCTTCCATTTGCAGAGTCCATTTTATAAAAATATAAGAGTAATGATGCTATAATCAATACAACAGGTGCGAATAGTAGGAAATATTTATTTTTGAACAATTTTGCACATTTAGGGATTTCTATGTAGCTGATAAAGGAAATAGAAGAGAAGGACGCGATTAATGATGTTCTGGAGCCAGAAAGAACTATAAAAGAAATCATCAAAATTGTAATTGCTAGCCATAGAACCCTTTCTTTGTTAACAGATTTGATGGTATAATAATAACTTATTGAGATGCAAAAAGAAAGTAGCATTCCCAAAATTGCAGGATTTTCAAAACTACCTGAAAAAAAGTGATAGTGAAAATGGTTGTTAATTACTCCAAGAATCTGTAATATGGAATATAGGATTTCAAATACCCCTACTAGACAAAATGTTTTCAATATTTTGTCTGTTGGAATTTGTATTGAAGGACCTTTCATCAACAACCAGAAGCAATATCCTAACAATAGTGATATGGCAGAAACCAAAGCCGTACAGCGGCGAATGGCATCTGCCATATCGAAATTAGTCGATGATATGCAGAATATACATGCAATGCATATAAAAAAAGTCGGATAGTGTAATAACGCTTTCATCAGCAATTATTCGATTTTTTTCTGTATCATTTGCAGAACTTCTTTTTCACAGGGGCAATCTTCGAATGCTCCATGTCTTATTTCGATAAGTGAAGATGGTATACTCACACTATGAAGGTTTGTACAACCTGCGAAAGTGCTGTAACCTATAGTTGTTATCCCTTTAGGAAGGTCAACGACAGCTAATCTTTTGCTGTTAAAAAATGCAGAAGAATCTATATTCTTACTTCCTCCTTTAAATTGTACAATATTCAGATTTGGACATGAACTAAAAGCCCAATCCTCGATGGATTCAACAGAAGATGGGATAACAACCATTTGTAAATTGGAACATTGGCTAAAGGCAAATTCTCTGATAACTTTGATTCCTTCAGGCAGAAACAATGTCTTTGTAGGAACTTCGTTCCCCGAAAATGCACATTTGCCGATTTTTACAATACCTTCAGGAATAACTGTTCCAGCACATCCCAAGACTAAAGTCTTTGTATCTTTAGAAAGAATGGCATTGCTTCCGGTAGGAGAAGTATAGAATGGGTTCTTCTCATCAACAGTAATAGACATCAGTTTGTTACATTGAAAGAATGCTCCATGACCTATCTTCATGACTGTTTGGGGGATATGTACGCTATATAGAGGAAGTCCCTCGAATGCATGTTCTCCGATTTCTTGAATGCCCTCTACAAGACGGGTTCCTACACAAGCTGTTACGAGTTTGTTATTTTCTGTTTCGATAATCGCATTGCAGTTTTGTCGTGAATCATACACTTTATTTCCCGCTTCTACCGCCAAAGATTTCAGTTGGTTACAATTACAGAACAAACCACCATAGATTATTTTCTTGACATTCTTAGGTATGATGATTGATTGTAAAGATGTACAGCCTCTAAAAACATATTGTCCGACATATTCTAATGATTGTGGTAGGGAAATGCTTTCTAGGTTTTCACATTCAGAAAACGCAAGATCTTCAATTCGTGTAATTCCTTCAGGGATGGTGATTTTTTGCAAATTCAAACAATTGGTGAAAGCGCCAACTCCAATGGTCGCAATACCGGATGGAATACGGGATTGAAAACATGCAGCAATGAGCATTTCTCTTCCAGTTTCAATGATGGCATTGCAATTGTCTCGCGAATCATAATCTTCATTGGCAGGATCTACTATAATGCTTTCCAAATTGTAACAATTGTCAAAAATAAGTTCTTCGATATTGACAATGGATGCGGGAATTCGTATAGATTGTAAATTGATGCAAGAACTGAATGCTTCCTCATGAATTTGCTTAATTCCTTCATCTATGACCAAATGCTTGATGTCGGCATTACCTGCAAAACCCCGTTGTGCAATTCTACTTACTTGGTAAGTTTTACCTTCGTATTCAATAGCTGAAGGAATACGAAACACAGAATCTATGTTTTCTTCCATAAAATATGGACAAGGTTTACGAGAAATGATGAGAGTGCTATCTCTCATCATTTCACATTCGAAACCGTTTGCGGTGAAAATTGATTGTCCACAGACACTCGACAAACTTAAGAATAGAAATATTGTATAAAATAGAAACGTTTTTTTTATTTTCATGACAATTGTTTAATACTTAAATTTAATATATGATGGATATATTTGTATACTGTTTTGTGGGTTCCATACTCTCAGTGCCATATTGCGTAGAATGAACTTTAATTGTATAGTTATTTTTCGCTCCTTTACAGATGCTTGAATGACTATTTCCTTCATGTGTAAAATTGATGATGCATTTACCGTCGTGCGCCCATTCCCCATCGTTCAAAAAACGATAGAGGTCATCATAATTGGAAAATTTTCTTATTTTACCAGTTAATATTCCACTTTTTTCACCAACTTCAGCACCTAATGACGGTGTCATAGCTCCATTTGTATAAGAGTTTTCGTATTTGGATTTATTTTGGGAGTATCCAACAGCAGAATCTCTCACTGCATAATATGCCTGTTTTGCAGTATATGTAGGACTGATTCTCCTTCCAAAAACAGGTTTGCTATTAAGCACAGCTATCCGGAGGAGTGCATTAAGCATACACTCATTTGTTTCCACTGGTACTTCTCTATAAGTGAAATTGTCTGTTATTTCTTGAGGAGAACTTCTTGTTAATGGTACAAGCAAGTTGATGTCAAGACTGTTGGGGTCTTCCATAAAAGGTTCACTCTCATTTCCACATGAAGTAGATACACTTGCAACAATCGTTGCAAAGACAATAAAATAGCTGATTTTTAATAAATGTTTCATTGTTTTTTTGTTTTAATTATTAATAATTGAACTTAGTTTCTCTCTAAACTTGCCACTAATCTTTAATTTTTAACTTTTAATTTTTAATTTTTAATTCAAAGTGCTTACCACCACTTCACCTTTCCCTCCTCATCTATCAGGAACGCCCGTTCATCCATTCCCCGAGTGTGGTTGATTATCCACATCAACGCTCCTTGGGGGATGCTGTCGTAATGCAGCACATTGCTGTCCGCCACCTGTATGCCGCAGGATGTCCAGGTGTTGTTCTCGTTCCAATAGCGGAGTTCGTAGGTGTCACCCGGGTGGATGTCGTTGTCGTCACTACGTGGGACAATGCGGACAGAGGCCACGCTGACACCCTTGCTCATGTCCATGCCCACCCAATTGCCGTCGGGATTGCCCACGTCGAAATTGGTCAGCCAGTCGTTGTCGAAGGCACGGTTGATGATGTCCCTGTTGTCGATGTTGCTGATGGGGGTACCGCTGATGGGCGTGCCCGCTGCATCGAAGAAACAGAGCTCCGCAATGTTGCCATGACTTTTCTCGGGTGACAGATAGCGCCAATAGCGGTATGGTTTGTCGGCCTTCAAGGCAATCTTGTCGGGAATCCAAACGTTCTCGATGGTGTAGAGCGTGACGGCATCCGAGAAGTCCTTCCTGTCGGCACACTGTACCCGTCCGTTCAGGATGCGTTTGCGCATGGTCGCCACATTCTTCGACTGGTAATATTTGCGTCGGGCATCCACCGGCCTCATTCGGGAGGTGTCGGGAATGATGTATTCCACCTCGCCGTTGGTGTGGAGAATGAACGGCCGTGAGATAGGCCGCAGACTGTTTCCGTCGTACCCCATGGCAAGATAGAGTACATTGCGACCCATGCGGGAAAAATGTGCCTTCCTCTCCTTCAAATGGCCGAAATCTACAATGCTCCAGTCTGACCCGATGGCCGTGAAGGTGGCGATGTAGGCATACTCCTCCACAGGACGGAAGTCCTCGAACACAGGGACCTCCAAATCGGAGGTGTTGAAGTACTGGTCGGTGACATCGCTCTGGCACACCTCAAACGGATGCCTGTAGGCCGAGGTGGCTAGGTTCCGCTCCCGCTCGCGGTTGATGGCGAAGGTGTTGCGGAAGACCTTGGGGATGCGTTTGTCCGTAAAGAACGAGCCGCCGGGAATGGAAGAGATGTCCCATTCGGAAGTCAGCTCCTCGCCACGGTTGTTGAGCAGTGTGTACCAACAGTGCCCTGCCCGGTAGCGACCCCAGTAGGGAGTCTCGTCAATCACGGCCGGGATGCCCACACTGCGGAAGGTGGAAACGGCCACGGTCACATAGTCGCGACAATTGCCGAAGGTGAAGTAGGGCATGGTGCCCGCACTGAGGAACGGATAGCCCTTTGCACTGTAATAGATGCCGAAGGGCTTGATGCGCCAGTTTATCTCGTTGCGGATGGTGTTGGCCGCATTGATGGTGGTCTCGTAGGTGTCATCGTCGTGCACCATGTTGTTCAGTCCCCATGTGAAGTAGGACGACAAGGTGTCGCGCCACCCGTCCAGACTTTGCAGATTGACCACCTTGTAGGGGAGCAACCATTCACAGAACTGTTCGAATGTCAGGTGAGCCGCCCACGGGCGGGTCTCCCACTCGGTGAACGCCTTGTCGATGTTCTGAATCAGGAATTCCGAAGTCACCACCTTCACATCGCTGATGGTGTCAGCCTCCAATCCCGGATAGACCACAGCAGCCAGATAAGCCGCAGAATCCGCCTGCTGCTTGGGCGAAAGGCCGGTGCGGAACACCCCTCTGGCATCGCGGTAATACCCGTCAATCCCGTCCCCTTTGTAGGAATACTGTGCCGGCATGTTCTCAATCAGGAATCGTGCCGCAGCCAACTTTTGCGGATGGCCCTTGTAGTGTTCCAGCACCTTCTCCAGCTCTCCACGGTTCTCCCCTGCCAACTGCAAGGACTGTTCCAAGTAGTCGGGTTCGCGAGAGGTGCAGGCTGCCAGTGTGGTGAGAGCGAACAGTGCAATGAGCAGACTTTTTGCTGTTGTTCTATAAGTTCGCTTTGTTTGGTTCATAATTGTACACAATGTATAACTCGTTTCTTCCGCTGCAAAAGTACAGCTTTCTGATTTACACCATTTGTATTCCTGTTTCATAAACGTTTGTATTTGTAGCGCCATGTATAAACTTCAATTTCTATGTAGTCGTTATTAAATCGCACCACTCTTTCTTCTCTTCTTTATTATTCTTCTCTTATCTGTTCTGTTCTGTTCTTCTCTTATCTTCTCTATAACGCGCACGCGTGAGAGGATTGCGCAATGCTGTAAAAATCAAGAAGAAACAATATTTTAATCTGTGCACAAAGTTGGCACTTTGGTGCCACATTCGTGCACGTTTTGTGAGTTTTCAAGTGCATGAACTATGCACTTTTGTCCATCAATTGTTCAAACAACTATTCTTATTGTCAATGTGGCATGAAAAGGTTGAAACTCTTTCCTGCCCCAGGCTTTCATACTCAAGACGTGCACTTCCATACTCCACGCTTGGACTTCCATACTCCACAACTTGCCTCCTTAGTATATTCGTTGCCTCCTTGTAAACTAATAATTCCGCTCGCAACCGTGTTTGTTCGGTTGGCGAACGGAATTAACAGTTTCTATCTTTAAAACTAATATATACGCTCTGTCATTAACGCCTCAATGCTTCAATGTCAACATCACTTCACCGCTACTTTCCTCCGCATGATAGCTTGTCGAACCTTTATCTTCTTCTCTCAGCCGGACTTTGCAGTCGGAATTGTATAGGCAACGTAAACTTGACGCGCACAGGTTCTCCCTTTTCTTCTCCCGGTTTCCATTTGGGCATCCGGTGTACAAGGCGGATGGCCTCTTTGTCAATATAGGGGTCTACACTTCTGACAATGGAGGGTTCGACGGCTTTTCCATCCTTGTTTATTACAAATGTGATGATGACACGTCCCTGCTTCCCTTGCTTCAATGATTCCTTCGGGTACTGTATGTTCTGTTGCAGCCAGCTCATCAGTCTTTTCGTCCCACCAGGGAACTCTGGCATCTTTTCTACTGCCTGATAAACCTTTTCAGTTTTCTCGGCTGCAACACTTTTGTTCTCTTCTTGCGCCTGTATGCCTCCCGCTACCAGCAGGCCGAGCATACACCAGATAAATCTCTTTTTCATGTCGAGTAATGTTTGGTTTTGTGATATTATAACGTCCTTTTAAAAATTTTCTCGCCTTTTAAAAATTTGATTTCAAATGTTCCTTTTTCATAAGGAGTGATAAAATACCTGATGTTGTAGTTAAAACGGATTCGATTGAAACTCGATTTACGATATTCGTATTCTATATACTTTCCAAATTCGTACGTATATTTATATGCCTCTTTGGGAGCCAATTTTATAAACGGTTGTTTATAATGAGTTCCTAATCCAAAGTTGCTAACGTCTCCTGTAATGTCGTCTGATTCGTTTTGTCTTAGGAAATTTATATTTACGACTGATCCATTTAATGAGGAACAATATATGAATGCTGTATCTGCTTCATTGTTAACAATTGTCATGTGAATAAATTTATTCGTGGCATCATAATCTAATTCAACTTTCAAAGCTGAATCTTTCTTTATTTGTACCTCTGCCATAGACAAGCAGAAAATTGATAGTAAAATCAATATCCTTGTTTTCATAATTCAATCATTGGCAACTATCCGTGAACGTGTTTGTTCATTTGGTGATGCAAAGGTATGAAGAAATATTCGAGTTGTCAATAGCTTTTTTGATGAAAAAGAAGGGGGTGACCATCCGCGCCTGTCAGGAAAGAGGGTTGAGGGTGCTGCGTAAGTTGTTGAAAACAAGAGAGGTTGATGCCTTTTTGAGGTGGTGCGCTATGCCGGATATAAATGCAGTTTTTGAGCGGTTTTAGCCGTGTTTTCACTCACTTTTGTAGGGGAAAGGAGGGGTGTTTGTCCGTCGGGTTTTGTGAGATTGAAGAATTATGAGTTACTTTGTAGCGATGAAACCTTGATGTGATATGAACCGATTGATGAAAACCTGTCTTGTTTTAGTGGCTCTGCTGGCTTTGCTGGCAGGGTGTGACCGTAGTGCAGAACAGTGTCTCCTCATGGCTGAGGAGCGCATGGAGTCAGAGCCGACCAGCGCATACAAGTCCCTGTCGGAATTGGAGGAGGTGGACAAGTATGAGTTGTATCGCGAATGTGTCAACGAAAATGCCCTTCAGAATCTGAGGAGCAAAGAGATTGAAATTCCCATAAGGCGGAAGAATGTGATGCTCATGGAGGAGAATCGCACGTTGTCGGGGTGGAGACTTTGGCTGACCGTGGGGATTGTGGTGACTGTGGTGGCCTCGGGAATCATATACATGATAGTGAAGCGCAGGCACTGCCGGTTCATGCTGAGCAAAGAACAGGCGTTGACGGATGCCTCCATCAACTTGGGGCAACTGAAAGGGGCAATGACCAATCAGGCCAATGTGGTAGAACGGCTGAGGAAGGCGTTGGGGGAGATGAAAAAAGAGCATCGGGATGAAATCAACCGCATGAAAGATGGCATCAAAAGCCTGGAGGCGGACATCAAAGGGCTGAAGAGTAAAGAGCGGGAAAAAGGCTCGACTGAGGAGGGACTCAAACGGCAACTGGCGGAGCTGGAGAAACAGTTGAAGCGGAAGGCGGAGCAGGTGGAACAGATGGAACACCAGAGGAGGATAGACCTGCGGATTGATTACTTTGTGATGCATGGACGAGACTCTGTTGCGGTGGATATGTTGCTTCAGTTGAGGTATGGTGATGAGATTCTGGCAAAGTATGACATTCATCCGTCGGAATACCTGCCCATATTGCAGGGACTGCTGGAGGATGAGGACCCTGAATTGCACCAGATTCTGGTGGGTTGTGAACTTAACAGGGGCAAACTTGCCATGTGTTACATGATGGCTCTCGGCCTGGACGATATGGAGATGATGGCTCGTGCCGCCTGCTTGGCTCCCAACTCGGTGAAGAGCTATCGGAAAGAGTGCCGCGAATTGCTTGATTCCCTCTCATGCAACAAATCATACATATAAAAATCGGGCGATGCAACATTTGATACATATAAAATTCTGAAAAGATGACAAAGTGGGTCATTTGTGAAGCCTGTGAATGGTGGTGAATGGGCTTGCGTTCACAGAAAGCGGGTGTGGGTCAGTGGGTTACGAGGCTGTGAAGGCTGTGAAGGGTGGTTTAGGGATTATGGTTTAGGGTGTAGGGAGGTGGTTTTTAGGCGATGGCTGTTGGCGATGACGATGGCGATGGCTGTTGGCGATGGCTGTTTGACATACGGTCGACAGGGCTAGAAGATACGGATGTTAAGCGCTGAAGATTTAGATCTTTCGGGCTTAACATCCGTATCTTTCGGGCGTATCGCGTATATGGTGTAGCTTATAGCTCTATCTCCAGCAAACCGGCTCCATGCTTGAATTCCAAGATTTCGGGGTGTTGCTTGGCAAAGGAGTCCATGTGGCGGATGCGCTTCTCTTCGAGAATTTCGTTGACGGCAATCAGGATGCCGGTCTCTTCCACGTCGCCAAACTCGTAGTTGATGGCGGTGCCGAACATGCGCATGGTGGGGGAGAGGCTCATGTAGGCATTCACCAACGGGGGGATGTTGCACCCGAGGTTGCGCACTTCGCGGTTGAGGATGCGGTAGTCGGCCTTGAAATCGTCTTCGCAGAAGAGGGCCGCCAGTTCCTTTTCGTCTGTTTCGAGTTGCAGGGGTTCGGCGGGAACCACCAATGCGTCCTTGTCGCCGAAGTGTTTCTTGAGGAAGTAGAGTATCATGTCGCGTCCGCGGCGGTTGTACGAGGGGTACATGGTCATCTTGCCGAAGAAGTACTTCACGTCGGGCTTCAACACGGTGAGTGCGCCCAACCCGTCCCACAGGTTGTCGAGGGCGAAGATGCCTTTGGCGTCGGAGCGGGTCGACTGGTACTCGAGGGTGACGAACGAACGGCCCAGCTCGATGGTCTGGGGCAGGTATTCGGTGAGGAACTCTTGCGAGAAGTTGAACATGTGGGCGGTGGCCAGAATGGGGTGGCCGTGTTCGTCCATGCGCACGTCGGTGCCCAGCAGGTAGCGGTAGCCGCCGATGATTTCTTCTGACTCGGGATTCCATACGATGAGCTGGCGGTAGGGGTTCTCCATGGTGTCGTACTCGTCGATGTCCATCGAAAGGCCTGTGCCTCCGCCTCCTGCACGGAAGGCTATTTCGCGCAGGCGCCCAATCTCTTTCATCACGTTGGGGGCGTTGTGGGCAGTAACGATGTAGATGTCGTTGTTGCTCTTGTTGGTTCGGCGCAAGCGCTTGTCTTCTGTCAGTTCTGACTTCAGTATCTCTTTACTTATCGGAGCGATTATCTCTTCCATTATGTTTTGTTAGATTATTCTTTCAGGTTGTAAACGATTCCTTTCACGTGCTCGGCCCATTCGGTGGGGGTCTTCGATTTGTCGAAGGTCTGCCAGGGGATGGGTTTGCCGATGACGACGCGGAAAGTCTTGTGTTTGTTCTTGAACATTTCGTCGGCCAGATAGAGCATGGCTATGTTGAACTTGATTCCCAGCCGCTTGCACCAGTTGGCCAGCGAGTAGAAGAAGTCGGAGTTGCGTCCCTCGAAGTAGATGGGCACTACGTCGCGCCGGGTCTGCACGCTCTTCACCACGAATGCCTTTTTCCACTCCAGGTCGCAGATGGTGCCGTCGGGTTGGCGTCGCGAACAGAGTCCGGCGGGGAACATGATGATGTGGTCGTCGGAGCGGAAGGCGGCCTCCACCATCTGGGGGAAGTCGCGTGCCTGGGAGCCTGTCTTGTTGATGGGCACACACAGGGGGGCCAGTCCGTAGAGGTTCATCAGCAGGTCGTTCACCAGGTATTTTATCTTTCCGTCGTAGTGCTTGCCGAGGATGCATCCGAGCGAAATGCCGTCTTGCCCACCCAGCGGATGGTTGCTCACAAAGGTGCAGAGGCGTCCGTCGTCGGGCAGGTTCTCCAAGCCTTCGACTTCAATCTTCGTGTCGAGGTACTCCAGCGTGGCCTCCAGGAAGGGGACACCGCGCTTTTCCTTCACACTGAGCAGGTATTCGTTGATTTCCTCCTGATGCACAATTTTCTTCAGGTACGAAACCAGAAAGCCTGGCACATACTTTGCCTTCTTTCCGGCTTTCGATGCCAGAATCTTGTCAACGTCTATGAGAAAAAAAGAATCGTCAGCCATAGTCTTTCGTTAATATCGGGCAAAAATAATGTTTCTTTTTCACTTCTGAACAATATTTTCCGAAAAATGGGACATTTAACAGCCTTTTTTAGACAATTTAAACAATCGGGGGCTGTCGAACGCTCATTTTCGGCCAAAGTCGGCGGGCACTTCGCCCCATCGGGTGGTCTCCCATTTGAGGATGGGGGTGGTGTATCTGTTTTCCTTCAACCACCTTTCGGCCCGCTCGATGAGCTGGTAGAGTTCTTCGGTGCGGGGGGTGCGCTCCAGCTTGGTCTTGCACTTCTTCTGTTTCACCCACAGGATGGCGTTGCGGCTATCGGAGTAGATGGGCATGTTCACCCCCTTCTGCTTCATCAGTGCCAAGGCGTGGACGATGGCCAGAAACTCGCCGATGTTGTTGGTGCCGTGCATGGGGCCGAAGTGGAAGATGACCTGTCCGGTGCGCAGGTAGACTCCCCTGTACTCCATCGGACCGGGATTGCCGCTACAGGCCGCATCTACGGCCACGGCCTCGGCTTGCACCTCCAGGGGGAGGGGCAACACCGTGTCCGTGCGGTTAGTGGGGGGCGATGAGGGGGTGTCGCCCGTTGTCCGTGGTTGGGCGTCCGTCGTCTTCTTCGCGCGCGTTATATATATATAAGGTGAAGAGTTGTAAGCCTCTTCGGCCTCTTCGCGTGTGGGAAACCCCTTATAGATGGCGCCTTCGCATCCGTTGACCTGAGCTTTGCACTCTGTCCACGAGGCATAGATGCCGGGGGTCACTCCGTGCCAGACGACGTAGAATTTGGATTTGGCCATAGATATAAGAATAGACCCCATCCCAACCTTCTCCAAGGGGAAGGAGTAGATAGCGATGGCCTATGAAAAGGCGGACATTCTACTCCCCTCCCTTGTGGAGGGGTAAGGGGAAGGGGCTCTGCTTGTTTATTTACATCCGTTCAGGAACCTCGATACCCAGCAATCCCATGCCGAGGCGGACAATCTTGGCCACATTCTCGGAGAGGGCGAGGCGGAAGGCCTTGAGGGCTTCGTTCTCTTCGCGCAGGATGCTGAAGTCGTGGTAGAATTGGTTGTACTCCTTCACCAGTTCGTAGCAGTAGTTGGCAATGCCCGAGGGGCTGTAGGTGGTACCTGCCTCCTTCACTACGGCGGAGAAGTCGGCAAGCATCTGGATGAGGCCCTCCTCCTTGTCGCTCAGTTCGATGCCGGCGGGCAGGGTGGCGGGGATGGTGATGCCTGCCTCCTTGGCCTTGCGGAGCACCGACTGGATGCGGGCGTAGGTGTACTGGATGAAGGGGCCTGTGTTGCCGTTGAAGTCGATGGACTCCTTGGGGTTGAAGGTCATGTTCTTGCGGGCATCCACCTTCAGGATGAAGTACTTCAGTGCGCCAAGTCCTACGATGCGGGCAATGTTGTCGGCTTCCTCTTGGGTGAGTCCGTCCAGCTTGCCAAGCTCTTGGCTGGTCTCCTTGGCGGTGCTTATCATCTCGGCCATCAGGTCGTCGGCGTCCACCACGGTGCCTTCGCGGCTCTTCATCTTGCCTTCGGGCAGTTCCACCATGCCGTAGGAGAAGTGGACGAGGCCCTTGCCCCATTCGAAGCCCAGCTTGTCGAGCAGGATGGAGAGCACTTGGAAGTGGTAGTTCTGCTCGTTGCCCACCACGTAGATCATCTTGTCGATGGGGAAGTCGGCAAAGCGGAGTTTGGCCGTGCCGATGTCCTGTGTCATATACACCGAAGTGCCGTCGGCGCGAAGCAGGAGCTTGTGGTCAAGGCCTTCGCCGGTGAGGTCGGCCCATACGGAGCCATCTTCCTTACGGTAGAAGAATTTTTTCTCCAATCCTTCCAAAACTTTTTCCTTACCTTCGAGATAGGTGTCCGATTCGTAGTAGATCTTATCGAAGGAGACGCCCATCATCTTGTAGGTCTCGTCGAAGCCGGCGTACACCCAGTCGTTCATGCGCTTCCACAGGCCGCGCACTTCGGGGTCGCCTGCCTCCCACTTTACCAGCATCTCGCGTGCCTCCTTCATCAGGGGGCTTTCGGCTTCGGCCTTGGCCTTGGCCTCCTCTTCGCTCATGCCTTCAGCGGTATATCGGGCCATCAGTTCCTTCACCTCGGCTTTGTAGTGCTTGTCGAAGGCCACGTAGTAGTCGCCAATCAGGTGGTCGCCCTTCTTGCCCGATGACTCGGGTGTTTCGCCTTCGCCATATTTCAGCCAGGCGAGCATGCTCTTGCAGATGTGAATGCCTCGGTCGTTCACGATGTTGGTCTTCACCACGCGGTTGCCATTGGCAGCTACGATGTTGGCCAGGGCGTTGCCCAACAGGTTGTTGCGCACGTGGCCGAGGTGGAGGGGCTTGTTGGTGTTGGGCGACGAGTATTCAATCATCACCAGCGGAGAGGCCTCGGTGGCGGTGGTGAGTCCGTAGGAAGCATTGGCGTGGATGGTGTTGAGAAGGTCGATCCAGCAATCGGATGAGATGGTGAGGTTGAGGAATCCCTTGATGACGTTGAATGCCGCCACGGCCGGGCAGTTGGCCTTCAGGTATTCGCCAATCTCGGTCGCCGTCTGCTCGGGGCTTTTGCGAGACATCTTCAGGAAGGGGAACACGACGAGGGTGAGGTGTCCCTCAAACTCTTTCTTGGTCTTCTGCAACTGCACCTGTGCGGTGGTTGCCTCTTGCCCGTAGAGGGCCTTGATTCCGTCGATGACGGAAGAAACAATCTTTTCTTCGATAGTCATTTCTTTATCTATTTCTTGTTCTTGTTTTTTCTCGAGTCTTGAATTGAGTTACAAAAGTACAACAAAAAAAGAGATGCACAAAGTCCATGCATCTCTTTTTGTCCTTTTAGGGGTTGTATTACAATACAGCCTCAGCCAGTTCAGCACCGGGCTTGAACTTGGCCACCTTCTTGGCAGCGATGGTAATCGCCTGCTTGGTAGCGGGGTTCACACCGGTTCTTTCACCTCTTTCAGCAACCATGAAAGTTCCAAAACCAACGAGAGCAACTTTGTCGCCCTGCTTCAAAGCCTCAGTGATAGATGCTACAACGGCATCGATGGCTTTCTTTGAATCAACTTTGCTCAGACCTGATTTCTCAGCAACAGCATTGATAAGTTCTGCTTTGTTCATAACAGTAGATAAATGATTAATTAATTATATGTAACTCAAAAACTTTCAAATGAAAAGTCGTACAAATATAGAGCAAGAAAATTACATTCCAAACTTTTTGGAAAAAAAAATGCTGAAAAAGTGAAAAAAAGTGTGGAAATATGTTGTTCAGCAGGTTTTTACCCCCTCTTTTAGGTCGTTCGACGGGTAAGTGACGGATTTCCTCCTCCTTGCGTGACCCTTTGCAGGGGAGGGGCGGAAGCGAAAGATGACCTCACCTTATCCCAAGGCTGAGGTAGGCTTATCCCAAGGTTAAGGTAGCCTTAACCCAAGGCTGATGTTGCTTCACTTCCCGACTGATGTTGCTTCACTTTCCAACTGATGTTTTGCCCAAAAGGAGGGAAAAAAGGTGTGAAAAGATGAAAAAAACATAAGAGAATGACTTTTTCGCATGTTATACAGAATAAATTCGTACTTTTGCACCTCGGTTTTAACGAAACAAAAAAGAATAAGATATGAACAATATGCCTACGGTGACGAAGAATCTGCTCATAATCAATGCACTGGTGTTTGTGGCGGGTTATGTGCTGAAGGGGCATGGGGTGGACTTGAACAACATGTTCGGCCTTCACTTCATCCTGGCTTCTGATTTCCGCATCTACCAATTGTTTACCTACATGTTTTTGCACGGAGGGTTTGAACACCTCTTCTTCAACATGTTTGCCGTGTGGATGTTCGGCCGCATCCTCGAACAAGTGTGGGGTCCCAAGCGTTTCCTCTTCTACTACCTCGTGTGTGGCGTGGGAGCCGGATTGTGTCAGGAGTTGGTGCAATACATCGACTACATGGTGGAGCTTGCCCCTTACTCCCGCGTGAACATGGGCGGTGGATTCATCATCCCGATGGAGGAATACTTGAACTACCTGAACACGGTGGGTGCCTCGGGTGCCGTGTACGGCATCCTGTTGGCATTCGGCATGTTGTTCCCCAACGAGCAGATGTTCATCTTCCCCCTGCCGGTGCCTATCAAGGCCAAGTATTTCGTGGTGGGATATGCGGTCATCGAACTGCTGATGGGATTGACGAATCAGGGAGGACAGATTGCCCACTTTGCCCACCTGGGCGGCATGTTGTTCGGCTTCCTCATGATAATGTATTGGCGAAAAAAGAGAAGAAATGAGCAATATTATTACTGATTTACGGCAACGCTTCCGCCAAGGGAGCATCAGCCTCCAGCTTATATATATTAATATAGGTGTATTTCTGTTGCAGGCGCTGGTGACCATCTTCCTGCTCCTGTTCAACGTGCAGGACGGTTTCCCCCTGCATTGGTTTGAAATGCCGGCCGACGTCATGCGCCTGTTGGTGCAACCGTGGTCGGTGGTGACCTACATGTTCTTCCACGCCGGCATCCTCCACCTGCTCTTCAACATGTTGTGGCTCTATTGGTTTGGCCAGCTCTTCCTCTATGCCTTCTCGGCCAAGCATCTGCGCGGCCTCTATCTGTTGGGAGGCATGGCCGGAGCGTTGCTCTACCTGTTGGCCTACAACCTTTTCCCCTACTTCCAGCCATTGGTGAACAGCTCGATGCTGGTGGGCGCCTCAGCGTCGGTGCTTGCCATTGTGGTGGCCTCGGCCGTCAGTATGCCCGACTTCCGCCTCAACCTCTTGCTCTTCGGGCAGGTGAAACTGAAGTATGTGGCACTGGTTGTGGTGGTGACCGACTTGCTCTTCATCACCTCAGGAAACGGTGGCGGACACATTGCCCACCTGGGTGGCGCCTTGGCCGGATGGTGGTTTGCCCGTGGCATTCGCGATGGGAAGTACGACGCCACGGCGTGGATAAACCGCATATTGGACGCCGTGCAGGGGTGGTTCACCCGTTCGCCACGCAAGCGGAAACCGCGCATGAAGGTCTACGCGGGAGGCAAGCACGGAAAGGATTACGACTACAACGCCCGCAAAAAGGCGCAAGATGACGAGATTGACCGCATCCTCGACAAGGTGCGCCAGTCGGGGTATGAAGGCCTTACGGCCGAGGAAAAACGCAGATTGTTTGACGCAAGCCAACGGTGACGAGCTTATGATACTGGGATTTGTCGGACGTTTCTTAGGACGGATTATCTTGGCGGGCAATGCGCTGGTGGCGGCTCTGATGCTGCTTTGTGCCTTCAGCTCTTACCTCAATCCTCACACCTTCCCCGTGTTGTCGTGTGCAGGGTTGGCCTTCCCCATATTCCTGTTGCTGAACGTCCTTTTCCTGCTCTTCTGGCTCTTCTTCAAGCGGAAGTATGCGTTGCTCCCCTTCTTTGCCTTGTTTGCTTGCGTCGGTCAGATTCGCGACTACTTCCCCTTGAACGGCTCCTCGAAGCCTCTGCCCGACGATGCCATCAAGATTCTCTCCTACAACGTGATGTCCTTCGACGCGCATAAGCCACACACCAAGGAGAGCCCGAATGAGATTGTGCAATACCTGCAGGAGTGCGATGCTGACATTGTCTGCCTCCAAGAAGCCACGTTCAACAATGCCAATCCGAAGAAGTTCCTTTCGGATGCCGTGTTTCGCAAGGCGTTGCCTTATCCCTACATCGCCCACTATAAGGACAAGGGAAGTGGCTGGATATGCATGTCGCACTATCCCATCCTCACCTCCCGCATGCTGAATTACGAAAGCGCCGGAAACGGCACGGTGGCATTTGAACTGAAGATAGGGGCCGACACACTGCTCCTGATAAACAACCATCTGGAGTCGAACAAACTCACCTTGGACGACCGCGCGGCTTATCGCAACATGATAAAGACACCCGAGGAGAAGGAGATGAAGAGCACATCCCGCAAATTGCTGGGCAAGTTGGCCGATGCCGTCTCTATCCGTGCCGCCCAAGCCGACAGTGTGGCCAAGTATGTCAGAGAATCGGGCAACAGATACGTGGTCGTGTGTGGCGATTTCAACGATTCGCCACTCTCCTATGCCCATCGGGTGATAGGCGAGGGATTGAACGATGCGTTCATCGAAACGGGCAACGGATTGGGCATTTCCTACAACCGAAATGGTTTTTATTTTCGCATTGACCACATCATGGCAAGTGACAGTCTTGAATTATTCAATTGCACGGTGGACGACGCGATTGAAGCCTCCGACCACTATCCCATATGGTGCTACATAAGGAAAAAATAGTTCGATAAATCAAGCGAAAAACACGATAAATCACCCTTTTTTGCCTCAAAATATGAAATAATAGACACGAAAGCATTATGCAATGTGAAAAAAAAGCTATATTTGCACCCTTGTTGCAGAAGTGCATCCGTCAGAAATTAAATAAATAACTAAAATAATAATCTAAAATCAAAATGCAGAACAAAGGATTTGTTAAAATTTTTGCAGCGTTGCTCACACTCGTTTGTGTGTTCTACCTGTCGTTCTCTTTTGTGACCAGCCACCACATGAAGAAGGCGGCTTTGGATCCACAAGGAGAGAGCCATTACCTCGATTCAATGAAGAACGAGAAAGTGTGGTTGGGAGCTTACACGCTGCAACAGTGTCGTGAGATGGAAATCGGTTTGGGTCTTGACCTGAAGGGTGGTATGAACGTTATCTTGGAGGTGTCAGTGCCCGCCGTAGTGGAGGCATTGGCTGACCACAAGAGCGACGAGGCTTTCAAAAAAGCCATCAGTGAAGCTACCCGCAAACAGGTTTCAAGCCAGAAGGACTTCATTACCCTCTTCGTAGAGGAGTATCGTACCTTGGCTCCCGAATCAACATTGGCAGAGTTGTTTGCCACTCAGCAGTTGAAGGACAAGGTGAACACCAAGAGCACCGATGACGAGGTTATCAAGGTGTTGCGTGCCGAGGTGAAGGCTGCTATCGACAACTCGTTCAACGTGTTGCGTACCCGTATCGACCGCTTTGGTGTGGCTCAGCCCAACATCCAGAACTTGGAAGGTTCAATGGGTCGTATCATGGTGGAGTTGCCCGGTATCAAGGAGCCCGAGCGCGTGCGTGCCCTGCTTCAGGGTTCGGCCAACCTCGAGTTCTGGGAAACTTACAAGGCTACCGAAATCTTGACCTATTTGAATGCTGCTGACAACAAGTTGCGCACCCTTTTGGCTGACAAGGCCACTTTGGAGGGAGGCGAAGAGGGCGTTGCTGAAGAGGCAAAGGCCGATAGCTTGGACGTGACTGCTGCCCTGACCGGTGAAACAGCTGCCCAGAGCGCCCAGAGCCTGGAGGCTGCCAAGAAGGAACATCCGCTGGCTGCTATCCTGCAATTCAACAACTACGACTCTCCCGTAGCAGGTTATGCTCACTACAAGGACACAGCTGAGGTGAACCGCCTGTTGGCTATGCCCGAGGTGAAGAACCTGTTGCCCCGTGACCTGCGCCTGTATTGGGGTGTGAAGGCCGCTGACTTCGACCAGACAGGTCAGGTGTTCGAGCTTTACGCCATCAAGTCAACCGAGCGTAACGGACGTGCTCCGCTCGAAGGTGACGTGATTGTTGATGCTGCCGACACCTACGACCAGTATGGCAAGCCTTGCGTAAGCATGTCTATGAACACCGACGGTTCTCGTCGTTGGGCCGCATTGACCAAGAACAACGTAAATCGCAGCATCGCCATCGTGTTGGATGGTTATGTATACAGTGCTCCGAACGTTCAGAATGAAATCACCGGTGGTAACTCACAGATTACCGGTAACTTCACTCCCGAGTTGACCAAGGACTTGGCTAACGTGTTGAAGTCAGGTAAGATGCCCGCTCCCGCACGCATCGTGCAGGAAGACATCGTAGGTCCTTCACTCGGTCAGGAGTCAATCAACCAGGGTATGTGGTCGTTCGTCTTCGCATTCGTGCTGTTGATGATTTACATGTGTGGTGTTTATGGCCTCGTGCCGGGTATGGTGGCTAACGGTACCTTGATTGTGAACTTCTTCTTTACACTCGGTATCTTGACTTCATTCCAGGCTGCCTTGACCATGTCAGGTATCGCCGGTATGGTGCTCTCACTCGGTATGGCTGTGGATGCTAACGTACTTATTTATGAACGCGCGAAGGAAGAGTTGCGTGCTGGCAAGAACGTACGCGCCGCACTTGCTGATGGTTACAAGAATGCCTTCTCGGCCATCTTCGACTCTAACTTGACTTCAATCATCACCGGTATCATCCTCTTCTACTTCGGTACAGGTCCTATCCGCGGATTTGCCACCACATTGATTATCGGTATCCTCTGCTCATTCTTCACCGCCGTATTCTTGACACGTATCGTTTACGAGTGGCGCATGGGTAAGGACAAGTGGTTGAACCTGACCTTCACCACTAACTTGTCAAAGAACTGGATGCGCAATCCCAAGTTCAACTTCATGGGCAGTGCCAAGAAGTCATTGGCTGTCTTCGGTGCAGCAATCGTTATCTGCTTGATTTCACTCGGCGTGCGTGGTTTGGCTCAGAGCATCGACTTCACTGGTGGACGCAACTTCGTGGTTCAGTTCGAGCAGCAGGTAGAGCCTGAGACCGTTCGTGCGCTCCTTTCTGAGAAGATTACCGATGCCAACGTGAGCGCCATCGCCTTGGGTACTGACGGTAAGACCATCCGTGTCTCTACCAACTACCGCATCAACGAGGATGGAACAAACGTTGACTCTGAAATCGAGGCATTCCTCTACGAAGCTTTCCGCGATGGCAAGTTGTTGACCGAGGGAACTACACTCGAAGTCTTCATCGACCGTGATAACTGGACTGGTGGCTCAATCATCAGCTCACAGAAGGTAGGTCCTTCTATTGCTGAGGACATCACAGTTGGTGCTATCTGGTCGGTTATCTTGGCCTTGGTTGCTATCTTCCTCTATATCCTCGTTCGTTTCCGCAACGTGGCTTACTCTGTAGGTTCTGTAGTAGCTTTGGCTTGCGACACCATGTTGATTATCGGCATGTACTCGTTGTGCTATGGCTGGTTGCCCATCTCTTTGGAAGTTGACCAGACGTTCATTGGTGCCATCCTGACCGCTATCGGTTATTCAATCAACGACAAGGTGGTTATCTTCGACCGTGTGCGCGAGTTCAACGGTCTCTATCCCAAGCGTAACAAGTTCCAGTTGTTCAACGACTCATTGAACACTACTTTGTCACGTACCATCAACACCTCAGGAAGTACATTGGCCGTGTTGCTCTGTATCTTCATCCTTGGTGGTGACAGCATCCGCAGCTTCTCATTCGCCATGATTCTGGGTGTTATCTTCGGTACATTGTCTTCACTCTTCATCGCTGCTCCTATCGCTTACCGCGTGATGAGCCGCAAGGAAAGAGGTGGTGAAGTAGAAGCATAATTGCATCCCCTCTATAAAAAGGCTCGCGCTCTCCCATGTGAAGCGTGAGCCTTTTTTATTGAACAAAGCAAAGGAATGCAATCTGAGTGACAGAAGAATGCCATTCATCAGTGCGGAAGAATGCTCATCTTCAATACGGAAGATTATAACCTTCAGACCTCAGAATATGGACTTTCAGAGTCAAGCCATGGAGTCTCAAAGTCAAGCCATGGAGTTTCAGAATCCAAGATACGGTTCTTTATGCTTCAAGATACGGTTCTTTATGCTTGAAGATTTAAATCTTAACGTCTGAAGATATAAATCCTTCTTTTGAATAATCGACATAACAATAATTGCAGATATGAAAAAAATCATTTCCGTGACTCTGTTGGCCGCAATGTGTGGTGCAGGTCAAGTGGCCAAGGCGCAGCTTCCCAAGCTGAAAGATACGCCCATTACCGCTAAGCTGGGCGGTTACATCGTGGGCGACTATTCTTATTATACCGATGAGAGTGTGAACAAAACGGCGGGCTTCAACCTGCGCTATGCCCGCGTCTATGTCAACGGCACTGTGGCCAAAGACTTCAAGTACCGCCTTCAGGCAGAGATGGCCGGAGCACCCGGTGTAGATAAGGGACCCCGTGTGATTGACGCCTATGCCGAGTGGGTGAAATATTCGTGGCTCAACGTACGTTTCGGGCAGATGAAGCGTGTCTTCACGTTTGAGAACCCCTATAATCCGTGGACCGTAGGATTCGGTTCCAATGCACAGGTCATCAGTAAACTGGCCGGAATGAACGACCGCTGTGGTGAACACGCAAGTGGCGGTCGCGATTTGGGCCTCGTGCTTCAGGGCGACCTCCTTCCCGTGGGCAATGATGGGCATAACCTTTTGCACTACCAGGTGGGTGTGTATAACGGACAAGGCATAAACCACAAGGATGCCAACGAGAATAAGGACATCATTGGTGGCCTTTGGCTTTCTCCCTTTAAGGACCTTCAGATTGGCGCTTTCGGGTGGAAAGGTGAATACACGGGCAATGGTGCGACCGTTGACCGCAACCGTATGGCGTTTGGTGTAAAATACGAAGCTGACTGGACGGCCCGTGCCGAGTACATAACCTCAAAAGGCAAGAGCATCAGTAATGCCAATTGGGGCGACGAGGCAGACGGATGGTATGCAGCTGTAGGTGTCCCCGTGGGCAAGCAATTCAAGGTTTACGGTAAGTGGGATGTTTATCGCAATGAAAAGACTTCCGACACCCAGAAGAGCATTTATGGTTTGAGCCTTAATTACTGGTTGGACAAGAATCTTCTCTTCCAGGCGGGTTACAGTTACATTGATGACCGTAGCGTTTCTTATGGCAATGATGGTGTCCGCACGGCTAACCCTGACAAAAAATACAGTTTGCTCCAGATGCAGGTGTATGTAAGATTCTGACCGCTTTCATTATACAGACTCAGTCTTGCAAATTATGCCGTCTCTGTCATTCTGAACGAAGTGAAGAATCTGTTTGCGCAAGCAGGGCACTATAATGCAGCCATTTACAGATTCTTCACTTCGTTCAGAATGACAGAGACATCATGAAAACCAATCATATACAACCGACTTTTCGGACTACCCCATTATAACATTGGGGAAGAAAAAAAGGAAGGGGCTGTACCATCACGGTGCAGCCCCTTCTGCCAATAATAATGTTGTTGTCCAGAGTTTCTACTTACTCTCTTTTATCTGTTGTCTTTTTATCTGTAACGCATTATGCGTCGATGTTGGCATAAGTGGCATTCTTTTCGATGAACTCGCGGCGGGGGGCTACGTCGTCACCCATAAGCATGGAGAAGATGTAGTCGGCTTCGGCTGCATTTTCGATGCTCACCTGCTTCAGGATGCGGTTTTCGGGGTTCATGGTTGTTTCCCACAACTGCTCGGGGTTCATTTCACCAAGACCTTTGTAGCGCTGCGTGTGGATGCCGCCTTCGCTTCCTCCGCCGTACTTCTCAATGAAGCGCATGCGGTCCTCCTCGGTGTAGCAATACTCTTTCACCTTACCCTTGCTGCAGAGGTAGAGCGGCGGGTTGGCGATGTAGAGGTGGCCGCCTTGGATAAGCTGCGGCATGTAGCGGTAGAAGAGTGTCATTACAAGGGTGTCGATGTGGCGTCCATCGACGTCGGCATCGGTCATGATGATGACCTTGTTGTAGCGGATCTTGTCGATGTTGGCCACCTTGCTGTCTTCGCCATCGATGCCGAAGCGGATGCCCATTGCTTGGATTATGTTGTTCACTTCGTCGCTCTCGAAGGCCTTGTGCCACATGGCTTTCTCCACGTTCAGAATCTTACCGCGCAAGGGCAGGATGGCCTGGAACTCGCGGCAACGTCCCTGCTTGGCCGAACCACCGGCCGAGTCACCCTCGACGAGGAAGAGTTCGCAACGCTCGGGATCGCGTGATGAGCAGTCGGCCAGCTTGCCGGGCAATCCGCCACCGCTCATCGGGCTCTTGCGCTGTACGCTCTCGCGTGCCTTGCGTGCGGCGATACGGGCCGTTGCGGCCAACACCACCTTGTCCACAATCACCTTGGCTTCCTTCGGATGCTCTTCCAGGTAGTAGCCCAATGCTTCGCCTACAGCCTGCTGTACGGCACCCATCACCTCGTTGTTGCCCAACTTGGTCTTGGTCTGTCCCTCAAACTGAGGCTCGGCCACCTTCACTGAGATGACGGCGATGAGTCCTTCGCGGAAGTCCTCGCCGGCAATCTCCACTTTGGCTTTCTCCAGCGCCTTGCTGTCCTCGGCATACTTCTTCAGTGTGCGGGTCAGGGCCATGCGGAAACCGGCCTCGTGAGTACCACCTTCGATGGTGTTGATGTTGTTCACGTAAGAGTGCAGATTCTCGCGGTACGAGGTGTTATACATGATGGCGCATTCGATGGGTACGCCCTGTTTTTCGGTGTTGATGTAGATGACATCCTCGATGAGCTTGTCGTATGACGAGTTGAGGAAGCGCACGAATTCCTTCAATCCCTCTTCAGAATAGAAGGTCTCCTGCTTGAAGTTGCCCTCTTCGTCCACCTCGCGACGGTCGGTCAGCGTGATGGTGATGCCGGCGTTCAGGTAAGCCAACTCGCGCAGGCGTGCCTGCAGGATGTTGTACTTGTATTCGGTTGTCATGTTGAAGATGTCCGAGTCGGGCCAGAATTGTTGGCGTGTGCCGGTGATGGTTGTTTCGCCAATCACCTCTACGGCGGTCACGGGCTTTCCGCATGAGTATTCCTGTTGGTGGATTTTTCCGTCGCGGTGTACCTGAGTAATCATCTTGGTTGAGAGGGCGTTCACACACGACACACCCACGCCATGCAGACCTCCGGACACCTTGTAGGAGCCTTTGTCAAATTTTCCACCTGCGTGCAACACGGTCATTACCACCTCCAGGGCCGACTTGTGTTCCTTCGGGTGCATGTCTACGGGGATACCACGTCCGTTGTCCTGCACAGTGATGGAGTTGTCCTCGTTGATAGTCACTTCAATGTGGGTACAATATCCGGCGAGGGCTTCGTCGATGGAGTTGTCCACTACCTCATACACCAGGTGGTGCAAACCCTTTTCGCCTGTGTCACCAATATACATGGCAGGGCGTTTGCGCACAGCCTCCAAGCCTTCCAACACTTGGATGTTGCTGGCGGAATATTCCGCCCCATTGTTCAGCATTTCTTGTTCTTCTGCCATTTTGTTTTATTTGTTAATATCACTCTGAATGGCTTCCTGCACCTTTGATTTCCGCTTGGTTGCAGAAAGCAAGCAAAGATACATATTTTTTGCTGAATGGACAAATAAAAAGCGGGAAAAGTGGAGGTAAAAGGGGATAAAGTTCGGGTCAGTCCGAAAAGTCGGTTGTATATGGTATACATGATGTCTCTGTCATTCTGAACGCAGTGAAGAATCTGTAAACGCAAGCAGAACACTATAATGCTGACGTATTCAGATTCTTCACTGCGTTCAGAATGACACAGAGACGGGATAATTTGCAACTGGATTTTCGGACAGACCCTCAATAACCTGTGGTAATTTGTTGAACCTGCCTCAAAAATATATAGGCCACACCTTTTGTGAAGGTATGGCCTCTCTGATTCCACCAATGGGTGGATGACTCTCTGCTGGTTATTAAGCGAGCTTGTTGATGTGAGCAGACAACTTGGACTTCAAGTTTGCAGCCTTGTTCTTGTGGATAAGGTTTGTCTTTGCCAACTTGTCCAACATCTTCTGTACTTTCGGATACAACGCTACAGCCTCAGCCTTGTCGTGAGTTGCACGCAACTTGCGAACAGCATTACGCATTGTCTTACCGTAGTATCTGTTGTGGAGTCTTCTCTTCTCCTCTTGTCTGATTCTCTTGATTGATGATTTATGATTTGCCATCTCGACTAATCTCTTAAATTTTGTTCTTTAAAAATCTTGTTACTTAGTAGCCCGTAGGAGAGTCGAACTCCTCTTTAGAGAATGAAAATCTCTCGTCCTAACCGATAGACGAACGGGCCATCCTGAAACCACTTTCGCGGTGCTCCTGAGGTTTGTTTCTCATTTGCGGATGCAAAGGTACGGCCTTTTTTTGAATCGGCAAAACATTTCTGCTCTTTTTTTAGAAATAATTTCTTGGTGTTCGTTTCGTTTTTCATTTAATGTGTTGAAAATGATATAATTGTCTATTTTGGCTGATTCCCCCGTTTTCAGGTGCTGATTAAATAATCTGCTCCTTTTCTTGTGTTTTTCCTATATTTCTTGTAGTTTTGCGGGAGAGAACAGAAGAACCTATTTTTGTATGCAGGAAAAGACCGCCGCCGTGGTGCTTCATTGCCTGAAGTACAACGACACTTCGCACATCGTCAATGTCTACGCCGAATCCGTAGGGCGCACCTTCTATATTATAAAGGTATCGCGCGCGCGAGGTTCAGGTGTGCGTCCCTCCCTTTTCCATCCGTTGGCGTTGCTCGAACTGGAGGCCGAGGGGCGCAACACGGCCCAGTTGCGTCGCATTACCGAGGCCCGTCTGCTTCATCCCCTTCATTCATTGCCGCTCGATCCCTACAAATCGGCCATCGCCCTTTTCTTGGGCGAGTTTCTCCATCACGCTTTGCGCGAAGAGGGACAGAATGCCCCCCTCTTTGCTTATCTGGTGCACTCCATCCGCATCCTCGATGCTTGCCAAGGGGCGGGAGTGGCCAATTTCCACCTTGTCTTCCTCATGCGCCTTTCCCGCTTCTTGGGGCTTTATCCCAACTTGGATGATTATCAGGCGGGCGATTGTTTCGATCTCCAAGGCGCCTGTTTCTCCCGTCGTCCACCGTTGCATGGCCACTATCTGCGTCCCGAGGAGGCTGTCTTCATCCCTCGCCTCATGCGCATGAACTTCGGCACCATGCACCTTTTCCCCTTCAACCGTCTGCAACGCCTGCGTTGCCTCGAGGTGCTCAACGACTTCTATCGCCTCCACATCCCCTCGTTTCCCCAACTCCGCTCGCTGGAGGTGTTGCAGGAGCTGTTTGCACATTGAATGTGTTCATAGGATGCCTGTCGGACTTTGATGTAAAGGTTTCTGTATGCACTGTGTAAAGAAAAGGAAAAAGTACCCTGCTCTTCTGGCATCATCCTAGGGCTAAGTCTGCCTTATCCCAAGGCTAAGGTGACCTCATCCTATGGCTGAGCATCAGCAACTTACGCTCCGATTAAAATTCTGGCTATTTTTCGTGCGCAAGGAAACTTGCGTGCATATACGCGATTCTCACACGGTCAGTTTTGCATAAATATACAGGGCGAGTGTATAAATATGCATCCCGTTCACTCGTGTGTATCTTCTCCACCACCCGTGTGCACATCCTCTACCACCCGTGTGCACAATCTATAGTGCTATGTCTGAAGAATCTCCACCGCGCGTGTGCACACGGCCGACAGAGGATGTGCACACGCACTTCTCCTTTTCACTCTTCCGCCCTTCTCGTATTGTATATATATGCAAAAGTGCACCCGTTATGCGACGTCTCCCAATGATGGAATAGAGGCAAACTGGAAGTGTGAATTTAATTACCGTATGATGGTAAATACTTTCTAAGATTAACATCCTCCCTACGGTTTCATTGCATCGTTCAAGCCCCCCTCTCTTTTGCAACTCGGTTGTAAATGCAAATGAGTACCTTTGCAACGTTTTTTTAGAATAAAGCAAAGGAAAGATAATGAGAAAGATAGTTAATTGGGTGAGTGCCAGTCTGTTCGCGTTGTGCCTGACGACGGCTTGCGGAGGACAATCTCACGACGGACACGGCCATGAGGAAGATGCCCACCATCATGGACACGACCATTCGGCGCATGCCGGACACGCGCATGCAGCTACGCATAATCACGAACATCATCATGCCGAGGAGGCGCATGCCGGACACGACGGACATGCCCACAAAGCGCTGCATGGTCATGAAACGGAGGCGGCTCATGCCCACGAGGCAAGCGACGCAAGCAAGGGCAATGCCCATGAGGCTCATGCGGGAGAAATCGTCATCGCTCCCGAGCAGGCACGGGCGGCCGGCATTGTGGCCGAAGAGTTGGTGGGCGGTCCTTTCCGCCGTGTGATAGCCGTGAGTGGCGAGGTGCTCTCTGCCCAAGGCGAGGAGCAGACGGTGGTGGCCAACGTGGCCGGTGTGGTGAGCTTCAACCGCCCACTGATCGATGGTGTGCAGGTGGGAAAGGGTGCGGCCCTGATGAGCATCTCGTCCAGACACATGGCCGATGGAAACCCCACCGAGCGGGCGCGCATTGCCTACGAGGCGGCACGCAAGGAGTATGAACGCACCACCCCGCTGGTGGCCAACAAGATTGTGTCAGAGAAAGAGTACATCCGTATCAAGGAGGCTTACGAGAATGCCCGCCTGACCTACGAGGCGCTGAAGGCCGACCGTCCCAACGAAGGGGGCGTGCGTGTGGAGGCACCTATGGGTGGCTACCTGAAGAACTGTCTGGTGAGGGAGGGCGACTACGTCACGGTGGGCCAACCTTTGCTGACCGTGACCCGCAACAACCGCCTCTACCTGCGTGCCGACGTGCCCGAGCGCCACTATGCCGCCCTTGGACACGTCCGCTCGGCCAACTTCCGCACTTCATATAATAATAAGGTATACACGCTCGACGAGCTGAACGGGCGCCTGCTCTCCTACGGCCGCACGGCCGGCGAGCAGAGTTTCTACTTGCCCGTGACCTTCGAGATGGACTACCGCACGGAGCTTATCCCCGGCTCATTCGCCGAGATATGGTTGCTCTCTGACGAGGAGCAGGGTGTGCTGAGTGTACCCCACACGGCACTGACCGAGGAGCAGGGTGTCCATTTCGTCTATGTCCAGTTGGATGAAGAGTGCTACGAACGTCGCGAAGTGACCTTGGGGGCCGACAACGGGCGCGAGGTGCAGCTCCTCTCGGGCATCCATGCCGGCGAGTGTGTGGTGATGAAGGGGGCCTATCACGTGCGTTTGGCTTCGGTGAGCAAGGCGATACCGGGACATAGTCATGAACATTAAGAAACTATTCTATGCTAAACAAAATCATACACTTCTCGCTCAACAACCGCCTGTTGGTGTTGGTGGCCAGCATACTGGTGATGGTGGGCGGACTATACACCACCTACCACACCGAGGTGGACGTGTTTCCTGACCTGAATGCCCCTACTGTGGTGGTGATGACCGAGGCCAACGGTATGGCCGCCGAAGAGGTGGAGCAACTGGTGACTTTTCCCATCGAGACGGCCGTGAACGGGGCTACCTATGTGCGCCGTGTCCGTTCGTCATCCACGCACAGTTTCTCCATCGTGTGGGTGGAGTTCGACTGGGGTACGGACATCTATCTGGCCCGTCAGATTGTGTCGGAGAAGCTCTCCCTTGTGGCCGAGGAGCTGCCCGACAATGTGAACAAACCTACCCTTGGCCCCCAGTCGTCCATCTTGGGTGAGCTGATGATAATAGGCCTGACGGCCGACAGCACCTCGATGCTCGACCTCCGCACACTGGCCGATTGGACCATCCGTCCGCGCCTGCTCTCGACGGGCGGTGTGGCACAGGTGGCCGTACTCGGTGGCGACGTGAAGGAGTATCAGATATTGATTGACCCCGCCCGCATGCGTCACTACGGAGTGACGGTGGACGAGGTGTTGGCCGCCACGCGCGACATGAATGTGAACACCAACGGCGGCGTGCTCTACGAACATAGCAACGAGTACATTGTGCGCGGCATGGTGTCGACCACCCGTGTGGACGAGATTGGCCGGGCCGTGGTGAAGCGTATGGGCACGGTGCCCGTCACCCTGAACGACATTGCCGAGGTGCGCATCGGTGCCCAGGAGCCCAAGATTGGTTGTGCCTCGGTGGAGGGAAAGCCCGCCGTGCTGATAACCGTCACCAAGCAGCCTCAGACGGGTACCTTGGAGCTGACCGAGAAGATAGACCAATCACTGGAGGAGATGAAGGCCACACTGCCGCCCGACGTGAAGGTGAACACCGACATCTTCCGCCAGTCGCGCTTCATCGACAGCAGTATCGGCAATGTGAAGCAGTCGCTGCTGGAGGGTGCCATCTTTGTGGTCATCATCCTGGCACTGTTCTTGGCCAATGTGCGCACCACGGTGATTTCGCTTGTCACCCTGCCACTCGCGCTCGTCTTCTCCGTCCTGGCCCTTCACTTCATGGGGCTGACCATCAACACCATGAGTCTCGGAGGTATGGCCATCGCCATCGGTTCGTTGGTGGATGATGCCATTGTGGATGTGGAGAATGTGTGGAAACGGTTGCGGGAACATTCGACTTTAACTCCTTTAACTCCTAGCGAAGCGATAACTCCTTTAACTCCTAAACAATCCCTTCTCACCATCATCTACGAAGCCAGTCGCGAGGTGCGTATGCCCATCTTGAACTCAACGCTGATTATTGTCGTGAGCTTCGTGCCCCTCTTTTTCCTCACGGGTATGGAGGGCCGTATGCTCGTGCCGCTGGGCATTGCCTTCATCGTGGCACTGTTCGCCTCCACACTGGTGGCGTTGACGCTGACGCCGGTGCTCTGTAGCTATCTGTTGAAAGGTGGTAAGGGAGAGGGTGAGATGAAGGATGCCCGCCTCGTCGTGTGGCTGAAGCGCTACTACCGGGCTGCGCTCGAATGGGCGTTGTGCCACAGGAAAGGGGTGTTGGGCGGCACCATCGCCCTGTTCATCGGCGCGCTGGTGGGATTCTTCACGCTGGGAAACAGTTTCTTGCCGTCGTTCAACGAAGGGTCATTCACCATCAACGTCAGTTCGCTCCCCGGCATTTCGCTGGAGGAGAGCGACCGCATCGGCCGACGGGCGGAAGAGTTGCTCCTCACCATCCCCGAGATTGAGACCGTGGCCCGCAAGACGGGACGCGCCGAGCTGGACGAACATGCCCTGGGAGTGAACACCTCGGAGATAGAGGCTCCCTTTACCCTGAAGGACCGTTCGCGCGAGGAGCTGACGGCCGAGGTGCGCGAGAAGTTGGGCACACTCATCGGGGCCAACGTGGAGATAGGCCAACCCATCAGCCACCGCATCGACGCCATGTTGAGCGGCACGAAGGCTAGCATCGCCATCAAACTGTTCGGCACCGACCTCAACCGCATGTTCGCCATGGGCAACCAGATAAAGGAGGCCATCAGCGACGTGGAGGGCATTGCCGACCTGAACGTCGAGCAACAGATTGAGCGCCCCGAACTGAAGATTGTGCCCCGCCGCGAGATGCTCGCCCGCTACGGCATCACCCTCCCCGAGTTTGCCGAGTTTGTCAGCGTAAACATGGGTGGCGAAGTGGTGTCGCAGGTCTACGAGGAGGGCAAGACCTTCGACCTCGTCGTGCGCACCAGTGGCGAGCGGCGCGACCGCATGGAGGATGTGAAGGAGCTGATGATTGACACTCCCGAGGGACGCATCCCCCTGAGCTACGTGGCCGACGTCACCTCGGCCATGGGTCCCAACACCATCAGCCGCGAGAATGTGAAGCGCAAGGTGGTCATTTCGGCCAACACCAGCGGGCGCGACCTACGCGGCGTGGTGAACGACATACAGGAGCGGGTGAACGCCGCCATCACCCTCCCCGAGGGCTACCACATCGAGTATGGCGGACAGTTCGAGAGCGAACAGGCGGCCTCCAACACCCTCCTGCTCACCTCCCTGATGAGCATCATCGTCATATACCTATTATTATACATGGAGTTCAAGAGCGCCCGCGAGAGCGGCATCATCCTGCTCAACCTCCCCTTGGCACTGATTGGCGGCGTGTTTGCCCTGCTCATCACCTCGGGCGAGCTGAGCATCCCCGCCATCATCGGATTCATCTCGCTCTTCGGCATCGCCACGCGCAACGGCATGTTGCTCATCTCCAACTACAACCACCTGCGCGCCCAGGGACACGGCGTGTACGACAGCGTGGTGGAGGGTTCGCTCGACCGCCTGAACCCCATCCTGATGACTGCCCTCACCTCGGCCCTGGCCATGATACCGCTGGCCGTGAACGGCGACCTGCCGGGCAACGAGATTCAAAGCCCGATGGCCAAGGTCATCCTCGGCGGACTTTTAACATCCACGTTCCTGAACGGTTTCATCATCCCTATTGTTTACCTGATGATGCACAGGAAGGAAAAAGGTAATGATAATGTATAGAAAAAATACCATCCTCGCGAGCAGTGGCAGAGCCAAAAACGACTCCCCCTCTGAAACCCGCATGAACAGGGGCTTCCAGCGGGTATCTGATACTCGTCGTCAAGGGTATCTGTTACCCTTGCTCACGAGTATCTGTTACCCTTGGCCAAGAGTAACAGTGACTCGCGGCCATGGGTCACTGTGACCCTTGAAAGCACCTTACGTATGAATAGTTAATTGTAAAACAATATAACCGATATGAACGTTCGCAAACTGAAACAAATACTATCTACCCCCCTCCATAGAGGGCGTAGCAAGGCCGATAGAGAATTGACTGAATGTCAATTCGTGCCGTGGCGAGGGGAGCACAGTGCCCTGTGCGACGGAGTTGGGGTGGGTCTCCTCCTCCTCCTTAGCCTGCTCACCACCTCCACCATGGCCCAGACGGCCGACCCCATCGCCCCCGTATTGGAGCAAATCGAACAGAACAACCGCCTGTTGAGGGCCGTGCGCGAGGAGGTCAAAGCCGACCTGTTGGAGGTCAAGGCCGAGAACAACCTGCCCGACCCCTCGGTGGGCTACACCCGCTCGTTCGACACGGAAAACTCATCGCTCCGTCAGGACGAACTCACTGTGACACAGGGCTTCGACTTCCCCACGGCATACGCCACGCGCAGCAAGTATAACCGCCTGCAGGCCGACGTGAGCGAACAGCGCTATGCCGTCGAGCGGCGCGGCATCCTGCTCGAGGCCAAGCTCCTCTGCCTGGAGCTGATAGGGCTGAATCGCGAAAAAGAACTGTTGGAGATGCTCACCGTGAATGCCGACAGCCTGGTGGCCCTCTCCGCCCAGCGGTTGGAGTCGGGCGAAGCCACAGCCCTCGAGGTGAACCGCGCACGGCTCGACCTGATGACCCTGCGCACCGAGCTGGCCGACAACGCCGCCGCCCACCGCGAGGCCCTGCAGCGCCTGCTCGCCATGAACGGCAACCGCTACATCAGTCAGATGGTGGGCAACGCCTATCCCGCCATCCGCCCCCTGCCCGCCTACGAAACACTTCGCGACGAGGTGATGCCCCTGCGCAGCGAGCTCAGGCTGGCCGATGCCCAGAAGAGTGCCGCCCATAAGATGGTGGCAGTGCAGCGTTCGGGCCTCCTCCCCAAGCTGGAGGTGGGCTACAAGCACAGCACCTCGCCCACCGAAGCGTTCAACGGCTTTATCGTGGGCGGCTCCATCCCCCTCTTCTCCAACCGTGGCAAGGTGAAGGCCGCCCGTGCCCGTTCGCTCAGTGCCGAGCTGAGGCGCGAGGAGGTGGCCCTGCAAGTCGAGGCCTCCCTGCAAGCCCTCTACAACGAGGTGCGCCAGGTCGAGGAAGCCATGCAGGCCTACGACCTCCCCCTGATGGACACCACCTTCTGCCTGCTGGGCCAAGCCCTGCACGGAGGCCAACTCTCGTGGCACGAATACTTTGTGGAACTGGAGGCCCTCGTCCGCCGCAAACAGACCTATCTGCAACTGGAGAACCGCTATCAGAAACTCATGGCCGAAATTTACGCCGACCGCTTGTGATGGGGAAATCTCCCCATCACAATTTCCCTAGCTCTCTCTTTCATCTCCTCCACAGCTTTAGATGGAATTTTCTCCTTAGTGTCAAGAATGCATTGTGCTATCTCCTTGGCCGCTTCGGGTCGGTTACATGCAGGTGAGGCATACATCATCATTCCCAAGTAGAGCGGATATAGTCGGTTGGGCAACCGGTTGTAAGCCCGCCTGTAGAGCGTGGCTATTTGCTATTACATTTTTTTGTAATAGATAAAATTATGGAGGTTGTCGGAAAAGGAAAACTTAGAAGATGTTCTCACACAAGAATTTCCGTGGATAATTTGTTTGTTTGGTAGGAAACGTTTATCTTTGCTCTCGCAACTAAAAAGCAGAAAAGTATGAGCCAAAGAATTTACCCTATCGGTGTGCAGAATTTTGAAAGCCTTCGCAAGGACGGTTATCTCTATGTAGACAAAACGGCATTGATTTATCAGCTGGTTACGACTGGTCGTTACTACTTCCTC
>JAFTYI010000046.1 GCA_017464815.1 Bacteroidaceae bacterium | reverse complement strand
GTTTCCCGTAAAGGGGTACAAAGTTCTCTCTCAAAGGGGAAAAGTTTTTCCCCAGTAAGAAACTTCCGTTTCCTTCAAGAGGAACGCGAGTCCCCCTATGAGGAAACTGAAGTTCCCCACCAAGGAAACGACAGTTCCCCAATAGGGAAACGCGAGTTTCCAACCCGAGAATTTTCAGGAAACTGTAGAGTCTTGGAAAACAAGAGATTAAAGGCATTGAAAGAAAGGACAAAAAACATATGATTATGAAAGACTACTTGAAAAATCTGTTCGCCGCACGCGGTGCGGCCTTCTGGCTCAACCTGCTGGGCCTGAGTTTGGCATTCGTCATCTTCTACGTGTTGATGGCAGAGGTGAAATGGGTGTATGGTTACGACCGGCAACATCGTGACCCCGACCAACTCTACAAGTTGCAAATGTATAGTGGAGATCGAAGTACTTTTCTCTTTACAGGCATAATGGTGGACGGTCTTGCCAACAGCTTGCCCGATGGTGTGGAGGAACTGGCCGTGGCGTTCAACGAAGAGAAGTTCGACGTTGTCCCCTCTGACTCGGCTTTCGGGAAAGAGCCGGTGCGATTCAAGATAAAACCCGTGCTTCCCGGATGGACGGAAGTCTTCACTTTTGATATGGTGGAGGGAGACAGCCACTTTAGTGGTAATCCACACGAAGTAATTGTGCCGCTGAGTGCTGCGCGAAAACTCTTCGGCGAGCGCGACAGCTACTTGGGACTCACCTTCGAACCGGCCAAGAATGCCAAAACCTATTTTCAGATAACGGGTGTCTATCGCGATTTTCCTAAGAACACCATTGTGGCCAACACTTGCTACATGATAATATCCGAAGGGGCGTATGGCAAAATAAAGAAAGACGGCATCAGCGGTAACTATCAATGCTACCTCCGCTTGCATAAGGGAATCACTTCGGAGTTGGCAGAGAAGGATTTGTTCACGAAATACGTCAACAACGCTCCGGGCACAAAGCCAAGTGAAGAGGAACTGGCCAAGGCGGGCTTCCGCCTCTATCCCTTGCACGATGTCTATTTCATGGATAAGGCCGACTTTGGCGGAGGGGGCAGCCGCGACATGTTCCTGTTGTACATCATGTTGGCAACGCTTGTGGTCATCATTGCCGCCATCAACTACATTAACTTTGCAATGGCCATGATTCCCTACCACATCAAGGCCATCAACGTGCGCAAGATATTTGGAGCTTCTACCACTTCCTTGCGTTGGTCGCTCGTCGGACAGACGGTGGTGGTGATTCTCCTTTCTGTTTCGTTTGCCATCGGTGCCTTGTGGTTCATCGTTCAAGGTGGCTATTTGGATGAACTGATGAATTGTGACATGGCTTTAGACAAGAACCTTGATGTTCTTTGCATTATGGTGGCGATGGCCTTGTTGATCGTACTTGGTGCCGGTGCTTACCCTACTTGGTATCAGACGAGCCGTAAGCCCGCCCTTGTCATCAACGGCAGTTTTGCCCTCAGTGAGCGCGGACGGACATTGCGTAAGGGGCTTATCGGTGTGCAGTTCACCTCTTCGTTGGCCGTTGTTGTCCTGTTGCTTCTAATGAATGCCCAGCATCACTACATCGCCACCATGCCCGTGGGGTATGCCCGCGACTCTATTTTCTATTTACAGAGTTCAAGACTCAAAGAAATATCGATGAGTGAAGCCATCAAGAGCGACCTGAAGATGTTACCCGACGTGGTGGGCGCGGCCAAGTGTCGTGATGTATTGGGAGAAAAGGATATTACCATGGAGTGGGGTACTCCGTACGAAGGGGAGTATATATCCTTACAGGTGTATGTGGTAGAACCTGACTTCCTGGATGTAATGGGGATACGGATTACCGAAGGGCGTAACTTCCGTCAAGAAGACCAATTCTCGTTCATTCTCAACGAAGCGGCTCGGAGGGAATATGGCAGCATCCCTTTGGGTACAGAGTTTGGCATCTATTTTGCCACCAAAGATGGGAAAGGTATCGAGGTTGTGGGATATGCGGAGGATGTCAATGCCCGAAACATGCGTAACCTGATAGGCCCTTCGGCTTTCCACGTAAACACATTATACCAGTTGGACAAGATGGCTGTCCGTGTCTCTTCGCCTGACAAGATGGCTGCGGTCATCCGTCAGGTAGAGGATGTGTGCCAAAAGCATGACTTGGCAGAGAAGGACTACTCCATCATCACTAAAGAGCGTATCCTTGAACGTGCCTATCGCGAAGAGAATAATCAGAAGACATTGGTGCTCACCGGCTCCATCATTTCGCTTGTCATCTCCTTGATAGGCGTCTTCGGCCTCGTCCTCTTCGAGACGCGTGCCAAGCGCAAGGAGATTGGCATCCGCAAGGTGTTCGGTGCCACCACGCGGGGCATCCTGGTGATGTTCAACATGCAGTACCTCCGCATCCTGGCCGTCTGCTTCCTCTTTGCCGCCCCCGTGGCCCATAGCCTCTATATGCGGTGGATTGAGACGTTTGCCTACCGCACACCGATGCACTGGTGGTTGTTCGCCGTGGCCTTCCTCATCGTGGCGCTCGTCGTCTGCCTCACCGTCACCGTCCAGAGCTGGCGCGCCGCCAAAGAGCGCCCGGTGGAGACGATAATGAAGTAGGGGAGAGACCCTACCTGGAGGCTGTGTCAAAATGCTCTCTTTTCATTTTTTAGACGCAGATGACGCGGATGACGCAGATATATTATAACCTATTTGGTGTAATAATCAAGAAAAATCCGCGTCATCCGCGTCATCTGCGTCTAAAAAGTTAATTTTGACACACCCTCAGGTAAGCGGGAAATGTTACTTTTTCCCTCATTGAGGGACGGAAATGGTCCATTTTATCCCTCATTGAGGGAAAAAATCGGCAAAAACGTCCCTCAATGAGGGAAAATTGTATATCTTTGCACCGAAAACCAATTCATTGATGCGCTATGATAGACGTAACACTTTATAATTATATGGATGAGGTGCTAAAGCGGATCCCCATCTCTTTCCATCGCTACATGTACACTCAGGTGAGTTGGGACAGCAGGCTTGTGGGTATCATGGGACCGCGTGGCGTAGGGAAATCCACCATGGTATTGCAGTACTTGTTGGAGCATCGGACGGTGGGCAATCATCTGTATGTGTCGGCTGACCATATTTATTTCACGATGCATCGGCTGACAGAACTGGCTGATGAGTTTGTGAAGGAGGGAGGAACCAATCTCTATATCGATGAAGTGCATAAGTACAAAGGATGGTCAAGGGAATTGAAACAGATATACGATGTTCATCCCGACCTGCACATTGTGTTTACCGGCTCTTCCGTTTTGGACATCCAGCAAGGGGAAGCCGACCTGAGCCGCCGGGCGCTGATGTATCAGATGCAGGGACTCTCTTTCCGTGAGTATTTGGAAATGTATCATGGAGTCTCTTCATCGGTGTACACATTGGAGGAAATCTTGTCCCATCATGTGGATTTGCCGGACATACAACATCCGTTGCCTTTGTTCAGGGAGTATCTCAAGAACGGCTATTACCCGTTTGCGTCCGAAGGAGGCTTTGAATTGAGAATGGAACAAGTGGTGGCGCAGACGGTGGAGAACGACATTCCCCAGTATGCCGACATGAAGATGTCCACTGCCCGTAAGTTGAAGCAGATGCTTTCGGTCGTGGCATCCTTGGCACCATACAAGCCCAATACATCGAATTTGGCTGCTGAGATAGGGGTGAGCAAGAATAATATACCTGACTATCTCTACTATCTTGAACGTGCGGGGATGATAGGCCAGTTGCGCGACGACACGGGAGGAATGCGCGGATTGGGAAAAGTGGAGAAGGTGTATGTGGATAATCCCAGTTTGATGACAGTGCTCGCAGGAGGTTCGCCTGATGTGGGAAATTTGCGCGAAACTTTCTTCTATAACCAAATGCGAGTGAGGAACGATGTCACTTCATCCCGTGACTCTGATTTTTCCATTGGTCAATACACATTTGAGGTTGGCGGAAGAAAGAAAGGGAAAAAACAGATTGAGGGGTTGGCAAACGGTATCGTAGTGCGCGACGATATAGAGCGCGGACATGGCATCTTCGTCCCCCTTTGGCAATTCGGATTCAACTATTGATGCAAACAAACAGAGCCAAGGCACGTCGTCCCGACGACCTTGGCTCTTTTGCGCGCGTACATTTATATAATCTTAATGTTCTTAATGCTCGTATGACACAGCCCTTTTCCTTTAGAAACCGAGGATGAGGCCCGAAGAGATGCCTTTGAAACTGGGGGCATAGTCAACGTCGAGCACATCGCAGGGCGAGTACTTCACGTAGAAGCCTAAGCCTTTGATGCAGACGGCGCCCATCAGATCCACGGTCAGGCGGTTGTAGTGTTGCAGGTTGTGGGTCTCCTTTTTGCCTTTCCCTTCAAGGCTGTAGCGGGTCTTCAGGCTGGCGTGGGTGTTGATGTTCACCACGGGGCCGAGGCGCACCTTCAGCCAATCGTTGAGTTCGTAGCTCATCAGCATGGGCACCATCCAGCTGAACACCTTCAGACGCGAGAACTCGATGGCGGCTCCTTCGGGATAGGCCCCGATGAGGATGTCGTTCCCCTCGGGGATGAAGCGGTTGCGGTCGGTCATGCGGTAGTTCTTCCAGTTGAGGCCCACACCGATGGAGAGGTTGAATGACGAGTGGCCGGGATACCAAGCCCACTCGAAGATGGAGGGAGCCATCAGTTCGTACGATGCACCCATATCGACATTCATCCCCTTCGGTGCCTCCAGTGCATCTACGAAGCCTACGCCGAAGCCACGCATGGTGGCATCAATTCGTGGATGGTTGTTGCGGTTCTTTTTCTCTTTCTTTTTTCCAAAGGGGATGGAGAACTGGATGTCGGCACGTCGTTCGCGCGTCACTGTTACTTCGTCCTGTGCCAGCATGACGGTGTGTGAATATTCAAAGTTGGGCTCTCCCTGTCGTCCCTTGATGGTGACGCTCATCGAGTCGCTTGAACTTTCGATAATCACTTCATTGGGTTGCAGAAATGTCTCCTTTGTGCCCTCTTGTTGGGCAAAGGCCGTGGTTGCCATCAGTGTGAGTGCAACCAGTGCATGAATCTTTTTCTTCATAGTCTTATGTGCTTTTTTGTTTTTTACTTGAACATCTTTTTCAATTCCTCCAGTGTGGCATTGCCTTCCATATACACCACGCTCAGGCTCTTGTCGCGCCCATCCTGTTGCAGGGCTGCGTTGCGGTAGAACAGGTAGCGCAGCTTTCCCTTGTGGGCAGGCAGGCAGAAGAATCCGTAATAGAGTCGTCCTTTTACTCGTCCCACCTCCTTGTCGTAAGCTTCGCGACTGTCCGTCTCTACCCACTGTTCGACTTGTGCCGACAGGGCCTGTCCGTCGTTGAAGGTTACACTACGGAAGAGGGTCAGGTTGTAGGGCTTCAGTTCCCGTCCCTGCACCGTCACTTCTGTGGCTTTGTGCCGCTCGATGTAGTTGTGTTCGAACACCCGGTCTATTTTCAGGTTCTTCTGTGCTAAGGCCGGCAGTGCGCCCAACGCGAGAATAATCAGTATGGTTTTCAGTCGTTTCATAATGCTCAATGTTTTTATTCCTTCATCAGTTCAAACATGTTTCCCAATTGTTCTTCAACGGTCGCCATAGGCTCCACCTGTTGCACGTGTGCCATGGCGCGGTGCATGGCTTGTATCACTTGGGTGGGGTCGGTCACGCGGTTTCCGTTGACGTAGGCGATGCAGATGTCCTGACTTTCCGCCTTCTGTGTCGTCATCCAACGGATGGCGGGGATTGCCACCAGGCTTGCCACGATGGCCGCGGCCACCGCTATGCGTGTGCGGTGCGTCAGTTGGCGGACGGGAGCCTTCTTGTCCGTACCTCCGTGTACCCGTCTGCCCATGGCGGCATAGCCCATCACGGCACGCAGCTCGTCCCATTCGGCTCCGTCAGCCTCGGGCGAGACGGCAAAGCACTTCAGTGCCCGTTCCTCCTCGTCGGTCGTCTCAGCCTCAAAATATCGGCGGGCCAAGTCGTGCCAATAGCGGTTGTCTTCTTTCGTCATGATGGTCTTCTTTTTATGATGTTCTTTTTCTGAATTCTTCTCTCAATTGCTTCCGGGCTCGCGAGAGGTTCATCCTCACGGCCGTCTGCTCCATGCCCAATCGGGTGGCAATCTCTTCGTAGCTCATCTCCTCGTACTCCTTCATCTTCAACACCTGTTGTTGGAGGGGTGTCAGCCGTTGGTGCAGGATTTCCTCAATCAGGGCAAACTGCTCTTCCCTCTCCATTGCTTCTTGGGGCGAAGGCTCCGGCTCGTCGGCCTCGTCGCGTTCGGGCATCAGCTCCAGGGTGGGGCGTCGGTTCCGTCGGCGTGCCTCGTCGATGCACAGGTTGCGCACCGTCAGGGTGGTTGCCGCCTCGGCCTGCTCGGCATTTGTGAGCGCATCTGCCCGTGGCCACAAGCGGCAGAAAGCCTCTTGCAGGGCATCGTCGGCATCCTCCTCGCTGGGCAGGAATTGCATGGCCAACCGTTGTAGCCGCTTCCGCATACGGGTAAAGACGGATGTCAGATGTTCTTCGCTCATGGGTAGTTCTTCACTTTCGTTGATGCGCGTTAGTTTGTCGCTTCCATAAGGGTAAACGACGAAGGGTGGGGTTTGTAACAGTGTGGAGGTGGTTTTTTTCTCTTTTTTTGTGGAAAACATAAGTGTTAACTCCGTTTGTGAACCAAACAAACACGGTTCGCGAACGGAGTTAACTGTTCAGAAGAAGAGCAATCATGTGAACAGAATGATGGATTTCCATAATCCATGCCTGCACTTCCATAGTCAAGCTGCTGACTTCCATAGTCCGTCTCTTCAGCTCCAAAAGACAATTTATGCAGCCTCTACTTCAACCTTTAATTTTTAACTTCTAACCTTTAATTTTTAACTTTTAACTTTTAACTTTTAATTCTTAACTCTCCTTGTACCACCCCGCATACATGATGTATCCGTTGGCAATCTTTTCGTTGATTTCCTTGGCTTGGTCGGGAGCCACCTTTTTGATGAACTTGGCCGGTACGCCCGCCCACAGTTCGCCAGGGCCTATCTGTGTGTTGGCCAGCACGAGGGCACCGGCCGCTACGATGGCGCCGCGTCCCACGTGGGCATGGTCGAGCAGGGTGGCTCCCATGCCGATGAGGGCAAAGTCGTCCACATCGGCACCGTGGATGGTGACGTTGTGACCTACGGAGACGTCGTCGCCGATGGTGATGGTGGATTTCTCGTAGAGCGTGTGTAGCACGCTACCGTCCTGAATGTTCACGCGGTTGCCGATGCGGATGCTGTTTACGTCGCCGCGCAACACGGTGTTGAACCAAATGCTGCACTGGTCGCCCATCACCACATCGCCTACGATGGTGGCGTTCTCGGCCAGGTAGCAGTCTTTTCCTATTTGTGGGGTGAATCCCCGAACTGATTTGATTAGAGCCATATAGTATTTCTTTTTTTTAGGGAGTAAAATACCTAAAAAGTTTCTCAATTTGTTTTGTCCTTTCTCATGCTGTCTTTGTCATTCTGAGGACGATAGGACGAAGAATCTGATAGCGTCAGCATAACATTTTGCTTGCGTTTACAGATTCTTCACTGCTGTTATTCGCCAAAAGCTCATCGAAAACCTCTTTTGATTCTTTTTAATAAGGTATGGTCAGAATGACAGAGACAGCATAGGGCTGGATAGCTTGGATTTCTAAATCCTCCCCTTTCGGGGGAGTTATAGGGGGCCTGTCTTCCCTCTCAGCCACTCCTTCTCCTCTTCATCGAGGTGTGGTGCGAGTTCGTCATACACCCGTTGGTGGTAGGCATTGAGCCATTGCAGTTCGTCGGGCGTCATCATGTCGAGGACGATGGGGTGCGTGTCGATGGGGCAGAGGGTGAGGATGTCGAACTTGTAGTAGGTGCCGAAGTCCGTCTCCTTGTCGGGCACGATGAGCATCATGTTTTCAATGCGCACACCGTGGCTTCCCGCGCGGTAGATGCCCGGTTCGTTGGTCACCGTCATGCCGGGGAGCAGCAGGGCGGGCATGTGATTCATGCGGAATTGGTGAGGCCCCTCGTGTACGTTCAGGTATGAGCCTACGCCGTGGCCCGTGCCGTGGAGGTAGTTGATACCTTCGGCCCACATGAATTGGCGGGCAAGCACGTCGAGCTGGGTGCCGCATGTGCCGTGGGGGAAGTGGGCGCGGCTGAGGGCGATGTTACCTTTCAGCACCAGGGTGTAGTCGCGTCGCTCGTCGTCGGTGAGAGGGCCGAGGGGGATGGTGCGGGTGATGTCTGTCGTGCCATCCATGTATTGGGCTCCACTATCGAGCAGGAGCAATCCCTTGGGTTGCAGGGGAATGTCGCTCTCGGGTGTAGGTTCGTAGTGCACGATGGCGCCGTGGTGGCCATATCCCGCAATGGTGTCGAAACTGATGTCGCGGAAGAGTGCCTGATACGAGCGTTGGCGCGTCAGTTCGGCATCGGCGCTCAGCTCCGTCACCTCTTCGCCACGCTCCATTTTCTCCTCTAACCAACGGAGGAAACGCACGAGAGCCACACCGTCGCGCACCATCGCCTTGCGGAAACCTTCTATCTCCGCCTCGTTCTTGATGGCCTTCATGGCCGTGATGGGCGAGGGGGCAAAGGTGCATCGTCCTTCGTCGATGATATGTAGGCAACCTTCGATGATGATGCGTTGGCAACGGGTGCTGATTTCCACGTTGCAATTGGTGGGGAGCAACAGGGGGTAGGTGTCGAAAGTGGCCACCATGCGGTAGAAGTCCGCGTAGGGGTGGAGGGTGACATTGTGTTCGCGCAAATATTCCCCTACGGAAGAAGAAATTTTCTCAGGTAGGGAAAAAAAATGAGCCTCGTCGGGCGTGATAATCAGGTAGCTCACCACCACGGGATTGCAATGCACGTCGCGTCCGCGCAGGTTCAGCGTCCAGGCGATGTCGTCGAGGGCCGAGACGATGAGTGTCTTCTTCCCAATCTCCTTGCGGATGCGTGCCAGCTTGCTAGTGCAGCTCTCTCCGGCAAGGGGAAGGGGCTGAATTTCCACCTCCTCGCAAGGGAGTTGGGGGCGGAGGGGCCAAAGCTCGTCCCACCACTCCGTGGGGATGTGCGTCAGGGAGATGCCGGACTTCTCCATCAGCTCGTCGGCCCAAACCTCCGCCTGGTCGCGGTTGTTCACCGTGGGGTCAATGCCCACCGTGTCGTCCTTCTTTAGCACACTTCCCAACCAGTCGGTGATGGAGGGCGTGTCGGGCAACTTCTCCTTCATCAGCAGGATGCCCGTCCCCTCCAATTGCTCTTCGGCTTGCAGAAAGTAGCGCGAGTCTGTCCACAGGGCAGCCTCGTTGAGTGTGACGACCACTGTGCCGGCCGAGCCATTGAAGCCCGAAATCCACTCGCGCACCTTCCAATGGTCGGGCACATATTCACTTCCGTGCGGGTCGGTACTGGGCACAATCACGGCCTGCACCCCCTCCTTCTTCATATATTCGCGCAGATGACCGATGCGGTTGCGCACCTCATTTGCCATGGGGTTGGTTTCTTTATTCATAAGTTAGAACTAAGGATTTTATATTCTTATTTACTCTTTTTCTCAAATCCTCCAACTCCATGCCTCGTAAGGAGGCAGCGCGGAGGTAAAGTTGGTCGATGTCGGTAGTGCTTTCGTCCGTCTCCATCAACAGGTGGTCAAGGGGGCAAAGGCGGAGGGTTTCCTCGTTGAAATGTTCGCCGAAGGAGAGGAAGAGACCCTCGCGTAGGAGCTGGCGGGCCTGTTCGGCTTTTCCACGGAAACCGTGGATAATCCAAGGGGCGTGGGGGAAGCGTGTCTTGTGCAGGCGGATGACCTCGTCGAAGGCCTTTACGCAATGCACAATCAGCGGTTTTTCCAGCTCGTCGGCCAGGCGGGCCTGCATTTCGAAGGCGGCCAGTTGTAGCTCCAGTTTCCCTCCACGCAGGCGGTCGATACCTGCTTCGCCAACAGCCACAACCTGGGGCAGGCTTAGCCATGAGATGAGGTCACAACGTGCCTGAGCCGTTCTTCCTTCGTCAACATGCCACGGATGGAGGCCGATGCTGAGGGGGACGGTGCTTCCCTCCTTCAGTAGGGGAGAGAATTGGAAATCCTCATCACCGACGGAGAGGCTGATGATGGCTCGGCCGTCCAACTTTTCGGGGGTGAGGTGGGCGTGGATATCGAGAATCATTGAATTACTTTTTGCTGACGTTTACAGATCCTTCGGTTCCCTCAGGATGACAGAGACGGCATGATGTTGCATTATTTCTGGACTCCTGACTTCTTTCATCCCTAAAAGGAATTTTGCACCTCCCTCATCACCCGCAGGAAGTTCTCTCCCCAAATGCCGCGGATGTCTGCTTCGCTATAGCGCTCGCGGAGGAGTTGGCGGGTGAAGTTGATAAGCTCCGAAGCCGAGGCGCACCCGATGATGCCTCCGTCGCCGTCGAAGTCGGTGCCGATGCCCACGTGCTCTACTCCCATGATGTTGACCATGTGGTTGAGGTGCTCCACTGCATCGCGTATGGTGGCGGGTGCATCTTCGCGCAGGAAACCGCTATAGAGTGTCACTTGTGCCACACCGCCACGAGCCGCTAAGGCACGCAACTGCTCATCCGTCAGGTTGCGCGGATGGTTGCACAGGGCGCGGCTCGACGAGTGGGAGCAGACAATGGGTGTGCGGCTCATCTCCAGTGCATCGTAGAAACTCTTCTCTGCCGCGTGCGAGAGGTCCACCATCATGCCCGTGCGGTTCATCTCGCGGATAACCTGTTCGCCCAAAGGGCTGATGCCACCGTGCTCGCCGTTGCCGCGAGCCGAGTCGCACAGGTCGTTGTCGCCATTGTGGCAGAGGGTCATATACACCACACCACGGCGGCGGAAGTGCTCGACGAGCGACACGTCTTTACCGATGGCATAGCCGTTTTCGATGCCCAGCATGATGGACTTCTTCCCCTCCGCCTTGTGGCGGTAGAGGTCGTCGGGTGTGCGGGCAATTTCGATGGCGGTGCAGTTGCGGGCCACCATTGCCTCTATTTCATCCAAGATGCGGTTGGCCTTAGCTGTGGCGGCAAGCAGTGATTCGTCGTCGCGCTCCAGCTGCTTCAGGTAGGCCACCATGATGGTGGCGTCCAATCCGCCTTCGGTCATTTTGTGCAGGTCGACCAATATCTTCGGGTCGCGGGTGTGAAATTCGATGTGTTGGTCGAAGAACATCGGCGTGTCGCAATGCGAATCCAATGTGAGGATGCGCTGGTGCAGCCTTCGTGCTTCGTGGTAAGATGCTGCCTCGCCCGTCAGCCAGCGGAAGAGCGGGAGCATCGACTCGTCGCCACAGAGAATCATGCACTCGGGATGCCATTGCACGCCTAACATCGACTTGTACTCCGTCGACTCCACCGCCTCGATGATGCCGTCCGTGGCGCGGGCACAGACCTTGAATCCCGGTGCCGGTTCCTTCACCGCCTGGTGGTGGAAGCTGTTCACGTTCAGTCTCTTTCCCCCATCAAACAGGCGGTTGAGCAAGCTCCCTTCCTCCACCTCTACGGTGTGTGAGGGGTAGCTTCTGTCCAATGTCTGGTCGTGCTTGATGCAAGGCGTGGGGTGTTGCGAGTGGATGTCCTGATAGAGCTTTCCGCCCAGTGCGGCGGTCATAATCTGTATGCCCCGACAAATGCCCAGAATAGGGATTTGCCGATTGGCAGCCAGGCGGGTCATCACCAGCTCCTGCCGGTCGCGCCGGTGGTTGATGCTGCTCAATTGTTTCACCGGCTCTTCGCCGAGGAAGAGGGGGTTGATGTCGCCACCGCCCGTCAGCAACAGGCCGTCGATGCGGTCGAGCGTGTTCAACAGCGCTTCACCCTCTTCGTATGGCGGGATGATGAGCGGTGTGCCTCCAGCGGCCAACACCGAGCGGATGTAGCCGTCGGCCACGGCACAATTCCCTTCGTTGAAGTTGCCGGTGATGCCTATGACGGGAGAATTTTTGTGTGTGGGGAAGTTGCGGTGTATCTCTTTACAAATAGAATTTATGTCGTAGGAATTGTTCATGGCTAAGATGCTGATTTCGGAGTTGGGTTACATTTCACGCCCCTCCCTTGCGGAGGGGATGGGGGAGGGTCTGCTTCTCCTCACTTTCTTTTCGGATTCTTAGGGAACCATCCCTTCTGCACTCGTTTCTCTTGGTCAAACACCTCTTTGATGGTCCAGAAAGAGGAGAAGGCAAAGACTCCCAACAGGGATGACAGGATGATGTCTGACACATAAACAGAGGCGGCTACCCCTGCTATACCCAACAGCAGGAATACCCACCAACATTTTGTGCCCCAGTAGTATTCACACTTGATGACTATCGGGTGAAACAGTCCGATAATCAGGAAAGTGCATATACCTATAAACAATCCCGCCAAGTGATATTCGTTCAGAAATTCCATGGTGGTGGCGGTGAGGGTTTAGTCGGTACAGATGGGGATTTCTTTCTTGATGCTCTGGTCAAGTGAAATGAGTGTCTCGGTTGACACCACGCCCGGGATGCCCTGCATGCGGTTGTTCAGCAAGTCCATCAGGTGCTCATTGTCGCGTGCATAGAGCTTCACCATCATGGTGTAAGGGCCTGTTGTGAAGTGGCATTCCACAATCTCGGGAATCTTCACCAGTTCTTCCACCACGCTCTTGTACATCGAGCCTTTCTCCAACTTGATGCCCACGTAGGTGCAGGTGTTGTAACCAAGTGTCTTGGGGCTTACGTGATAGCCCGAACCCACAATCACACCCAAGTCAAACAGATGCTGTACACGTTGATGAATGGCTGCACGCGACACGCCACACTCGGCGGCCACATCTTTGAAGGGGATACGTGCGTTCTGCGAAATGATTTCCAGAATCTTCTTGTCAAGACTATCTATCTTTTCCATTGCTGTTAATTATATATGTTTGTTGCTTAAAATATCAAAACGTAAGCAAAAGTAGAACTTTTTTTTCGTTTCTCCGCAAAAATATATAAAAAACTATTCAAATTCTACTATTTTTAGCATTTGAGTCAACGAAAGATGTTTTATAACATAAAAATGGAGGGGTAGGGGAAGAGGTGGGGTGATAAAAAGAACACAGGCACGGATTGCGCGGGTGAACACGGTTTTGTTCCTATATTTCAAGCCTCGCCAGTTTCAGCTCTCTGACGGTCTCTGTCATCCTGAACGTAGTGAAGGATCTGTGTACGTAAGCCAAAACAACTGTGCTGACGTATTTTTCGCTTTGCTCAACAACTCGTCAGATTCTTCGCTGCGCTCAGAATGACAGAGACAGTATAGAGAAGCTACTAGCGAAAGTAGGTTCTATATCCGTGTAATCCGCGTAATCCGCGCCTGTTAAAAATGCGGGAGATATTCCTCAGCCTTTTACTTCTCGATACCGAGCAGCTCAACCTCGAAAATCAGGGTTGAGAAGGGCTTGATCTGACCCTGGTTGCGTGAGCCGTAAGCCAAGTATTCGGGGATGTAGAGTTCCCACTTTGAGCCTACGGGCATCATGGTGAGGGCCTCGGTCCAACCCTTGATTACCTGATTGGCGGCAAAGGTAGTCGGCTTGTTGCGCTTGTAAGAGCTGTCGAACTCAGTGCCGTCCAGCAACGTACCACGGTAGTGTACGCTCACCTTGTCAGTAGCTGTGGGGATAGCGCCCTTACCCATCTTGATAACCTTGTACTGCAGGCCGCTGGCAGTCTCCTTCACACCTTCCTTAGTCTTGTTCTCGGCCAGGAACTTCTCACCGGCTTCGCGGTTTGAGCCATACTGTGCCTCCATCTTCTTCTCGTTGGCAGCATCCATCACGGCCTGCACGTAGTTGCGTGCATCCTCCATGGTCATCAGCTGGTCCTTGCCCATCACACCGGCGATGAATCCGGCCACCAGGTTGTCCTTGTCGATTGACTTGGTTGAGTCGTCGCCATAGACGTCGCTTGTCAGTCCGCTCACCCAACTTTCGGCCATCATCTTACCGATTTTCAAACCCTCTACGTAGGCAATCTGGCTCTGTGCGTCCTTGCCGTTAGCACCGTCAACCAATCCCTTCACCAGGTCGCCAATCTTGGCAGTGTCCACGCGCAGCTGGTGTGTCAAGTAGTCCTTGAAACCCTGAGTCTGGGTCACGCCGAATGCGTAAGAAAGTGAATCTGTGTCACTCTTCAAATTAGCCTTGGGAGCCTGAGTTGAGCATGAAACCAAGCCGGCAGCCATGGCAATAACCATTAAAAAACTTGCTTTTTTCATTTTTGTTACTTTTTTATTTATTGTTAATGAATTTGTTCCCTTTTAATCAAATCACCTCAATCAGCTCCACGTCAAAGATGAGTGTGCTGTGGGGCGGAATCATCTCGCCGGCACCGTGGGCGCCATAGCCCAGTTCCGAGGGGATGTACAAGCGCCACTTGGCACCCTCGCTCATCAGCTGCAGGGCCTCCACCCATCCGGGAATCACCTGGCTCACGCCGAACACGGCCGGCTCGCCGCGCTTGATGGAGCTGTCGAACAGGGTGCCGTCGATGAGCGTACCCTCGTAGTGGCAGCGCACCTTGTCCGTAGCCTTCGGGCTCTTGCCGTTGCCCTCCTTCAGCACCTCGTACTGCAGGCCGCTGGCTGTCACCTTCACTCCCTCTTTCTTCTGGTTCTCGGCCAGGAAAGCCTTGCCCTTCTCGATGTTCTCGGCGTTCATGCGCTTCTCCATCTCCTCGAAGTAGTTGTTCACAATTTCGCGGGCCTCAGTGTGAGTGATGGCTGTCTCCTTGCCTTCCAACACGTCGTGGATAGCCTGTGCAAAGTCCTCTACATTGATGCCGCGGGCACCCATGCCCAACAGGTTCTGGCCGATACCCAGGCCGATAGCATAACTGAATTTATCCATTTCTTTCTTCTATGTTTTTTTAATCAGGAATCTCCGTTGTTGTGAAAACCACGGTCGTTCCACTTATGTTTAATTCTGAATCAATGTTTTATGAAAAAACCGCGCAAAGGTACACCTTTTATTTGAAAGCACCCCGAAATAGCATTTTAAGAAATGTTATTTTTAAGGTATATTATATAATTTAAGGTAAAAAGTGGCTGTTTGGCAACGAAAGCGTGCCATAATGATGAAAAATCCGTGCCTGGAAAAACAAACGGAGCACATTCCTTTACATCCCATAGTAATAATTCCCGCACTTCTGTTTTATCCCTATTCCGTCGGAGTGAAACACCCCGTGAAGGGGACATTTTTGCATATATATACAATATGAAGGCGAGGGGATGGGGTAAGGCACAAAGTGGTCAGCCCGTCTCCTCTCAAGTGGTCAGCGGCTAAGGTGTCCCGGGGTTAGCCCGTGTCCTCTCGAGAGGTCAGCGGCTGACCTCTCGACACCTTAGCGGCTAAAGGGTGGGAAGAAGGCTGTTTTTCCTTGGTTTTTCCGGCCGGGAAATGTATAAATATACAATGGACGTATATTTATGCAAAACTGACCGCACGAGAATCGCCTGTATGGGCGCAGGTTTTCTTTCGCGCGAAAAATGGGCAGAATTTCAATCAATCCGTAAGTTGTTGATGCTCAGCCTTGGGATGAGGTGACATCATCCCAAGGCTAAGGTTGCTTTATCCGTGGGATGAGGGTGGGGGAATGTGGCTTTTTTCTGTTTTTTTTTACGCATGAGGTGAGAAAATGTTTACAATTGAGTGGATCTGCGGAGTACACATTGATGGACCACGGAGCACGCGGAATACACGGATTATTTTTGTTGTAGGTTCAGGATGACAGAGACCGTCAGTTTTGCATAAAGGAAGGCTTGTCCACACCATAAGTTGACGTCTCCGACCAATGGATTCCCATCGTCGGATGCATAAGGGAGGAATCCCCTACATCCCTTGTATTGAGGGCGTTGTTTCGTGGTGGATAAATTGTCGGAGAGGGATTATTTGTCGTATATATGGGAGTTTTTGACGTTATCGGTTGGCGGGTGCCGTGAAGTTTCGCGTGTTATTTAAAAATAGCTTATTTTTGCCATAAAGTTTTAAATCGAAAACTGAGAAATAACTAATCCATAAAACAAAAACAAACAGCATGAAACTAAAGTTTCCAGAAAAACGATTCAGAGGACGGGCCATCGCGGCGATGGGTGTCTGTCTGGCAGGAGCCTGGATGTTGCAGTCGTGTGACAACGATGACCTGGAGGGGCAGCCCGTTTGGTTGGGCGAGTCCATCTACGAGCAGTTGCAACAGGAGGGCAATTACCAGAACATGCTCCGCTTGATTGACGAGCTGAACTATGCCTCTGTGATGAGCAAGACTGGATCGAAGACCCTCTTCGCTGCCGACGATGAGGCCTTCGACGAGTGGTACAGGACAAATCCGTGGGGCAAGAGGCGCTACGAAGACTTGTCGAATGCGCAGAAGAAGCTGTTGCTGAACTCTGCCATGGTGAACAACGCCTATCTGGTGGAACTGCTCTCCAACGTGGAGGCCGAGCCGGAACCGCTGGAGGGATTGTGTATGCGTCGCGAGTCGGCCATCTCGGTCTACGACTCAGTGTCGCGCATCCTGCCGGCCGACATGCCGCAGACACGCTATTGGGACGAACATCGCCACAAGAAGGAGGGTATCATCCTGCTGAAGGATGACAACTCGCAGCCGATGATTCACTTCCTGCCCCGCTTCATGTCGATGAACAACATCAACGGCGAGGACCTGAGCATCCTCACCAACGGGGAGAGCAACTCCATACAGGACGCTTGGGTGAACGGAAAGAAGATTGTGGAGCGCGACATCACCTGCAAGAACGGATACATCCACAAGGTGGACGGTGTGATGCTCTCCAGCGACAACATGGCACAGATTGTGCGCAACCATGCCAACATGAGCCAGTGGAGCACGCTGCTCGACCGCTTCTGTGCGCCCTACTACGACGAACAGGCCACGCAGGACTATCAGCGCCTGTATGGCGGAAACGACTCGGTGTTTGTGCTCCGCTACTTCAGCTCGCAGAACAAGCATGAGCAGGAGACCGCGCCCGACCGCACCATGGTGGACGCCATGCTCTCCTTCGACCCGGGATGGAACCACTACATGTACACCAACACGGCGAACAAAGACCTGCACTACGACTGTGGTGCCCTGCTGGTGCCCACCAACGAGGCGTTGACCACCTGGTGGAACGGCGAGGGAAAGGCCTTGCAGGACGAGTATAAAGAGTGGTCGCGCGTGCCCGATAAGACATTGGTGGAACTGCTGAACGTGAACATGGTGCCCGAGTTTGTGAAGACGGTGCCCAGCAAGTTCCAGAACATCGTGAACGATGCCAAGGTGGAGTTGGGAGTGAAGACCAGCGACATCGACTCATGCTTCATGGGATGCAACGGTGTGGTATACCTTACTAATAAGGTGTTCTCGCCGGCCATCTATTCATCGGTGGCATTCCCCCCGCTGGTGCAGTCCGAGGGTGCGATGAGCGTCATCTACTGGGGCCTCGACAAGCTGGGATTCAAGCCCTACCTCAACTCCATGGACTCTTACTACAGCTTCTTCGTGCCCACCAACCAGGGCATGTTGCGCTACGTCGACCCCTGTTCGTATGGTTCCACCACCTCGGTGATGTATGAGTTCTACTACGACACCGACCGCCAGAGCGTGGGAGCACACCGCTACATCTACGACGTGATGGCCGACACCGTGGGCACAAAGATTGACGACGCCACGGCCTCGCAGGTGGAGAACCGCCTGAAGGACCTGCTGGACAACCTCATCGTGGTGGGCAATGTGGAGGATGGAAACACCTACTACCGCACCAAGAACGGCTCCACCATCCGCGTGGAGAATGCCGGTGTTGAGGGCAGCATGACCATTGCCTCCGGTCTGCAAATCGAGCAGAACCGTCCGGTGAAGGTGAGCAAGATATACAACAAGTTGCAGAACGGAAAGACCTACGTGGTTGAGAGCGAGGTGCCCGTGACCAGCAGCAAGTCGGTCTACAAGACATTGAGCGAACACCCCGAATACTCGCGCTTCTTCGACCTGTTGAAGGGTGGCGACCCCGACTCGGCACAGTTCAACCTGACGCTGGCCATGATTGACAACAAGTATTCGTGTGTGGACTACAACATCCGCCTGTTCGACAACTACCACTACACCGTGTGGGTGCCCACGAATGAAAGTCTTGACGCTTTGCATGATGCCGGCATCCTGCCCTACTGGGAAGACCTGGATGCACAGACCGACTCGGCATGGGGCGGCAACCGCGATGCAGCCAAGGTGATGAAGTACAAGATTCGCACCCGCATCCTCGACTTCCTGCGCTACCACATCCAGGACAACGCCGTGTTCATTGGCGAAGGTGTGGTGAGCGGACGCTACGAGACATCCAAGCTGAACACCGTGAACAAGAAGTTCTACTCGCTGGCCGTCGATGCCAACAACGGCGGAATCGTTGTGACCGATGCCTTGAACAACCATCGCAACGTGGTGATGACGGATCAGAGCCTCTACAACAACATGTGTCGCGAGTACCTCTATACACAAAAGGATAAGGAGACAGCCTACAAGGGCAACCTCTACAGTTCGTCACACGCTGTGGTACACCTGATTGACGGCCCGCTGATGTTCAGCGAAAGCCAGCTGCAACCGATGGACTGGACCCCCAAACCTGCTAACTAAAACTGAAGGAGGAGAAGAAAATGATGAAAACAATAAGAATGATGATCGTGCTGCTCCTTATAGCTGTGGGAGCCAATGCACAACAGATAACATCCGTGAGCGGTACCGTGAGCGATGATATGGGCCCACTGATGGCGGCTGCCGTCTGCGAGGTGGATGCCAACGGACGTATCATCAACTCGGCCGTGACGGACATGAACGGTAACTTCACCATGGAGGTGAGGAACCCGAAGAACAAAATCCGCTTTACCTACGTAGGATGCAAGACACTGAACTTCCCCATTAACAAGACGGTGTTCAACGTGAAGATGACCTCGGACACCGTGATTGACGAAGTGGTGGTGAAGGCTCAGAAGAAGGTCGACGGCGGTGGCTTGGCCATCCCCGAACGCGAGGTGTCGTTTGCTTCACAAAGCATCTCGATGGCCGAGTTCGAGGGTCTGCCCGTGACAACGGTGGACGAAGCCCTGCAGGGACGTATCTCGGGACTCGACATTGTGGCCAACTCAGGTAACCTTGGTTCAGGTAGTACCATGCGCTTGCGTGGTGCCTCGTCCATCTCTACGGCGGTGGATGCCAACCCGCTCATCGTGGTGAACGGCAACGAGTGGAACGTGGACATGAGCGACTTCGACGTCTCTACAGCCAACGACGAGAGCTTCTCGCAGTTGCTGAACGTGAATCCAGAGGATATTGAAGAAATCTCGGTGCTGAAGGATGCTGCCGCTACGGCCATCTATGGTTCACGCGGTGCCAACGGTGTCATCGAAATCAAGACCAAGCGTGGTACACGTGGAAAACCGCGCCTCAGCTACTCGATGCGACTCACCGGAACCTATCAGCCCGAGGGTTATAAGATGCTGAATGGCGACGACTACACCATGTTGCTCAAGGAGAGCTACTTCAATCCCAAGCAGAGCGACGTGGCCAGTAACATTCCCGAGTTGAACTACGACCCCACCTTTTCGGAATACGAGCAGTACAACAACAACACCGACTGGGTGGATGCTGTCACCCAGTGGGGCCTCCGCCAGAACCACCACATCGTGGTGACCGGTGGTGGCGAGAAGGCTACGTTCCGTGTGTCAGGAGGTTTCGACAATGAGACGGGTTCGGTTATCGAGCAGAAGTTGCAGCGACTGACAACCCGCGTGGCGTTGGACTACTTTGTGAGCGACCGCATCACCATCCAGACCAACTTTGCCTTGACCTACACCAAGAACAAGAAGAACTACGACGACCTGTTGAAGATTGCCTACCAGAAGATGCCTAACATGTCCATCTGGGAAGAAGACCCCTCAACCGGCAAAGCCACACGCAACTACTATGCCATGTTGCAGTCGGCCTCAAGTGAGTTTGACGGCAATCAGAAGAACCTGGTGAACCCCGTGGCCAGTGCCAACTTGGCCCGCAACGATGAGGGTACCTATGATATCACACCGGAACTTATCCTGAAGTACCGCCTGTTGGGCTTGGATGACAGCAGCTGGCAGTTGAACTGGGAGGCTCGTGCCAACATGAACATCTTCAACCAGTTCACCGACAAGTATTACCCCTCGGAACTGGTGACCACCGCTTGGAACAGTGGCGTGAACAAGGCCTACTCAGGCTCGAAGAAGAGCGTGGCATTCAACACCAAGCAGACGTTGACGTTGATTCCTCACTTCAACAACCCCGACCACTCACTGATGATGATGGGTCGTTTTGAGTTGGTGAGCGGAGAATCTACCACACAGGAGACTGAGCTGGACGGACTTCCCTCGGGCAATGTCACCAGCCCCGGTGCCAACGGTATGATGCGCGAGCTGAAGAGCGGCTTCGGACAGTGGCGCTCGATGTACTACACCTTCTCGGCTCACTATGCCTACAAGGGTAAATATATGATGGACGTGTCGGTACGTGCCGACGGAACCTCCAAGTTCGGACCCGGCAAGCGCTGGGGCTACTTCCCCGCCGTTTCGCTCCGCTGGAACATCATCGATGAGCCGTGGATGGAGTGGTCGAAGGGCTGGCTCAGCATGTTGTCACTCCGTCCCAGCTGGGGACGCGTGGGTAACCAGCCCAGCGAGGACTACCTGTACGAGAGTCTCTATGAATCGACCGACCAGTACATGGGCTATGCGGCCATGTACCCCTCGAACCTGAGACTGAGCAGCCTCCAGTGGGAGACCAACGAACAGTATAACATTGGTGCCGACATCCACTTCTTGGACGACCGCATCAACTTGGCTGTAGAGTGGTACTATGCCACACGCCGCCACATGTTGATGAAGACCAAGGTGCCCACCAGCACAGGATTCAGCGAACTGAAGAACAAGAACGTGGGTTCGATGCGCAACATCGGTTGGGAGTTCAACATCTCGACCAACCGCATGATCAAGTCGGGCAAGTTCTTCATGGACTTCAATGCCACATTCGGTAACAACAGCAACGAAATCCTGTCGATGGATGCCACCACACTGGAGACATTGAACAAGAAGTTCGACCAAGAGAACCGCAGCATGTTGCAGCGTGTGCAGTTGAACAACCCCTTCGGTGCCATCTACGGATTCAAGTACAAGGGCGTGTACCAGTATAACTACTCGACCTTCAGCGAAATGTCGCGCGAAGAGCAGGCCAAGTTCCTGGCCGATGGAAAGACCGCGCCCGTTGCCAAAGCGGCCGATGGAAGCGTCATCTACGACGACAAGGGACAGCCGCTGCGCATGATGTACACCTACACCAGCACCGACAGCAACCCGGGAAAGAACTACAAGTTCAAGGGTGGCGATGCCATCTATGAAGACTTGAACCACGACGGTAACATCAATGAATTGGATATCGTCTACCTGGGTTCATCACTGCCCAAACTGACCGGTGGATTCGGTTTGACATTCAACTACGACCGCTGGCGCTTGAACATGCAGTTCAACTACCGTGTGGGTAATGACATTATGAACCTGGCCCGCTTGGATGCACAGTCGATGGTGTCGAACAACAACCAGAGCGAGGCCGTGAACTTCCGTTGGAGAAAAGAGGGTGACGTAACGAGCATCCCGCGTGCCATGTACGGTTCCAGCTCGAACTACAACACACTGGTGAGCGACCGCTTTGTAGAGGATGGCTCGTTCCTCCGATTGAACTACCTGCAGCTGAGCTACTCGCTGCCCAACAAGATGTTGAAGAGCATCGGATTGAGAGGACTCCGCTTCTACCTGAGTGGAAACAACCTGTTCTGCTTGACGAAGTACACGGGTGTAGACCCGGAAATCAATTACAGTGGCTACGGTATTGCCTGCGATGAGGCACAGACGCCGAGAGCGAAGTCATACACATTCGGATTGACGGTTGATTTTTAAAGATTAAGAATTTAGAAAGACATGAAACATTTGAATATAAGAAATATACTCGCCGTTTGCAGCTTGTCGCTTGCAGCTCCCGTCTTCACCGGATGTGAGGACTTCTTGGAGGTGGAGTCACTGGACAAGATTGCACAGAGCAACTTCTGGAACGAGGAGAGCGATGTGGAGAACATGGTGATGGGCTGCTACTCGGGCATGCAGCAGCAGGCATGGATGGACCGCGCTATCCTGTGGGGCGAGGCCCGCAGCGAGAACCTGACAGGAGGTGAACGCATCACGGATGACACGAGCATCGAGAACGTGATGATGGAAAACCTCAACAGTAACAACGAGTACACCAAGTGGATTAACTTCTACAAGGTGATAAACCAGTGTAACCTGGTGTTGCACTACGCTCCCAGTGTGGCAGAGAAAGACCCGAACTACACACAGAGCGAACTGCAGGCCACCATTGCCGAGGTGTCGGCACTGAGGGCGCTGAACTACTTCTATCTGGTGCGCGCCTTCCGCGATGTGCCTTTCACGATGGAGGTTTACATGGATGACACGCAGAAGATGGACCTGCCGGCTACTCCGATGATGGAGGTTCTGGACGCGTTGACTGCCGACTTGGAAAATGTGATAAGCGGTGCCGTGAAGTTCTATCCCGAAACAACGCCCGCCTTGCAGACCAGCCGCATCACGCAGGATGCCATCCATGCCCTGTTGACCGACATGTATCTGTGGAAACAGGACTATGCCAAGGCCATAGAGCATGCCGATGCCGTGATACTGAGCAAGCAGCAGGAATATCAGAAGAAACTCGACCGCCTGGGCAGCACAAGCACCGGCGTGTTGGACAAACTGATAAACGGATACCCCCTGCTGAGCGATGCCTATTCGGGCAGGAACTATTATGGTGCGGCTTTCTACAGCATCTTTGGAGAGGGTAATTCCACAGAGAGCATTTTTGAATTGAACTATGCCGACGACGACACCCAGCTGGGCAACACGGCCGTGAGCCAACGTTTTGGCAGTTCGGACAAGGGCAATGGTTACCTGCGTCCCTCGGACTTGGTGGCCAACGACGTGAGCGACGGACTCTTTGCCGTCTACCTGAACCGCTACGACACCCGTAATTTTGAAAACATCTACCGTCAGACGGCTACCAGCTTCCTCGTTGCCAAGTATGCCAGCCAGGATGCGATGGTGAATGTGAAGGAGAATCCTTATTTGTCATCCAACCAGAGCTTGAGATGGCCGGAGGCACGTTGCCATGCCAACTGGGTTATCTACCGCCTGACCGACGTGATGCTGATGAAGGCCGAGGCACTGACCCTGATGGTGACCGAGAGCGAAGGCGGCTACAGCACCGAAGACAACACCCGCCTGCGCCAAGCCTACACGCTGGTGGATGCGGTGAACCGCCGTTCTTACGGAGAGTCGGAGACTGAGTCGGCACTGGTGTACACCCGCTACCGCACGAAGTCAACGATGCTGAACCTTGTCTACGACGAGCGCAACCGCGAACTGATGTTCGAGGGAAAGCGCTGGTTCGACCTGGTGCGTCGTTCATTGCGCGAGGGCAACACCAACTACCTGAAGACACAGGCTGCCCGAAAGTATACCAACAACAAGTCGGCTGCCGAGAGCAAGCTGAGCCGCTTGGATGCCATCTTCTGGCCCTACAACGAGGAGGAACTGAAGGTGAATGGCAACTTGAAGCAGAACCCGGCATTCGGCAGTGGAGAGAATTCGTCAATCGTGGTGAATTGATCAAGGTTGAAGGTTTTACACCATATTAATAATTAACAATCAATGAATATGAAAAAATATCTATATGGAATATTCGCCCTGTTGGGTGCCGCATGGTTGGGAAGCTGCTCGGACGAGCCGGATGCGGAGAACTACTACACCTTTAAGGGGGAGATGATGAGCCAGTACCTGACATCGCGTCCTCAGTTCAGCCACTATGCCCAGATTGTGGAACGGGCCGGACTGATGAAACTGCTGTCAGCCTACGGCACATACACCTGCTTTGCACCAACCAACGAAGCAGTGGAGACCTACTTGAGTGAAAAGGGATTCGCCTCGCTGGACGACCTGACAGACGCAGACTGCGACACCATTGCCCGCACACACTTGGTGAACAACGTCTTCAGCACAGCCAACATGGGCGACGGTGTGTTGGCCGATGCCAACATGAACCGCCGATACATCGAAATCAGCCACGGACTGGATGCCGACTCGAACATGGTGGTATACCTGAACGAGGACTCACACATCCTGTTTGAGTGGCAGGACGACTCGGTGGACAACGGCATCGTGCAACCCGTGAACCGGGTACTCGAAAGCTCGAACCGCATGATTGTGGACCTGATGAAGCTGAACCCGGAAATCAGCCTCTTCATGGAGGCATTGAAGGCTACGGGTATGGCCGATTCGCTCTATGTATACCGCAACGAAGAGTGGGACCCCACGCCCTATCCGCGGTGGAACTACACCTCGGACATCAACACCGAGAGTGCCACCGTGCCCGAACAGATGTTGTTGGGCTTCACCCTGTTTGTTGAACCAGATGAGGTGTATCATGCAATGGGTATCACCACATTGGAAGACCTGTACAACAAGGCATGTGAACTCTACGACCCCGTCTATCCCGATGACATGGGACAGCCGTGGCACGCATTTGACCAATTGACCGACCGTCGTAACCCGCTGAACCGCTACATCTCATACCACATCTTGGGATGCAACGTGCTGAGCAAGGAGAAGTTGACACCGTACAATGTGCTGAACTCCAACGGTTTGGTGGATATAGGTATTGAGACGACTGTGAACAACCCCGAAGACTGGTACGAGACACTGCTGAGCCACACCATGATTAACGTGCAGAAGCAGACCGTGGGTAAGTATCAGGGTGCCGGCGTGAAGAACGGACACTATGTGAACCGTCGCTACGACAGCCAGTTCAGACACGAAGGCCAGTTGGTGACCAAGGTGACCGACTACAAGAGCAGTGCCCTGAATGGTATCTACTTCTATGTGGACGACATCGTGGCCTTTGACCTGACGACACAGACCGAGGTGCAGAACAAGCGCATCCGCATGGACTTCGCTACACTCTTCCCCGAGTTCATCACCAACGGCATCCGCCTGAACGGCGACCCCACACGTGGGCACGATGAGGCTGAACGCTATGGAAAGAACTACTACTTCCCCGAAGGCAGTCTGAAGGGCGTGAAGGTGAACGGCTACTTGCTCTATCGCCGTCCGCACAACCACTACCGCTGCTTCCAGGGTGATGAGCTGAACCTCCAGGGCGACTACGACGTGACCTTCAAGTTGCCTCCTGTGCCCAGCGAAGGTGACTATCAGATTCGTTTGGGATATGCACCCAGTGCCACACGTGGTATCGGTCAGGTTTATTTCGACAACAAGCCGCAAGGTATTCCCATCGATATGACCGAGAGTCTGACCGACTTGGGTGTGCCCATTGCCGACAATTACAACATGATGACTAAGAACGAGAAGGCGGCCGAACGCAAGACACTGAAGAACCTCGGCTACTATCGTGGCCCGATGGGTGCTTACATGTTGCAGAGCGGAGCACATGCCTACCTCGGATTGAACACACAGAGCGTACGCCGCATCGTCTGCACCGTGCACATCAAGCCCGATGAAGACCACTACCTGCGCTTCCGCAACGTGTCGGACAACGGTTCGAGCGAGTTGATGCTCGACTTCCTGGAAATCGTGCCCCGCAGTGTGTATGGTGTGACGGATGAGGGAGAACCGGAGGACGATCTTTGATAACATGGAGATAAAAGGAGATAAAAGGAGCGAAAGCAACTTGTCTCCATTTAACTCCAGCTATTTCCCTTAACAATAAACTTAGTAAATATGAAAAGATATATAATAGGTATAATGGCAACAGCAGCCTTGGTGGGATGTACCGATGAGTGGGACAATCACTATGCCGAGGACCAGAGCACAAAGGGAACTTTGTGGGAAGCCATACAAGAGAAAAGCGAACTGTCCAACTTCGCCCGGGTGATAGAGGCCACAGGCTATGCCGAGCGGTTGGAGAGCAGTCAGATGTTCACTGTGTTTGCACCCGTGAACGACCATTTTGATAGTGCTGAAGCCGACAGACTGATTGCCGACTACAACAAGGAGAAGGCACAGGGCGTCCGCGAAGAGGACAACAAGGTGGTGAACCAGTTTGTGCAGAACCACATTGCCATGTCCAACCGCAGCGTGAGCAGCCTGACCAGCGACTCCATCACACTGATGAACGGCAAGTACGAAACGTTGACAGCCCTGCATTTTGGCGAAAGCCGCATTCTGAGCAGCAACCAATATGTGACCAACGGCGTGCTCTTTACGATTGAAAAGGCCGAGGAGTATTTCCCCAATGTCTTTGAGTATATCGGTCAAAACGGACAGACAAACAAACTGTATGAGTTCTTGAACCACTACAGTGTCTATGAATTTGACCCCGACAAGAGTGTGGCGGGCGACATTGTGGACGGTAAGATTGTCTACTTGGACTCCGTGTTCCACTTGACAAACTCAATGTTGCGCGAGTATGGCCACATCAACCGCGAGGACTCCAGCTACATGGCCTTGGTGCCCACCGACCGTGTGTGGAACCAGTTGTACGACGAGTATGTGAACTACTTCAACTACAACGACCTCACTCCCAAGCGCGACTCGATGGTACACACCTACACAAGCCGTGCCATTGCCGACGGCACCATCTTCAACCTGAACACGCAGGCTGCTTACCTGAACGATTCGGCCCGTTCGACAAAGTATGAAGAGCTCTACAACGGAGTGCTCAGCTATGCCGAACCTCGCTACTACATCTACCGCAACCCTTACGAGGGAGCCTTTGCGGGAGCTGAGAAGACGGTGTGCAGTAACGGCGATGTGTTGATACAGGACCAGTGGAACATCGACAAGCTCGAAACCTTCTGCCAGCAAATCAAGATTGAGGCCGAGAACAACCGCTATGTCGACACCATTGAACAAGCTAAAGAGCCGTTGACAGTGCGTGCCGTACCCCAAAGCAATTCATTCTACGGGAAAGTATCGGAAAACTATTTTGTGGAAGTGATAGCATTGTCGAGTATTGCATCCAATTCGGTGCGCTATGGCATTCCTGACCAATTGTCAAATATAGGTTACGACATCTATGCAGTCTTTGTGCCAGCCATTGCTTACAACGAGAATGCTTCGGCTGAAGACCGCTTGCCTTGCCGTGTGAAGATTACTCTTGGGTATGTAGAGCAGGATGGTACTGAAGAGGTTATTACATTGCGTTCCCCTGCGAATAAAGCCTATTTTGAAACCACTCCCGATGTGGTGGATACGTTGTTGGTGGCCGAGAACTTTGTGTTCCCTACCTGTGCGTTCGATTTGGAAGATCCACAAGTGACATTGCAGGTGGCCAGCAATTTCGGCAGTAGCATGTCTTCGCGCTTTACCCGTACCCTGCGTATGGATTGCATCATCCTGAAACCGCATGAGAAATAATTCATCATTCAAAATTAAGAAATGATAAATATGAAATCAATCAGAATATACGGTCTTTCCCTTCTGCTGTGTGGCAGCATGACAGCCTTGGCACAGGAGCCTGCTGCAGGTCAGGAGAAGAACACGGAAACTCAAACTCAAAAGGTGCAGACCCGTACCGTCAAGGGACGTGTGTTGAGCACCTCCACCGGCGCCCCTTTGGCGGGTGCTATGGTGAGCACTACCGGCATTAGCGGATACAGTGCACTTACTGGTGAAGATGGAACCTACGAACTGCAGGTGCCTCGCTTTGCCTCGTCGATTACCGTCAGTGCACCGGGTCACAATCTGGTGCGTCGCGGACTTTCATCCGATTCCTCGCAGCGCGACATCAGCCTGCTCCCTTCAACACTGAAGGCTGACTATACGGCCACTCCCGAGATTACCTCTCCGGTGAAGGCCGAGGGCTTCAGCTACAGTCCGGCTGTGACCATCGAGGACGAAATCGGAAACCGCCTCGGTGCCGAGGTGCGCACTTCGCTTCGTAGTGGAGTGCCAGGCATCGGTGGCGTGATGTTCATCGGTGGTGTGAACTCGTTGAATGCCAATGCCCAACCCCTGATTGTTGTCGATGGTGTCATCTTCGACCAACAGTATGGCCGCCAGGCAGAGCACAACGGATTCTACAACAGCATCCTTTCCAACATCAACCCGGCCGACATCGAGCGCGTCAGTGTGTTGCGCAACGGTACGTCGCTCTACGGAGCCAAGGGAGCCAACGGCGTCATCCTCATCGAGACCCGTCGCAACAAGTCCATGGCTACCCGCATCACGGCCAGCCTCTCAGCCGGAGTCACCCTGGAACCCAAGTACATCGACATGATGGATGCCGAGCAGTATCGTAGCTATGCTTCGGAGCTTCTCCGCACCACCGACACTCGTGTGAAGAGCTTCAAGTTCCTCAACGATGACCCCACCTATTATTATTATGGGCAGTACCACAACAACACCGACTGGAAGGAGGAGCTTTACCGCACCGCTTTCACCCAGAACTACGGCATCAACGTAGAGGGTGGTGACGATGTGGCCAACTATAACCTCTCTCTCGGTTACACCAATGCCCAGAGCACGATGGAGTACAACGAGATGAACCGCTTGAACATCCGTTTCAACACCGACATCAAGTTCTCCGACAAGTTTACGACCCGTTTCGATGCCTCTTTTGCCAACCAGAGCCGCAATCTGCGCGACGACGGTGCTCCCTCGGGCTACGAAAACGGTTCGCCCACCTCGCCTTCGTTCCTCTCTTACGTCAAGAGTCCGTTCCTCAGCCCCTATGTGTATGCTGGCGGACAGATTCATGACAATCACCTCGACGTGACCGACGAAACCTATCTCGACGAGGCTCTGAGCAACTATGCCAACTACAACTACAAGCTGGCCAACCCCTACGCCATTGGCGTTTATGGCGATGCCGAGAACAAGAACCGCTTCGAAAACTCCATGTTGAGTGTGGCTGTTACCCCCAAGTACCAGATTACTCCCCACCTCTCGGTGAGCGAACATTTCAGCTACAACCTTGTCAGCACCAACGAGAAGTACTACCTCCCCATCAACGGTGTGCCCGACTTCTACGTAGAGTCAGTGGCCGACTACCGTCAGAACGAGGTGCGCTCCATGGCTGCCAAGCAGAACTCCGTGATGAGCGACACCCGCGTGCAGTGGACCCGTCGCTTTGGTGCCCATGCCCTCGACATCTTCGGAGGTGCCCGCATCAATTGGGAGAGCTACAGCGTCACTTCACAGTTGGGTTACAACACGGGTAACGACAAGACCCCCTTTGTACACAAGGGATTGACCGATGCCCGCACCACGGGTGGCACCGACAACTGGACCAACATCGCCTGGTATGCACAGGCCGGTTATAACTTCCTTGGCCGCTACTTCCTGCAGGCCAACTTGACGGCCGAAGCCTCTTCACGCTTTGGTGCCGAGGCCGACGGACTCGACTTCTGTGGCACCCGTTGGGGCATCTTCCCCGGTGTGCAGGCCGCTTGGGAAATCACCTCCGAGCCTTGGATGGCCGGTGTGCGTGGTATCGACTACTTGCGTCTGGGCGTCGGATTCGACGTCACGGGTAACGACGATGTCAACTACCATGCCGCCCGCAGCTACCTGGCTTCCGACAAGTATCTCCACTCCATCCTTGGCCTTTCGTTTGCCAACATTGGTAATCCCAAGATTCAGTGGGAGCGTACCCGCCGTGTCAACGCTTCGTTGCATGGAAACTTCTTGAACAACCGCTTGAACATGCAGTTGAATGCCTACAGTTCCGAGACCGACAACCTGCTGACATTCCAGACCCTCAGCTTCCTCACCGGTCTTGAAAACTACTGGGGCAATGGCGGTGCCATGACGAATAAGGGATTCGACCTCACCCTCAGCGGACGCATCATTGTCACTCGCGATTGGCAGTGGGAGTTGGGTGCCAGCGTAGGTCACTACAAGAATGAGATTACCTCGTTGCCCACCGCCGATGGCTACATCGACACCGACCTCTACGGTGCCACCATCCGCTCACAGGTGGGTCAGCCTGTAGGGGCATTCTATGGTTACAAGACAAAGGGCGTGTTTGCTACCAGCGAAGATGCTAAGGAGGCAGCTCTGTACAAGGTGGAGAAGAACGGTACACACACTGAGTTTGCCGCCGGCGACGTACACTTTGCCGACCTTGTTGCCGACAACTGCATCAACGAGGCCGACCGCACCATCATCGGTGACCCCAATCCCGACTTCTACGGAAACATCTTCACCAGCCTCACCTACAAGCGCTTGCGTCTCGATGTGGGATTCAACTACAGTGTGGGTGGCGATGTTTACAACTACATGCGCTCACAGCTCGAGGGCGGCAGCCGCTTTATGAACCAGACCCTTGCCCTCACTCGCCGTTGGCATGGCGAGGGACACGTGACCGACATGCCTCGTGCCACCTTCCAGGACCCCATGGGCAACGCCCGCTTCAGCGACCGTTGGATTGAGGATGGCAGTTACTTGCGCCTGCGCAGTGTTACCCTCAGCTACCAGCTCCCCGTCAACTCTGCCTTCCTGCAGGGTCTCGAGTTCTGGGTACAGGGCAACAACCTCTTCACACTCACCAATTACCTTGGCACCGACCCCGAGGTGGCCGCCACCTCCAGTGTCATCGGCCAAGGCATCGACACCGGTCTGCTTCCCCAGAGCCGCTCGTTCTTTGCCGGGGTGAAGATTAAGCTTTAAGTAGCAGCCCAACGGACCTAGCAGCCCCTCCCCCCTTGCCCCTCTCAGGGGAGGGGAGTGGGTAGCTTTAGAAATAATGAAATATAGTAAAGACTAAAATCAATAGAAGAATATGATAGCAAGACTTTTTAGTAAGACAAGTACAAACCATTCACTCCCCTCCCTTGGGAGGGGCAAGGGGGTGGGTCCGTTGCTGGGTCTCCTGGCTCTGTGCGGACTCTTCACAGTCACCTCATGTGACGACATGTTGGAGACCGATTCCGACCTCTATGTCTATGCTGATGGTGACAACCTTGCCGACCCCACCGACACCATCTACTCCATGGTGGGTATCTTGAACAAACTACAGCCCTTGGCCGACCGCACCGTGCTGTTGGGCGAAGTGCGTGGCGACCTGGTCGACCTCACTCCCTATGCCAGCACCGACCTCCAGCAGTTGGCCTCCTTCAGTATCTCGGACGACAACGCCTATAACAATCCGCGCGACTACTATGCCGTCATCAACAACTGCAACTACTTTCTGGCCCATGCCGACACCGCCCTGAAGAACAACCGTGGTGAACGCATCTTTGAGAAAGAGTTTGCTGCCGTCAAAGGCATCCGTGCGTGGACTTACCTGCAACTGGCTCTCATCTATGGCCGTGTGCCTTTCGTGGACGAGCCGCTCACCAGCACACAGGTCAATGAGGCCGATTATCCCCTGGTAGACCTCAACTACATCTGCCAGTATTTCATCGACGACCTGATGCCACTCATCCACACAGAATTGCCGGGTTATGGTGAGGTTGGTAGTGTCGACAGCCGCTTCCTCTATTTCCCCATCAACATCCTGTTGGGCGAACTCAACCTGTGGGCGGGCAACTACCGCGAGGCGGCCCTCAGTTACTACCGCTACATCTCTACCCGCGATGGAGTGGGCACCTCTTGGCCTTTGCACAACTACAAGGCTTATTGGGATGAGGACGAAATCACCTATGAAAGCTTCATCGACGGATGGGAGATGAATTGCTTCCGCACCGAGAGCTACTCCACGGGCAGTGAGCTGATTACCCTCATCCCCGGTGACTCCATCAGCACGTCGCCCTACTACAGCAGTCTGCCTTCCCTGTGGAACACCACGGCGGGCAACGATGGTTACTACAGCCTCACCCCCTCGGCTGCTATCATCAACCTGTCCAAGGCGCAGGCCTATTGCAACCGCAATGCGGCAGGTGAAATCAGCTATGCACCCACCAACCTGCCCAATTATCTCACGGGTGACCTCCGTTTGCGCAGTGCGTGGTACACCTCAACCCGCTTCAATGTGGGTGAGGGACGTCCCCAGTATCAACTCATGTATAAACATTCGGGCGAGTCGCCCCACGTGCATCTGTGGCGTGGCTCCATGGTGTGGCTCCGTTTGGCCGAGGCGCTCAACTGTGCCGGCTTCCCCCAGTTTGCCTACAACATCTTGGCAACGGGCGTGAACAACAACACCATCGACTCTCTTCAGAACGTCTACAAGGCCGACAGCGTGTGGTTGGAGCAATTCAACTTCCCCAACACCCTGCACGTGCTCCGCACCGAGAGCCTCACGGGCTATACGACTATCGGCGTGCACTCTCGCGGTAGCGGCTTCACCGAGTGGAACGAGCATTACACACTGCCCATGCCCGAGGATTCAACAGCTACCTTGGCCGACATCGTGGCTCATCAGCAACCCATCATTGAAGACCTCATCATGGACGAGTGTGCCCTTGAGATGGCCTTCGAGGGTCACCGCTTCTACGACCTCATGCGTGTAGCCCTGCGTCGTGGCGACTATGGTTACCTTGCCCAGCGCATTGCCGCCCGTCGTGGCGAGGGTGCCTCTGCCGGCATTGCTGTCGACCTCACCGACCCTAGCAACTGGTATCTCAGTTGGCAGGGCCGCATTGGATATTGATGTCCTTTAGAAAGCGTGCCTAAAATATAAAAGGCCTGAGCCGATAACTCCTTTAACTGGGACAGTCCAAAAATCCAGTTGCAAATTATTCCGTCTCTGTGTCATTCTATATTTGCAGAAAAAACGAAGATAGCGAAAAATTCGCTATCTTCGTTTTTTCTGCAAATATAGAATGACAGAGACATCATGTAAACCAATTATATACAACCGACTTTTCGGACTACCCCCTTTAACTCCCTCAAAAAATGGCAATTAACAAATTCTCCCCCTATAGTGGCAAAATTTGCCCATTGGGGTGGTTTTTTAGCTATACTTTTGCCACCGAGATAAAAAACTGACATAAAGCTAACAGACTGAAAGACGTGAATAACAAGATTATGACAAAGAGAATCTCACTTGCCTGCTCCTTGCTGGTGATGCTCCTTCTCCCGATGATGGGGCAGAGCTACAAGGATGCCACCCTCAGCCACCATGAGCGTGCCAAGCACATGGTGAGCCTGATGACGTTGGACGAGAAGATTGCCCAGGTGGGCCATCAGACTCCCTCCATCGCCCGCTTGGGTTTGGCCGGCTACAACTACTGGAACGAAGCCATCCACGGTGTGGCCCGCTCCGGCTTGGCCACTTCGTTCCCCGTTTCGAAGGCCATGAGTGCAACGTGGAATCTCGACCTCATCCGCCAGTGTGCCACTGTCACCAGCGACGAGGCGCGCATATATAATAATGTACACAAGAAAGGACTCATCTATTGGTGTCCCACCATCAACATGAGCCGCGACCCGCGTTGGGGACGCGACGAGGAAAACTACGGCGAAGACCCCTACCTTCAGGGACGCATTGCCGTGGAATACATCAAAGCCATGCAGGGCGACGACCCCAAGTACTACAAGACCATTGCCACAGCCAAGCACTTTGCCGCCAACAACTACGAGGGCGGACGCCACCACACCTCCAGCGATGTGGACGAGCGTAGCTTGCGCGAATACTACCTGCCTGCCTTCGAGATGGCAGTGAAGGAGGGCGGCGTGCGCTCGGTGATGTCAGCCTACAATGCCCTGAACGGCATCCCCTGCGGAGCCAACCATGAACTGCTTCAGGAAATCCTGCGCGGCGAATGGGGATTCGACGGCTTTGTAGTGAGCGACTGTGGTGCCGTGGACAATGTCTATCAGAACCACAAATACGTGGCCACCAGTGCCGAGGCATCGGCCGTCAGCATGAAGAACGGCGAAGACCTCAACTGTGGCGACACCTTCCAGCAGTTCTGCAAGGAGGCCATCCAGAAGGGACTGCTCACCGAAGCCCAGTTGGATACTGCCCTGGTGCGTGTGCTCGAAGCCCGCTTTTCAGTAGGTGAGTTCGACGGTGCCTCGTTGGTGCCTTGGAAGAACATTTCTGACACACTGCTCGACTGTCAGGCACACCGCTGTTTGGCCTATCGTGCTGCACAGGAGGCTATCGTGTTGCTCAAGAATAAGGATAACTTCCTGCCCCTGACCACCGACAAGACCGTGTGCGTCATCGGTCCCATGGCCCAGACTGTTACCTTGGGCGGTTACAGCGGTTCACCCATCGACCTCAGCACCCCGCTCGAAGGCATTGCTGCCAAGATGGGCGTGAGCGCCAGCGACGGCCGTGTGGAGTTTGAGGACTGCACCGAACTGAGCCACACCGGTGGCGGCAACCACCTGGTGAAGGAGGCCAACGGCTCCAGCGGTAACTTGGGCTACATTCACAACGGCGACTGGGTGGCATTCGACGAACTGGACTTTGGCGAAGGCAAGAGCCGCCTGACCCTCTACACCGGAGCACAGAACAACAACCCCACATTGCTGGACATCTCGCTCGACACCCGCAAGACAACCCCCGACGTGCAAATCTCCATTCCTCCCACAGGAAGCTGGAGTAGCTACAAGGAGACCAGCTTCGAGGTGGACCCCGCCATCTTCAAGGGCAAGCACAAGGTCTACTTCACCTTCCGTTTCTCCAACCAGAATTATGGTGCCAACATGGACTGGTTCCGCTTCGACAATCCCGGTGAGGAGAATCCCCTCCAGCTGGACGGCCCCCTCTACTATGTGCAAGGTTGCAACATGGTGGACAGCAAGGCCACCGACCTGGAGACAGCCAAGAAGTTTGCCGCCAAGGCCGACGTCGTAGTCCTCTGCATGGGCACCGACCTCAGCACCAGCGACGAGAGCAACGACCGCGAGTCGCTCGACCTTCCCGGTGACCAGCAGAAGCTGATGGAGGCCGTCTACAGCGTCAACCCCAATGTGGTGCTGGTGATGCAGACCTGCTCATCGATGACCATCAACTGGGCCGACGAGCACCTGCCTGCCATCGTGGAGGCATGGTACGGCGGACAGGCACAGGGACACGCCATTGCCGACGTGCTCTATGGCGACTACAACCCCTCGGGCAAGCTCACCTCCACGTGGTACGCCGCCCTCAGCGACCTGCCCAAGAACCTGATGCAGTACGACATCCGCAAGAACAACTACACCTATATGTACTACGACAAGCAACCGCTTTATCCCTTCGGTCACGGTCTGTCGTACACCACCTATGAGTATGCCAACCTCTCCCTCAGTGGCGAGACACTGGGATTGGGCGACACGCTCACCGTCAGCTTCGACGTTACCAACACAGGCAACCGTGCCGGCGACGAGGTGGTGCAGCTCTACGTACATGCCAACAGCCAGATTGAGCGCCCCATCAAGGAACTGAAGGGCTTCGACCGCATCCATCTGGAACCGGGTGAAACCAAGCGTGTGACACTTCGCCTCGGCCACGACCAGTTGACCTACTACAACACCACCAGCCACACCTATGACGTGGAGGCCGGACAGGTCGACATCCTTGTGGGAGCATCGTCAGCCGACATCCGTCTGAAGGGCAGCATCAATGCTCAAGCCGCCACGGTGAAGCAGACCTATAAGAGCCTGGCAGCCGCCATCGGTGCCCCCTCGGCCATCCTTGCAGGCGGCGGTGATGCCAAGGTCTACAACATGGCCGGCCAACTGGTGGGCTCGGCTGATGACAAACGGAGCCTGCCTAAAGGCGTGTTGGTGAAGGTGCCGCCCGGACAGAAGTTCCTCAACAAGTAAGAAACATAATCAATTCAATAATCAATTAATTTATTAACTAATCATTTACTAACCAAAACAATTTGTATTATGAAAAGAATGATTACTCAATCCATGAAGGCCGCTGCCCTCGCAGTCAGCCTTTTCGGAGCCAGCGCAGTGGCACAGGCCGCTGTCGTTACTCCTGGTCAGTCAGTGACTGAATTCGTTGCTAACGAAGACCTTATGGTTGTTGCTCCCGCCTTCACTACAGCCGATTCATTGGCTAACTGGGCTTATGGTAGCTACAATCAGGCTGCTAACCTCATCGGTTATCAGGACCAACGTGCCATCATCGGTGCTTTCGAAGCTGAAGTTGCTGCTGAAGGCGTGTATGGTGTAGAAGTGAAGGTTCGCAGTACCACTACCAACTGGATGATTGGTTTCGGTGCCGACAAGGAACTCGACTTCGCTGCCCGTATGGACTCTGCCTCTACTCCCGCATGGGATCAGATGGTTCGCCCGACCTTGATTTCTTCTGTTGAAGCTAAGGTTGACACTCTTGAGGCTGCTATTGGTACTCCCGACAGTGCAAACTATGTGCCCGCTATCACCGAGACAACTTACTCTTTCGCTTCAGGCGAGTGGGAAACCATCTACGTGCCCGTGAAGTTGGAGGCCGGTAAGAACTACGTTTCATTCTGGCTCTGCCGTACCTACCAGGGTATCGACAATTTGAAGGGTCCCGATGGCTCTATCAATGGTGTGTACGTACAGTCAATCAAACTGTTGCCCGCTGGTTCAGGCGAAGCTGCACAGACTCTGCAGACTGCTACTTTGAAGCTCTGGCAGCAGCGCATGTACCCCGCTATGAACACCGAGGCTGGTGCCAGCTTGGCAGCTGACTATGCTGCTTTGCACGCCGCTTACGGTGCCGCTACCGATTACAGCACTCTCGACCTCTCTAAGGTAAAGGCCGGTATCGAGGCTGTAACTGCTCGTGAGGAAGACCTCCGTCATGGTCAGGGTGCCCTCATCGATGGCGACTCTGCCGTATTCGCTCTGCCTTACTACCACAACCTGTTGGGTGGTGCCATCAGCGAGAACGAGCGTGGTGAGTATCCCGATGCTCCTATGGTATTCGAGTACACCAATGGCAAGACCTTGGTTTACAAGTTCACTACTGTGATTGACGGTACTATCTATCCCGAGTTCTACTTCGGTACTCAGCTCTCTACCAAGGCTCACATCAATATCTATGCTGCCGACAGCACCACTCAGATGATTCCTACTTGGTCATTCGACCCCAACACGGGCGACTGGCAGGTTTACAAGATGTGGAGCAACCAGAACGTGGCCAAGTTCGAGGCTAAGGCCGGACAGACTTACTTCCTGACTATGAAGTTCGACAACTACGTGAACGTTCGTGGTATGTACATGCGTATGGTAATCCAGACTGGTAAGACTTATGCCGAAGTAGAGGAGTTGAAGAACAAGGCTGAGACTCTGTATTCTCAGTATCAAGAAGGTACTGATGGCTTCTTCTCTATCGGTGGCGACTTGACTTTGGTGAAGGCTCTTGAGGCTGCTATCGAGATGTGCTATGAAGTGGATGAAACCAGCTCTTCAGATGAATTGGCAGCTGTTTACTACGCTATGGAAGAGGCTATCGGCAAGCTCGAGTCTGCTCCTGTTGTGAACACTATTCCTACTACTGAGACTAATCCGTTCGACATCTCATTGGGTGACTTCACTTCATGGCGTATGGAGAATGGCGGTAACATCGGTTACGCTTACGGCAACGGTCAGGTTATCTACACTGTATACAACAAGGTTGACTGCAAGTACAACGTTCAGTTCACTTGCTCTAACAACACTACTGACCAGTCTCAGATTGGTTTCCGCGTAGAAATCATTCAGGAGAGTGGTGACACCATCCGCTTGGAGGATAAGATTGTAGACATCACTGGTGCTGGTGGTTGGGCTAACTGGGATGCTCCCGAGGCTAACTACACTGTAGAGTTGGCTATCCCCGAAGGTCGTGTACAGGTTTACGTATACGGTGTATCTGCTGGTGGTAACGGTTTCGTAGGTAACATGAACAAGTTCGACTTCATCCAGGTTCCCGGTACTGAAGGCGAAGGTGCTAAGGCTTATGAAGCTGCTGCTGCCGACATCGACGAAATCGAAGTTGTAGCTCCTGCTGACGGTAAGGTTTACACCATCGACGGTATCTATGCCGGTGATAACCTCAACCTGCTCCGCGAGGGTATCTACATTGTAAACGGTAAGAAGGTTGTTATCAAGTAAGCATCTGCTCCGCTTGAGAACAAATTAGGATAATAATACATCACTCATGTTTTTGGGGTCGCATCGGTGAATGCCGGTGCGGCCCTTTTTTTATGAAACATTGCAAGGTGTAAATGGGCCAGTCCGAAAAGTCGGTTGTATATAATTGGTTTACATGATGTCTCTGTCATTCTGAACGTAGTGAAGAATCTGTAAACGCAAGCAGAACACTATAATGCTGACGTATTCAGATTCTTCACTGCGTTCAGAATGACAGAGACGGCATAGTTTACAAATGGGTTTTAGGACTGACCCGTGTAAATGCCTCGACGGGATAGTGCCAAAATGCGCCTTGCTTTTTTTGTTATGAGCCTATTATAATTGCCGATCTCCCCCTTTTGAACTTCTACAGATCTGTTTCAATTCTTCATTTCATGACTTGGAATGTATATTTCACGTCGTGAAATGTATATCCCAAGTCGTGAAATGTACATTTCACGTCGTGAAATAAAGAATTTGGCGGTATGTTAATGCTTTTTGTTTGACTACTTTGGCTTTATTTGACGTGAGTTTGATTAAGGGAAAAGGGTAACACACACGGAACACACGGATGCCACAGATAAAAAGTCTGTGCCATCCGTGTGCTCCGCGCCTTCCGTGGTCAAACAATGTTGTCCGCGTCTTAAAAAATTGATTATTCTTCCTTCTCGCTCTGCTTCATCCGGCTGCGTTCGCGGTACTCCGAGGGGGTGAGGCCCGTCTGTGCCTTGAAGCACTTGCCGAAGTAGCGGGGGTCGTTGAAGCCTACGGCATAGGCAATGCGTGAATAGGGCTCGTTGGACTTGGCCACCATGTCCTCGGCACGTTGGATGCGTATCTGGCGCAGCAGCTCCACGGGACTCATGCCCACGAGCGTGCGTACCTTATTATAGAATACGGTGCGGCCCAGGCAGACGGCGAAGGCCAGCTCCTCGATTTTCAGTTCCGGGTCGTCCAAGTGTTGGTCGATGTAGGCCAGCAGTTTCTCCATCATCAGCTTGTCGGAGTCCACAATGTTGGTCGTTGTCAGGCGGATGACGGGTGCATCCTCTTCCTGCAAAGTCTCTTGTGGGGCGCTTTGTTGCGTAGCTTCGTCGGTCTCTTGGGTGGGACGGGCCGTGCTCTGCTTGATTTGCTCCAAATAGTTCTGTTGCATCGAATGTTGGTTGCTGATGATGTTGGCCATGCGTTGCTTCAGGTAGGTGGCGCTGAAGGGCTTGGTGATGTAGTCGTTCACGCCCAGTTTGAGCCCCTCGATGCGGTCGTCCATGGAGGCTTTGGCTGACAGGATGACGATGGGGATGTGCGAGGTGTTGGCATCGTGCTTGATTTCGCGCACCATGCTGAGGCCGTCCATCTCGGGCATCATCACGTCGGTGAGGATGAAGTCGGGGTGCATGGCGCGTGCCTTGTCCAGTCCTTCGCGTCCGTTCACCGCCTGTGTCACCTCGTACTCGCTCTCTAGGATGCTGGCTAGGAAGTCGCGCAGGTCGTCGTTGTCCTCCACCACCAACAGGTGCGGCTTGCTGCTTTCTGTCGTGGTTGACGGGGCGTCAGCCGCGTGGGTGGTCTCTTCCTTGTCACTTGCAGCCCGTGGCTCGCTGCTTGTCACTGTTGCCACGTTTTCGTCGCTGATGTAGTTGTGCTTTCCCTTGGTGTAGGTCAGCATCTTGTTCACCATCTCGAGCATGCGTGAGGCGTTGCGTTTCACCATCTCCAGGTGGGTTTGCGATGTCTCGTTCAGTCCGCCGGCCTCCAACACTTCGGCGATGGGGCCGCTGATGAGGGTGAGCGGGGTGCGCAGCTTGTGGCTGATGTCAGAGAAGAACTCCAGCTTCATGGTGTCCAGCTTGTGCTGCATCTCGGTGCGGGTGCGCCAGCGATAGATGCACACGGCCAGCACGATGACGGCTATCAGCATCAGTGCCTGCACGCCCTGTCCCTTCCAACTTTCCCAGAAGGTGGGCTGCACGAAGAGGTGCAGGGTGCGTGTGTTGTCCACCCATGTGCCGTAGGCATTGGTGCTGCGGACCAGCAGGCGGTGGGTTCCGTGGGGCAGGTTGCTCCACGAGATGCTGCGCTCCTGTCCCAGGTGGTTCCACTCCTTGTCGGAGCCGTCGAGCTTGTAGGCGTAGCGTATCATGTGGTTGTCCTGATAGTCCAGTGCGGCAAAGTAGATGGTCAGGTCGCGCCGGTCGGCCGGGATGGTCAGCGAGTCGCCCATCAGAGGTTGTGGGTTGGTGTTGCCGCCCTCCTGTTCGCTGTGGAACTGTATGCCGCCGAACACCAAGGGAGGCACGAAGCTGTCCTTCTGCAACCGCTTGCATTCGAAGTGCACGGTTCCGCTGCTGGTGCCCAGCACCATCCTGTCGGTGGGGGCGTGGTAGGTGGGCAGTGCCTCGGCTAAGCGGGTGTTGTCGCCCAAGTATTCGGGGCCGTAGCACCACACTTTGTCCCGCTTCACGTCGTACATGTTCAGGCTGTTTTCACACCCTATCCAGATGTTGCCCATGCTGTCTTCAGTGATGCCGAAGATGATGCCGCAGTTGCGAATCAGGTGGCTGATGTTCTCCAGTTGCAGCTGTCTGCTCTCGGGCTTCAGCTCCTTGCTGTCCATGCGTTGCAGTCCGCCGCCCACGGTGGCCACGTAGATGGTGCCGTCGGATGCCGCAAAAGTCTGCATCACATCGCTGGTGAGCAGTGAGGCGGGGTCGTCGGGCACGTGTTTGTGGGCAAAGAACTTGATGTCCTCCAGCGGTTCGTCGTTGTCCTTGAACACCACCATGCCGTTAGAGGCCGACACGATGATGGTGCTGTCGGCCGTCTCGGTGATGCGGCGCACCTTGTGGAAGTCCTGCAAGGGGTAGCGGGTCAGCTGGCTGCCGGCATTCTTGAAGCGGGGTTGTCCGTCGGCCGTCTCGGTGAACAGGCTGATGCCCTTCTCGAAGGTGCCTATCCAGATGCGTCCCTGATGGTCTTCGTAGACGTCGTACACTTGATTGCTGCAGATGGAGTTGGGGTCGGCGGGGTTATGGATGTAGTGGGTGAGGCGCCCCTCGGGTGTCAGGCGGTAGAGCCCGTCGCCCTTTGAGCCTATCCAGATGTTCTTGCGGCTGTCCTCGTAGAGGCAATAGATGTGGGTGGTGAAGGGGGCGGGGGTGGTGTGCAGATGTCCGTCGCTGCCCAGGTGTTTGTCGTCCACGGTGAGTTTGCCCGAGCGGTAGCCTGTCCACAGGCGTCCCTGACTGTCGAAGAGCACGCTGCGCACTTCGCTGGCGTCGGTCTGGTGGCTGATGCCGTGGTGTTTGAACTGGATGAGTGCCAGGTTGTGGTTGTTGCTGAACCACAGGTTGCCTTGGCTGTCGATGCTCCAACGGTCGATGTAGGGCTGTGTCTCCTCGGTGCGCAGGGGGTAGGGGCACATCTCGTCCGACTGCTGGTCGTAGTATCCGAAGAATCCCTTGTCGGTGGCTACCCACAGGGTGCCCTCCTTGTCCTCGTGGAACAGGGTCTGGTTGCTCTGGGTCAATGCCGGCATGCGGTCGGCTATGGGGTAGAGGCGGTGTCCGTCGGCCATCACGCGCAGCAGGTGGGTGCCGTCGCCGTAGGTCGCCCACAGGTCGCCGTGTGCATCGGTGTAGAGGCTCCGGCTGTTCTCCACTGCCTTCGCTTCGCTCGGCAGTTCCACCAAGCGGATCCGCTTGGTGGAGACGTCATAGATGAGAATCCCCCGGTCAGTGGTGGCCACCAGGGCTTTGTCGCCCATGGTTGTCAACACACCCACACGGGTGGGCTTGGTGGGTGTGTTGACAACCATGGGCGACAGTTGGCCCGTCGCCTTGTCGAAGCGGGCGATGTGCCCGTCGGTGGTGGCCATGAAAATATCCTTGCCCACCTGTGTCATGTAGAGGTAGGGCTCCTTGCTTGTCCAGCCGTCTTTCAACCGGATGACTCCTTGGCGGGTGATGATCCACTCTTCGTTGTCCAGGTCTTCGTACACCCAATTGAAGGCCTTCCCCTGCAGGATGCCTTCGCCTTGGCGGAAGAGCCGGATGCCCTCCTTGGCCTGATAGTTGCGGTCGTCGATGCGGGCAATGTATCCTTCGTTGACGCTCAAGAGCCATGTGTGTCCGCCACGGGTGGGAATCACTCCGTTGCAGTGGAAACTCACGCCGTGGTGTTTCTTGACGAAAGCCATGATGTCGACGTAGCGGCCCTGAGTGCGGTCAAACAGGAAGGGGTTCTGGTCGTAGGTGATGCACCAGATGTTGCCCGTGCTGCTGGGGCTGAGTTCCATCAGGCGGTTGGTGGTGAGCACGCGCTGCTGCCCGTCGGGCATGTCGTAGTAGTTGGTGAAGCGGTAGCCGTCGTAGCTGGCCAGTCCGCTCCAGGTGGTGAACCACATCAGCTGGTCATTGGTCTGTTCGATGCCGGTGATTACGTTGGAGGCCAATCCGTCGCGCAGGTTGAACGTCTTCACTTGGCACGACGAGTGGGCATGGCACGCAAGGGCCACAAGCAGGGCCGCAAGAGTGGTGGATATGAATTTTTGCATGGTTGTCAGTTATTCAGTTACATTAATCGGGGCAAAGATAAAGAAAAAAAAAGATAGGAAAGAAAAATGCGTGAAAGTTTTTCTCTTTGTAATGTAGCGTAGTGGAATAATTGCCAAATAAGGCGTGGCAAATTGTCGTTTTTACCTTTCGCGGCAATTATTCTACATGTGTTGCGTGTGTAATGAGTACTTTTGCCCTGTCCCGACGAGACGGGGCTGAGGAGAAATAGACTAATCCGACAAACTGACTAAACTAAACTAAAAAAAACAATCGATGAAAAAAATCTGTGCTACCATCCTTGGGGTGATGCTGGGCTGCCTGTTGGGAGTGACTCCCGTCGCAGCAGCCACTACGGTGAACGGAGCCACGTCGGCCTCCGTTCCCGGAACTATTCTGTTGAAGAACATCAAGGCCTATGACGGCGTTGAAATCAAGAGTGACAACCTGTTGTTCGACTACGCCAGTGGCACGAACGGTTATGTGCTGTTCGATGTGACGCCCACCGTCACCGGCAAGTACACCTTCAAGGCGCAGGTGGCCACCGGCACCGGTGTGTCGCGCTACTGCCAACTGGGTCCGGTGGATGCCAGCGGCAAGTTTGTGGGCACAGTGGCCCGTCAGGAGGTTCCCGGCGGCACGGACAACAACGACTGGACGAAGAACATCGTCACCCGCTCGTGGGACTATGAACTGACGGCCGGAGTGACCACCACCTTCAAGGTGACCTACGACAAGGCCGGACAGAGCTTTGGCATCAACCTCTATACCATTGAGGTGACAAGCGATGCCGAGGGGGCGCACAACGTGATTTATCACAACGAGGCCTACACCACGGCCGATGCCACCTACACCGTGTTTGCCAAGCAGCCCTATGCCGAGGGAGCAACCGTGGTGCTTCCCACCACCGAGCCGAATGCCCCCGCAGGCATGATGTTCAACGGATGGGCCACGGCCGACGGACAACCCTTCACCAGCGGCATGGCAGCCAGCAGTGTGGATGTCTATCCCACCTGGGCCGAGGCGGTGTGGAACGTGAGCAGGCTCAGCTCGCTGCCCGTGAAGTACATCACCAAGTGGAACAAGTGTACGGCCAAGGGGTCGCAGCTGATTGACAGCTCTTACGACGGTTCTTACATTCTCTTCGACGTGCGTGCCGACGTCACGGGCTACTACCAGTTCACCTCGTCCATCGGCACCAAGCTCGACGGCATCCGTTGTGCCCTCGGCTACACCAACGCCAAGGGAGCCTACATCGAGGCCGACACATTGGACATTGAAAACAACAACAGCTGGAGCAACGGACGCGACTACAAGTGGCTGTTCAAGCTCGAGGGCGGACAGACCTACTCGTTCAAGATGCTCTGCTTCACCCCCGGCGGCTACTGCCTGAATGCCTATGACCTGCGCGTGGCCGAGTTTGTCCCCGACACAAAGGTTCCTTATATGTGGGTGGACGGCATGCGCTTCTATCCCCACAACGACACCTACAGCATCGACCTGACGGCTGGTGTCAACCACACCGTGGTGCCCATGACGGCCTCTACGCTGGCCAAGACCACCTACAAGGCCACTTGCGACGGTCAGGCGGTGAACGTGTCGGCTGATGGCACGGTGGACTGCACCGGCTTGAAGAGCGGCCAGACGGTGGACCTCGCCGTGACCGTGACCGACGGACCCGAATCGGCTGATTATTCCCTGAAACTGAACATGGGCGACATGATGCACCGCGAGCTTCGCGGACTGACCACCGCCAATGGTGCTTGGACAAACCCCTATAATTCAAGTATGGTACAGGAGTGGACCGACAACGTGTGTACCCTCATCCCCACCAAGGAGAGCGGACGCTTCTCCAACGGATATTGGACTCCCGCCGGCAGTCAGATGATTTACGGTTTCTGCACACAGAACGCTACTGTGACACTGAATGTGCCCGATGCCTACGAGGTACACGCCATCTCCTTCATCGGCCACATCTTCAACGGCCAACCCACTACATTAGGCGTCAGCAGCGAGGGCGCTACGGTGACAGCTCTGAAGGAGACGCTTCCTGCCACAGCTACCGAACAGTATATGGACTGTGCCACCTTCGTCCTTGAGGGACACAAGGCTGGTGCACCCCTCACCCTGACGGTGGGTAGCGGACAGACCAACCTCTATCTGCGCATCGCGTACCGCCCCGTGGGCGACAGCAGTGTGCCTACGCTGAAGACACAGAACATTCCCGAGGGCAGCACATTGGAGACACCCAACGGCTGTGTCAGTCTGCGTTTCAACGAGGTGGTCCGTTGGGCCGACGGTGCCACGGCACTCTTCGACGGCCGCACGGTGGAGCCTAAGATTGAGGATAACGTGTATGTGAACTACTACTTCTGGGGCATGGACTACAACAGCACCCACACCTTCACCCTGCCGGCCGGAAGCATCGAGGACGAGTCGGGCAACAAGCTGGCCGCGGACATCACCGTGAACTTCGGCATCGGCGACCGCCCCGTGGTGAAAAAGAAGGTGTATGACTTCGTGGTGGGCGTGGACGGCACCATCGACCAGGCTATAGCCGCTGCCAACAAGGCGTCGGGCACGAGCCGTTACCACATCTTTGTGCCCGATGGCAAATATGAACTGGCTGGCAACAGCGGCGACCACATGACCGACGTGACCCGCAGCAACCTCTCCATCACCGGACAGAGCATGGACGGGGCCATCATCTGCAACACGCCCGAGACCTACGGCATCAGCAACACAGCCACGCTGCACCTGAAGTATACGAGCAATATCTACATGCAGGACATCACCCTGCGCAACAACCGCGGTGCCGACAAGGCAAAAGGTCCCAGTGCCGGACAGCAGGTGGCTCTTTTCGACCGCGGACAGAAGAGCATTCTGCACCGTGTGAAGCTGGAGAGCTATCAGGATACCTACGTGTCAGGCCACCGTGCCCTCTTCGATCAGTGCGACATCTATGGCGGAACCGACTACATCTGTGGTGGCGGCGACGTGTTCTTCAACGAGTGTAACCTCTACAGCTGGACTACGGGCAACGTCATCGTGGCACCGGCCACCGAGGCCAGCCAGAAGTGGGGCTATGTGTTCCAAAACTGTACCCTCTATGGCAAGAACTACACGCTGGGCCGTCCGTGGCAGGGTGTGCCGCGTGCCTACTTCCTGAACTCGCGGATGGAGACAGCCCCCACCGGCACCGGATGGCGCGATATGAGTTCGTTGGAGACCCACTTCTATGAATACAACAGCATGGACCTCGACGGCAAGAAGCTCGACCTCTCCAAGCGTGGCAACTCGCCCACCAGCACCAACAAGTACACCCCCGTCCTCACCGACGAGCAGGCCAAGGAGTTCACCCTCTACAATGTGCTGTGTGGCACCGACGGATGGGTGCCCACCCTCTACACCCAGCAGACGACAGCGCCTGTGGTGACGGTGGCCGATGGTGTGGCCTCGTGGACACTGGCCGACGATGCCATGTGCATGGTCATCTTCCTCGATGGCAAGTATGTGACCGCCACCACCGACAACAGCTACAAGCTGGAGGCCGACGGCGAATACACCTTCCGCGCGGCTAACGAGATGGGAGGACTCGGCGCCCCTTTTGTCTACACCTCCACTGCCGGGGTGGAGCAGGTGAAGGCGCAGCCCGTCAACGCCTCGGTCAGTAATGGCCGGCTCACGCTCGACGGACTGATGACGGGCACTGTTGTCGAACTCTACACCCCCACCGGTGCGTTGCTCCATAAGGGTGTGGCAGCAGGCAGCATCGTCGCCCTCCCCCTGTCGACGGGGTTGAACGTGGTGCGCATCATTTGCAACGGAGCCGTGCAGGTGCTGAAGGTGCTCAACAAGTAAAGAAACACAGAAAGGTTAAGTTTTAAGTTAAGATAAAAGGATAGTTAATAATTGAGTGAAAGGGAGATGCGCCTGCAAAGGTGCGTCTCCCTTTCTGATTTGGGGGACACGGCAATGGCTGAACTTACACTGATTATGGACTATGAAAGTCCATGCCTGCACTTCCATAGTCCAGCTGCTGACTTCCATAACCCAGTTTGTCCTTATAATAACGTGGAGCATTGCGAATAAAAGTAACTACAACTCGAGGGTGTGTCAAAATTAACTTTTTAGACGCGGATGACGCGGATTTTTCGTAATTATTATACCCCAATAGGTTATAATTTATCTGCGTCATCTGCGTCATCCGCGTCTAAAAAATGAAAAGAGGACTTTTTGACACACCCTCTCTGAAAGGCCTTGCTACGCCCCTAACTTAGGGGAGGTGTTTTGTTACCTTTGTCCTTATACCGACTCACGTTAAATAAAAAAAGAGAGTGCGCTTTTGTGACGCACTCTCTCTCTTGCTTTTATCTATGATAAGATGTTATCAGTCTCTGCGAGGACGACGCTCGGGACGCTCACGGCGTGCAGGACGCTCCACGTAGTCAGCAGGCTTCTCCAACAACACGCGGCGTGAGAGCTTGAACTTGCCTGTCTTGGGGTCAATGTCGAGCAACTTCACTTCGATTTCGTCGCCTTCCTTGATGCCGGCCTCTTCTACGGTCTCCAAGCGCTTCCAGTCAATCTCTGAAATGTGGAGCAATCCGTCCTTGCCGGGCAGGAACTCTACGAAACAGCCATAAGGCATCACGCTGCGAACCTTACCGGTGTAAACTTCGCCCACCTCGGGAATGGCAACGATGGCCTTGATCATGTTCATGGCACTTTCGATGCACTGCTTGTTGGTGCCGGCAATCTCAATCTTGCCCACACCGTCAATCTCGTCGATAGTGATGGTGGCACCAGTCTCTTCCTGCATACCCTGGATAATCTTTCCACCCGGGCCAATCACTGCACCGATGAACTCCTTCGGGATAATCATCACCTCGATGCGAGGAGCGTGGTCCTTCAGTTCGGCACGAGGCTCAGCAATGCACTCGGTAATCTTGCCGAGGATGTGTTCGCGGCCTTCCTTAGCCTGCAACAGAGCCTTCTCCAGAATCTCGTATGAAAGACCGTCTACCTTGATGTCCATCTGAGTGGCGGTGATACCGTCGCGTGTACCTGTCACCTTGAAGTCCATGTCGCCCAAGTGGTCCTCGTCGCCAAGGATATCACTCAACACGGCATACTTCTCTTCACCGGCATTCTTGATAAGACCCATGGCGATACCTGACACGGGCTTGGCCATCTTCACACCAGCATCCATCAGTGCCAATGTACCGGCACATACAGTAGCCATAGAAGAAGAACCGTTTGACTCAAGAATATCAGAAACTACGCGTACAGCATAGGGATAATCTGCGGGAATCTGTCCCTTCAACGCACGCCAAGCCAAGTGGCCGTGACCAATCTCGCGACGGCCTACGCCACGCTGCGGACGGGCCTCGCCGGTTGAGAAGGGAGGGAAGTTGTAGTGGAGGAGGAAACGCTCGCGGTGCTGGTCGAGCACGTCGTCCACAATCTTCTCGTCGAGCTTGGTACCCAGTGTGACGCTGGTCAGTGACTGAGTCTCACCACGAGTAAAGATGGCAGAACCGTGAGGGCCGGGCAACGGGCTTACCTCGCACCAGATAGGACGGATTTCGGTAGTCTTACGACCATCGAGACGCTTGCCTTCGTCGAGGATGCAGCGGCGCATAGCCTCTTTCTCCACGTCGTGATAGTAGCGGTCGATGAGGGCAGCCTTGGTCTCCAGTTCCTCTTCAGTGAACTGAGCCTTGAACTCTTCGCGGATAGCTTCGAAAGCCTCGCCACGCTCGTGCTTGTTGCAGTTGCCGCTTTGGGCAATGGCGTATGCCTTGTCATAGCAAGCCTCGCGCACAGCCTTGCGGAGTTCTTCGTCGTTCTCCTCGTGGCAATATTCGCGCTTGGTCACGGTGCCACACTCTTCCATCAGTTCCATCTGCACCTTGCAGTGGTCCTTGATGGCAGCGTGAGCCACCTTCATGGCTTCGAGCAGGTCTTGCTCTGAAACCTCCTTCATCTCGCCTTCCACCATCATGATGTTCTCATAAGTGGCAGCTACCATCAAGTCCATATCGGCCTCTTCGAGCTGTTGGAAGGTGGGGTTGATGACAAATTCACCATTGATGCGGGCCACACGCACCTCAGAGATAGGACCTCCGAAAGGAATGTCGCTCACAGCAAGGGCGGCAGAAGCTGCCAATCCGGCCAATGCATCGGGCATATCCACGCCGTCGGCAGAGAACAGGATGATGTTTACATACACCTCTGCATGATAATTATCAGGGAAGAGAGGACGAAGAGCGCGGTCCACCAGACGGCAAGTCAGGATTTCATAATCCGAAGCCTTACCTTCGCGCTTGGTGAAACCACCGGGGAAACGGCCGAATGCCGCATACTTCTCTTTGTACTCTACCTGTAAAGGCATAAAATCTGTTCCGGGAACTGCATCCTTTGCGGCACAAACAGTAGCCAGCAACACGGTGTTACCCATGCGCAGCATTACCGAACCGTCGGCCTGCTTTGCCAACTTTCCCGTCTCAAGTGTGATGGTTCTTCCATCAGGCAACTTGACCTCTTTTGTAATTACGTTCATCTAAAAATAAAATTATAGTTTTGTACTATCTTTCCAAAAATCGTGCAAAGATACGGTTTTTGTATTGATAATGAGCAAGAAAAAGTGAGAAAAGTGTTTAATATTCCTTTTTTTTATAAATTTAATACGAAAAATGCTGTTTTTAGGGGCGAACGGTTGTACCTTTGCCGCACAAAAAGCAAAAAAAAGCATGAAGAAGAATTCAATCGTTGCAGCTGCGTCACTCCTGTTGGTGTTGGCTGCGTGTAAAGAGAGTGGTGAACAGTTCCAAGTGAAAGGCCATATTGCCGAGGCGGCCGACAAGGTGCTCTATTTCGAGGCGGCAGCCCTTGATGGCATTCAGGTGCTCGATTCGGCGAAGCTGGACAAGCAGGGCGCTTTCTCCTTCAAGCACAAGCGTCCCGATGGCCCCGATTTCTACCGCTTGCGCATCGGTGGGCAGGTGGTGAATTTGGGCGTTGACTCCACTGAAGTGATTACCGTAGAAGGGAAGTTGCCCTCTTTGGCAACCGGCTACACCGTGTCCGGCTCGGTGGAAAGTGAGAAGATTAAGGAACTCTCGGCCAAGCAGATGGCCCTGCAGGAGCAGATACGCCAGTTGGCAGCCCGCCAGCTTCCCATCGGCGACTTCCGCGATAGTGTTGATCGCATGGTGGAGGCCTATAAGCAACAGATTTGCCGTGAATACATCTACAGCAATCCCCGCTCGGGATATGCCTACTATGCGCTGTTCCAACGCATCAATGGCGGCCTGCTGTTCAATCCCGAGGTGGCATCGCGCGAAGATGTGCGTGCCTTTGGTGCCGTGGCCACATCGTGGGACATGTATTACCCCCATTCGTTGCGGACGGTCAACCTCCACAACATTGCCATGCGCAGCATGAAGAACACCCGCAAACCGGTCGCTACCCCCATCCCCGAGGAGCTGGTTCGCGAGGTGACACTGCTCGATTTGGCCTTGCCCGATTTGCGTGGTGCCACGCGCCGTCTCACCGACTTGAAGGGTAAGGTGGTGTTGCTCGACTTCACCGTCTATCAGAACCAGGCATCGCCCGCGCGCAACATTGCGTTGCGCGAACTATATAATAAGTACGCGACGCAGGGGCTTGAAATCTATCAGGTCGCTTTTGATGCCGACGAACATTTCTGGAAGACATCGGCCGACAACCTCCCCTGGATTTGTGTGCGCGACGCCGACGGGGCATCGGCCACCACCTATCGGGTGACATCGTTGCCCACCTATTTCCTCATTGACCGTGGCAACGGTCTCTACAAGCGTAGCTCTGACATCAAGGATGCCCAACAGCTGGAGGCGGAGATTCAAAAGCTCCTGCGCGGGTAGAGATTTTCAGGTGTAATTCGTCTTATTCCACATACTTTGTCAGATATTCCACATTCAAGCGGGATATTATCCCTATCTTTGCCGCGTTAAAACATTAAAAAGAACGATGAAGAAGATAGTTTCGACTCTCCTTCTTGTGCTGGCCACCTTGGGTGTGCAGGCACAGGAACAGCCCGAGAAGACACCGGCATTTCCCGGTGCCGAGGGATATGGCCGCTATGTCACCGGCGGACGTGGTGGCAAGGTGTATCATGTGACCAACCTGAACGACTCGGGCACCGGTTCGTTCCGTTGGGCCTGTGAGCAGGCAGGCAAGCGCACCATCGTGTTCGATGTGTGTGGTACCATCCATCTGAAATCAACCCTGAAGCTGCGCAACGGCGACGTTACCATTGCCGGACAGACCGCTCCCGGCGACGGCATCTGTGTGGCCGACTGGGATTTCATCATCTCTGCCCCTAACGTGATTGTGCGCTACATGCGCTTCCGTCCCAGCGACACCTCGGGTGGCGAGCCCGATGGACTGAGCGGCATGGACGGAAGAGACATCATCGTGGACCATTGCTCCGTGTCGTGGAGTGTGGACGAGTGCCTCTCGGTCTATGGCAACGAGCACATGACCGTGCAGTGGTGCATCATCTCGCAGAGTCTGCGCAACTCCACCCACGCCAAGAGTGCCCACGGCTACGGAGGCAACTGGGGTGGAAAGGGTGCCAGCTATCACCACAACCTGATTGCCCACCACGACTCGCGCACGCCCCGACTGGGTAACCGACCCACCTACGTGCAGCAGGACACCACCGACATCCGCAACAACGTCATCTACAACTGGGCCGGAAACGGTTGCTACGGTGGTGAAGGCATGAAGGTCAACTTCGTGAACAACTACTACAAGCCCGGTCCCGGCACCGACAAGCGTGCTTCGGGCAGCCGTTCGTCGTTGGCCTACCGCATCTGCGGCTTGGGAATCTCCACCAAGGAGACCGACGGCAGTTACATGATTTGGGGCAAGTACTACGTCAACGGCAACGACAACCCCGACCATCCGACCCTCATCAACAAGAACTGGGAGATGGGTATCTATCCGCAAATCAGCAGCGACAATCCCGGTTATACGTCCGTCACGAAAGATACGATGCGTCTGGACGAACCGCTTCCCTTCATCCACGTCACCACCCACACGGCCAAGCAGGCCTATGAGAAGGTGTTGGCCTATGCCGGTTGTTCGCGCAGCCGCGACTGGGTCGATAGCCTCGTGGTCAGCGACACCCGCTTGCGCAAAGCCTCGTTCACCGGAAAGGGCAGTGGCAATAATCCCGGTGTGATTGATACTCCCTATGACTTGAAGCCTGCCGGTGCCGACGCCACATGGACACCTTGGCCCGACTTGAAGAAGACCCGCACCTACGTGGATGCCGATGGTGACGGTATGGACGACACGTGGGAAAGCCAGAACGGCTTGAACAGCAGCGACCCTGCCGACGGCAACCGCCTGAACGACGAGGGCTACACCATGCTGGAGGTCTACATGAACTCCCTGGTGGCCGACATCACCGAAGGGCAGCTCGAGGGCGGCACTCCCGAGGGTTACATCGAATACTACAACCCCGATGAAGGTGTCATCCGCATTCCCGCCACGAACGTCGACCTCAATGAAAGCGAAATCTCCATGGTGAGCGACGGAAAAAAGAAGGCCTGCATCAAGGCAGGCAAGGCCGACAGCTTCAGCCACAACGACAACCTCTCCATCCAGTTGGCCAACGCCACGCCCGGCATCTACACTATCAACTTTGGAGCCGCCACCACCCGCAGCGACTTCAAACTGGCCGTGAAGGTGACCGACAACAACACCGGCGCCGTGGAGGCCGAGAAGACCATCACCATCGCCAATACGGGCGACTGGCAGGTGTACAAAACCTACAGCCTGGACACACAGGTGATGTCCGCCGGGCGCAAGACCCTCAGCTTCACTTTCCTGAGCAGCCGTGGACAATACACCGGCAACTTGGAGAAGCTGACCATCAGCCTGAAGGAGGCCGTTGATGCCATCCGTCCCAACGTGGCCGCCCCTGCCGAGGCTCCCACAACCATCTACACCATCGATGGCCGCATTGCCGGTGACGATGCTTCCGCTCTGCCTCGTGGCATCTATGTCATTGGCAACAAGAAGGTGGTGGTGAAGTAAACGGAGGGGTGTCAAAATCCAAGAATACTTCTTGTAAAGAAACAAAAAATCCGCATCCCTCCTTTTGTCTCAGCCCATGGATGATGTCATCTCATCCATGGGCTGAGTCTTTCTTGTCTATATCTTGAAAATCAGCCGCTTGCATCCCTTTTGAAATTCTGCCCATTTCTCGTACGAAAGAAAATCCGCGTCCATACAGGCGATTCTCGCGCGGTCAGTTTTGCATAAATATGCACCCGCTGTATATTTATACATTTTTCGGTCGGGAAAATCAAGCAAAAATCGCCTTTTTCCTACCCTTTAGCGGCTAACCTCTCGAGAGGTCAGCCGCTGACCACTTGAGAGGACACGGGCTAACCTCCGGACACCTTAGCCGCCGACCACTTGAGAGGAGACGGGCTGACCACTTTGCCATCCGCCTCATCCTCTCACCTTCATATTGTATATATATGCAATTCTGCCCCTCTCACGGAGTGCTTCCCTCTGACGGAATAGAAGTGAAATAGAAAAGTGGGATTTGTTACTGGGGGGTGTAAAAGAATATGTCGGTATGGTCCACGGAAGAAACGGAGGAATACGGATGTTCACGGACAGGCATAAAACACTTCTTAGGCGCTCATACTCATGACTTCCGCGTTCGGAAACGCGGAAGGATGTAGGTTACAAACCCCTACCGCAGCACCTTCGGGTAGCAATCCCGAGGGGATGAAAAAAATGAGAATGGCATTTATTTGATGCTTTTAAGAAATAAAAAACAAAATATCAGGTGTTTTTTTTGTTATTTATCAGGTAATCATTACCTTTGCAACAATGAAATCAAAGCAGTATCGTATATGAACGTTGCAACGAGAGAAATCATCATCCCCAAGTTGAGACGCTATTTTGCCACTCAACCCATTGAACGGGCATGGCTGTTCGGCTCCTTTTCACGTGGCGAGGAGACCGAGACAAGCGATGTGGATATACTGGTTGACTTTGACAAAAATGCACGTATAGGCCTGTTCAAGTATGCCGGTATCTATGGTGACTTGAAGGAATTGCTTGGGCGTGATGTGGATCTGGTGAAGAACGGTTCATTGAAACCTTTTGCCGTAGAGAGTGCAAACCATGATAAAATTCTTATCTATGAGAGAGCGAATTAAAGACCGCACAAGGTTGCTTCACATGATGGAGGGCATTGACAACATCATGGAATTTAAGGAGGGGGTTGATTTTGAGACGTTCGCCAGTAACAAACTGCTTAAGTTCGGAATCTTCTACAATGTGGCAATCATTGGTGAGGCGGCTTATAAACTGACGAAAGAGTTCACGTCTTCCCATCCCGATGTCCCTTGGCGGGATATCATCAATATGCGCCATGTGTTGGTGCATGGCTATTATCAAATAGATCCTGAGATATTGTGGGAAACAATCAACAATGATCTTATGGAATTAAAAGAAGCACTGTTCCGCTTTTTAGAAGAAGAAAAAGATTAAAGCTTCACCATAGTCCCGTCCCTCCGCTTTGGCGTTTCCTTGAGGCTTGCCGAAAAATGCGAAGGCTCCGAGCGGCGCGTTTGCAATGCGCATCATGGCACGCATGAAGCGCATTGCAAAAGCTGATACACATGGCTTCCGCGTTCGGAAACGCGGAAGGACGGGAATGCGGAAGGACGGAGAAACTTACACCCTCTATATCTTTACTGATAAACTTATCTTCTTTTGCTGGCAATGAAAGATATCTTTCAGTGGTAATGAAAGAAAATTGTGCTTCTTTTTGCAATTAAAAACGGAGGTTTTGTGACTAAAATGACGGATGATGACTTAAATTCTGCAGAAGTTGTCCTGTATATGAGGCTTTTTGTTTATCTTTGTCACCCCTTACGAAAGTGGGTAGTGTGAGAAGAGAAAATAGAACAATAATATAATAGGAAAATAGAATAATAATATAACAAGGAAAGAAAGACTTATGGACAGTACACAAATCGTTGGCGAAAAGATAAAGTCGCTGCGTGAGACCCGAGAAATCAGTGTGGCTGAATTGGCCGAGCGTACCGGCCTTTCGGTGGAGCAGATTGAACGCATTGAACAGAACATTGACATCCCTTCGTTGGCACCGCTCATCAAGATTGCCCGTGCATTGGGCGTGCGCTTGGGCACCTTCCTGGATGATCAGGACGAGATGGGGGCTGTGGTGTGTCGCAAGCAGGAGACGGCGGATGCCACCATCAGTTTCTCGAACAATGCGGCCGATGCCCGCACACACATGCGCTACCATTCGCTCTCGAAGTCGAAGGCCGACCGCCACATGGAGCCTTTTATCATCGATATTGAGGCCGTGGGCGAGGCTGATTATGAACTCTCGTCGCACGAAGGTGAGGAATTTGTGTATGTGATGGAGGGCGCCATTGAGGTGTGCCACGGCAAAAAGAAATATGTCATCGAAGCGGGTGACACCATCTACTACGACTCCATTGTGCCTCACCACCTGCATGGCTATCAGGGACAGGCGGCTAAGATTCTGGCCGTGGTATATACGCCGATTTGATGAGTGAGTTGACAAGTTTACGAGTTTACAAGTTGACAAGGAAAACAAGATGATGGAACTTTCAAATAGAACCCTCGGCGACTGGTTGGAGCATTGGGCCGAGACGACACCTGACAAAGAATACATCGTATATAGCGACCGCAACCTGCGCTTTACGTGGAGCAAGTTCAACGAGCGCGTGGACAACATGGCCAAGGGATTGCTCTCCATCGGAGTGGAGCGTGGCACGCATGTGGGCATCTGGGCGGGTAATGTGCCTGATTGGCTCACCTTCCTGTATGCCTGTGCCAAGATTGGTGCGGTGGCCGTGACGGTGAACACCAACTACAAGCAGGCGGAGCTGGAGTATCTGTGCCAGAACTCGGACATGCACACCCTGTGTATCGTGAACGGTGACCGTGGAAGCGACGATTACGTGAACATGGTGTACACGATGTTGCCCGAGCTGAAGACCTGTCAGCGCGGCTACCTGAAGAGCAAGCGTTTCCCCTGCATGAAGAATGTGATTTACATCGGGCAGGAGAAGTACCGCGGCATGTATAACACGTCGGAAGTGTTGCTCTTGGGAAGCAACATCGACGATGACGAACTGATTGAAGCCAAGAAGAAGGTGGATTGCCACGACGTGGTGAACATGCAATACACCTCGGGTACGACAGGATTCCCCAAGGGGGTGATGCTGACCCATCACAACATTGCCAACAACGGATTCCTCACTGGCGAGCACATGAAGTTTACGCAGGACGACAAGTTGTGCGTCTGTGTGCCCCTGTTTCACTGCTTCGGCGTGGTGTTGGCCACGATGAACTGCCTGACTCACGGATGTACGCAGGTGATGGTGGAGCGGTTTGACCCGCTGGTGGTGTTGGCCTCTATCCATAAGGAACGCTGTACCTCAGTCTATGGTGTGCCCACTATGTTCATTGCCGAACTGAATCATCCGATGTTCGAGATGTTCGACATGTCGAGCCTCCGCGTGGGCATCATGGCCGGTTCGCTCTGTCCCATCGAACTGATGCGTCAGGTGGAGGAGAGGATGTTCATGAAGGTGACCAGTGTGTATGGCTTGACGGAGGCTTCGCCGGGTATGACCCACACGCGTGTGGACGACCCGTTCGAGGTGCGTTGCACCACCGTTGGACGCGACTTTGAGTTCACCGAGGTGAAGGTGATTGACCCCGAGACGGGCGAGGAGTGTCCTGTGGGTGTGCAAGGCGAGATGTGTAACCGTGGCTACAACACAATGAAGGGCTACTACAAGAATCCCGAAGCCACGGCCGAGGTGATTGACGAGAATGGCTTCCTGCACTCGGGTGACCTGGGTGTGAAGGACGAGAATGGCAACTATCGCATCACCGGCCGTATCAAGGACATGATTATCCGTGGTGGCGAGAATATCTATCCGCGTGAAATTGAGGAATTCCTCTACCAGATGGAGGGCATCAAGGACGTGCAGGTGGCTGGCATCCCCTCGAAACGCTATGGCGAGGCGGTGGGCGCTTTCATCATCCTTCACGAAGGGGTGGAAATGAACGAGTTTGACGTGCGCGAATTCTGTGAAGGCAAGATTGCCCGCTACAAGATCCCGAAGTATATCTTCTTTGTCAAGGAATTCCCCATGACGGGAAGCGGTAAGATTCAGAAGTTTAAGCTGAAAGACCTCGGCTTGGAGCTTTGCAAGCAGCAGGGGATAGAGATTATTTAAGGTGGTAGGATGAGAAATTTGTTTCGACGTGCACGGCGCTTTCCCTCGTGAAGGGGAAAAGGTGCATTTTGCAACGTCGGAAAAGCAATTTTCGCATAAAAAAGAGGTTGTGGAGAAAGAAAAAGGAATAAACGCGTGAATTAACTTACTTTATGAAGTTTTTCTTTCGGTAATGTGAAAGATATTGGCTAACTTTGCCTGCGGAAATTCAAAAGGAATAAATTTCAAACCATAAATAAAGAAAGAACGATTATGAATTTTTTGACGAATGACAAGCTGACAATCGTGGGTGCCGGTGGCGCTATCGGTTCTAATATGGCTCAAACTGCGTTGATGTTGGGTCTTACGCCTAATATTTGTCTTTACGACATCTATGGCCCCGGTGTGAATGGTGTAGCAGAGGAGATGTGTCATTGCGCTTTCGAAGGTGCTAACATTACATGGACAACCGATCCGAAAGAGGCTTTCACGGATGCTAAGTATATCATCTCATCAGGTGGTGCTCCGCGTAAGGAGGGTATGACTCGTGAGGATTTGCTCAAGGGTAACTGCCAGATTGCGGCAGAGTTTGGTGATAACATCAAGAAGTATTGTCCTGATGTGAAACATGTGGTGGTGATTTTCAACCCTGCCGATGTGACAGCACTCACTGCCTTGATTCGTTCGGGATTGAAACCTAATCAGTTGACCTCTTTGGCTGCCCTTGATTCTACTCGTTTGCAGGAAGCCATAGCTAAGGCTATTAATGTGCCTCAATACAAGGTGGAGAATGCTCGCACTTATGGTGGACATGGTGAAGCCATGGCTGTGTTCGCTTCTAAGATTACAGTAGATGGCAAGCCTTTGTCTGAGTTCGAAATTTCCGATGAGCAGTGGGCTGAGATTAAGCACAACACTATTCAGGGCGGTTCGAATATTATCAAGCTTCGTGGACGTAGCTCATTCCAGAGCCCCGCATACCAATCAGTGAAAATGATTGAGGCGGCTATGGGTGGCGCAGAATTCCACTGGCCTGCAGGTTGCTATGTGAACAACGAGAAGTACAAGAATGTGTTGATGGCTATGCCTACTGTAATAGATGCTACGGGTGTTCACTTTGGTGAAGTGACTGGTACAGCCGAAGAGATTGCTGCATTGGATGCGTCGTATGCTCACTTGCAGGTGATGCGCGATGAAATTATCTCATTGGGTATCATCCCCGCAGTAGAAGAGTGGTCAACATTGAATCCCAACTTGTGATTCAACTATAAATGACTTAAAGAGAGGCTTGCCGTGTTTTCGGTAGGCCTCTTCTTTTTTTTTGTGCCTTGCCGTGAGACTTTCCGGGCTGCCCCTTTCCCCTTCTTTCGCGCGTACATTATATATATAATATATATATGGCTCGGCGGGTAGAATGATGCTTTTTTCGACAAAAAACGATAATTAACGCCTGAAAGTTTTGTCGTTCAAGAAAGTATGTGTAATTTTGCGCCCTGATTTTGCGAAAATTGCTATTAACTATTAATAAATTAAAAACAAAATGATTGTAGTACCTGTAAAAGAAGGCGAGAACATTGAGAAAGCGCTGAAGAAATTCAAGAGAAAATTCGAAAAGACTGGTGTTGTGAAAGAGCTGAGAGCACGTCAGCAGTTCGACAAGCCGTCTGTGAAGAATAGACTCAAGAAGGAGCGCGCAGTTTACGTTCAGAAGCTTCATCAAGTAGAAGATTAATTAAAGTTAGTAAATAATCCGGCAATTCTTTGGATTATTGAATTCTTTTGCGTATTTTCGTCGCTGAATAATTGAGGCGACACTTATGTTGATAAAATCTTTCCTTGATTATCTGGAGCATGAGCGCAACTACTCCGAGCGTACGGTGACAGAATATCGTACGGATTTGGGGCAGTTCCAGGATTTCTTCCACGAAGAAGACGAAACGTTGGAGTGGGAGACAATCGATGCTGATGTCGTCCGTCGGTGGATTATCCGGTTGATGGATGGTGGATATACGGCCACCTCGGTGAACAGGAAGTTGAGTGCACTGCGGTCGTTCTACAAGCACCTCCTGTGGAGGGAAGTGGTGAAGGTGAATCCGATGGCCAAGATACAAGGCCCGAAAATGGAGAAACCGTTGCCGTACTTCGTGAAGGAGACTGATATGGACCGCTTGTTGGACGAGACGGATTTCGGAGAGGGTTTTGAAGCCTGTCGGGACAAAGTGATAATCGAGACCTTCTATGCCACGGGCGTCCGCCTGTCGGAGCTTGTAGGGATGAACGATCGCGATGTGGATTTCACCACAAACCGGTTGAAGGTGACGGGAAAGAGGAACAAGCAGCGGTACGTACCGTTCGGTGAAGAGCTGCGGCGCTCGTTGCTTGAGTATGTTGACATGAGGAACTGCCAGTTTTGCCCCCGATTGACCGACGCGCTCTTTGTGAGTGACAAAGGTGGGCGGATAAGCAAAGCGAAAGTTGGCAAGTTGGTTAAAAAAAGTCTTTCAAAAGTGGTGAGCATGAAGAAGCGGAGCCCACACGTGCTTCGGCATTCATTTGCGACCTCGATGCTCAACAATCACGCTGAGTTGAATGTTGTGAAAGAACTGTTGGGACACGCAAGTCTGGCTGCAACGCAGATTTATACCCACACCACGTTTGAAGAACTTAAAGAAGTTTATAAACTCGCTCATCCAAGAGCATAAACCAAAAGGAGGTACGTATGGACATTAGAATTCAATCTATCCATTTCGATGCAACAGAGAAGTTGCAGGCGTTTGTTCAAAAGAAAGTTGGCAAACTCGAAAAGTATTGCGATGAAATAAGAAAGGTAGAGGTGTCATTGAAGGTCGTGAAGCCTGAGACCGCCAAAAACAAGGAAGCGGGTATCCGCGTGTTCGTTCCCAATGGGGATTTCTACGTGGAGAAGGTGTGCGACACATTTGAAGAATCTATAGACGAAGGAGTGGATGCACTCGAGAAACAACTGCTGAAATATAAAGAAAAACAGCGTGGCAAGTAAAAAAGTTGCCAAAAGTTTGTGTAATTCAAAATAAACATCTAAATTTGCAGCCGTTTTCGCACCAAGCCTTGTGCATGGCTGCAAATTTTAGACCTGCCTCTTTAGCTCAGTTGGCCAGAGCACGTGATTTGTAATCTCGGGGTCGTTGGTTCGAATCCGACAAGAGGCTCTCCTAAAAGAAAGGAAACGTTGGGCAAATACCAGAGTGGCCAAATGGGGCAGACTGTAAATCTGCTGGCTTACGCCTTCGGTGGTTCGAATCCATCTTTGCCCACCAAAATTGCGGAAGTAGCTCAGTTGATAGAGCATTAGCCTTCCAAGCTGAGGGTCGCGGGTTTGAGCCCCGTCTTCCGCTCTTTTTAATTGCTGTTATAGCTCAGTGGTAGAGCACTTCCTTGGTAAGGAAGAGGTCACGAGTTCAAATCTCGTTAACAGCTCTTTTTTGTGTTGTAAAGAGAAGATAAACAATTATTCATTATTATAATAAGTAAGAAAAGCTATGGCTAAAGAAAAATTTGAACGTTCAAAAGACCATGTCAACATTGGTACAATCGGCCACGTTGACCACGGTAAGACCACTTTGACAGCCGCTATCACTACTGTGTTGGCTAAGAAGGGTTTCTCAGAAGTTAAGTCTTTCGACCAGATCGACAACGCTCCTGAAGAGAAAGAGAGAGGTATCACTATCAACACTTCTCACGTTGAGTACGAAACTGAGACTCGTCACTATGCTCACGTAGACTGCCCGGGTCACGCCGACTACGTAAAGAACATGGTAACTGGTGCTGCTCAGATGGACGGTGCTATCATCGTTTGTGCCGCTACTGACGGTCCGATGCCTCAGACTCGTGAGCACATCCTGTTGGCTCGTCAGGTAAACGTACCCCGCTTGGTTGTATTCTTGAACAAGTGTGATATGGTTGACGACGAGGAAATGCTCGAGCTCGTTGAAATGGAAATGCGTGAGTTGCTGGCTGCTTATGAGTTCGACGGTGACAACACTCCTATCATTCGCGGTTCTGCCCTTGGTGCACTGAACGGTGTAGCTCAGTGGGAAGAGAAGGTAATGGAGTTGATGGACGCTGTTGATACTTGGGTGCCCCTGCCTCCCCGTGATGTAGATAAACCTTTCTTGATGCCTGTTGAGGACGTGTTCTCAATCACTGGTCGTGGTACTGTTGCTACTGGTCGTATCGAAACTGGTGTTATCCACGTAGGTGACGAAGTAGAAATCCTCGGTCTTGGTGAGAACAAGAAGTCAGTTGTAACTGGCGTTGAAATGTTCCGTAAGTTGCTCGATGAGGGTCAGGCTGGTGATAACGTAGGTCTGTTGCTCCGTGGTATCGACAAGAACGAAATCAAGCGCGGTATGGTATTGTGTAAGCCCGGCCAGATCAAGCCCCACTCTAAGTTCAAAGCTTCTATTTACGTTTTGAAGAAAGAGGAAGGTGGTCGTCACACTCCGTTCCACAACAAGTATCGTCCTCAGTTCTACCTCCGTACTATGGACTGTACAGGTGAGATCTCTCTGCCCGAAGGCGTAGAGATGGTAATGCCTGGCGATAACGTAGAAATCACTGTTGAGTTGATTTACGAGGTAGCCTTGAACGTAGGTCTTCGTTTCGCTATCCGCGAGGGTGGACGTACAGTAGGTTCAGGTCAGATTACTGAAATTCTTGCCTAAGTAATATAGGTCTTTTTCAGCCCTCGGGCAACTGAGGGCTGAATCTACGGGAATAGCTCAGTTGGTAGAGCACCGGTCTCCAAAACCGGGTGTCGGGAGTTCGAGCCTCTCTTCCCGTGCTAATCTTGAAAATTATGTTTAAGAGAGTGTTAGATTATTGTAAGGAATCTTACGGAGAGCTTGTTCATAAAGTGACATGGCCTTCTCGTTCTGAGCTTGCTGGCAGCGCAGTGGTTGTTTTATATGCTTCCCTGCTCATTGCGCTGGTAGTGTTTGCTATGGATTCGGTTTTTGAGTCTCTGATGGAGCTTGTCTATCCCAATTAATTCGTAGAAATGTCTGAGATTGAAAAGAAATGGTACGTATTGCGTGCTATAAGTGGAAAAGAAGCTAAGGTAAAAGAGTATCTCGACGCTGATGCAAAAAACAGCGACCTTGGTGAATACTTGTCTCAGGTATTGATCCCTACCGAAAAGGTATATCAGGTTCGCAACGGCAAGAAAGTTGTGAAAGAGAGAACCTATCTCCCTGGTTACGTTTTGGTGGAGGCTGCGTTGGTTGGCGAGGTGGCACACCGTTTGAGAAACACACCGAATGTCCTTGGCTTCTTGGGTGGATTGGATCATCCGACCCCCCTCCGCCAGGCAGAGGTGAACCGCATTCTTGGCACGGTTGACGAACTTCAGGACATTACGGAAGACACGAATGTGCCGTACGAAGTTGGAGAAACCGTAAAGGTGGCAGAAGGACCTTTCAGTGGATTTAACGGAATCATTGAGGAAGTTAACACTGAAAAGAAGAAACTGAAGGTTATGGTGAAAATATTCGGTCGGAAGACTCCGCTCGAATTAGGCTTTATGCAGGTTGAAAAGGAATAATGCATCCTGTTACGTGCGTTGTTCTTTTCTTATAAATGTTCATATATAAAATTAAAAACAATGGCTAAAGAAGTTGCTGGACTAATCAAGTTACAGATTAAAGGAGGCGCTGCAAATCCATCACCTCCCGTAGGACCTGCATTGGGTTCCAAGGGTATTAACATCATGGAGTTTTGCAAGCAATTCAACGCCAGAACACAGGATAAGGCTGGTAAGGTATTGCCGGTTATTATCACTTACTATGCTGACAAGTCTTTTGATTTCGTAATCAAGACTCCCCCCGTGGCAATTCAGCTGATGGAGGTTGCTAAGGTAAAGACTGGTTCTGCCGAGCCTAATCGTAAGAAAGTTGCTGAGATTACTTGGGAACAGGTTCGTACGATTGCTCAAGACAAGTTGGTTGACTTGAACTGTTTCACAGTAGAAGCTGCTATGACGATGGTAGCAGGTACAGCAAGAAGTATGGGTATCGCTGTAAAAGGTGAGTTCCCCGGTAACAATTAAAAACTTCAATTAAGATGGGTAAACTGACAAAAAATCAAAAGTTGGCTGCAGCTAAAATTGAAGCAGGGAAAGCATACTCACTGAAAGAAGCTGCTGAGTTGGTAAAGGAAATCACCTTCACCAAGTTTGATGCTTCATTGGATATTGACGTACGTTTGGGTGTTGACCCTCGTAAGGCTAACCAGATGGTTCGTGGTGTTGTTTCATTGCCCCACGGAACTGGTAAGGTTGTTCGAGTATTGGCTCTTTGTACACCCGATGCTGAAGCTGCTGCGAAGGAAGCAGGTGCTGACTATGTTGGTCTTGACGAATACATCGAAAAGATCAAAGGTGGATGGACGGATATTGACGTGATTATCACAATGCCTTCCATCATGGGTAAAATTGGTGCCCTCGGTCGTGTGTTAGGCCCCCGTGGTTTGATGCCGAACCCCAAGAGTGGTACTGTGACAATGGATGTTGCTAAAGCTGTGCGCGAAGTAAAGCAGGGTAAGATTGACTTTAAGGTTGACAAGACAGGTATCGTACATACCTCAATCGGTAAGGTTTCTTTCTCTCCCGAAGCTATTCGTGATAATGCAAAGGAATTTATTTCTACCATTATCAAGTTGAAACCTGCTGCAGCTAAGGGTACATATATTAAGAGTATTTATCTTTCAAGTACGATGAGTAAGGGTATCAAGGTTGACCCGAAGTCTGTTGATGAAAACGTTTAATTAGTGGAAAATCATGAGAAAGGAAGATAAAAACGCAATTATTGCTCAGCTTGCTGAGACTATCAACGAATACGGACACTTCTATCTGATCGATGCTACAGCTATGAATGCAGCTGCTACAAGTGCATTGAGAAGAGAGTGCTTCAAGTCTGAGGTGAAGATGGTTCTTGTTAAGAACACATTGCTTCATAAGGCACTTGAGAGCCTTGAGGGAGACTTCTCTCCTCTCTATGGTTGCTTGAAGGGAACTACAGCCGTGTTGTTCACCAACACTGCCAACGTACCTGCCAAGATGCTGAAGAAGGTTGCCAAGGACGGTATTCCGGGTCTTAAGGCTGCGTATGCAGAGGAAAGCTTCTATATTGGAGCAGAACAGTTGGATGCACTGACAAGCATCAAGAGCAAGAACGAAGTTATCGCCGATGTTATTGCTTTGTTGCAATCTCCGGCCAAGAACGTTGTTTCGGCTCTCCAATCAGGTGGTAACACCCTTCACGGAGTTCTCAAGACTCTTGGTGAAAGAGAATAATTAATAATTAGTAAAAAACAAACATTAAAATTATAAGAAAATGGCAGATTTGAAAGCTTTTGCAGAACAATTGGTTAACTTGACAGTTAAAGAAGTTAATGAACTGGCAACTATCCTGAAGGAAGAATATGGTATTGAACCTGCTGCTGCAGCTGTTGCTGTTGCTGC
>JAFTYI010000045.1 GCA_017464815.1 Bacteroidaceae bacterium | reverse complement strand
CTCCGTGTGCCATAGAAGAACCATGCGGCACTTGTGATGGCACGCAGATGACGCAGATGGAGCAGATGACCGCGGATAAGGAATTGCCATGCAGTCTCTGTCATCCTGAGGGCACCGAAGGATCTGTGAACGGGAGCAGGAATAATGAAAAAAGTGGATGCACTCAGATCCTTCACTCCGTAAACTCCGTTCAGGATGACAAAACGATGGAGGAGGAAAACAAAGAAAAATCCGCGTCTGAAAAATCAGAAAATCTGCGGTCATCCGCCACATCCGCGTCATCCGCGTGCCATTTGGAGTACCACGGCCTCCCCGCCACGGAAATCGTGCAGAAATACTGGGAGCTGAACAACGACGGACAACCTCCCACACAAGGCGACAGGAATACAAAAATATTTGACCTCGCGTGCTCACTCCGTCATATCTTTAATTTTGACAGAGAGCTGCTCAATCGCGCCATCCCCAACTACGAGGGCTTCCCACAAGAGGAGAAGATGCAGTGCATTGACAACGCCCTGCGCGAGCCACGCAAATACATGCCCATGAAGCTCACCCGCGTGTTGCAAGCATTGAAGGCCGAGCAATCCAATCCCCCCTCCATAGAGGGAGGGGACGGGGGAGGGTCCGCTTGTCCTCCCCCCATGCCCACCAACCTGCCTCCCCTCATCGCCCACTTGGTGAAGAATGTGCCTGCTCATGCCCGCGCAGCTACGGCTCATGCCGTGTTTCCCGCACTGGGTGCCCACTTGGGCGGAGTGAAATTCCGCTACATCGACAATGTGGAGCACGAGGCCACCTTCATGTGCGTGTTGCTGGCCAAGATGTCGAGCGGAAAGGGGGCAGTGAACACCCCCATCGAATACCTGCTGGCCGACATCAAGGAGCGCGATGCCTACAATCGCCTGCGCGAACAGGAGTGGAAGGATGCCGTGTCAACCAAGGGGGCGAACAAGGAGAAACCCAAGCGCCCCGAGGGGCTGACGGTGCAGGTGCTCTCGCCCGACATGACAAACGCAGCCTTCGTGCAACGATTGAAGGATGCCGAGGGGAAGTTCCTCTATTCGCGCATGGACGAAATTGAGTTGCTCGACAATCTGAAAACCTCGGGACGAGGCAATCAGGTGAGCCAAATCATCCGCTTGGCCTTCGACCAAGGGGAATATGGGCAGGAGCGCGTGGGGACTGGTAGTGTGACGGCCCTGGCTCGCGTGAAGTGGAATTGGAATGCGTCGAGCACCATTCAGAAGGGACGGTGGTACTTCCGCAATGCCTTGACCGATGGCACTCTCTCGCGCCTGAACATCTGCACCATCGAGCCTCTGAGGGGAGCCGACATCCCCGTGTATGGCACCTACGACGACGCCTTTGCCAAGGCGCTGAAGCCCTATATCGACCGACTGAACGCGGCACGAGGCCTTGTCACGTGTCCCAAGGCCGACCGGCTGGCCCGCAAGCTGATGGCCGAGAATGCCGAACGTGCCACGCTGAGCGATGACGAAGCCTACGAGGTGCTTTCCTACAGGGCCAACGTGATAGCTTACCTGAAGGCTATGACCCTCTACGTGGCCCACGGGAAGTGGTGCAAGGAGTTCGACGAGTTCGTCCGCTGGAGCGAAGAGTACGACCTGTGGTGCAAGATGCACTTCTTTGGCGATGCCCTGCACGAGGCCATGAGGCAAGAGGAGATAGTCGTCCGTCGGGGGCCGCGCAACATGCTGGCACTGCTTCCCGAAACCTTCACCAAGCAGGAGGTGGTGCAATTGCGAAAAGCAAGGGGGATGACGGGAGAGGCTGATGCAATGCTGAAAGCATGGTTGCATCGTGGCTATATAGCACGCACCAATGAAAACTCCACCTTCGCAAAGACCCGGCAAGGAGGTAGCATCTGAACATGACGAAGGGGGGGGGGGACTTGAAAACGGTTACAGTTAGATACAGTTACAGTTTTATTTTTCCCCTCCCTCACTATCATCATTAACTCAAAATCATTATAAAACAGAAAATCAATCATGCAACCAAGAGGACTACGCAACAACAATCCGCTCAACATACGCCGAGGCAAAAGCCGGTGGTTGGGCACACGCCGAACAGTGACCGACAAGGAGTTTGAAGAATTCCAATTCCTCAGCTTCGGCTATCGTGCGGCATGGATTTTACTGAAAAACTACTACAGTTTCATCATTCTTGAAAGCGGACACTACACCCTGTCGGCCATCATTCACCGATGGGCACCACCCGAGGATGGCAACGACACGAAGGCCTACATCCGCTCCATCATCCGCCTGACGGGCGGACAGGTGGTGGGAAACCGCCCCCTGCCACTGCCCGACACACAGGAGGGAAAGTGCATCTTCACCCTCATCATTCGCGCAATGACCTGCATCGAATGTGGCATTGGATGGGATGAGGTGGACACGGAGATGATTGAAAAGGGGTGGCGACAAGCGTTTGAGGGCATGAGAGTCAAGTATTGAAAACGATTGGTGTCAATCATTTTTCAACAACCAAGCATGCCTTACAAAAAAAGCTATATCATAATATAATTTTAGGAGGCTGTGTCAAAATGCCACCATTTAATTTTTTAGACGCGGATAACGCGGACGGGCGCAGATAAATTAACTATGGCGATTCGCTTCGCTACTATGGCTATGGCCATCGCCAACAGCCATCGTTTATGAAAAAATCCGCGTCATCCGCGTCATCCGCGTCTAAAAAGTTAAATTCTGACACTAAAAAAAGGGAGGTGTGAACTATGACACACCTCCCTTTCTATCACGCATCCAATGACTGGATTTTCAACAGGGGAATTTTACACGAACCAGCGAACGTAGCAGAAGTCCTGACGATGGGGCAGGTTCACGTTCTTGGGGAACATGCGGTATGCCACGCGGAACGAACCGCCATTGTCGAGGTGATGCTTGCACTGGAAGGTGTAGAGGTTGCCCTCGCGCTTCACCACTTCCATAGGCTCTACGCTGTAGACGTGGTCTTTGCCCTCCTTGTCCTTGTAGATGGCAACGAGTTCGATACCGATGGCATCGTCCAAGCCCTTTTCGTCAACAACGTGGGTGATGGTGTACTCCTTACCGGTCTCGATGGAACCATTGACGAGTGCCTCGTCCTTGGTAGAGGATACCACTTCAATCTTGTCCCAAACGTCAGCAACCTGCTCCTTCCATGCGGCGATTTCCTTAGCCTTGGCATTGTCGTCGGCGCTGAGGTCGGCAAAGCGGGCGGCCTCCTTGCAATAGAACTTGCTGTAGTAGTCGTCCAACTGACGCTTCATGGTGTAGTGGGGAGCCACCTGAGAGATTGAGTTCTTGATGGTGCGCACCCAGCCTTCGCTGTAACCCTTTGAGTTGCGGGCGTAGTAGAGGGGCAGGATTTCGTTCTCGAGCAAGCTGTAGATGGTAGCGGCGTCGAGCTGGTCCTGATGATCCTGATTCTGGTAAGTGCGCTTCTCGGTCAATGCCCAACCGGCACCTTCGCGATAGCCTTCGAGCCACCAACCGTCGAGCACTGAGAGGTTTACAACACCGTTCATCAATGCCTTCTCGCCTGATGTGCCTGATGCCTCGAGGGGACGGGTCGGAGTGTTCATCCAGATGTCCACACCACTGACGAGGCGACGGGCGAGCTTCATGTCGTAGTTCTCGAGGAAGATAATCTTGCCGAGGAACTCGGGACGGCGTGAAATCTCGTAAATCTTCTTGATGAGGCCCTGACCGCCACCATCGTGGGGATGAGCCTTACCGGCGAAGAGGAATTGCACGGGGTAGTTGGGGTTGTTCACAATCTTGGCCAAGCGGTCGAGGTCGGTGAACAGGAGGTGAGCACGCTTGTAAGTGGCAAATCGACGGGCGAAACCAATCAACAGGGCGTTGGGGTTGATTTTCTCCATCAGTGACACGATGCGGCTGGGGTCGCCCTGGTTCTTCAACCAGTCTTCGCGGAAGCTCTTGCGGATGTAGTCGATGAGCTTGTTCTTCAGTGCCAAGCGGGTGTTCCAGATTTCCTCGTCGCTCACTTCGTAGATCTTCTCCCAAATCTTCTGGTTGCTCTGGTCGCCCATGAAGGCCTTGTCGAAGTGCTTGTTGTAGAGGTTCTTCCACTCAGTGGCGCTCCATGTGGGGAAGTGCACACCGTTGGTCACGTAGCCCACGTGGCTCTCTTCGGGGAAGTATCCCTTCCAGATGCCTGAGAACATGCCCTTTGACACCTCGCCGTGCAGCCAGCTGACGCCGTTCACCTCCTGACAGGTGTTGCAAGCGAAGGTCGACATGCAGAAGCGCTCGCCCTTGTCGCCCGGGTTGATGCGGCCCATGTCCATGAACTCGTCCCAAGTGATGCCCATCATCTGGGGATAGCCGCTCATGTACTTGCCGAAGAGGCCTTCGTCGAAGTAGTCGTGACCGGCGGGCACGGGAGTGTGAACGGTGTAGAGTGAAGAGGCGCGAACCAGCTCCATAGCCTGATTGAAGGTGAGGCCGCTCTTCACGTAGTCGCAAAGGCGCTGAACGTTGCAGAGGGCTGCGTGGCCTTCGTTGCAGTGGTAGATGTCCTTCTTGATGCCCAGCTTCTGCAGGGTGAGAATACCACCGATACCGAGCAGAATCTCCTGCTTCAGGCGGTTTTCCCAGTCGCCACCGTAGAGGGCGTGAGTGATGCTCTTGTCGAAGTCGCTGTTCAGCTCGTTGTCAGTGTCGAGCAGGTAGAGCTTGATGCGGCCCACGTTCACGGTCCACACGTAAGCGTGCACCTTGTAGTCCATATAGGGAACTTCCACCACCACGGGGTTGCCATTGGCATCCAATGTGCGCTCGATGGGGAGGCTTCCGAAGTTCTGTGCCTCATAATTTGCCACCTGCTGGCCGTCCATAGAGAGCGACTGGGTGAAGTATCCGTAGCGATAGAGGAAACCAACGGCACACATGTCGACGTTGCTGTCTGATGCCTCCTTCAAGTAGTCACCGGCAAGGATTCCAAGACCGCCGGAATAAATCTTCAATACATGGCTCAAACCATATTCCATACAGAAGTAAGCCACCGAGGGACGCTCAGCATTGGGCTTCACATCCATGTAGGCGCGGAACTGGGCATACACCTCATCAATGCGCTTGATGATGGCCTTGTCAGCTGCCAGTTCGGCCAGTTTCTCGTAGCTCATGCGCTCCAACAGGAGGACGGGGTTTTGGGCCACTTCCTTCCACAGGGCGGGATCCAGGTCTCCAAACAAATCGGTTGCTTCGTGATTCCAAGCCCACCACATGTTGCGAGCCAACTCTTCCAGCTTCTTCAATTCAGCAGGAATACTTGCTTTAACGGTAATCTCCTTCCAATTAGGAGTGTTCGCGTTACTTGCTTTAATTTTCATAATTCTCTTTGAATTAATTTATAATTAACGGTTCTGTTTGTTCTTATCTCTATTATATATAATAAGGTGTATGCCACATACACATGATTACTTGGCACAACGCTTCTGTGCGTTTTGCAAGGCAATGTCATACGCCTCGTAGTAATACTTGATGAAGTGTTTCCACAACGCCTTTTCCGCTACGGAGGCGGCATTCTTGCGAATCTTCTTCACCTCGGCATCGCTCTTGCCCGAGAACTCCACGATGGTGTCGCGAATGACGTCGGCCACCTCGGAGTAGTTGTAGTCCGAGCGGTGAATCACCTTCACACCATCCTCAATCTCGCTGTACTGGCCATCCTTCAGCGTGTTGGCCCACAGGCCGAAACCTGCCAAGTCGGTGGTGATGGTGGGCACCTTGAAGGCCACGCTCTCCAGCGGAGTGTATCCCCAAGGCTCGTAGTACGAGGGATAGACGGTCAGGTCCTCACACAACACAATGTCGTAGTAGTGTTTGTTCACAATACCGTCGAACCCATCCAGGTAACAGGGCACGAAGATGACCTTCACCTTGTCCTCGGGCTGGTTGCCCATGCCTAAGTATTTCAACATGTCGAGCACCTGGTCGTGAGTCATGTTGTGCAACCAGTGGGTAATCAGCGGACATTCGAGCGGAGTGGTGAACGTCTCCTTGCCACTCAGTCGCTCCAGCAGGTCCTCGCGCGGGTCGCCCACCCAACTGGGCACGTTCACAAATGCCAGCACCTTCTTCTTCAGGTTCTTGTCGCGGTTCAGGCGGTTCAATGCCTCCAGGAAGACGTTGATGCCCTTGTTCTTGAACTCATAGCGTCCGCTGGTGCCAATGATGAGCGTCTCCTCATCCTTGAACTCCTCGCCCAGCAGGCAGTTAGCCAGGCGCAGCTTCAGCTGGCGTGCCTTCTTGCGCTTGGCCGTGTAGGCCGCGCCCACGGGCACAAAGTCATTCTCGAAACCATTCATCAACACCACGTCGGCCGGCTTGTCCAGCAACTCGGCACACTCGCGCGCCGTGATGTCGCTCACCGTCGTGAAGCAATCCACGTGATGGGCCGTCTGCTTCTCCACCGAATGCTTCGACTGGATGTTCAGTTCACCAGCCATCTGGTCGCCGTTGTAGGCAAAAAGATAATCATAGAGGGGTTTGTTGTTGCCGGCGATACTGCGGCCTATGGAGGTTGCGTGAGTCGTAAAGATAGTGGCAATTTCGGGCACAGCCTTCTGCAGATACAGGGCGCCGAGGCCCGTCATCCACTCGTGAGCCTGATAGACGACCTTGTCGCCGGCCTTCAGGTTGAAGCGGTAGAAGCTCTCCACCACCTTTGCCGATGCGTAGGAGAACATCGAAGCCTCGTCGTAGTCGCCATAAGCATGGAGGGAGTCAATCTGGAAATCGTTCCACATGTCGGTGTATATCTGATTCTTCTGCGCAAAGAAGGGTTGGAAGTCAACCAGTATCACCAACGGTTGTCCGGGAATGTTCCAGCGCCCGGTGCGCACACTCAGGCCATCCGTCACCGCCTGCCTCTTCCATTGGGCAAACAATGCCTCGTCTTCCGTAAAAAGGGGATTTTCCTTACCTTGCCAGAAATCCGGCCCGACAAATATTATTTTGTCACTGAACGCGTCTTGTAACGTCTTTGCACGAGTGGACAACACGGTGTAAATTCCACCCACTTTATTGCAGACCTCCCAACTGGATTCAAAAATGTAATCCGGAGTTTGCATTTTCTTCGTCATTTCTCTTTAATTTTACCTTAAATTAGTAACCGCTGCAAAGGTACGCATTTTTTAGCAGACAATCAGACATTTGACTTTTTTTCTCTCAATTAACTTGCAAAAAAAAGGGAAATCGCCATCCCACCGACGTTTGCGGAAGGCTCGGCAAAAACCGTCGAAAAATCATTTTGTCAGCATTCCCCGTGTTTTTGCAACATTATGCCAACAGGCAGGGGCAGCGCCTCCCTCAATCCCTGCCGTATACCTTATTATATAATTAAAGTTTCGCAAGCTTATTTTTTTGGGGGGTCAGTCCGAAAGTCGGTTGCAAATTATTCCGTCTCTGTGTCATTCTGAACGCAGTGAAGAATCTGAATACGTCAGCATTATAGTGTTCTGCTTGCGTTTACAGATTCTTCACTGCGTTCAGAATGACAGAGACCGTCAGTTTTTGCATAAAGGAAGGCTTGTCCACATCTAAGATACTCAAGGATAGGGAATTGTTTCTGTTTAGCGGACACTAATAAAAAGAAAATCCGCGTCATCCGCGTCATCCGCGTCTAAAAAATTGATATTGACACAGCTTCGTTCCGCAGCGAGGGGAGGTGTTTGGGCTATCTTATGTCTAAAACAAAAAAATCCGCGTCATCCGCGTCATCCGCGTCTAAAAAGTTGATATTGACACAGCTTTGTGCCGCAGCGAGGGGAGGTG
>JAFTYI010000044.1 GCA_017464815.1 Bacteroidaceae bacterium | reverse complement strand
CAAGTGTCCTTTGATGAAGAACAGATAGTAGTGCTTGAAATTACGGAACGAACCAAAATGAAACATTATCAGAATGGTCATGATTTCACTGTCTGAAAGTGAGGCTTTGCGGTTACGACGCACTTTGCCATCAGAGGAAATAAAAGTCTTTTTTCCTATCTGACGCTCAAATTCTTTGCAAAATTCATCTGTGGCACAGAAAATTTCTGTAACTTTGTCATCGGTAATCATAGTCGGATCTTTTGTCTTACTTTATAAGTAACTAGTAATCACATGTAAAGATACAAAATTCCTGCTAGATTACCAACTTTTTACATCAATTTCTTATCCCGAACTGACGTAAAAATTGTAAAAAAGATTGCATGTATCAGCGGAATGCACTATCTTTGCCTCTGCGAAGATAGACTGCATTTGGGAATAAAAATAAATTCTTATTTATTTTGTATTTCTCTCAGTTTGCACTATCTTTGCCCCATAACTAAGGAACAGATAGCTATGAGCCAAAGAATTTATCCCATCGGAGTGCAGAACTTCGAGAAAGTTCGCAAGGATGGTTATTTTTATGTAGACAAGACTGCGTTGATTCATCAATTGGTGACAACGGGGTGTTACTATTTCCTGAGCCGTCCGCGCCGCTTTGGAAAGAGTCTGCTTATCTCCACTTTGCAGGCCTATTTCGAAGGAAAAAGGGAACTGTTCACCGGGTTGGCCATGGAAAAGCTGGAACAGAAGTGGACGGTACATCCAGTGTTGCATCTGGACTTGAACATCGAGAAATATGATTCGGTGGAAAGTCTGGAGAATATCTTAGAAAGCAACCTTTCGCGCTGGGAAGGGATTTATGGGGCAAACCCTTCAGACAGGTCTTTCTCCCTGCGTTTCGCTGGAATTATCCGTCGGGCATGTGAACAGACGGGACAGCGCGTGGTTGTCCTTGTGGATGAATACGACAAACCGTTGCTGCAGAGTATCGGCAATAAAGAGGTGCAAACGGAACTCCGAAACATGCTCAAACCCTTCTATGGTGTGTTGAAGACGATGGACGAATGTATCCGCTTTGCCCTGCTGACAGGAGTGACGAAATTCGGCAAGGTGAGCGTGTTCAGCGACCTGAACAACCTGATGGACATCACAATGGACAATCGGTACTCCGAAATATGTGGTATATCGGAACAGGAACTCCATACCTTTTTCAAGGAGGACATTGAGGAATTGGCCATTCGCCAACAGACGACCGTGGCGGATATTACAGAAAAATTGCGGCTCCGCTACGACGGTTACCACTTTTGTCCCGATACGGGCGGCATGTACAATCCATTCAGTCTGCTGAACACATTTGCCCGTATGAAGTTTGGCAGCTATTGGTTCGAGACGGGCACACCCACTTATCTGGTGGAACTGTTGCGGAACAACGATTACAACTTGGAGGAGGTTAACGGGGCCGTGGCTACCGAGGATATGTTGAGTGGCGTGGATACGGCTGACACCGATCCCATTCCTGTAATTTTCCAAAGCGGTTATCTCACCATCAAGGGTTATGACCCTGAGTTCGGCATTTATACCTTGGGCTATCCCAATAAGGAGGTGGAGGAGGGCTTCATCCGTTTCCTTGCACCTGCCTATACGGCCATGCCCAATGAAGGGAAGTCTGTTTTTGCCATCCAGAACTTCATCCGCGAGGTGCGCACGGGTGACATTGACGGATTCTTTACCCGCTTACGTTCGTTCTTCAGTGATACCACATACGAACTGGTGCGCCAACAGGAACTGCACTATTCCAATGTGCTCTATATCGTGTTCCGTCTGATGGGCTTTTACACCCAAGTAGAGTATCACACCAGCAATGGACGCATTGACCTGGTGCTTCAAACCGCCGACTACATCTATGTGATGGAGTTCAAACTGAACGGTACGGCCGAAGAAGCACTGCAACAAATTAATGACAAGGGGTATGCCCTCCCGTTTGAGAAAGACCCGCGTACCTTATATAAGATTGGTGTCAACTTCAGCCCCGAAACACGGAACATCGACAAGTGGGTGGTGGAGATTAGCCCCGTAATAGTATAAAAAACGTAATTATGCAAAAAGAAGATTTGAGAATCGTATATATGGGCACTCCCGACTTTGCTGTGGAGAGTTTGCGCCTGTTGGTTGAGGGTGGATACAATGTGGTGGGTGTCATCACGATGCCCGACAAGCCGATGGGGCGTCATGGAAGTGTGCTTCAACCAAGCCCTGTCAAGCAATATGCTGTGGAGAAGGGGCTTCGCGTGCTTCAACCGGTGAATTTGAAGGACGAGGCTTTTGTGGAGGAACTCCGTTCGTTGAAGGCCGACCTTCAGATTGTGGTGGCCTTCCGCATGCTTCCCGAGGTGGTGTGGAATATGCCGCCTATGGGCACTTTCAACCTTCATGCTTCGTTGCTCCCCCAATATCGTGGTGCCGCGCCTATCAACTGGGCCATCATCAATGGCGACACTGAGACGGGTATCACCACCTTTTTCCTCAAACATGAGATTGACACGGGTGAAGTCATCCAACAGGTGCGTGTGCCCATTGCCGATGAGGACGACGTGGAGGTGATTCACGACAAACTGATGATGCTTGGCGGACGGTTGGTGACCGAGACGGTGGACGCCATCCTTGCCGGCACGGTGAAGCCGGTGCCTCAGGAAGAGCTGATAACCCTTTCGCAGGAAGAGCTTCGTCCGGCTCCGAAGATTTTCAAAGAGACTTGCCGCATTGACTGGACAAAGGGAGTGAAGGGAGTGTACGACTTCGTGCGCGGCCTCTCGCCTTACCCTGCCGCATGGACGGAGCTGGTGAATGCCGACGGCACTTCACAGGTGCTGAAAATTTTCCGCACGGAGAAAAACTTTTTCTCCCACGGGGAAAAAATCGGCGCCGTGTCAACCGATGGAAAAACTTACCTGCGCGTGGCCTTGGCCGATGGTTATCTCTGCATCCACTCGTTGCAATTGGCTGGTAAGAAACGGATGCCTGTGGCCGACTTTTTGCGCGGATTCAAGGTGACAGAGGGACTCTGTGTGCGGTAACGGTGAAGAAAAGTCTTAAAAAATTTGCACAGGTCATAAATAATGCGTTTATTTGCACCCGATAAGAACAATTAAAGTATAAACCTAAAACCCAATTGCCTATAAGAAAGACATTACTCTAAGAAACCAAAAGATAGAAGAAGTAATGGAAAATATGCAGAAGATGGCCGATGATGCATTGGTCGCTTTGTACTCAAAAGGCAACAATCAAGCTTTTGACATCCTGTTGGAGAGATATAAGGATAAGCTCTATTCTTATATATACTTCTCTGTGCGCAATGAAGAGTTGGCCGAAGACGTCTTTCAGGAGACCTTCGTGAAGGCCATTGTCACCATCCAACAGGGACGCTATACCGAAAACGGCAAGTTTGCCGCATGGCTCACGCGCATTGCCCACAACCTGATTATCGACCTCTTCCGTCAGGAGAAGAACGAAAACGTGGTGTCCAACGACGAGACGGAGGTCGACCTGTTCAACAACATCAAATTGTCCGACGACACTATCGAGACAAAGCTGGTGAACGAGCAGGTGCTCAGCGACGTGCGTCGCTTGGTGGACTTCTTGCCCGACAACCAGCGCGAGGTGGTGTACATGCGTTTCTATCAGGATCTTTCCTTCAAGGAAATCTCCGAAATCACCGGTGTCAGCATCAACACCGCCCTTGGCCGCATGCGCTACGCCTTACTGAATCTTCGCCGCATGGCCGAGGAGAAGAACATCGAGTTGACGATTTACTAAAAAATTATTCCCCGTTCATATACTAAACGTCGGTTATCTGCGTTTCTATAAATGAAAACAGATAACTAACGTTTGCCTATGGACGAAAACATTACTTCTTCTACCTCTTCCTATCCCTACGGAGCCTCTCGCGAACGGTGCACCTCCTGTCGCGCTCGTCGCTCACCCAGTGAAAAAACATTGGCTTTTCTCCGTGCCTTTGCACGCAATTATCGGGCTTCTTCGCTTTTGCCCGAAAGTTTGCCTGGTTTTGTGCTTGGATAATCGATATATTTCTCTATCTTTGCAGGAGTATTATTGATAAACGTAAATGTTCAAGAGATGGGATTGAAAATAGCTCCTTCGTTGTTGGCTGCCAATTTCTCTAATTTGCAGGCCGATATGGACATGATAAACCGTAGCGAAGCCGATTGGCTCCACTTGGACATCATGGATGGCGTGTTCGTGCCGAACATCTCCTTTGGTTTTCCCGTGTTGAAGCATGTGGCCAAGCTTTGTCAGAAGCCGCTCGACGTGCATCTGATGATTGTCAGCCCCGAGAAGTTCATCCCCGAGGTGAAGGCTTTGGGTACTTATATGATGAACGTGCATTACGAGGCCTGTCCTCATCTGCATCGTGTTGTCCAACAAATCAAGGAGGCGGGCATGAAGGCCGGCGTCACCTTGAATCCGGCTACGCCCGTGGCTTTGTTGGCCGACATCATCCGCGACGTGGACATGGTGTTGCTGATGAGCGTCAATCCCGGCTTTGGCGGGCAAGAGTTCATCCCTCACACCCTTGAGAAGGTGAAAGAGTTGCGTACACTCATCCAACGCACCGGCTCTTCCGCCCTCATCGAGGTTGATGGTGGAGTGAACGACGAGACGGCCCCTCTGCTGGTTGCGGCCGGTGCCGATGTGTTGGTCACGGGAAGTTACGTCTTCAAGTCGCCTGTGCCTGAGGAGACCATTCATTCGCTGAAGACGCTTTGATATGGAGCATCCCCTGTTGCGCTTCTTGGAAACCCATCCCTTCGTGCGGTTGACGGTTCCCTTGATGGCGGGCATTGTGGTTGCCGATGTGGGTGATGGCTTTTGCCATATACCTTATATATATGTATTGTCGGCCTTGATTCTTGTCGGGGCATTGATGGGCGTCGCCCATTGGAGACATTCGTGGGACAGACGCGCCGGCTTTGGTGCATTGTCCCTTCTTTTTTTCTTCATGGTGGGGGGTGCCTGCTGCTCTTTCCATTGGCGGAAGGTGCAGGTGTCATGGCCTTCCGGGCCGCTGGTGTATGAGGGACGTCTGACTGACGGTGTCACTTCCAAACCACGTAGCTACCTCTGCCCCCTGCGCCTCACTGCCTGTTGGGAAGGCGACACGTGTCGCCCGCTCGATGCGAATGTCCTTCTCTACCTGCCCAAGGAGAGTGCTGTGTCGGCCCTGAAAGTCGGGCAAACCGTTCGCTTCTATGGCACCGTGAAGCCACCCGCCAATTTCACTCCCGAGTTCGACTATGTGCGCTATCTTCTCCATCGCCACGTGACGGGCACCCTCTATACCCGTCATTGGCAGGTGGCCGACACGTTGTCCGTCGGGTGGAAAGCCCGCGCCTTGCAAGAGCGCGACAGGTTGTTGGCCTACTATCGCCAAGCGGGTGTGGCGGGCGACGAGCGTGCCGTGCTCTCGGCACTGACCCTTGGCTACAAGAAAGAGCTGGGAGAAGAGGTGCGCGAACTCTACAATGTCTCCGGTGCCAGCCACGTGTTGGCCCTTTCGGGATTGCACATCGGCATACTCTGCACAGTGCTCACTTTCAGTTTCAGCTTTATCCTCCCTGGCGGGCGGCGTCTGCTTTGGCGCAAGCTGTTGGCACTTCCTTTGGTGTGGGCCTTTGTGTTCATGGTGGGGCTTCCGGTGTCGGCCATCCGTGCGGCGGTCATGTTCAGCCTGCTGATTGTGGGCAGTTGCTTCACCCGTGTGGGTTTTCCCCTCAACACATTGGCGTTGACAGCCTTCGGCATGTTGCTCTACAACCCCTTCTACCTCTTCGATGTAGGCTTCCAGATGTCCTTTGCCGCCGTGGCCTCCCTGCTTTTGTTATCCTCTTGGCTGAACGGGCTGATTCCTCGTCCGCGCTATGCCGTCGTGCGCTACTTCTGGGGACTCACAACCGTCTCCTTAGCCGCTCAGGTAGGTGTCATCCCTTTGATACTCTTCTACTTTTCCCGTTTTTCGCCCTATGCCCTGGTGGTCAACCTGTGGGTGGTGCCGCTCACGTTTGTCATCGTCAGCCTCTCCATCCCCTTCCTGTTGCTTTCGTTCTTGCCCTTGCCCGCTTGGCAGGCGGCTATGGGGTGGCTGGTCAGCCATCTGGTAGCTCTCATGAACGGCGGACTTTCCCTCTGCAACCGTTTGCCGGGTGCCGATGTGGACAGTTTCTCCCTCTCCATGGGTGAAGTGGTGAGCCTCTATCTTCTGCTCTTCTTCCTCTTTTATGGATGGATGCATCGTTGTCGGAAGGCCGTCATCGGAGTGTTGGCCAGCATCAGTTTGGGCCTGATTTGTCGATTGTTTGCATCGTGAAGCCCAAAAACCGATGAAATTGTTTTGTTCTCCGCCCACTTTATACTACTTTTGCACACAAATTGCACAATATGTTAACCAAAGTAATCGAACAAGCCAACATTGACCACTTTGCAAAGTGGTTGGACAAGGCTGAAAACATGGTCATAGTGACCCACATGTCTCCCGATGGCGACGCCATTGGCTCTTCGTTGGGATTGGCTCATTTCCTGGAGTCGCAGGACAAGAACGTACGTGTCATCGTCCCCAACGGTTTCCCCGATTTCCTCCGATGGATGGATGGTGCTCAGCAAATTCTCCGCTACGACAAGCATCCCGATGAGGCCGACCGGCTGATTGCCGGTGCCGATGTCATCTGTTGCGTAGACTTCAATTGCCTGAAGCGCATCGACAACATGGGCAAAGCCGTGGGCGAGTCGCCTGCCCGCAAGATATTGATTGACCACCACCTCAACCCCGAGGAATTCTGTCAGATAACCATCTCTCATCCCCACATCGCATCGGCTTCCGAACTGGTTTTCCGCCTCATCTGCCGGCTTGGATATTTCGAGGATATCACCACCGAGTGTGCCGAGTGCATCTACACCGGCATGATGACCGACACGGGCGGATTCACCTTCAACAGCAACAATCCCGAAATCTACTACATCATCAGCCAACTCCTCAGTAAGGGAATCGACAAGGACCAGATTTACCGCAACGTCTTCAACACCTACTCCGAGGGACGCTTGCGCCTGATGGGGCATGTGCTCACCCACATGCACGTCTATCCCGACTTCCGTGCGGCCCTCATCACCCTCACCAAGAAGGAGCAGAAGCGCTTCAACTATGTGCGCGGCGATTCCGAGGGATTCGTCAACATGCCTTTGTCGATGAAGAACATCGTCTTCTCCGTCTTCCTGCGCGAGGACACCGAGAAAGACATGATAAAAGTCTCCCTCCGCTCCACCGGCAGTTTCCCCTGCAACCAGGTGGCCGCCGAGTTCTTTGGTGGAGGCGGACACCTCAATGCCTCGGGGGGCGAAGTGTATGGCACCATGGACGAAGCTTTGGAGCGTTTCAAGGCCGCTTTGGTTAAATTCCAGCCCCTATTACTGAAAAAATAGTTATAGAAAACTAATTGCCTTCCAAAGAGTATGGCCGTTTGTACCGTTTTTTGTACTTTTGCGGCTGAGAAAAATTAACAGCAGTTCAATATATGAAGAAAATAGTCCATTTGCTCTTTGCCCTGCTGGCTGTGGGAGCCACTTTCCAGGCGTGCGACGACACCGAGACCTACGCCGACATGAAGGAAAAAGAGCGTGAAGCCATCGAGGCTTATATCAAGTCGGAGGGAATCAAAGTGATTTCGCTCGAACAGTTCTATGCACAGGATTCCACCACCGATGTTTCTCAGAATGAGTATGTCCTCTTCAAGGACAACGGAGTGTACATGCAGATTCTGCGCAAGGGTGAAGGGCAGCCTATCGCAGATGGTGTACGGATGGAACTTATTGCCCGCTACTACGAGGTGAACATCAAAGAGATGGACACCCTCACCGGCAATATTTTTGATACGTCCAACCCTGATAAACTGACCGTGGAGAACAAGAGTGGGAATTACAGTGGCTCTTTCACAGCGGGATATATGTTGTCAGCTTATGGAAGTCCTGTTCCATCGGGATGGATGGTTCCGCTCCCTTATCTTCGTTTTAAAAAAACATTGCCGGGAAACGATATCCCCAAAGTACGTCTGATAGTTCCTCATAGCGAGGGCCAGTCTACTGCTTCTTCTTATGTGTATCCTTGTTTATATGATATAAGTTATCAGGAATCTTTTTGATTTAAGAAAATGACACTTATCAAATCTATCTCGGGCATCCGCGGAACCATTGGCGGAGCCGTGGGCGGAGGACTCACTCCGCTGGATGTAGTAAAGTTCACTTCAGCGTATGCCACGTTCATTCGTCGCACCACTAAAGTAGAAAGTAACAAGATTGTGGTCGGACGCGATGCACGCATCTCGGGCGAGATGGTGAAGAACATCGTGTGCGGCACCCTCATGGGCATGGGCTTCGACGTTGTCAACATCGGCCTGGCCTCAACCCCCACCACCGAACTGGCCGTCACCATGGAGGGCGCCTGCGGTGGCATCATTCTCACCGCCAGCCACAATCCCCGTCAGTGGAACGCCCTGAAGCTGCTCAATGAGCATGGCGAGTTCCTCAATGCCGCCGAGGGCAACGAAGTGCTGCGCATTGCCGAAGCCGAAGAGTTCGACTATGCCGACGTGGAGCACTTGGGCAAGTACACCGAGGACAACACGTATGACCAGAAACATATCGATGCCGTTCTGGCACTCGACCTCGTCGACGTGGAGGCCATCCGCAAGGCAGGCTTCCGCGTGGCCATCGACGCCGTCAACTCCGTGGGAGGCATCATCCTGCCCAAACTGCTCAATCAGTTGGGCGTCAGTCAGGTGGAAGTGCTCTATGGCGAACCTACGGGCGACTTCCAACACAACCCCGAGCCGTTGGAGAAGAACCTTGGCGACATCATGGGTCTGATGAAAAAGGGTGCTCACGACGTGGCTTTCGTTGTCGACCCCGACGTTGACCGCCTAGCCATGATATGCGAGAATGGCGAGATGTACGGCGAGGAGTACACCCTGGTGACCGTGGCCGACTACGTGTTGAAGCACACGCCGGGCAACACCGTGAGCAACCTCAGCAGCACCCGTGCCCTGCGCGACGTCACCGCCAAGTATGGCCAGCAGTACAATGCCGCTGCCGTGGGCGAAGTGAACGTCACCACCAAGATGAAGGAGACCGGTGCCGTCATCGGTGGCGAAGGCAACGGCGGAGTCATCTATCCCGCCAGCCACTATGGCCGCGACGCCCTCGTAGGCATTGCCCTCTTCCTCAGCCATCTGGCTCACGAGGGCATGAAGGTGAGCGAGTTGCGTGCCACCTATCCCCCTTACTTCATTGCCAAGAACCGCATTGACCTCACTCCCGAGACCGACGTGGACCTCATTCTTGCCAAGGTGAAGGAACTCTACAAGGATGAGCAGGTGAACGACATCGACGGCGTGAAGATCGACTTCCCCGACCGCTGGGTGCACCTGCGCAAGAGCAACACCGAGCCCATCATCCGCGTCTACAGCGAAGCCTCCACCATGGAAACCGCCGACGAACTGGGCAAACAAATCATGGACGTGGTCTACAGCTTGGCCTGAAAAAGGCCTCTGCCTTGTAGACGCTATATTTCCTCCTCCCAGGGCGTGTCACCGCATGGTGATGCGCCCTTTTCTTTTTCCGCCTCGTTCTAAGACCTTATGCATTACAGGGACTTCTTTGTTCTTCTCTTGCTTGTTCAAATAAGAAGGGAGTAAACCCGTTTCATGACTAAGTAAAAAACAAGTCAACGATAACTAAAAATAAAGTTCAACTCAGTCAACCTCGGCTATAAATAAGACTAAAAGTAGTCAACGGAAATCGTTAACATACACACTCCAAAGTTCGTTTTTGTATTCCAATTCTCTGTTTCAAGTCATGAAACATATATTTCAAGTCGTGAAATGTATATCCCAAGTCATGAAATATATGTTTCACGTCGTGAAACAAAGAATCTGGCCACACCTTTCCAACTTTATGGCGCCTTGTCCCATCTTTTGCCGCTTACAAGAAACAACTTATGAGTAGTGCACACCGAAAATGCCAAGGAGAGCCTCACGGCAGTCCTTGGCATTAGCGCGCTTATGAAACTTTAGTGTTTAATTCTTAGGGGTATGCAACCTGAACTGTATCGGTAACGTGAATTTCACGTTTACGGCCTGTCCTCTTTGTTCGCCGGGCTTCCACAGGGGCATGGCGTTGACTACGCGGATGGCTTCGGCGTCCAGTTCGGGTGATACGCTGCGAATGGCGGTGGCGTTGGCCACTTCACCTGTCTTTTTGATGGTGAACTGCACGACGACGCGGCCTTGGATGCTGTCCTTCATTGCCTGCACGGGATACTTGACGTTCTGTTGCAGAAACTTCATCAGTTCGGCCATGCCGCCGGGGAACTCGGGCATCTTCTCGACAACCATGAAGACTTCTTCGTCGTCGGAGTCCTTGACGGGGGCTGTGGGAATGGGCTTCGAGTTCTCAATGTTGGTGCTGGCACGGCTCGCAACGGCTCCTTTGCCATCGTTGTCACCTTTTGGCTCTTGGCGGCTTGGCGTAGTATATACGGCTTTGGCTTTCCCTTCGGCGAACACACGGAGGTCGTATACTCCTTCATCGGATTTGCCTTCAGGTCCTTGCAGGCGGAAAGAGATGGGGACGTTGAACTTGCAATCCACCGCCATTCCCCGCTGGCGGCCGGGCTTCCAGTCGGGCATGGCCTTGCACACGCGGATGGCTTCGGCATCCAGGGTGGGGGAGACGCTCTTCTTCACCTCGAAGTCGCGCAATTTGCCGTCCTTGCCCACGATGAACTGGACGACGACGCGTCCCTGCTCGCCCTTCTGCTGGGCCTCGGCGGGATATTTGATATTCTTGGCGAGGAACTTCATCAGTTCGGCTGTGCCACCGGGGTATTCGGGCATTTCCTCTACGACCATGAAGACCGGTTCGGCATCGCCAAACTCCAAGTACTCCTCTTGCTCTTGCCGGACGGAGCCGTTCAGTTTCAGGTGGTCGACATTCTCCATATCCTCTGCGTGAAGCATGTCGAGCGTGAACTCTGTCGGATGCATCCTGATGGTGTGTTCCATGTAGGGGACTTGTCCGTCGGCCATTTTTATGCTTACGCTCTGCATGCCGACGTAAGAGACATTGACGACCTCTTTGCTCGGGTTGAACTCGATTTCGAAGCGTCCCTCTTTGTCGGACACGGTGCCGCGCCCTGTGCCACGCACTGCGACGTTGGCTCCGTAGACCGGCTCGTTTGTCTCAGCATTTATTAGGCGGAAGCGCATTTTCATCTTCCCCTCCGTTGATTGGCCGTAAGTGATTCTCGGGACATAAATCTTGCGGAGCGTCTCTTTCAGTTTTTCAAAACTCTCTTTCGGAGCATCATTGCCAACCTTCACGTTCACGGCAAGATATTGTCCGCCGCCGGCTGCCGTGAGTTTCTCACGTTCGGTTTGGATGTAGTTGGCAACGTCGTCCAAGGAACCCTTCTTCAGTGTCCCGCCCATGGGGCCGTAGCTGTATTCGCCGGCGTTGTTCACGTGGACGGTGAACTTCTCGTTGGAGTGGTCGTCCTGTGCCGAAATTGCACCGTTTTCCGAAGATTCTACACTGGAAGTTTGGCTGTTTGCTGAAACTTCTGTAACTTTGGCCTCTGAAACGCCGTTACTGTTATTCGCGGCTTCAGTGTGGGCAAACGCTACCATTGAGATAGCGGCCAACGGGAGTACGTAGAGGTACTTCAACCGTGCCCATGGATGTGACTTTTCTTTCATCATCATAGTTAGACGTTTTTTCAGTGAACTGTGATTAAGGCTGTTGGCAAGAGAGTAGAGCCTTGCGCCAACGGCCTTTTTTATAATCAATAATTGGTATTCCTTGGCATTGATGCCCCGGCGGAGCACGGTGTCGTCGGCCTCGTACTCGTGGATGTTCTGCAACTCCTGACGGAGCAGCCAGGCTGCGGGGTTGAACCACTGGGCCAGCAGGCACACCTCCACCAGCAGCAGGTCCCATGAGTGGCCGTTGCTGATGTGGGCCTGTTCGTGAGCCACAATCTGGCGGCCGTTCTCGCGGTAGTCCGCCTCGGAGATGACAATGTACTTCATCCAGCTGAAGGGGGCAATGTTCGACCGTGGGTGGAGATAGAGGCGGGTGCCATCCTCGAGGCGCGACATACGTCCCTGCCTGAGCAGGCCGGACAGGCGGACGAGCGAAGCGGCGTGGCGGACAAGCAGGAACAGGATGCCTGCGACGTAGAGCAGGAAGAGCAGGTCGCCCCAGTTGTCGCTCAGGAAGTCGCCGAGCGAGAAGGGCGGAGCCGCCACTGGCGTGTCATCAGCAATGGCGGCATACTCCATGTCGGCCCAATCTATATCGACTACGGCTGTAGCCGTTTCAACCTCTTGTCCCGTCAGCCAATGTTCCCACCGTTGGTAGAGCTGGCTCAGCAGCAGGGGTTCCTCGGTGGTGATGCGGCAAGCCGGAATGACTGCCGATGCCAACAGGATGCTGATGAGCGCCATGCGGTTGAAGCGGTGGAAGGTCTCGCGGCTGAGCAGCACCATGTAGAATGGATAGAACAGCGCCAGGCAGAGCACCGACTTCATCAGGTATAGGAAAAAGGTGGTCATAAGTTAAAAAAAGCCTCTCCCTAAGAGGCTGTGTCAAAAAGCCCTCTTTTCATTTTTTTTAGACGCGGATTACGCAGATAAATTATATCCTATTGGGGTATAATAATCAAGAAAAATCCGCGTCATCCGCGTCATCTGCGTCTAAAAAGTTAATTTTGACACACCCTCAATGAGAAATGATACATTTTATATTGTTACTGATTCTCATTTACTGTTCTTGGGCCTCTTCCCCTTTGGGGGAGTTGGAGGGGGCCTCCTCCACCTGGCGTATCAGGTCCTTCAACTCGTCGAGGGAAATCTCCTCCTCCTTCACGAGGGAAGACACCAGTCCCATGTAGGAGTTGTTGAAGTACTTGCTGATGACGTTGCGCACGGTGCGCTTGTGGTACTCGTTGCGGCTGACGAGCGGATAGTACTGATACGACACTCCGAAGGCGCGGTGTCCCACGTAGCCCTCGTCTTCCAATATGCGCACGAAGGTGGACACTGTGTTGAAGTGAGGCTTCGGGTCGTCGTAGAAATTCAGCATCTCTTTCACAAACATGGGGCCATTGTCCCACAACAGATTCATGATAATCTCTTCTTTCGGACTCAAATTCTTCATCGTTTTCTCTCTTTTTTAGGTTATAAACTAAAACTACGATGCAAAGAAACGAAAACTTTCCGTTATGGAACGAATCTTTTCCGTTAAAAGATGTGAAGAGGGGAAAAATTCCGTGGCATTCACTGCGAAGCCCACGGGATTCCTCCCCTTTTTATCATCAATGTCCCGGTGGATAGGGGATTACTTGGCCAGTTCCTCCAACAGGAGTTTCGTAATCTTCTCGTTGCCTTCGAATCCCGTGTGGGAATAGACGACCTCGCCCTTCTTATTTTTCTCATTCCCTTACATGCCTTGGTAACAATTCCCGCAATTCTAATTCATCCCTATTTCGTAGAAGGGAAAAGGTGTATAACGAGCGCATTTCTGCATATATATACAATGTGAAGGTGAAAGGATGAGGCAAGGCACAAAGTGGTCAGCCCGTCTCCTCTCAAGTGGTCAGCGGCTAAGGTGTCCGGTGGTTAGCCCGTGTCCTCTCGAGTGGTCAGCGGCTGACCTCTCGAGAGGTTAGCCGCTAAAGGGTAGGAAAAAGGCTATTTTTCCTTGATTTTCCTGACCCCAAAATGTATAAATATACAGTGTGTGTATAAATATGCAAAACTGACCGCGCGAGAATCGCCTGTATGCACGCGGATTTTCTTTCGCACGAAAAATGAGCAAAATTTTAAGGATGGCGTAACTGGTTGATGTTCAGCCTATGGATAAGCAATCATCATCCCAAGGCTAAGGTGGGTTTAGCCTTGGGATGATGTCTGTGAAAGGGAACGTTTTTTCTGTTTCTTTACATGGTGGATGGTGAAATGTTTACAGAAATCTAAAAACTTCCATTTGTATTTTATAAGTGTCCGCTAAACAGAAAAATTGGGTCAGTCCGAAAAGTCGGTTGTATATGGTATACATGATGTCTCTGTCATTCTATATTTGCAGAAAAAACGAAGATAGCGAATTTTTCGCTATCTTCGCAAAGAAAACAGAAGAGGTAAAGGACGAAGATTATTAACTGT
>JAFTYI010000043.1 GCA_017464815.1 Bacteroidaceae bacterium | reverse complement strand
TCATCCTGAACGCAGTGAAGGATCTGTGAGCGTAAGCAAAATAGCTGTGCTGATGTATTCAGATTCTTCGTCCTATCGTCCTCAGAATGACAGAGATAGCATAGAGAAGCTACTTGCGAAAGTTGAGTAATTTATCTGCGTAATCCGCGCTCATCCGCGTCTAAAAAATGAAAAGAGGGCTTTTTGACACAGCCTCAGTAGGATGCTGACGCACCGAATGGGCTAACTTTTAATTTTTAATTTTTAATTCTCAACTCTTACATCATGAGCAATCAGACAGAAAACAACAAAGAAAGCATCTGGAGCACCGTGCTCCGAGTAATAATCACCATCCTGACAGCCATTGCGACAAGCATTGGTGTGCAGAGTTGCATGTGAGAAATGGCCCACGGAATACACGGATGAGACGGAGAGACACTGAAATTCCGTGCCAATCCGTACCTTCCGTTTCATCCGTGGGCCATTAAAAACCCGAATAACTATGTTCAAAAAACTAACACTTAACGACCCTGTTTTCAATGTGCAGAACTATCCACTCCCTCCCCTTGGGGAGGGGCCGGAGGGGGCTCTGAGGGGGATTAACCTCCTCATCATCCACTGCTCGGCCACCTTGCCCCACCAGCGCGTGACGGTGGAGGAGATCGACCGTTGGCACCGCCAGCGGGGGTTCGACTGCATCGGCTACCACTTCTACATCACCGTGGACGGCACCATCTGGACGGGGCGGCCATTGTCGCAAGTCGGTGCCCACTGCAAGGGCTACAACGCCCATTCCATCGGCATCTGCTACGAAGGGGGACTGGACGAGGAGGGACGACCCTGCGACACGCGCACACTCCTGCAGAAAGCCGCCTTGGTGGCGCTCATCAACAAGTTGCGAGAGATGTATCCCACAGCGGATGTGGTGGGACACAACGACCTTGACCTCAGCAAGGCCTGCCCCTGCTTCAGTGCAGTGAGCGAGTATAATGAGGGGGAGTGAAACACCCAACTTGCCGCCGAGCCGCCTATATACGCGAAAAGGTTGTAACGCGTGCGCATGCATAGGTTAAACGATTTTAACTTATGTGTGCGCACGTGTTACAACCTATTTCACGCGATAGGCGGCTCGGCGGCACGACAGGCGCTATTCAAACTCCTGCCTCAGCCTGAAGGCCAGTTCCAGCATCAGCTGTTCGCGACGGGTTGAAGGATAGTAGTCGATGCACTTGAAGATGATGCGCAGGTAGTTGCGCAAGTTCGGACTGTCACCCTCCACCAACTTGCGGTAGATGCGCTCCGACATGCCTATCTCTTTACAGAGTTTTTTAATGGGGAGGACACCTTCATCGCCATGTTTACCTCGTTTCACTCTCACACCAAGACGGAGTTTATCCGCCCACAAACCCAAGTCTGGGTAGTTTTTTTGTTCTTTTTCATGTTTTTATTTGTTAAAAGATTAAAAAACGCGTCACTCATGTGTGACACAATAATTTGCAAAGTAGATAAATTCTTCCGACATTTGCAACGATTAACCAAAAAAAACAGATACAATGAACGAGTTGCAATTATTCAACGGTTACATGGAATGCCACCCCAACCGCATGACAATGGAACAGGTGGTTGAAATTATTCGGAACGACGAAAAGTTGTGCTACCGCACCCGCCAACACCGCATCGCCCTTAAACAGAATGGCGATCCAAAGGCCTCCACATCACTGAAAAGCGCCTCGCCCTGCATTGCCGTGGCCGTGCGCTTCGACGGGGGAAAGCGGCGTGAGCACATCGTGGGATGGACGGGCCTGTCGCTGGTGGACATCGACCACGTGGAGGAGGGGGATATTCCTGCCTTGATGGAGAAGGTGCGAAGCGACGTACACACCCTGCTGGCCTACGTCACCATCAGCGGAAGGGGCGTGCGCATCCTGTACCGTTGGATATTGCCCGAAGGAGAAACCATGAATGAGGAACGGCCGACGGACAAAGCGAACATGATGCGCTACGAGGCTGCATTCAAGGCAGGAAATGACCACTACTCCCTCCTGTTGGGGGCAGAGACCGACCGCCAGTGCAAGAATCCGACCCGCCTGTGCGGGCTGGCTCACGACCCCGACGCATATTACAATCCCGACGCCACCCCCTTTGAAGTGAGCCTGCCACAAACAAAGAAGCGGAAAAGCATTGAAAAGGTCCCCCTCACCCGTGCCCTCCCCGTCGTGAAAGCGGAGCTGGAGGAGGCGGGCATCGCCTACAAACCCGGTCACCACAACGAGTACATCAGCCGCATGGGCTACCTGATGAACCTCTATGGCGTGGAGCTGGAGGCGCTGACGGAGTGGGCCGTGGAGGAGTTCAGCGACTACGCCGGCGACGTGCCCGCCATCCTGCGCTCGTGCTACACCCACACCGACGAGTTCCACACCCGCCGCCTGCCACGGAAGAAGCTGCGCACGGGCGACGACGAAGACGACCGGCCCACCTACCCCACCATGGCGGAGATGGAGCAGTACCTGCGCGAGCAGGCGGAGTTCCGCTACAATGTGATTACGGGAAAGGGGGAATGGAGGATGGTTGGGGCAGATCTCCCCTTCTCCCCCATCGACAACCGCTTTATCCACACGTTGTGGAAGGGGCTGGCCACGCGGTTCAAGATTGTGCGCGTGCAGGATGTGCACCAGCTGCTGATGTCGGAGTTTGCATCCGCCTTCAACCCCTTTGAGCTGTACTTCTCAAGCCTGCCCGCCTGGGACGGGGTGACCGACTACATCGGACAGGTGGCGGCAACGGTCACCACCGTGCCCGACCCGGACATCCCCGACGACATCACCTTCGAATGGGCCTTCCGCAAGTGGATAGTGGCCCTGGTGGCGGGACTGTTTGACCCCGACAAGGTGAACGAGGAAATCCTGGTGTTGGTGGGCAAGCAGGGCACCTACAAGACGACGTGGTTGGGCCGCCTGTTGCCGCCCGAGCTGCGCAGCTACTTCCGCATCAAGACGGACAGCCGCCACTTCGACAAGGACGACAAGCTGTCGCTGGCGGAGTTTGCCCTCATCTGTCTGGAGGAGCTGGAGGTGCTGCGCCCGAGCGAGCTGAACCAGCTGAAGGCGCTGACGACGGACAAGACCATCAACGAGCGGCCTGCCTATGCCCGCTACAAGGAGGAGCGGTTGCACATCGCCTCGTTCTGTGGCACGAGCAACAACATCCAGTTCCTGAACGACCCCAGTGGCGAACGACGCTGGCTCCCCTTCGAGATCGAACGGATTGACAACCCCCACAGCCACACGCTGCCCTACGAAGGGATGTATGCCCAGGCACTGCACCTGTGGCGCGAGGGGTTCCCCTACTGGTTCGAGGGGGAGGAGAACGACCGGCTGAACCGCCACAACAACCGCTTTGAGGTGCCCGACCTGCTGTACGACCTCATCCACACGCACTACCGCGTGCCCATCCCCGGTGAGCCGGCGGTGTTCCTCACCACGGCGGACATCGTGGCCCACATCAGCTACGCACTGAAGACTCCGCCTGCCCTGCACCACATCGGGCGCATCATGAAGGAGGCGGGCTACACCGCCGTGCGCCACGCCGGCCGCCGCGGCTACCTCGTCATCCGGCTGGACAGCGAACACATCGAGGCGGCACGCAGAATGGCGGGGAGAGGGTGAGTCATATCTGACTTTTCAGGCGCGGATTTTTCGCTTTGCTCAAGGGAACTCCGCGGATAACGCGGATAAATTAACTATGGCGATTGCTTCGCTACTATGGCTATGGCCATCGCCAACAGCCATCGTTTATAAAAAAATATTAGTGCCCGCTAAACAGTAATAATAATTTTTAGAATTCACCTACGACATCCAATGTCCGGCCACATGATTGTTGGTAATGTGTGTCACCAAATAACAATCCGGCAACGTTTCAAAGAAAATATACCATGTAGTGCGGGCATTGCGCTGATAGGTGATGTATCTCAACTCCTGACCATACCGACAAAAATGAATGGGAGCATTCCGCTTTAACTTGACATTGATATTGTGCACCACATCATTCACCAAATCCTCGACATACGAAACAGCAAATTCATACGTGCCCAAGTATCCCTTTTCCACTAACACACTAACAAGAGCATAGAGGTCATCCTCTACTTCGGGAGCAAAAAGGACATTCATTCAAATAGGGTTTTAATGCGGGGGCGCAGTCTGGACAACAACATTTCCCCCGTAATGGCACGCTCCACATCGCTACGTACATCGCACACAGGGGATAACGGGGTCGCCTGATGTCCACCCATGTAGGCCGCCATTGGTTCTGCTGCAATCATCGGCTCCGCCTCTGGCATTTCATATATTTTCCCTTTTCCATCCATTGTTAGAGACATTTTATGGTTGCAAAGAAACAATATTTTTATGACATGCGCAAGCTTCTGTGCATTTATTTTATGAAACTTGATGGACCACAGAAGATGCGGATAACGCGTATAAATTAACTATAGCGATTCATTTCGCTACTATGGCTATGGCCATCGCCAACAGCCATAGTTTAAAAAAGAATCCGCGTCATCCGCGTCATCCGCGTCTGAAAAATGAAATGAGTGCATTTTGACACACCTTCGACAGGGAGGGACGGTGCTCATTAATCTTTTATATATTATTCTCTTGTCATCTGTTCTCTGTCATCTGTTCTCTAATTTAATACCGGTACAAAACGAAAACGTCCCGAACAGGGAGAAACCTGTCGGGACGAAAGAAGAGAGAGGGGGGAGAACAATACTATTCCTCTAAGAGGGGTTCCAGGTCGGCAGAGAGGAACTCTTCTATCGGTATGCCTCCCGAACCGACCACCAAAGTGTGCAGCGGAGCGAATCGCTCTGAAAAGGTCTTCATCCCGTTGTTCGTAGTGCGCCGACCGCTCTTCACCTCAATGGCTATGCAGCGGCGGTTGTATTCTATGATGAAGTCAACCTCATTGTTGCGCTCACGCCAATAGTAGAGACGGAAATCCAACTCGTCAGCCATATTGAGCAGGTGGGCACCGACAGCCGTCTCCACCCATCGTCCCCATACCTTGGGTGTGGTGAAGGCCTTGGCAAAGGTGGTACCGGACAGCGCACTGAGCAATGCCGTATTATAGACCATCATCTTAGGAATGGAGTTGTACTTGCGGGCAGTGTCGGCAGCATACTTGTGCATACCGCACAGCAGGCGCGACTCATCGAGCGTGGTCAAGTAATTGGCCAAAGTGGTCACATTACCGACGTCCTGCAACTGCCCGAGCAGTTTGGTGAGCGAGATTTCTTCGCCCGAGTAGGAGCATCCCACTTCAAACAATTGGCGCATCAGTTCGGGCTTATACACGAATTTGGTCATCAGAATGTCCCGCTCGATGGCAGGTGCAATGATGCTGTCCTTCACATAGCGCCGCCAGCGTGCTTCGCTCTTCATAAAGTTGACACCACCGGGGTAGCCGCCGAAAAAGATATAACGGTCGATGTCGATGCCGAAAGCCTCGTTCATCTCGCTGTAGCTCCAGTGAGGCATACGTATCAGTTCGTAACGACCGGCAAGTGACTCGGTAAGTCCGTCCTTGAGCAGCAAGCGCGACGAACCGAGCAGCACCACCTTGATGTTCACATCGGCAAATGTGTCAGCATCCCATTCCTTTTTCACCGCTTCACTCCAGTTGTCTATCTTGTGTACCTCGTCGATAACCAACAGGTACTCGTCTGCCCGCTGCATTTTCATGCGCGAACGAGCGGTGTTCCACATCTCGCCAATCCAAGCCGTGTTACTCGGTTGCACATTGTCAGCCGACAGCAACAGGTGCGGAATGGTCACCTCTCGCAATACCTGCTTCACCAAAGTGGATTTCCCAACCTGTCGCGGTCCAGAGATAACCTGTATCTTATTGCGAGGCTCGTCTATCCGCTCTTTCAAATCATCGAATTGCTTCCTTCTGAACATAACTCACTGATATTTTGGTGCAAAGATACACAAAATACTCAAAAGTAGCAAACAAAATACTCAAAAGTGGCAAGCAAAATGCTCAATTCCCCACTCTTTTCTTTCGTCTGTATCAGTATGTCAAGGAACGCTTTGCCACAAGGGACACCCCTATAGGCTATTGCTCTTCCGCTTCACCACCGTCTACGTCTGTTTCGATCCAGTCGTTGACGGTGACTTCGGGAACTCTCAACACATCATCGAGGTAGAATCGGTATCTATACTACCATCGGTAATATCCACCTGTACGCCTTGACCTGCTGTTGCGGGGGTTTTGATTTATATACGAGTATTTAAGGGAAAAGCTAACATATCTATTCTTGCTTTTGTTATTCAGTATAAAAATTCAGGCACGGATTACACGGACTAACACGGACTTTATGCCTTGGTATGTGCGTAAATAATCCGTGAATTCCGTGAAATCCGTGCCTAATAACACTAAAAGGGTCTTATCTATATAAAAAAGAATTTCATAAAGTTCTCTTATCTGCATATATTGTTCTCACGCTTTTTTCACCTCACCGCCTGACGGATGCGGACAAGGCGCTCCAGCAGCCCTTCGAGGAGGTCGAGACGGAGCATGTTGGCACCGTCGCTCTTGGCCACGGAGGGGTCTTCGTGGGTCTCGATGAAGATGCCGTCGGCTCCAACGGCGATGCCGGCCTTGGCAATGGTTTCGATAAGCCGGGGCATTCCACCGGTGACGCCTGAGGTCTGGTTGGGCTGCTGCAACGAGTGGGTGACGTCGAGCACGACGGGAAAACCGAAGGAGCGCATCTCGGGGATGCCGCGGTAATCGACCACGAGGTCCTGATAGCCAAAGGTGGTGCCGCGCTCGGTGAGCATCACATTCGGGTTGCCGGCCTCCACCACCTTGTCGGCGGCAAAGCGCATGGCACCGGCCGAGAGGAACTGGCCCTTCTTGATGTTGACCGTCTTGCCCGTGCGGGCAGCAGCCACCAACAGGTCGGTCTGACGGCAGAGGAAGGCGGGAATCTGAAGGACATCGACATACCCGGCGGCCATGGCGGCCTCGTCGGCTGTGTGGATGTCGGTCACAACGGGAATGCCAAAGGTGGCGCGCACCTTGGCCAGTATCTTCAGCGCCTGCTCGTCGCCAATGCCCGTGAAGGAGTCGAGGCGCGAACGGTTGGCCTTGCGGTAGGAGCCTTTGAAGACGTAGGGTATCTGTAACCGCTCAGTGACCTTGACCACATGTTCGGCTATGCGCATGGCCATCGCTTCGCCCTCGATAACGCAAGGGCCGGCCAACAGGAAGAAATTATCGGTTGATGTCAGATTCTTGATAGTCATAATGGGAATGATTCTTTCTTTTTTTTTCGGTGTTATTTCGGTATGATCAGCTTGATGTTCTCGGGCAGCACACCCACCTCGAGGGGGAATCCCTTCGGCAATATGCGGCGGCCATCGAGGCTGACCATGGCATTCTGGGCACGGAGGATTTTCACCTTGCGGGTGCGGTAGGGCTTCACCATCTTGTGGTTCAGGATGCGGCCTTGCAGCAGCATCCACAGGCCGGAGAAGAGTTGCAGCAACTCGGGGCGATAAATGACGGAGACATCGAGCCAACCATTGTAGGGCACTGCGTTGGGGGTGAGCCCATATCCACGCGCACTGCCCACACAGACGGCCATCACACGGCCACGGATGTGCTCGCCATTGATTTTCAGATGGGTGCGGAACTGCTTGCGCTCAAACAGCAGCAGGAACATGGAGGCCAGAAATGAGAGGAACTTGGCCCCCCAGAAACGGCGGGTGGCATTGGTGATGTTGACCACCCGGGCACCCAACCCCACGTTGACGGCATTGAGGAAGTAGCGACGCTCGTGTCTGTCGCCATTGTAGAAGGAGCAATAGCCGACGTCCACCAGGCGGGTGCGACGGTTCACGATGGTGTCGACCGCATGCTTGTAGTCGTCGAACTCGATGCCCCAGAAGCGGGCAAAGTCGTTGCCGATGCCATTGGGGATGACACCCAAGGCAATGTCGGTCTTCTGCTCGACCGAGGAAGAGAGTATGCCGTTGAGGGCATCGTTGAGGGCACCATCGCCACCAACGACCACAATGGTGCGGTAGCCATTGTTGGCCAACGTGCGTGCCAAGCGCTCCACCGAGCCGTAGCCCTCGGAGTGGACGTAGTCAAAAGGGACACCGAGCGACTCGATGTAGCCACGAATGTCGTCCCAACGCTTCTGCACCTTGCGGGTGCCGGCCTTGGGATTGTAAATGATTCCCCATCTGTTCGGTTCTATAGCCATGACTTTGAATTTTGAATATATCTTTTATCTCTTAACTTTTCTAACTCTCAGCTTTCAGCTTTTAACTTTTAATTTTTAACTTTTAACTTTCAACTCCTATTCCACCAACCCCATTATCTCCCCCACCTTTTCGTCCAACGGACGGGTGGCGTCGATCCAGTGGATGGCTATGCCCCGGCGCTCCATGCCACGGAACCAGGTCATCTGCCGCTTGGCAAACTGGTGAATGGCAATCTCCAACTGACCCACCATCTCGGCATAGCTCATTTCGCCAATGACGTGGCGGGTCAGGAACTTGTACTCCAGGCCGTAGTAGATGAGGTCGTCGGCAGGGATTCCCTCGTCGAGCAGGCGCTTCACCTCGTCGACCATCCCCTCATCGAGGCGCTGGCGCAGGCGGCGGCTGATTTTCTCCCTCCGCAGCTCGCGGTCGATGTCCACGCCTATGACAAGGCTGTTGAGCTGGGGGAAGTGGCGCTCTTCGGCATCGGCATGGAGGTAGTATTCCTCGATTTCGATGGCGCGGATGGCCCGCTTGACGGTGTCCACGTCGGTGGTGTTGTGAAGGGTCTTATAACGGCTCAGCATCCCGGTCAACTCGTCCAGTGTCTTATGCTCCAACGAGTGGCGTAGCGACGGATTCTCGGGCACAGGTATCAGCCGGTATCCACGCAGGACGCTCTCGAGATACATGCCCGTGCCTCCACAGAGGATGGGGGTCTTCCCCTTTGCCACAACCTGGTCATAGGCCTGCAGGAAGTCGCGCTGGTATTCAAACACGTTATACTTGTAGCCCGGCTCGCAGATGTCTATCAGGTGATAGGGCACCGGCGTGCCGCCCACGGTGTAATCGGCCAGGTCTTTGCCCGTCCCCAGGTCCATGCGGCGATAGACCTGACGGCTGTCGGCACTGATGATTTCACTCCTCATCCGCACAGCCAAAGCGGCAGCCAAGGGGGTTTTCCCCGAAGCTGTAGGACCAAGGATGGTGATGAGATTATACGCTTTCATGACAGGTTGCCTCTTATTTGGGCAACAAAAGTAATACAAAAATAGATAAACGCAAAAGAATTAACAAAAAAAAGGGGTGTGCCATAATATAATTTTAGGCACGGATTTTTCGCTTTACTCAAGGGAACTCCACGGATTTCACGGATAAATTATATACAAATGAAGTATAAAAACCGTGTTAATCCGTGAAATCTGCGCAAAAAAAATAAGGGAAGTGTGAATCACACCTCCCTTAACTCTTATAAAGAATCTGCTAATGATTAGCCGTTAACCTTCTTCATGTGAGCGATGAGGTCGAGAACCTTGTTAGAGTAACCGATCTCGTTGTCGTACCAAGAAACAACCTTCACGAATGTGTCAGTCAAAGCGATACCAGCCTTGGCGTCGAAGATTGAAGTCAAAGTGCAACCGAGGAAGTCAGAAGAAACAACTTCGTCCTCAGTGTAACCGAGTACGCCCTTCAACTCGTTCTCAGAAGCAGCCTTCATGGCAGCGCAAATCTCAGCATAAGTAGCAGGCTTAGCCAAGTTAACTGTCAAGTCAACAACAGATACGTCCAAAGTAGGAACGCGGAAAGCCATACCAGTCAACTTACCGTTCAACTCGGGGATAACCTTACCTACGGCCTTAGCAGCACCAGTTGAAGAGGGGATGATGTTGCCAGCGGCAGCACGACCACCACGCCAGTCCTTCAAAGAGGGACCGTCAACAGTCTTCTGAGTAGCAGTAGTAGAGTGAACAGTTGTCATCAAACCGTCAGTGATACCCCACTTGTCGTTCAAAACCTTAGCGATGGGAGCCAAGCAGTTAGTAGTACAAGAAGCGTTAGAAACGAACTGAGTACCCTTCACATACTTATCCAAGTTAACACCGCAAACGAACATAGGAGTAGCGTCCTTAGAAGGAGCTGACATAACTACGTACTTGGCACCAGCCTCGATGTGAGCCTGAGCCTTCTCCTGAGTCAGGAAGAGACCAGTAGACTCAACTACGTATTCAGCCTCAACTTCGTTCCACTTCAGGTCAGCCGGGTTGCGCTCTGCAGTTACGCGGATTTCCTTACCGTTAACGATCAGCTTGCTGTTCTCAACATCAGCTTCGATAGTTCCTTCGAACTGTCCGTGCATAGTGTCATACTTCAGCATGTAAGCCAAGTAGTCAACAGGGCAGAGGTCATTGATACCTACAATCTGGATGTCATCGCGAGTCTGAGCTGCGCGGAATACGAAACGACCGATACGGCCAAATCCGTTAATACCAACTTTAATCATTTTACTTTTTAATTTTTAAGAATGTTATAACTAAGCTTAAAATCTCTTTTTCTACAATGTTTCTGCTGCATCTGTTTCCAAACGCGGTGCAAAATTACAAAATTGTTTTTATATTCCTGCCAAAATTGAAATATAAATCTCCATTATGGGGAGAAAAAGAGAAAAAGAGGAGGGAAGAGAGTTCCTTTTGGGGAAATTTACATAGAAGAAGTCAAAGGGAATTAAGATGAGTTCGATATAAGGAACATGGCGAATAAAAGTAACTAAAACTCTCCCCCTAAGTTAGGGGGAGGAGTTATAGATTCCACGTTCTTATATCGAACTCCTAAAAATCAATTGTTCTCCGGACGAAGCTGGCGAACAGTAACAGCTGTCTGCCACATTTCGCTTTCGCGCAATGCCTTCAACTCTTCTTCCAACTTCTCGCGATAGTCGGGCTTGGAGTTGCTGTCGATGCTGATCTGTGCCTCGTTACCACACTTCACGCTGGCGTAAAGCTTCTGTACCACGGGCTTGATGGCATCGTGGAAGGGGCCCATCCAGTCGAGCGCACCACGCTGGGCAGTGGTAGAGCAGTTGGCATACATCCAGTCCATACCGTTCTTGGCAAAGAGGGGCATCAGTGACTGGGTCAACTCTTCTACTGTTTCGTTGAATGCCTCAGAGGGAGTGTGGCCGTTCTCGCGGAGCACTTCGTACTGTGCCAAAAGCAGACCCTGGATAGCACCCATCAGCGAACCACGCTCACCGGTGAGGTCAGATGTGGCCTCGCGGATGAAGGTTGTCTCGAACAGGTAACCTGAACCTACACCGATACCGAGGGCGAGTGTGCGCTCAAGGGCACGGCCTGTGTGGTCCTGATAAACGGCGTATGATGAGTTCAAGCCACGACCTTCGAGGAACATGGTGCGGAGTGATGTACCCGAACCCTTGGGGGCTACCATGACAACGTCGATATCTGTGGGAGGAACCACGCCTGTGCGGTCGTTCCATGTGATGGCAAACCCGTGAGAGAAGTAGAGGGCCTTACCTGTTGTCAGATAGGGTTTGATGGTGGGCCATACGCTCATCACTGCTGCATCGGAGAGCAAGCACATGATGATGGTACCCTTCTCACAAGCCTCTTCGATAGAGAAGAGTGTCTCACCCGGTACCCATCCGTCAGACACGGCCTTGTCGTAAGTCTTTCCCTGACGCTGGCCAACGATGACGTTGAAACCATTGTCGCGCAGGTTCAATGACTGGCCGGGGCCTTGCACACCGTAACCGATGACGGCGATGGTCTCGTTCTTCAAAACTTCACGTGCCTTTTCCAAGGGAAACTCTTCGCGGGTCATCACATTCTCGATAACACCGCCAAAATTCAATTGTGCCATAATCTTTTATGAAATTAAAAGTTATAAGTTATAGATTAAAAAATTATTTCAATATTACTTTGCTACGCACCACCACTTCCGTGCCATTCTTGCGCACTTCGATGTCGTACTCACCGGGAGCAACCTCTTCGCGATAGAAGCTGAGGGTGTCGCCGTAGTAGCTCTCGGCCACGTAGGCCATCTCGAAGCGTCGGATGCACTTCTCCTTGAAGGTCTCCATGGGGAAGAGGTCGAGGATGTGCTCGATGTACTTGATGCTGTTCACGTGGCCGTTGATGTCGATGTCGCTGTAGCGTGTCTCGTACACCTCCACGGGCATGTCGGTGGTCACCTTGATGCGGCCGGGCTTGCTGATGGGGCACTCCTTGTCGCACACATACCCGGTGATGCTTCCGCCGTGCAGCGTGAGCAGGTCGGCCGGTTTACGGGTCTCCATGCTTATCATGGCCCACACCGAGCGGGCATAGCCCACGGGCTTGCCCTCCTTGTTGAGGATGGCAAAGTTACGGTCGGTGAAGAGGCGATAGACATTCTCCACCCACGTCTCGATACTGAACGGTTCGTACTGGCGGGGCATGTCCTCCAGTTCGATGGCCAACCGGGAGAGTACCCACGTGTAGTGGTTCTCGTTCAGCTCGGCAATGCCAAAGCCACGGTCGGCGGCATGGAAGCCTGCACAATTGAGCAAATGGTTGCCCAACACACCCATCGTCAGCCTCCCCGTGAAATCGACGTGGAAAGGCTCGGCCACGAAATTATATGTTCCTACTTTGTTGTCGGTCATAATTCTTTTATTTCATCTCCTTTTCCTTATTATACTTCTCCTCCCGCATGGCCAGATACTCGTTCAGCCGCTCGAAGCAACTGGTGGAGATGGCCACTCGTCCTGAACGGACAAACTGGAGGACGATGCCAAACTGCTGCAACTCTTCGTAGAGGGAAGTTATCTCCTCGCTCATACCGTTCTTCTCCACAATGCAGAAGGTGGGATTCACCTCCACCACGCGGGCCATGTGGCGACGGATAATCTTCGACGCCGTAGGGTTGGCCTGGAAGATGGGAGTAGCCAACTTGTAGAGGGCTATTTCGTGCTGATAGATTTGGTCATCAGTGAAGTAGTTGGCTTGAAGAACATCCACCTTGCGCTCTATCTGCTTCACCACCTTCTCCACATCGCTCTGGGTAGCCCATGCGGTGATGGTGTATTTGTGGATTCCTTTGATGGACGAAGCCGACACGTTCAGACTCTCGATATTTATCTGTCGGCGGGTGAACACGGCGGTCACTTGATTCAAAAGACCGGCGATGTTCTCTGAATGAACGATTATTGTATATAATGTCTTTTCCATACTCAGCACTCTAAAAGCATTTTATCCACTGTTCCTCCCGGGGGAGTCATAGGCATCACATTACCCTCCTCGATGACGCAGGCTTCGAGGATGAAGGGGCCATCGGTGTCCAACATCTCGCGGATGGCATCGCGCAACTCCTCACGCTCCGTCACACGGCGGGCGGGGATATTATAAGCTGCGGCAATCTGCATATAGTCGGGGTTCATCATGGGAGTGAACGAATAGCGGCGTCCGAAGAACATGGCCTGCCACTGGCGCACGTTGCCCAAGTAGTTGTTGTTCATCAGAATCATCTTCACCGGTGCCCGTTGTTCCATGATGGTGCCCAGTTCCTGGATGTTCATTTGGAAACCACCGTCGCCCATGAAGACACACACCGTGCGATCGGGGCGTCCGAAGGTGGCACCGATGGCGGCGGGCATTCCGAAGCCCATCGTACCAAGGCCGCCACTGGTGACGATGCTGCGTTCCTTGGTATATTTGAAGTAACGGGCCGACATCATCTGGTTCTGTCCAACATCGGTCACAAGGATGGCCTCGTGGCGGCTCTCTTCGCTGACGGCACGCACCACCTCGCCCATGTTCAAGGAGCCTTCGGTGGGATGTATTTCGGGTTCGATGACGCGATTGTTCTCTATCGCCTTATGCTCTCCGAAACTCTCTATCCACGCTGTATGCTTGGCCTCGTGTACAAGGTCGGTCAGTGCTTTCAGTGTCAGTTTGCAGTTGCCCAGCACCTCCACATCCACCTTTACGTTCTTGTTGAACTCCGAGGGGTCGATGTCCATGTGGATTATCTTTGCCTGCTTGGCGTAGGTGGCCAAATTGCCCGTCACACGGTCGTCGAAGCGCATACCCACGGCAATGAGCACGTCGCACTCGTTGGTCTTCACGTTGGGGGCAAGGTTGCCGTGCATTCCCAACATGCCCATGTTCAACGGATGGTCAGAGGGGACGGCCGAAAGACCCAGCAACGTGCATCCGCAGGGCAGGTCGGCCTTCTCGAGAAGCGCACGCATCTCGGCTTGTGCACCGCCCAGCTCCACGCCTTGTCCCACAAGCACCAGCGGGCGCTTGGCTCCGTTAATCAGCGCGGCAGCCTCTTCGAGAGCACCCTCCCGAGGCAGGGGATTGGGGTCATAACTGCGGATAAAATCCACCGTTGCCGGTTCGTAATCCACCATCTCCGCCTGTGCATTCTTGGTGAAGTCGAGGACGACGGGACCCGGACGTCCGTTCTTGGCCAAGAAGAAGGCACGTGCCACGGCCCAAGCCACATCCTTGGCCGAGCGTATCTGGTAGCTCCACTTGGTGATGGGTTGCGTAATGCTTACCAAATCGACCTCCTGAAAGGCATCCGTGCCCAAGAATCCCGTGGGCACCTGTCCGGCAATCACCACGATGGGGGTACTGTCAATCATGGCATCGGCAATGCCTGTCAACGTGTTGGTTGCACCGGGTCCGCTCGTCACCAGGCACACTCCTACCTCACCCGACACACGGGCAAAGCCCTGAGCGGCATGTGTGGCACCCTGTTCGTGGCGCACCAGTATGTGGTTCAACGTATCGCGATGGCCGTACAGCGCATCGAAAGTAGGCATGATGCTTCCGCCCGGATAGCCGAAGAGGGTCTTCACCCCCTGGTGCTCCAACGAGCGCATCAGCGCCTCTGCTCCTGTTATTTGTTGGTTCATCTTTTTCTATTATTTATTCTACAATTCTCACCCCACCCTTGTCGGCCGAGCTTACCATGCTGGCGTAGGCGCGGAGGCTCTTGCTCACCACGCGGTCGCGGGTCATGGGAGTCATGGGGCGTGCGGCCAGCTCTTCGTCACTGAGGCGCACGTTTATCGTGCGGTTGGGGATGTCAATCTCTATGATGTCGCCGTCAACCAGCTTGCCGATGTTTCCTCCGGCCGCGGCTTCGGGACTGATGTGACCGATGCTCAAGCCCGATGTGCCGCCCGAAAAGCGTCCGTCGGTAATCAGGGCGCACTCCTTGCCGAGGTGCTTGCTCTTTATATAAGAGGTGGGATAAAGCATCTCCTGCATACCGGGGCCGCCCTTGGGACCTTCGTGGGTGATGACCACCACATCACCGCTCACCACCTTGCCGCCCAGGATGCCGTCGCAAGCAGCCTCCTGCGAGTCGAACACCTTGGCAGGACCGGTGAACTTCCAGATGCTTTCATCTACTCCGGCCGTTTTCACCACACAACCGTCCTGTGCAATGTTTCCCTTCAACACGGCCAGTCCGCCATCCTTTGAGTAGGCATGGGCCAGGTCGCGGATGCATCCTTCAGCACGGTCGGTATCCAGTTCCTTGTAGTAAGTGGCTTGCGAACCGGCCTTGATGCTGAACTTGTTTGCGGGGGCACTGCTATAGATACGCTTTGCTTCAGCATCCGCCCCGTCAGCACGGGTGATGTTGTAGCGGGCAATATCTTCGCCCAGTGTCGTACCGTTCACTCTTACGGCCGAGGTGTCGAGCAATCCGCCCTTGGCCAACTCAGCTAAGATATTGAGGATTCCTCCGGCACGGTTCACGTCCTGGATATGGTATTTCTGTGTATTAGGCGCCACCTTGCAGAGGCAGGGCACACGACGCGAAAGCATGTCGATGTCGTCCATTGTGAAGTCCACTCCCGCCTCGTTGGCCACGGCCAGCAGGTGGAGCACAGTGTTGGTGGAGCCGCCCATGGCGATGTCCAACGTCATGGCGTTGAGGAACGCTTCGCGCTTGGCGATGCTCAGGGGGAGCACACGCTCGTCGCCCTCTTCGTAGTACTTGTAGGCATTCTTCACGATGAGTGCGGCGGCATCCTTGAAGAGTTGTATGCGGTTCTCGTGCGTAGCCAGGATGGTACCGTTTCCGGGCAGGGAGAGTCCCAGTGCTTCGGTCAGACAGTTCATCGAGTTGGCCGTGAACATACCCGAACAGCATCCGCATCCGGGACAGGCGTGGCGCTCAATCTCGGCCACCTCCTCGTCGCTCACCGATGCATCGGCACCCTTTATCATCGCGTCGATGAGGTCGAGGTGTCGCCCACCCCACTCGCCGGCTTCCATGGGGCCACCGCTCACGAACACGGTGGGGATGTTCAATCGCATGGCAGCCATCAGCATACCCGGAGTAATCTTGTCGCAGTTCGAGATGCACACCAGCGCATCGGCCTTGTGGGCGTTGCACATATACTCCACCGAATCGGCGATGATATCGCGGCTGGGCAGGGAGTAGAGCATACCGTCGTGCCCCATGGCAATGCCGTCGTCGATGGCTATGGTGTTGAACTCGGCGGCAAAGCATCCGAGCCGTTCAATCTCGCTCTTCACCAACTGCCCAATCTCGTGCAAGTGGGTGTGTCCCGGTACAAACTGGGTGAATGAGTTGGCTATGGCAATGATGGGTTTTCCCATCTGCTCCTTCTTCATGCCGTTGGCCACCCAAAGGGCGCGTGCTCCGGCCATGCGGCGGCCTTGTGTGCTGAATGCGCTACGCAACTGATGTTTCATACGTCTTTCCTCTTTTTAATTCAAAAAGCCTCTCTCACATCTGTGAGAAAGGCTATCCGATTTTACTTTATCCGTTTATATCTTCGTACATTCCATATATATATATACACGCCTTTCTCACGCTCTTGATGTTTCCACCACGACGTTGACCAGTAGTAGGCTGCTAATTCGTGCAATGTTTGTACTCAGAATCATATTCTCTTTCCTTGTTATTTCGATTAACGACTGCAAAGGTAAGTAGATTTTCGCAATCAACAAACAAACTTTCGATATTTTTTCTACTTTTTCTTTAATTTTGTAAGCCAAAGCAGGTTTTCTACTACTTTTTGTTAGTTATCGACCCTTTTACTCATGATGATAAGGCTCCCCACGGAGGATGGTCATGGCGCGATAGATTTGCTCCACAAAAATCATGCGTATCATCTGGTGCGAGAAGGTCATCTTCGAGAGCGAAATCTTCTCCTGCGCCGTCTGATAGATGCGTGGCGAAAATCCGTAGGGACCACCGATGACGAACACCAACCGCTTGCCCGTGGTGCTCAGCTTGCGCTCCATCCACGAGGCGAACTCCACCGAACGGAACTCCTTGCCATGTTCGTCCAACAGCACCACCGTGTCACCCGGCTGCAGCGCCTTCAGTATCAGGTCTGCCTCGCGTTCCTTCTGCTGTTCCTCCGTCAGGTTCTTGGTATTCTTCAGTTCGGGGATTATCTCCACGGCAAAGGGTATGTAGTGCTTCGTGCGCTCCACATACTCATTAATGGCGGCCACATAATAAGGTTGCACCGTCCGCCCCACAGCCAACAATATCGTTTTCATATCGCAAAAGTACGCTATATTTCTGAAAGAACAAAGAGATGAACTGAAAAATCCCCGCAACCACAGCATGGATTAAGTTTTGTACTTCCAGAGTCCATCGCTACACTTCCATAATCCATCGCTACACTTCCATAATCCAGCGCTACACTTCCAAGGACCGGCTTATCGCATGATAAGACCAATGCTATTCCTCCGGCGAATCTTCTTCAGCACGCTCCCTTGCCCCTGCATCGGGGGCTTCATCACCCTCCAGACGGTTGTAGCCAAGGCGGTCGAGGGGATAGAAGAGGCGGGCATCGTCGGCACTGGCAGCTCCCACGGCTTGCGAAAGGGAGTCGAGGGAGAAGTCGTAGTAGAAGATATCGGTGTCGATAAGAGGGAAGTTGGTAATGCGGCTCACGTCGTGCTCCACCGAATCGCATCGGACGTTTGCGTAACGGTCGTCCCGGATGCTATCGGCAGGAATGGTCAGCAGGCAATGGTCGAAGCGGTAGTTGAAGGTGATGGAATCGGGTTCGGAGGTGGGCCACAGCATCAGTTCATTGGATGAGTAACCGGTGATGATGCAGTTGCGGAAGTCGGCACGAGTGAGCGGACACCATTCGTTGCTCAGGCTGAGGGCAGCACCGCGATAGGCCCACGGGTAGAAGTTGGCCAGCGTGGAGAAGAACACCTGCACATCGCCACCACGCACCTTGAGGCAATGGTGGCCGGCATTGGTCAGTTCGGTGTTGCCCACCCACAGACGGGCATTCACGGCGCTGAGGGCGTCGCCCGCCACGTTGTGGATGACGGAGTTCTCGATGGTGAGCTTGTTCTGCACCACATCGGACGAGTCGCACCGTACGCCCCACCCTCCACTATGTATGTCGGTATAACCGAGGTAGTTGTCGTAACTGGAAGCGCTCAAAATGATGCCTCCCCACTGGTTGTCCAAGCGGTCGTAGGGCAGATAGTCAAACATATTGTCCAAGCGGTCGCCACGGAACACAATGGGGTGCTCCAAAGAGCCTTCGGCACGGAGAGTGCCGTGAACGCGCATGAATCCGCCACTGTGGAAATAGAGGCGTGCGCCCTCGGTCAGTCGCAGGGTGACACCGCTGTCGACCACCAGACTGTCGTACACCACATAGGGGCGTTCACCCGTCAGGATGGTGTCACGCGCAAAGGTCTGACCACGCAACACAATCATATCCTGTCCGTAGGCCTCCAACTGGACTTGCTGGTAAAGGCCACTCTGCAAGGCAAATATCAGGGAATCGCGAAGCAGGAAAGGATTGTCCTCGTCACGCGGGTCAACGGTGACTTCGACGAAGACAAAGAGGCTGTCGCCATTGCGCAACTCCACATCCGCGAACTCGGTGCCACTCATGCCGTCGACGTTCACCCGAAAGCCCGTCGCCCCTCCACCAGCCAAGCGGATTGAGGGAAGCATCAGCGACTCACCTCCACGATTATAGACCTTGAACACCTGTGTGCTGGAACCTATGGTGGTGAAAACGGTGTCGAACCTCACTGTATCGGTCGAGAACTCCAGCAGTGCCATGGGGGAAGTGGTGTACGACTCATCATCGTCACACGAGACAAGCAACGTGGGCGCCACAACTGCCAACAGGCACACGACTGCCACATGTATGTAGTGAAATATCTTATCCATTCATCCGTAAGTTTTCCCTAATAACGAAAAACTGACGAATTTATTTTGTCCTTCCCCAGGCTTGCAGTATCTTTGCGCAACCAAAAGAATCCATTAAACAAAAAAACGTATAATATAAAGAACATCATTATGTATACCATTCAAGCCAACCCCTCGGGGACACGGAGCATCCATGTGACCGAAACGGCCCTACAAACCATACAGAAATACTCGCTTTTCCAACACTTGATAGACAGCAACGGCATTGTGGACGAAAGTGTGTTGGAGAAACTGCGTCTCAACATCCGCTCGCTCATTGCCTCGCAAGAGGATGACAGAAAGGATTTGCTGGACCTGTGCATCGATGTCATCTACCACAACGACATGAAAGCATTTGGCCTGCATCAGCTGATTCTGCTCTACATCAAGTGGGAAGAAGAGAGTGAAGAGAGTGAAGAGTAAAGCCTAACAAAGCCCCCTCTCATGACCCAATACCAACTGACCGACTGGCTGCCTACCACGCAAAAAGAGATGAAGCTGCGCGGATGGGATGAAGTGGATGTCGTCATCTTCAGTGGCGATGCCTACGTGGATCATCCCTCGTTCGGTGCAGCAGTCGTCGGCCGTCTGCTGGAAGCCGAAGGGTTGCGCGTGGCCATCGTGCCACAACCCAACTGGCGCGACGACTTGCGCGACTTCAAGAAGATGGGGCGTCCGCGCCTGTTCTTCGCCGTGTCGGCCGGTTGCATGGATTCGATGGTGAACAAGTATACGGCCAACCGACGGCTGCGCAGCGAAGATGCCTACACCCCCGACGGACGGCACGACATGCGCCCCGAACGCACCACCATCACTTACAGCCGCATACTGAGGGAGCTTTACCCCGATGTGCCCATCATTCTGGGAGGCATCGAGGCTTCGCTGAGAAGACTCACCCACTTTGACTATTGGGCCGACGAACTGCAGAAGTGCATCCTGTGCGACAGCGGTGCCGACCTCATCACGTATGGCATGGGGGAAAAGCCCTTGACCGACTTGTGCCAACGGCTACGACAGGCTGGCATTGCCACATTGGACCGCCCTACCCTACGCCAACTGGTGGGCGACATGCCTCAAACGGTGTTGCTCTACCACAGGGAAGAGGAGGTGCCCAATGGCATCGGGCAGGAAGACCTTGTGCTACACCCCCACGAGGAGTGCCTGCGCGACAAGCGCAAACAGGCCGAAAACTTCCGCCACATCGAGGAGGAGAGCAACAAACTCCGTGCCCAACGCATCATCCAACGGGTCGACGGGCGCTACACGGTGGTAAATCCGCCCTATCCGCCTATGACCCAAGCCGAGCTCGACCACTCCTTCGACCTGCCCTACACCCGATTGCCCCACCCCAAATACAAGGGGAAACGCATCCCGGCCTACGACATGATCAAGTTTTCGGTGAACCTCCACCGCGGATGCTTCGGCGGATGTGCCTTCTGCACCATCAGCGCCCATCAGGGGAAATTCATCGTCAGCCGCAGCAAAGAGAGCATCTTGCGCGAGGTGAAAGCCATCACCCACATGCCCGACTTCCGTGGCTACCTGTCGGACCTCGGAGGACCATCGGCCAACATGTATGCCATGCAAGGACACGACCTTGCGCTGTGCCAACGGTGCAAACGTCCCTCGTGCATCCATCCCAAGGTATGCCCCAACTTGAACACCGACCACCGTCCCCTGCTTGACATCTACCGCAGCGTGGACGCACTACCCGGTATCAAAAAGAGCTTCATCGGAAGCGGCGTGCGCTACGACCTGCTGCTTCACCAAGCCAAGGACGAAGCCATCAACCGGGCCGTCCGCGACTACACCCGCGAACTGATAACCCGCCACGTGAGCGGACGCCTGAAAGTGGCTCCCGAGCACACCAGCCCCCATGTGCTCGACCTGATGCGCAAGCCGCCCTTCGAACAATTCTACGAGTTCAAGCGCATCTTTGACCGCATCAACAAGGAAGAAGGGTTGAACCAACAGATTGTCCCCTACTTCATCTCTTCACACCCAGGATGTACCCAAGAGGAGATGGCCGAATTGGCTGCCATCACGAAGAGTCTCGATTTCCACCTGGAGCAGGTGCAGGACTTCACCCCCACCCCCATGACCGTCAGCACTGAAGCCTGGTACACCGGACTACACCCTTACACCCTGCAACCCGTATTCTCAGCCAAAACGTCCCAAGAGAAGTTGGCACAACGCATGTTCTTCTTCTGGTACAAAGCGGAGGAGAAGCAGAAAATCACCTCCGCCCTGCGCCGTATGAACCGCCCCGACCTCATCGGCAAACTCTACCCAGCCCCCATGGGCAAAACAGCATGGAAGAAGAAGAAAAGGAGCACTTGAATGAATACCTAAATGTAGGTATATACGCGCACACGAGAGACAAAAAGAGTCTTCCCGCTTGGAAACTTCGGAAAGAAAGCGTACTTTTGCATACTAATTGAAAAAGAACTTATGCGCTTATCCGAACTGAAAACTGGTGAGAGAGGAGTCATCGTAAAGGTGCTGGGCCATGGCGGTTTCCGCAAACGCATCGTAGAGATGGGCTTCATCAAAGGGAAGACCGTGGAGGTCATCCTGAATGCACCGTTGAAGGACCCCATCAAATACAAAATCCTTGGATATGAAATCTCTCTCCGCCGACAGGAAGCTGAGATGATAGAAATAGTGAGCGAAGAGGAGGCACGCCTACAAGAAGCCTCCCCTGCAATAGCCCCACCCATCACCGAAACTGTCCCGGTGGACGAAGAGGCCATGCAAAGGTTGGCTCGCGGCAAGCGACGCACCATCAACGTTGCCTTGGTAGGCAATCCCAACTGTGGAAAGACTTCGCTGTTCAACATTGCCAGTGGCGCACACGAGCACGTAGGCAACTACAGCGGTGTCACCGTGGATGCCAAAGAGGGATATTTCGAATTCCAAGGCTACCGATTCCGCCTCATCGACCTGCCGGGCACCTACAGCCTCAGCACTTATACACCCGAGGAGCGATACGTACGCAAGTACATCATCGACGAAACACCCGACGTGGTTATCAACGTTGTCGATGCAAGCAACCTGGAGCGCAACCTCTACCTGACCACCCAACTTATCGACATGAACGTGCGCATGGTCATTGCACTGAACATGTACGACGAGTTGGAAGCCAGCGGCAACACCCTCGACCATAAGCAATTGGGCGAACTGTTGGGTGCACCCATCATCCCCACCGTATCGCGTACGGGACGGGGCATCGACAAACTGTTTCACACCATCATCAGCATCTACGAAGGAGGCGATTTCCTCGACAAAGAGGGACACCTACGCACCGAAGCACTGGATGACCTGAGCGACTGGCACCGTCAGTACGTGCCCGACCACTCGTTCGACGAAGGCAGCATGAAGCACGAACATCCGCGCGGATTCTATCACCACATACACATCAACCACGGCCCCGAAGTGGAGCGAAGCATCGACGCGGTAAAGCGTGAAATCAGCCGTAACGAAGGCATTCGCCACAAATATTCCACCCGTTTTCTGGCCATCAAACTGTTGGAAAACGACAAGGAAGCCAAGGACTTTGTGAAAACACTGCCAAACGGCATCGATATACTGGCCACCCGCGACCGCGAAGCCATCCGCTTACAGAAAGTGCTGGGCGAAGACAGCGAACAAGCCATCACCGATGCCAAATATGGATTCATCCAAGGCGCCTTGCGCGAGACCTTCACTGACAACCATGTGGAGCGCCACCGCATGACGGAGGCCATCGACACCATCGTCACCCACCGCTGGTGGGGATTCCCCATCTTCTTCCTCTTCCTCTACGTCATGTTCGAAAGCACCTTCGCACTAGGCGAATATCCCATGATGGGTATCGAATGGATTGTAGAGCAGATTGGCAACATGGTGGAGGCAAGCATGGCCGAAGGACCGCTGAAGGACATGATTATCGACGGCATCATCGGTGGCGTGGGAGGTGTCATCGTCTTCCTGCCCAACATCCTGATTCTCTACTTCTTCATCAGCCTGATGGAGGACTCGGGCTACATGGCCCGCGCAGCCTTCATCATGGACAAGCTGATGCACAAAATGGGGTTACACGGCAAGTCGTTCATACCCCTCATCATGGGTTTCGGGTGTAACGTACCAGCCATCATGGCCGGCCGCACCATCGAGAATCGCAAGAGCCGCCTCATCACCATGCTCATCAATCCGCTGATGTCGTGCAGTGCCCGCCTGCCCATATACCTGCTGTTGGTGGGAGCCTTCTTCCACGACCATGCCAGCCTTGTACTGCTCAGCATCTACGCCGTAGGAATCCTGTTGGCCATCCTCATGGCCCGCCTTTTCAGCCGCATGCTAATGAAGGGTGACGACACTCCATTCGTAATGGAATTGCCCCCCTATCGCATGCCCACGAGCAAAGCCATCCTGCGCCACACGTGGGAAAAGGGAGCGCAATACTTGAAGAAAATGGGAGGCATCATCATGGTAGCTTCCATCCTCATTTGGTTCCTCGGCTACTATCCGCGCCACGAAGCACACGAGACGCTGGCCGAGCAACAGGAGAACTCCTACATCGGACAGATTGGACGCGCCATCGAACCTGTCATCAAGCCACTCGGCTTCGACTGGAAACTGGGCATCGGACTCATTTCGGGCGTGGGAGCCAAAGAGTTGGTGGTGAGCACCATCGGTGTGCTCTACCACGAAGACGAAGCACAAGTAACCGCCGCCACAGAGGGAGAAAGCAGCACCCTCTCAGCCCGCATTGCCCAAAGCATCACCCCGCTGGCCGCCATCAGCTACATGCTGTTCGTCCTCATCTATTTCCCCTGCGTAGCCACCCTTGCCGCCATCCGGCAAGAGAGCGGGCAATGGAAGTGGGCCATCTTCACCGCCCTCTACACCACCGCCCTCGCCTGGCTCGTCTCCTTCGTGGTGTATCAGGTAGGAAGCCTGCTAAGTCCCCTCTAACTCTCCCAAAGGAAGAGAAACCTGATGCGGACAAGGACAATCTGGAAATTAGTGATAAGAAACTTATGAAAACGATTCTCTTCATCATCCTCGGAATACTGATAGTCTTTGGAAGAACTTACCGATTCGAACACGGCCGCAACCGGTTGAAACGTTCCATCATCATAACCATCGGCATAGTAATAGCGGCTTGGATTCTCGCTTTTATCTATAATCAGCTCGGACTCGAGAAGTGAACAAGGAGGCAAGGTTTAGAGTTTAGAGTTTAAGGTTTAAGGTTTAAGGTTTAGAGTTTAAGGTTTAGAGTTTAGAGTTTAAGGTAATAGGAATTAAAGGAAAATAGGAATCATGCAAGAGGCCCTTGTCATCATCATCGTCCTGCTGGCCGCCAGCGCCGCCATCTATCACCTCATCTGTTCGTTGAAGGCGATGAATGGTGAGGAAAATCCGTGCAAACATTGCGCATCGAGTTGCAATTGCCGCCTGATTCAAGAGCTGAAAGAGGAAGAAAAAGGGGAAAAATGCTCAAAAAGCACCTCTTCCTGCAAAAAAAGAGACGAAAAGAGTTGCTGATTCCAAAATAAGTTGTACCTTTGCATCCGCAAATGGGAAATCCCCCTCACAGGGTACCATGGCCGAGTGGCTAGGCAACGGTCTGCAAAACCGTCTACAGCAGTTCGAATCTGCTTGGTACCTCAAAAAAAAGAAGAAGCCTCTCAAGCACTTGCTTGGGAGGCTTTTTTAGTTGGTATCACCTTTTTCTCACTCAAACGAGTTTACCGCATCAATCACGCACTGCACCTCGTCGTTGGTCATCACAGGACTGATGGGTAGACTGAGAACCTCGCGATGAATGCGCTCAGTAATGGGGAGCGATAGATGGCTCCACTCGGCGTACGCCTCTTGCTTGTGCGGAGGAATGGGATAATGGATAAGCGTCTGGACGCCCTTTTCGGCCAAGTGTTTTTGGAGTTCATCACGACGTTCGCACCGCACGGTGAAAAGGTGAAAGACGTGACCAAGCCACGAAGACACATGTGGCGTGCGCACCAAGGGATTGGTCATCTGGCGGATGTAGCGACGGGCTATCTGGCGACGACGATCGTTATCGGCATCCAAACGGGCGAGTTTCACACTTAGGACGGCGGCCTGCACCTCGTCGAGACGGCTATTTATGCCCTTGCTCAAGTGAACATATTTTTCCTGTGAGCCGTAATTGGCCAGTTTGCGCACGATGCGGGCAAGCAGGCGGTCGCTCGTCACCACGGCTCCTCCATCGCCCAAGGCACCCAAGTTTTTGCCCGGATAGAAGCTGAAGGCGGCGGCATCGCCCAAGGCTCCTACGCGCGTCCCCCTATGCAATGCACCGTGTGCTTGGGCACAATCCTCGACAACCTTCAACCCATGTTGGCGGGCAAAGGTGCGAATGGCATCCATGTCGCACACCTGTCCGTAGAGGTGAACCGGCATGATAGCGCGTGTGCGAAGCGTCATCAACCGTGGAAACTGGGTGGCATCCATCAAGGCGTTCTCCTCGTCCGGTTCACAAAGCACGGGCGTCAACCCGGCCCTGCTGATGGAGAGGATGGAGGCTATGTAGGTGTTGGCAGGCACTATCACTTCGTCACCCTCGTCCCACCCGTACATTTCGCGCCAAGCCATCAGTATCAGAGTGAGAGCATCCAATCCGTTGGCCACACCCACGCAATGAGTGGAGTCGCAATACTCGGCAAACGCCTGTTCAAACTTCGCAACTTCCTCACCAAGCAGATACCATCCCGAAGATACGACCCGTTGCACCTCGGCCGACAATTGCGGTTCGAAGGAGGCGGTGATGCGTTGTATATCCAAGAATTTAATCATGTTTTCTTTTTTTATAAGGTTTATAGGAACTATAGGGACTATAGGGACTATATGGACTATAGTTCCTATAGGAATTATAGTTTTATAGCATAAGAGTCATACACTACGGCTCGTGCGCCGAAGGCTTCCTTCTGACGGACAAGCCCTTCGTTGAGCACGTGGCCACCCTGCTCGGTGGAAATGCCGAAGTCGAGGTAGCGCTTGTCGGCATAGCGCTCGCCTATCAACCAAGTGTAGAGGGCATCCATGGCGCCCACCTCTTTCCCCTCGGGCGAAGAGGCCATGTATTGGGCGTGAACCAAATGCCCCATTTCGTAGACAACCGTGCCGGCCAGCATCCGTCCGTCGGCACTATGCACGGCAAAGAGGCGGATGTTCGCGGGAAAACGACTTTGCAGGAGTTGCATCTCCTCCAACGTGTGTACGGGCGAGGTCTGATGACGGTCGCGAAGCACCTGACCGAGTATCTGCCAAAAGGAAGAGAGGTCGGTGCTTTCGCAAATGCTCACTCCAGACTTGAGAGCATGTCTGGCCGTGCTTTTCCTCCCCTTACTCAAGGGGTGAGGATAACTCATGTCCACCACCGAAGAGAGTCCCCTTGAAAGCAACACCGCTCCGTGGCGGAAAAGAGCATAGAGGTCTTCCTCCGACGGACACCTGCTATATATATAAGGTATAGGCTTGTACACCAGTCGCACGGCATTCAGTGTGGTGCGCATCCAATCGAGCATAGCCTCAAAGATGTCCATCACACGGATGCTGGTCAGTTCGCCACCCATCACGAGGCCACCGTAGGTGAGGCCTTGATGGGTGTAAACGGTGCGCTCCTCCTCCACCCAATTGGCAGGAAGCAGAGCGGCCAGCTTCCCCTTGCGGAAAAACATGAGCGAACAATCGGTGAAGCGGTGGGCATGATAATCCATGTAGGCACGTTCGAAGAGGAAAGTGCCATTGCGCGACGAGCGGACAAAAGTATCCCACTCGGCATGTCGTTCGGGAGTGTATCTGACTATTTCAAACATTTGCATTCAATGAATTGGTCATATTCGCGTATGTAATCGGCCTCGTCGTAAGCGTGTGAAGCCAGCACCAGACAGACGGCGCCCGACGAGAAGTTCTCCAGCGTGCGCCAGATGCCCGGCCCTATGTAGAGGGCTTGGAAGGGGCTGTTGAGGAAGACGGTGCGCCGTTCATGGCCATCATCCAACGTGACGGAGAAACTTCCGCCGACGGCCACCAGCAACTGCTCCAATTGGCGATGGGCATGTCCGCCACGCTGCTCGCCACAAGGGATGTCATAAAGGTAATAGACACGACGCGTGGCAAAGGGCAGCTCCGTCAGGTTGTTCATCGCCGTCAGGTTACCCGCCCGATTGTGCACCTTAGGCAACGGCATCGTGTGACAAGCATCGGCCAACCGGCTTTGTTGGTAGGGTGTCTTCGGGAGGATTGCCTCGGCATTTTTTTTCTCCCGTTGGGAAAAAAGTTTTTCCTCACGGGAGAGAAAAACAAACTCGTCGAAGTCGCGGATATAGTCGGCTTCGTCGTAGCGGGTGGACGAAAGGACGAGACAGAGCGAGTTCGTCGAGAAGTTCTCCATCCGGCGCCACGTCATGCGCGGCACATAGATGCCCATGTAGGAACGGTTGAGATGATAGCGGCGCTCCTCCACCCCATCGTGAAGCACCACATCGAAACTGCCCGAAAGGGCCACGATGAACTCCTCCTGCTCGCGGAAAGCATGACTTCCGCGCACCTCGCCACCTGGCACGTCGTAAATCCAATAGACGCGCTCGATGGCGAAGGGAATGTGACGCAATTCTTCGATGAAGGAAAGATTGCCTCGTTCGTCAACCACCTTCGGAAGTTGGATAACCTGCTCATTATTAGCCACTATGTCTTTATCGCACTTTTCCATCGCAAAAATATTTGCCACAAAGGTAGAAAAAAGTTTTGGAAAACGTTGTGCAATTCAAAAAAAACCTATACCTTTGCACCGCATTTGAGAAAGATGCTCGGTTTAAGTAACCCGATGGAAGTGTGGGTGAGTGGCTGAAACCACCAGTTTGCTAAACTGACGTACGGGTTACCGTACCGGGGGTTCGAATCCCCCCGCTTCCGCTTCTTTCTGCCAAAATGCAAATGGCGCTTTCGTCTAGCGGCTAGGACACATGCCTCTCACGCATGGAACACGGGTTCGATTCCCGTAGGCGCTACAAACAGGCAGTTGCTCATCAGAGTAACTGCTTTTTTTGTTACATTTCCATTAAAATCTCCCTATTTTCATGGCCATTCAAGGGTTATTTCATATCTTTGTGGGTCGAAAAGAGAAAAAACAATCTAAGGCATGAATACTTATAACAAGATTACCGCTGAAGAGATACAAGAGGACATGCGCTACCTGCAACTGTTGGCGCACCGCTACCCCACCATTGCTGATGCAAGCACGGAAATCATCAACCTGCAGGCCATCCTGAACCTGCCAAAAGGCACCGAACACTTTCTGGCCGACCTGCACGGCGAAAACGAGGCATTCCAACACGTGTTGCGCAACGCCAGCGGCTCGGTGAAACGGAAGGTGAACGAAATCTTCGGCAACACCCTGCGCGAGTCGGAGAAGAAGGAACTGTGCACGCTCATCTACTACCCCGAACAGAAGTTGCAACTGGTGAAAAGTCGCGAAAAGGATTTGGAGGACTGGTACATGACGACGCTGAACCAACTGGTGCGCGTGTGTCAGAACGTATCGTCGAAGTACACCCGCTCCAAGGTTCACAAAGCCCTTCCTCAGGAGTTCTCCTACATCATCCAGGAGCTGATGCACGAGTCATCCGTGGAGCCTAACAAGGCGGCCTACATCAACGTCATCATCTCGTCCATCATCGAGACACGACGGGCCGACGACTTCATCACCGCCCTGTGCAACCTCATCCAACAACTGACCATCGACCGCCTCCACATCGTGGGCGACATCTACGATCGGGGCCCTGGTGCACACATCATCATGGACACCCTGTGCGACTATCACCACTTCGACATCCAATGGGGTAACCACGACATCCTGTGGATGGGCGCCGCCGCTGGAAACGACGCCAGCATGGCCAACGTCCTCCGCCTCTGCATGCGCTATGGCAACTTGGCCACACTGGAAGACGGATACGGCATCAACCTCCTGCCCCTGGCCACCTTCGCCATGGAGACGTATGCCGACGACCCATGCACACTTTTCGGCCCCAAGATTGACGAAAACGACACGACGCACAATGCCAAGACGCGCCGCCTGATGGCACAGATGCACAAGGCCATCAGCATCATCCAGTTCAAACTGGAGGCCGCCATCATCAAACGCCGTCCGGATTTCGACATGAATGACCGACTGATGCTACATCACATCGACTTTGACCGTGGCTTATTCGTACTCGATGGAAAGGAGTACGAAATGAACGACACCTTCTTCCCCACCGTTGACCCGAAAGAGCCCTATCGCCTCAGTGCCGAAGAGGAGGAAATCATGCAGAAGATTCACCACTCATTCGTCACCAGCGACAAACTGAAGAAACACATGCGATGCATGCTGAAGAACGGATGCATGTACAACGTCTGCAACTCCAACCTCCTCTTCCACGCCTCCGTCCCCCTCAACGCCGACGGTTCGCTGAAGGAGGTGAACATCGGTGGCCAATACTACAAAGGAAAAGCCATGCTCGAAAAGGTGGGACGCCTCATCCGCTCGGCCTTCAACGAAGACACCAACCCCGAGGAGCGCCTCTTCGCCCGCGACTACATGTGGTACCTGTGGTGTGGAAAGGATGCCGCCCCCTTCGACAAGGACAAGATGTCAACCTTCGAACGCTACTTCATCAAGGACAAGTCCCTCCACAAGGAGACAAAGGGCTACTACTACACCCTGCGCAACGACGAAAAAGTGTGCGGCATGCTTCTCGACGAATTCGGCGTAGAGGGTCGCCATCGCCATATCATCAACGGCCACGTGCCGGTGAAGACTCTGAAGGGCGAAAACCCCATCAAAGCCAACGGCAAACTGCTCGTCATCGACGGAGGATTCAGCAAAGCCTACCAACCGGAGACAGGCATTGCCGGCTACACCCTCGTCTACCACTCACGCGGTATGCAACTTGTCCAGCACGAGCCTTTCACCTCTACACAGAAAGCCATCGAAGAGGGACAAGACATCAAGTCGACCACCCTGCTCGTGGAGTTGAGCCAACAACGCGTGATGGTGCGCGACACCGACGAAGGACGCGCCTTGGCCAAGCAAATCACCGACCTCAAACGCCTGCTTGTGGCCTATCGCAAGGGATTCATCAAAGAACAAGGGAAATAGGAGACTCTCAATAAATCCTCTCATTTACAAGCTCTATAACCAATCCTATACAATATCAGTAAACCTATGGTTACAAAAGTCAATAAGGAATCTTCTCTATCAACAACCCTTCCTCACAGGGAGGGACAAGGGGGAGAGTCCACCTTACTCGACCTCATCAAAGCCCGCTACTCAGTGCGTAGCTACACCGGCCAAACGGTGGAAAAAGAAAAACTGGAGTACATCATGGAGTGTGTGCGCATGGCTCCCTCGGCCGTCAACTTCCAACCATGGTGTTTCTACATCGTAGAGAGCGCCGAAGCAAAAAGCAAGCTCCACCAATGTTACACCCGCGAGTGGTTTGCCACCGCACCGCTCTACATCATGGCTTGTGCCGACCACGCCCAATCGTGGAAGCGTCGCCACGACGGGAAAGACCATGCCGACGTCGACATCAGCATCGCCGTAGAGCACCTCTGCCTGGCCGCCACCGAACAAGGGCTTGGCACCTGCTGGGTGTGCGCCTTTGATGCCGCCTTGTGCAAAAGCCTCTTCAACCTTCCCGAACACATCGAACCCATCGCCCTCATCCCCATCGGCTATCCGGCCGACGAAGCCAAAGAAAAAAGCAGAAAGACGATGGAAGAGATAGTGTTCAAGTTATAATCACCTCTTTAATATTGAGGATGTGACGCAAACCAACGGAATTGGCATTCTTTTTCAATCCGTAGGTTTGCGTCACATTCATTCAAATTCTATCATTGCGAATTCACTACCCTCGGCATACTTTTCCAAGAGGGTCTTCATGTAATCAATCGTTTCTTGCAGATGAGCCGTGTTGCCATCGTAGCCGTTGACGATGGCCAATAGGCGGGTGGTGGCAAGCGAAAGTTTGGTGCGCTCGTGGTCGCTTGTGGGAGTGCCCACTCCACCTATGGCATCGCGGTAGACGGGCATTCCTTCGATGTTCAATTCACCACGGCCGATGCCTTCGTAGGGTTCGCCAGCACGGCCGATGCCGAGTGTGAGCGTGTCGCCCGCAAACTTGTCGGCATCGAATCCTCCGATGGAGTAACCCGAGGCGATGGAGACGAGGTTTATCAAATCCACGATGGTGTCGACCTTATACAATTCGAGGCCACGCAAGAGGCGGCGACAAAGCGCCTCGCCCGAGGGGCGATAACGGCTTGGGTCCTTCCCACACCGCTTGTAGGCCGTGCGTGTGGCTTGGATTGAGGGCATTTCCTTGATGGAATCCACCGTATACCGCGCACGATACTCGGTGGTGAAGCGCTCTATCTCGCTCCACAACTCCGCGCTATACGGCGTGTTCACCACCGTTGCCTCCAGCGCCATTCCCCTGAATTCGGGGCACGCGCGCTTTATCTCTTCCGAACATTGGATGCGCATCATGCCTGCTTGTCTCCCAAACTCTTCTCAATCACCTCATCGGGGAGGTCGTAGTTCATGAGGTTGCCGGCCAGATATTGGTCATAGGAAGCCATGTCGACAAGTCCGTGACCCGAAAGGTTGAAGAGGATGACCTTCTCTTCGCCCGTCTCGATACACTTCTTGGCTTCGCGCACGGCGGCCGCAATGGCATGACACGACTCGGGTGCGGGGATGATGCCCTCGGCTTGTGCAAAGAGGCACCCCGTTTCGAATGTCTCAAGCTGGGGGATATCAACGGCCTCCATCAGGCCATCCTTCAACAACTGGGACACGATGACGCCTGCGCCGTGGAAGCGGAGACCTCCGGCATGGATGTTGGCAGGAGCAAACTTATGGCCGAGCGTGTACATGGGAAGCAGGGGAGTATAGCCGGCTTCGTCGGCAAAGTCGTATTGGAACTTTCCACGGGTGAGCTTGGGACACGAGGCCGGCTCGGCGGCGACGAAGCGTGTCTTGCGCCCCTCCTTGATGGTGTGACGCATGAAGGGGAAACAGATTCCGGCAAAGTTCGAACCACCTCCGAAACATCCGATAACAATGTCGGGGTATTCGCCTGCCATCTCCATCTGTTTCTCGGCCTCAAGGCCGATAACCGTCTGATGCAAAGAGACATGGCTGAGCACCGAGCCGAGTGTATACTTGCAATTGGGCGTTGTGCGGGCCAGTTCGATTGCCTCAGAGATGGCGGTACCGAGGGAGCCTTGGTGGTTGGGCGTCTGTGTCAGGATGTCCTTGCCCGCACGGGTAGACATGGAGGGCGACGGGGTCACCTGTGCGCCAAACGTCTGCATGATACTGCGGCGATAGGGCTTCTGGTTATAACTGATTTTCACCTGATAAACAGCGGCTTCGAGGCCAAAGAGCTTGGCCGCATAGGAGAGAGCAGCTCCCCACTGACCGGCACCCGTCTCGGTGGTGACGTTGGTCACCCCCTCCTGCTTGCAATAGTAGGCTTGTGGGATGGCCGAGTTGAGCTTGTGTGAACCGATGGGGCTCACGCTCTCATTCTTGAAATAGATGTGTGCAGGAGTCCCCAGCGCCTTCTCCAAGCCATAGGCACGCACCAACGGAGTCGAACGCCAATACTTATAGTACTCGCGCACGGGCTCGGGAATCTCAATCCAGGCATTCTCCTGGTCAAGCTCCTGATGACAAAGTTCCTTGGCAAAGATGGGATAAAGGTCCTCGGGCTTCAACGGTTCCTTCGTCTGAGGATTCAGTGGCGGCATGGGCTTGTTCACCATGTCGGCCTGTATGTTGTACCAGTAACGGGGTATTTCGTCCTCCGAGAGGAAAAATCTTTTCTGTTTTACGCTCATATCTCTTTCATTTTGTTATTTGAAGCCGCAAAAGTACATAATTTTGCTATATAAACAAAGAAAAACAGTAATATTTTGTTCACAGGGATTCTAAAAAACGGGACAGTCCAAAAATTCAGTTGCAAATTATGCCGTCTCTGTGTCATTCTGAACGCAGTGAAGAATCTGTAAACGCAAGCAGAATACTATAATGCTGACGTATTCAGATTCTTCACTGCGTTCAGAATGAACTGTGTTAAAAACCAAATTAAATAGCATAAATTTCACTATACGCCTGATTATTTTTCACGATGGCAAAAATTTGCTTCAAAAGTTTGTTCGCAACCGCAATCATTGCCACTTTTACCG
>JAFTYI010000042.1 GCA_017464815.1 Bacteroidaceae bacterium | reverse complement strand
TGTCCGAAAAATCTGTAAACGCAAGCAGAACACTATAATGCTGACGTATTCAGATTCTTCACTGCGTTCAGACGAGTTGTTGAGCGTAGCGAAAAATGACACAGAGACGGAATAATTTGCAACTGGATTTTTGGACTGTCCCGAGATAAGGGTGTGCCCAATGTGTCAATAATAGGCACGGATTACGCGGATTAACACGGATTTTTGTTTCTATCTTAAAAATCATCCGTGTAATCTGTGTAACCCGTGCCTAAATAATAGTCCTCAGCGCGCATCCACTATTTGACTGGCACGCGAGTAATCTTCGTCGTTGACCAGCACCTTCACATTGCCGCCCAACGTCAGATAGGGCGAGGTGACAGCACCCAGCGTTTCGTCACGCAACATGCAGTCCACCTCCTCGGCTTGTAGCAGTCCTTTCACCACTTCGGCTTCCCAAAGAGAGCCTTCGAATACTTCCTTCATACCTTATTATATATATACAGGGTTTAACGTTCATTGACTGATACAACACCCGTGGTGCTCCAATTGTTTACTTCTTGTCGTTCTGGCGAATCTCCACACGACGAATCTTTCCGCTGATGGTCTTGGGTAGTTCGTCCACAAACTCGATGACACGCGGATATTTGTAGGGAGCCGTCACACGCTTCACATGGTCCTGCAACTCCTTTATGAGAGCCTCGCCAGCCTTGTCCTTGTAATCCTTGGCCAAGATGATGGTAGCCTTCACCACCTGTCCGCGAATCTCATCGGGCACACCCGTGATGGCACACTCCACCACGGCGGGATGGGTCATCAGGGCACTCTCCACCTCGAAGGGGCCGATGCGGTAACCCGAACTCTTGATGACATCGTCGGCACGTCCGACAAACCAGAAGTAGCCATCCTGGTCGCGCCAAGCCACGTCGCCGGTGTAGTAGATGCCGTCGTTCCATACGTCTTTGGTCTTTTCGGGACTGCGGAAGTACTCTTTGAAGAGGCCGAGCGGCTTGCCTTTATCGGTGCGGATGACAATCTGTCCCTGCTCGCCATCTTCGGCCGAGCGGCCATCGGGGGTCAACAGGTCGATGTCGTATTGCGGATTGGGCACACCCATGCTGCCCGGCTTCGGGTCCATCCAGGGGAAGGTTGCCAATGTCAGGGTTGTCTCCGTCTGTCCGAATCCCTCCATCAGGCGGATGCCTGTAAGCTCCTTGAAGGTGTCGTAGACCGCACCGTTCAGTGCCTCACCGGCTGTGGTGCAATACTCCAGCGATGAGAGGTTGAACTTGCGCAAATCCTCGCGGATGAGGAAGCGGTAGATGGTGGGAGGTGCACAAAGCGATGTGATGCGGTACTGCTCAATCTTGTGCAGGATGTCGGCTGGGGTGAACTTCTCGTGGTCATACACAAAGATGTTGGCACCGGCAAACCACTGCCCGTAGAGTTTTCCCCACGCAGCCTTGCCCCAACCGGTGTCGGCAATGGTCAAGTGCAGGCTGTTTTCATGCAAATGATGCCAAAGGTAGCCGGTTGTGATGTGTCCGAGCGGATAGGTAAAGTCGTGAGCCACCATCTTAGGCTCGCCCGTGGTGCCGGATGTGAAGTACATCAGCATCACATCGTCATTGGTGTTCGCCTGCTCGGGGCGCACAAAGGCCGGAGCCTCATCAAGGCCCTGATGGAAGTCCTTGAATCCCTCGGGCATCTCGGGGCCGATGCTCACCAGTGACTCCACTGTGGGACAGTCGGGCATGGCTTCAACGATGTGGTCGGTAATCACCTTCTCGCCTGCGGCTATAATGGCCTTGATGCCTGCCGCATTGCAACGGTATACGATGTCCTTCTTGGTCAGCAGGTGGGTGGCAGGAATCACCACAGCACCCAACTTGTGCAGGGCCAGGATGGATAACCAGAATTCGTAACGGCGCTTGAGGATGAGAATCACGGGGTCGCCCTTTCCGATGCCCAATGTCTGGAAAAACGAGGCGGTGCGGTCGGTCTCGCGCTTCATGTCGGCAAAGGTGAACTGGCGCTCTTCGCCACGGTCGTTGGTCCACAGCAACGCTTTCTTGTCGGGTTGCTCAGCCGCGTAGACGTCCACCACGTCGTAAGCAAAGTTGAAGTTCTCGGGCACATTGATGTGCAAGTTCTTTATGTAATCCTCTTGTGAGGTAAAGACTGTCTGTTTTAAGAATCGTTTTATCATAGACGTATGTTCAGTGTATTGTTAGTTTACATGATTGCAGCGAGGAATCTCACGGGCTTTCCGTCGAGAGCCTTCATGCCGTGTGGCTGGAGTGAATCGAAGTAGAGGCTGTCGCCCGGATTGAGGACAATCTCCTTGCCGGCCAGGTTCACCAGCAGGCGGCCTTCGAGGATGTAGCTGATTTCCTGCCCTGAATGGCTGTTGAGGTGAAGGGGAGCGTTGTCGTCCTTCGGCTCCACAGTCACGATGAAGGGGTCAATCTTGCGGTCGCGGAAACCCGAAGCCAGCGCCTCGTACTTATACGCCTTGCTACGCTCTACCGACACTCCCTTTCCGGCACGGGTGAGGAAGTAGGAACTCATCTTGGGTTCTTCGCCGAACATCAGCACGTCAAGCGTGATGTCATAACGGCGGGCAATCATCTGTAGAGCGCTCACCGAGATGTCCTGTGCGCCACTCTCCATTGCCTGGTATTCCTCTACTGTCAGGTTGCAACTGTCAGCCACTTCCTGCTCTGTCAACTCCAGCACGTCGCGCAGTCCACGCAGGCGCGCTGCTATCTGTTTGATTTGATCGTTCATGATTGTTATTTGGTTATTTGGTTATCTGTTATGGTTGGCCCAGATGGGCTAGATTTTCTAGATGGCCTAGAACTTCTAGATTTTCTAGAGCTTCTATATTATCTATAGTTTAAGTTTCAATCTTATCGGCTGGCCTTCATGGCTCGGATGATGGCCGAGGTGAAGCCTGCATGTTCCAATTCGTTGATGCCCTTGATGGTGATGCCGCCAGGGGTGGTCACCTTGTCAATCTCGAGGGAGGGGTGAGTGTTGTCGTTGTTCAGGATGAGGGCGGCGGCTCCCTTCACACTCTGCGCCACCATGCGCTGGGCATCCTTGGGATAAAGGCCCATCTCCACACCGGCCTGCATGGCGGCCTGGATGTACTTCAGCACGTATGCGATGCCACACGAGGTGAGAGCCGTGGTGGCGGCAATCTGACTTTCGGGCACCAGCATGGCAAGACCCATCTCGTTGAAAATCTCCACCATCAGGCGCTCATGTTCAGGAGTAGCCTGACGGCTGGCAATGAGGGTCATGCTCTCCAGTTGCGACATGGCCGTGTTGGGCACCAGGCGGAACATAGTCATTTCGGGGGCGGCGGTGTACTCCACCAACTGCTCGAAGCTGACACCTGCGGCCACCGACACCAACACCTGCTGGGACTGAAGGGGCAGTTCGGCCAACACGGGCTTCATCAGCCACGGCTTCACGGCCACAATCACAAAGTCGGCATCCCCCACGGCCGTGCGGTTATCCGTCGTCACCACCATTTCGGGAAATTCCTTCTGCAACTGTTGCAGCATCTTCTCTGAAGGGTCGGACACGGTGATGTCCGCCGCTCCGACTATCGTACCTTTGGCCAGTCCACGGGCAATAGCTCCACCCATGTTCCCAGCACCGATGATTGTTACTTTCATTGGATACCTTTTTGGTTAAACGGTTGCAAAGATACAGAAATACGCGTGTTTTTGCTTACATTTTTCAAGAAAATCGCGTCAAAAGTCAGAAAAAAGTATGTTTTTCTGCGATTTCCCGATTATTTCTTTCGTATATAACGCGAAATAAGTTACTTTTGCACCGACAATAATATATAACTAACATTAATCTAACTCAGTTTCAAAGTTATGAAAAAGTATTTAGCAGAAATGATTGGTACGATGGTTCTCGTACTGATGGGTTGCGGCACAGCCGTAAGTCTCAATTGCGGTGTGGATCCCGCTTCAGTTATCGGCACAGCCGTAGCCTTCGGTTTGGCCGTAGTGGCCATGGCCTACACCATCGGCGGCATTAGCGGCTGCCACATCAATCCCGCCATTACACTGGGCTGTCTTCTGACAGGCCGCATCAGCGGAAAGGACGCAGCCATGTACATGGTCTTCCAGGTAATCGGTGCATTCATTGGTTCGGCCCTGCTGGCCCTGTTGGTTTCGGGCTTGGCTCCCGAGGGAACAACGACTGGTGCCAACACGTGTGCAGGCGGCGTTGTCAACGGACTGATTGCCGAGATTGTGTTGACATTCATCTTTGTCCTGGTGGTTTTGGGCACCACTGACAGCAAGGTAGGCGCCGGCAACTTTGCAGGATTGGCCATCGGTCTGTCGCTGATTCTTATCCACTTGGTGGGCATCCACTACACAGGCACCTCTGTGAACCCCGCCCGTAGCATTGCTCCTGCCGTATTCCAAGGTGGCGAGGCCCTGTCACAACTGTGGGTATTCATCGTAGGTCCCTTCATCGGTGCAGCCCTGTCGGCCCTCGTGTGGAAGGTGCTCTCTTGCGACAAGTGCTGCAAGAAGTAAACTCCGCTTCCGCCATTATTTTTTATTATAAGGCTTAAAATGACGCCACCCTTATTTTTCGGGGGTTGTCAGGAATAAAAATAGGCGGCCTTAATTTTTGGGCAGTCCGAAAAGTCGGTTGTATATAATTGGTTTACATGATGTCTCTGTCATTCTGAGCGAAGCGAAGAATCTGACAACGTGTGCTTTAGAAATGCATTGCTTATGTTTACAGATTCTTCACTGCGTTCAGAATGACAGAGACGGCATAATTTACAAATGGGTTTTAGGACTGACCCTTAATTTTGACACACTCCCAAATCCATTTTTGACATATTCCCATATTCTTCCCCACCCCTTGCGATGCACCGCTCCTAAAGATGCGGGGAAGAATTCCTAAAGTTCCGCCGAAGTTCTCCTGCGGTAGCTATAGGTGTGCAGTTAAACAAGAGCGGAAGAACTCCTAAACACCGGCGGATGTTTAGGAGCGGACAAAAGCATGGTATGCCAAGGGGGCGGTCATCCGCTCCTTTGCAGCACTTCCTTTTTTAGAAAACTGCAACAAAAAAAACGTGTGTCATAAATAAATTTCAGGCACGGATTACACGGATTACACGGATAAATTATATACATGAAAGCATAAAAACCGTGTTAATCCGTGTAATCCGTGCCTAAAATTTATTTATGACACACCCTCTTCACTATAGCGTTCTGACGTGTCCGAAGTACACGTCGGGGGCTTTCTTCTCCATTATTCCACCACAAACTTGCGGCCATTCTGAATGTAGATGCCCTTTGCAGGAGCAATTACCTGACGACCCGTCAAGTCGAAGATGGGAGCATTGGGGTCGAGAGCAGGCTGAGCTGCAACGGGACCATTGATGCCTGCTGCGGGGTCGCCCTGAACGAATGTCCAAGTTGACTGGTAGCCCTGTCCATCGGTGAAGGTGAGCACGCCACGACGTCCGGCCACACTCTCGGGAAGCGGGTCGGCCAAGATGTCCACGCTGTAGAAGAATGAGCTGTCAGCTGCATACTTGGTGATTTCGGCACGCAACCAATCGACGTCAGAGGTGATGTTCATGCTGGCCTTTGAACCCATGATGTAAGCCTCCCAGTTCCACAACAGGGTGGGAGCATTCAATCCTTCTGCACCAATCTCGGTGTAGCCTCCATAGTTTACGAAATCATACGTGGTGGGGTCGAATGCCATGTTGTAGGGCATGAACATCTGAAGGCCCAAGTCAATGGATGCAGGATAAGCGATAGGCTCGGTAGCACCCTCGGGCTGCATGGCATAGGGTGTCAGATAACCGGCATAGTCGCCTGTCTGGGGAATGTATCCGGCTGTGACTTTGCCTGTATAAAGGTCGCGGTCGTCCTGATACATGAAGGCCCAATAGACACTGCCATCCTGAGGACCGCTCAGCACGAGAGCAAACTGCTCGTCGATGAGGAGAGGCTTCTCAAAATAGATTTCCAAGCTCCACACGTCGCACTCTTCCATAGAGCCCAACTTGCCTGCGGGTTTGGCGGTCACCTTCTCTGAAGCCTTTTTCCATGCTTGCTTGGCCTCGTCGAATTCCATGACATACAGCGAGAAGTCTACATCGGCAATGCTCTGTCCCACGGGAGTGGCCACGTAGGTAAACATAGAATTCAGCACAACGGGGTGGAAAGGCTTATCAAAGATTTCGAAATAGTCGGCCTTATTCTCCTCGTTATAACCGAAAAGCATCTGTGTCCAATAACCGTTCATTGTATTCATGTAGGTATTGTAGAAACTCTCGGCACCCACGTCCAAGTTATGCACATAGCCGAAGCCGATGTTCACAGCCTGTCCTTCGGTATACTCCTTTGTTTCATAATCATAGGCATAACCATACTGGTAAATGGAGTCAACTTTTCCGCCGTTTGCATAAGCGGTCAACTCAGGCATGGGAGAGTAGAATGTCTGATTACCGGGCACATAAGTGACAACAATGGAGTCATCGTACACCAATGTTTCGTTTACATACCAGTCAATCCCTTCTGCACCCGTTGATGCATCCTTGAACACGATATCCTGATAGACAGGAGCCAAGATTCCATGGCGTGAAAATTTTCCTTCTTGATACTCAAAGCCAGGCTTCAGGTTGTAGAGTCCTTTGGGAAGCTCGTAATAGGCACCAAAGGCACCGGCACGGGTCATCACACTCTTTGTTCCGGGGATAATTCCTGTCATGGGCTTCATGACTTTGTCGGAAAGAGCCACATTGTTCGCCTTCATTGAAGGACGCTGCATCTTCACAGATTCCAGACTTCCCTTCATTTGCTCCATCGAAATCTTTACCGGAGCCATTTTCTGCGTGGGCAACTCCACCAATTGCGGCATCTGTGCCCACACTGTTGTAGCCATCAGGCAGATGCCTGCCGCTACCATCCATGTTTTCTTAAACATACAAATACTCGTTTTTATTCCTAATAGTGATTAATAAGCTTTCATAATTCCCAAATAGCCACCTGTCTGCTTGTTGACGAAACTGAAGTAGGTGTCGTCGGCAGAGGGAACAACCACGCAATTGATTCTTTCACGGTTGCTGCCGAACACGCCGGTGAGGTAAGCCTGGAATTCGGCTCCCACCTGCTCCTTGAACTCCAATGACAAGGGGGTGTTTACTGCAAAATCACCCGTTTCCGTATCAGTTCCGGCAAAGAGCAATGTGTTGGTTGCGATGCCACGGAACGTGATTTCGTCGGTGGCAGCAGTTGACCATGAATAGTTGATTTGAACTTGCGCTACAACCGTGTGGGTACGGCCACTGGCATCGGGCAATTCTGCATACAGGGCGACATAATAATCCTTGTCGTATCCGGGAACGACCAACATATAAAGATAGTTCTTGATATTCTTGGCCAAGTCGACCCAAAGGTCATTACAATCCTCGGGATTGGTGTCAAGCTGATACATGTCGTCGCGTTCTACCATAACGCCGTCAATCTCTTCTTCAAAGATACCCTTGAAGACCTTTCCGCTCACGTCAAAAGTCATCTTGGGACGACCCTCCTCGGCATTTTTGATGGTAGAGCCTTCTACACCGTTTACCAAGAAGTGTTCCGTGGTAGCACTGTGCTTGAAGTGGGTAATCTCCTTCTCGCCACCGATGTACAAGGGGTTTTCCAGACAAATCTCTTCAGGAGTGAAACGGAAACGGCATACATCGGTCTGAATCTTGCCGTTCACATACTGATAGACAACTCCCATGCGGGTAGCCATGTTAAAATCAGTCATGACAGCAGCGTCGTATCCCTCCACTTCAATGTCGCGGAAGTAGGAGTTCCCGGCTCCAAACGCCTCGATAACCTTGTTTACTCCATCGAAGTAGGTGTCCCAGTCGACAGTGTTCTTCACCATGTAGCACTTCTTTTGTGCTTTCAACGACTTGAGGTAGATGGTGTCGCCATCAGCACTGTGTCCCATGATGATGAAGTCGTTCTCGCCATTCCATCCGTAACCAGGCACGTTCAATTCAGGGTCGGCCAGTTTTGTAATCAGATTATAAGTGGCAAAGGTCAACACAGGGGCTTCGGACTGTTGGATGGTGTAGTCCGACTCACGAGGTTCGTAATCTTTCGCCAACTCCTCTTCGGTGGCAAAAAGATAATAGAAGTCCTTATCAGTCTGCATGGTCACACGGCCGTTCTCGTGGAATTTCATCAAGAACGTGTAGACTCCATACTGAGTGTCATCGGGAGAATAGTCAAAACGCCATCCCAACTCAGAAGAGGTCAACAACTCCTTATGCTCGCTGATGTACTCGCTCACAATCTCACTGGGATTGCGATAGTCCTCTTCATCACAAGATGCAGTGAGGAACAAGGTTGCCACAAGAGGCAATATATATCTAAACTTTTTCATATCAATACAATTCAACCTCACCGTTAATAATTTCACCTATAATAAAGTTTCCATCGTGAATGTAATCTTTACCCTCAGGCCAGCCAAGTTCGGCTTTGATGGCCTTGTAAACGGCATCTTGGAACTTGTCCACATCGATGCCCCACACATCCATCATCCACTCGTCCACAATGCGCTCCTTCTCACGGATGATTTTACGGGCTGACTCACTCTTGATGCTATTGACCACATAGTTCCATGCAGCAGGCGAGTTTACCAACTTGACTGAAAGGATTTCGACAAAGTCCTCGTCTTCCTTAGCCTTGGAATAGGCTGTTATGAAGCCCTCTTCACGAGCCGCATCGTTGGTAGTATTGCTCCATGCCGATGTATAAAGTCCCTTTGAAAGGACACGATATTCGCCATCATAATCCTTGTTGTTCTGCTGAAGGATATGAGCAAACTCGTGGTGCATGGTGTGGAAATACATGACGAACTCCTCTACATTCTGGGGAGACAGGCTATTCACGTCATAAAGATAAATCTGACGACCACCTTCGGCGAAACCTTTCGTCTCAGTGCCGGACTCGTTGAGGGCAGGAGAACCCACCACCAACATCTCCTTGATGGTAAAGGTGGCAAAGTCGGTTGAATCCAAGTATTCAATATAAGGATCCATCCACACACGCTTCAACATGGAGAGGAAGGGCAACATCTTTTCCTCCTTCACAGGGGTCAGATTCTTACCCATGTCCTGACGGCCATCTTCCCAACGGTACACAATACGGATATTGTACGGTTTGGTAAAGTTCTCGTAGATATACTTGCCGATTTCCGTAGTGTCCCACATCGCCGACTCAGGCATCTCGATGATGGAGCCACTAATCTCATCCTCGTCACAAGACGTGAAGAGGAACGATGACAGCCCTAACATCAAACAGGGCATCAACCAAAAGATTCTTTTTATCTGATTATTCTGCATAATTCTACTTATTTATTGTTAGGAGAAATGACACCGTCCCAACTGTTGGAATGGGGCTGGATGGCTGCATTCTTTGCACTCTCGGGAATGATGTCGTTACTGGGGTTGGGCTTGATGCCGTTACCCATTGCCTGGTCGGGAATCTGACAAGCACGACGACGGTCGCCCGACTTCAACGTGTCTGTAGGATGGGTGACAGATGAATGGATAACGGGAATATCGTAACGACGCACGTCGAACCAACGAAGACCCGTACCCAAGAACTCGGCCTTACGCATGGTCAGAATGGCATTCAAGTAGGCGAATTTCTCAAGATTCGCTTCATCCTTAAAGTCACAGAAATAGGGGAAATAAGGAATATATTCACGCCATGCCGGCAACGCTTTGGGGTCGATTCCGAAGTAAGTTTTCACTTCAGCTGCTGTAATGGGGGTGCCATTCCATGACTTCAAGCTCAAACGGGTAGAGAGGAATGTGTTCACATCAATCAACGCATCCTCATAATTGCCTAACAAAACGTTGACCTCTGCACGGTTCAACAACACCTCTTCGGTTGTCAACAAGGGGATGGATGAAATCATCACACCATAGTTGGCATTCAAGCCATCCTGTTGGAAATAATAAGTCCACAGGGGGCGATGAATCAAATAATCGTATCCACCGCTCGTCTGATAAGCCCAACCATAACCGAATATTCCATTTTTGTACAACTCTGTACGGATGGCAACGGTCATACCATATCGCCAATAAGGTTGATAGTACATGTTTGAGGCAGCTGCAACCAAAAGCAGGTTGGCAGGCTCTGCTGACGATGTATAAAGCATCTGACCATCGTAATAGTCACCCATATAATCGCTTGCGGGGTCATTCATCTGACGCAGCATGCTGGTAGGATCATCCGTCTTCACATCACCCAACACCTTATTCGCATACAGCAGTGACTTCTGGAAATTCTCATCCCCACCTTTCCACAAGTAGAAACGAGAAGCAAACGCGTATGCAGCCTTGCGGGTAAAGTGATAAGCAGGAGCATTCTCATAGCTTGCGGGCAACAGCTCCAATCCTTCTGTCATATCCTCCTCAATCAGGCGATAGGTCTCAGCCAAGGTTTCACGCTCATAAGTCGGGTTCAGAGTGGTTTCAGGCTCTGTCACATAGGGTATACCCAACTCTGCGTCTGCCGTAGAAGGATTGTAAGGCATACAGAAGATGTTAGCCAACATAAAGTGGGCGTAAGCGCGACAAAGGAGTGCTTCACCACGGGCATTGCGCACGTCATCGGCACGTCCTTCGGCTTCGAACTTCTCGATAGCCTCCAACGCATGATTTGCTGCTGCAATAGCTTTGTAAGCCTCATTCCAATAATAGGCCGGAGTTCCTTGCCATGTCTCTACCACGTCACCCCACAGATAGGATTGTTCAACCTCGGGATCATCCAAAATGGCATCCAATCCACGGTCGCCAGCACAGTCGGACATCGCCTCGGCAAATGCAAAATCAGCCTCGGGGTAAGCCGTAGCAAGCAAATTCTCAATAAATTCCGGTGTGTCAAGATATACGCGGTTATCCGGGTCTTTGTCCAAGAAATCTTCGCAAGATACAAACGAGACGGACAATACGGCAAGACACAACCAATATTTCATTCTTTTATTCATTATGCTCTACTTGAATTATATTAGAAATTTGTACTAACCTTGAAAGTAATCTGCTTAGGAGTAGGCATGGCCACACCACCAGACTGGACAAACTCGGGATCTTGTCCGTTCAACTTCGAATCGCTGTAAACCAGCCAGAGATTAGAAGCTGTCATGCGACAAGTCAAATTGTTCAGACCTATCTCCTTCACCCAAGGCTGAGTGAAATTGTAAGACAATGCAATCTCCTTCAAACGGATAAAGCCACCATCTGCCACACGTGCATCCGAATAATTATATGCATTGTAACCGTACTCCAAACCTGAAATGGTTGAAACTTGACGAGACGATGCAATGACGGGTACATTCGTCTTGTGTTCGTCACCAGGTACCATCCAACGATTGTTGAAGCTCTTGCTCATGGCTTTCATGTCGCTGTACGATGAAGCAAACTCAGGGTTCAGACGGATTTTGTTACCAAACTGATATGAGAAGAAAATGTCAGCACTCCAGTTTCCAACGCGGAAAGAGTTGCGCAAACCTCCTGTCACAGAAGGATCAATACTGCCTTCGTACTTCAAATAATCCTGTCCGTTACGATCCTGGAAGTTGATATCGGTGCTGGTAGCAACCCCATTTTGGTTGTAAACCAAGGGGAAACCTTCTTCTGACAAACCTGCAAACTTATATGAATACAGGCCGTGGAATGCTTTTCCTTCCAAAGGAACACCCTCAGGCATACACATGCCAATAGCATTGTAGATAGCATCCAACTCGGTTACCTCATCCTTCGAATAAGAGAATGTGAAATGGGTGCTCCAGTTGAAATTACGCTTCACAATATTCTGAGTTGTGATGGTGGTTTCCACACCCCAAGCCTTACCTTTACCCACGTTACCCCATTTCCATCCTTGTCCACCGACACCGGAATTCTGGGTCTGTGCAATCATGTCGAAAGTTTTGCGCGTGTAGAAGTTGGTGCTGGTGCTGATACGTTCGTTCAAGAATCCCATATCGATACCCACGTTCAACTCATACTGCTTTTCCCAAGTCAAGTCATCATTGGCCAACTGATTGATGTAGAGTGAAGGCTCTTCATCGGACTTGTTAGGGTTGGTCAACGGACGCCACGTGTTGTTGTAGTAATAAATCACATATGAGTTGTTGATGGGACCCAAATCGGCAGTCAAACCGTAAGAACCACGTAATGCCAAAGATGAGAACACTTCCTGATCTTTCATCCACTCCTCGTCACCAATATTCCATTTTCCACTGACACTCCAAGTGGGCAACCAACGAGAGTTGTCAGTACGTCCCATGCGGTTTGAACCGTCATAGCGGCCAATCAGGCTCAATGTGTACTTGTCCTTGAATGACATTCCGACGGTGGTGAACATACCAACCTGACGGTCGTAACCTTCACCGTAATCGTAATATTCAGCACCTTTGACAAGCAAATCCTGCATCATGCGCCAATCCAACATAGGCGAATTACCTCCACTCCAAGAGAAGGCATAGCCGTTGAACATGTTAGCTGTACGGTCGGTACGCTTCACGTCGATACCCACCATCGGATTGATGCGGAAATCCTCACCGATAATTTTGTCGTAATTGGCAGTAGCACGCATGTAGATGCTGTTCATCGTGTTACGCTTGGTGTTGTAGAAACCACCATCCTTCATCACCACTTCGGGCAATGCATCGGGGTTTTCAGGATCTTGGTAAAGGAACTTGTTGCTTCCTGCCATGGTAGCGTCATCTGCAGCTCTGTAGGCATTGGCATAGTTACTGTTGTCATAAATCTTGTGCTCAGTTTGGAAAACGTTTGCACTATAAGCCAACAAACCTGTCAATGTCAACTCTTTAATGGGCTTCCACTCCAATTCTCCTTGCAACTTCACATCGAACTGCTCCATTTCCATGACGTTGTTCTCCAACTCACTCAAGATGTTGAAAGGAGCATAATATTGACGGTAATACTGATAATTACCATTTTTGTCATAGGGAGACATTGTACGGCTGGTAGTTACAGCATAGCTATAGGGGTTGATATCGAAGTCGCGTTCGTATTCACCCGTTACAACATTCAAGTTACGGTCTTCTGTACCAGGGCCTTTCTGATTACGGTAAGAGGCATTTGAAAGCATCGTAAACTTCAAGTTCTTACTCAATTCGTAGGTTGAGTTAAATGAAGCGGTGTACAAATCCAACTCATTACCCTTTGTCCATCCCGGGTCGCCACGATAACTCAGCGAAGCACGATAACCGCCCTTTTCGGAACCACCAGTAATGCTCAAGCTGTGATATTGCTGCACATTCTGATTGAAAAGTTCTTCAAACCAGTCGGTATTAACTCTCTCCAAGTTGCGCTCATAGGCAGCAATAGCTTGAGGCGTGTTCATCAACTTGCCTTTGTAAATCAAGTCGTTCATCAAGAAATAGCTACCACCATTCTGCACACGACCAGAAGACATGTCTGCATGATACAAGAATCCTTTCTGCTTCATCTCCTGATAGACAGACATCTGATCCTGAGAGTTCATGATGTCGTATTGTGAATAAGAGGGGCGCAAACGATAGGTAAACTCACCTGAATAGGACATGGAGGACTGTCCCTTCTTGCCTCGCTTGGTGGTGATAACTATCACACCATTACGGGCACGAGCACCATAAAGACCCACTGCGTTGGCATCCATCAGCACCTGGAAGTCTTCAATATCCTCGGCGCTGATACCAGCAATACGCGAACTGAGCATAGTGGAAGCATCACCTGAAGAAAGATCATCTGCTGACATTTCCTGCACATCTTCCAAGATTACGCCATCCACCACATACAGCGGTTGGGTGTTTCCATAAAGTGATGCAGAAGCACGCACACGCATCTTAGGAGCAACACCGAATGTACCTGACACCGATTGAACGGTCACACCAGCCACACGTCCTTGCAACGCATGGCTTATGTCAGCCACACCATCGATTTTAGCCTCTTCAGCAGTCACTTTCTGAGCCGAACCGGTAAACATCTTGCGGTCAATCTTTTGGAAACCAGTGACCACAACATCCTCAATCACTTCCGATTCGGGCATAAGTGTTATCTTCATTCCAGCTTTAGGAGTGACCTCCTGGCTCTTCATACCCATGTACGAAATCACCAATGTCTTCACCCCTGCCGGCACTTCCAACGTGAAGTTTCCGTCGAAATCAGTGGCAGCACCTACCGTCGGTTTCTCCTTGCACACAACGGTAGCACCAATAATGGGGAAATTGTCTTCTCCTGAAATCACCGTACCCGAAGCCGTCACTTGCGCAAAAGCTCCGATAGGGATAAGGAGGGACAAGACCCACAAACATAGTTGTTTCTTCATTTCTTTTATTCTATTTCTAAATGTTTTGATTCAAACGTTTTTGGATTACTTTACCAAGAACTTACCACTGATGGCTGGTTTGCCAGCTTCCATCACACGATAGATATAAAGTCCCTTGGCACGTCCTTCAAGCGGAAGCGTTTCACTTTCGCTATTGAGGCGCACATTCTTCCACAATTTGCCTGCCACATCAAACACCTGAAGTTGGCGATTGGCCGCGTCTGCAAAGTTACAATAGAGTACATTGTCCTTGGCGTAGATTACAGGAGCCACCACTTCAGTGTTTTCGATACTCAAAGCGGGGTCGTTGGTGAATGTTACAGTTGCAGATACTTTTTCTTCAGGTTTCTTGTCTGTCCACACTGTGATTTCAATGGTGCAAGTAAATACATCAGTCATATAATTCGGATATAAAATCGAACTATATTGAGTATGTATTTGCATATCGTGAGTTGAATTTGCTGTAACTAACCCCATTCCAGTTGTCACCATCGGCTCATCCGCTGTTGTAGGATAGCATAGATTTGCAAAGCCACAAATTTGTGGATATTCCTTTATTGCTTTCATCTGAGCATACACTCCCTGATTTGAATCCGTCAAATTTCTGACATAAAGATGTGAATCAAATTGGCCTAAAAAACCAGGGGCAATATCAACCATTTCCCCTTTGATAGTTACAACCGAACCATTTTCGATTACTTGTCCATCTTTTGTCTCAAGCTGAATGTCTTGAGCAAAAAAGGTAATGCTACACATCGTGGCAGCTAAAAGAGTAAAAATCTTCCTCATATTACTTATCTGATTTAATTGTTATTATTCGTTTATCATTACTTTACACTGAGCAGCTTGCAATACGCCATCGTTGTTGTAGACGAAAGCTACTACCGAGAGATTCTCCGGTTTCCATGCGACATCCAAAACGAGTTCCTTATGCTCTACCACCTTTTGTTCACCTAGAGTCAGCATGACATCCTCTCCCCATGTGCCGTTAACCGAGCCACGGAAGACGTGGTTGTGTACATATTGTATCTCAGATTTGTTATTCGGAAAAAGTTGAAATCCAATAATACTATCTTCAGTAATCCACAGTTGCAATTTGCCGGTTACATCCTCCAATGCCAACAACTCTGTGTTTATCGTCAATTTCCCTTCCGACACGACAGACGAGACAGAAAGATTCAAGTTTGATTCGCGCTGAAGTTCTTCGTACACAGCTGCACCCCATGAAGGGTAATCCTTCAATCCTCCACGACGATTGACAAGTCCGTTCGGATAGGTTTTCACTCCAAAATAATCGGCATACTCATCACCTTCTTCCGTTTTCAATCCAACGGGGGCTTGATACGCTTGAGCACCTGCATGCATCGCTACAACTATCAAGTTGTCGTGATATTCTTCATGCAATTCTGTAGCCATGTCATGTGCATTCGGGCAATTCGGACATGCCTGTCCTGTGTAGTCTTCCAAAAGCACGACACGTTGGGCGGTTACGCCCTCCACTTCCAAGAAACGCTCGTTTTCCGAGATGTTCTCACAAGCAGTAAAAAGGGCGGCTGCTATACCTATTATATATATAAGGTGTTTCTTCATCGTCATTTAAAAGCTATAGTTATACGAAATATTCACGCCCTTGCTGGCAGGCACATAACGGCACACACCACCCGAGCAATTGTAGCCGGCACGTGTACGTCCATATCCGGCCATGATGCGGTGGGCATTGTAGTTGAAGGTGACCGAGGCCATATAGTAATGCTCCTTGTCGCCATATTCAAGACCACCGTTGATGGCTGGCTGGCCATACATATCGCTAACAGTGAACATCAGATAGGGCAACACCGACAATTCGAGCAAGCCATACATCCAATCGCCACTCTCGTGAGAAGTGGTCAGATATTGCAGTTCACCACGCAAAGTAAGTTTCTTGTTGAACTGATATTTTCCTTCGCCCACAAAGATGTCGGAGTTAATCATGCCACCATGTCCCTCAATCACTCCCTGGTTGTAGCGTTGGTTCATATACATCAAATTTATTTTGAGTGCCTGAGAGATTTTTTTCTCTAACTGGAGATTAATATCTTGGTAGTAAGTCTCGTCTCCAAACTTGAAAAATGACGATGTATATCCATCCGTACCCATCAGTTTGCCCCCAGTCACCGGTTCGCGATCGATAGCACGGATGTAGCTCATGTTCAGTTTAAGGGTTGTGCCATACTTACCTCCCAAAGGTGTCTTGCGCTTGAAGGTGTAGCCAAATTCGCCCTGCATAGCCCACTCGCCATTAGCCATCTGTGTGGCATAAGGGTAGAGAGCTGCCAACGCATATGTATGCTGATAAGCAAAGGCAGGCATGTGATTGAGGAACACGCTGGTTCCATTCACCGACCGACGGCTACGGAAGGACATATCTTCGCTACGCTTGGCTTGCACCAGTGCACTCATGCCACGCTTTGAATAGGAGGCAGAGAGCATCAATGCATTACCTTTCTTATATATATAACCATTGTCGAACGAGGGGTCTTGGCTCTTCATCGCATACTCAGCCATCAAGCTGTAGTTTCCTTGCTGATAACGGGTGCGCACATCGAAAGCTGTCACCACTTCGGGAAGATTCAGACGTTGCACAGGGTTCACCATAATCATTTCATCCTCTTCCTGCTTGGCCACGAACGAAGCACCCACCATCCAGTTGATGCCCTTGTCCTGCATCTGAGTGCTGAAGCGGTCGATATTCAGTTCGGCATCAGCTCCACCGACAATGGCTTCATCGTCCCAACTCCAATAGCGGCGTTGCACGCCACCCAACACTTTCAAATTCAAGCCGTCGATTGCCGACATGTTCAGGCGAAGGCCACGGATGGAATTGTCGATTCCCAAGCTACGCTCTTCGTAAGCGCGGAAGATGAATCCGCTACCAAACTGGTCGTAGAAGTCGCCAAGCGTCACTTCCCATCCGCTACCGAACTTTCCTTTCACATACAGATGAGGCACTCCCCAACCTTCGAAGTCGCGTTCAAAGCCAGGAAGCGGATATTCCATAAACTCCACCCGTGCGCCTGCATCCACCCATTTGCTGCGCAAGTGGAGGTCGGCATACGTGTTGGTCAGGAAGTCCGAGTTGCTATCATATTTTGTCCCGATAGCCTCGTCCTCTTGAGGCAGTAAAATGTCACTCTGAATGCTACCATTCAAAGTGACATTTTCCTGTGCAGTGAGGCTCACAGACATTAGTGCCATACCGAATATGGCAACACATCGTGTAATTTTCAACATTCTCTAATATTCTTTACTCCTTAATTTAAACCAAAGGTTTATTTACTTTTGGTCTTGGTACTTGTCTTGGAAGCAAGTTCTCTCACCTTCTCTATCAAGTGTTCTTCAGCACCTTCGGTGTATCCGCTACGCTGGTCGGCAATCTTGCCATTGCCATCGATGATGAACACGTGGGGTATCATATTCACGCCCAAAGCACGCTTGAAGTCGCTGTTCGGGTCGAGCAACACCTCGTACTCCCAACCAGCGCCGTCCACCATAGGTTTCACCTTGGCAATCTGATGAGCCTGGTCAATAGAGACTGCTATCACCTTTACGCCAGTTTCGTCCTGCCAATCGGCATAGTTTTCATGAATAGCCTTCAACTCACGGTTGCAAGGTTTGCACCAGGTTGCAAAGAAACTGATGATAAATGGTTTTCCATCGTTACTCAATTTAGCCGTATCAATCGTCTTACCTTCGAGAGTTTTCAACTTGACTGAAGGGAGTTGAGCATACAAAACTGTGCCCAACAAAGCAAACGCAATAAAACACAAAAATTTCTTCATAGTCCTTAAATCTTTTTCTTTTCGACTGCAAAAATAGGTATAAAGACTGAATAATTAGCCACTTTTGAGTTAAAAAACCGCAATTTGTTGTATCTTTTATCAAAATCGCCTACTTTTGCCGACGTTTTAACACTTAAAATTAAAGAAAGGCATAAATATGAGAAAAATATTCGTACTAATGTTCCTTGTTTTGTGTACCGCAACTCAATGGATTTTTGCCCAACCGGTCATCCGGCCGTACGCCACCGCTGAGACGGTCTACATCAACAAATTGTCGGACAACGGACTTTGGGCGGTAGCCAGCAATGTGGATGCCAACAACTCCACGTTGGAGAACTATCCCTATCTGTTCAACGTAACGACGGGGGCCGTTCTTCCCCTGTTGACTGACGAGGAGAAGCTTTCATCCCCCAATTGTAGCGCACGCGACGTGACGGACGATGGAAAGACCATCGTGGGTGCCCACCAGGGCAAACCGGCCATTTGCCGGATAGCCGAAGATGGCACCTACAAGTGGGAATACCTCCCCCTCCCCTCCTCCTTGCCGAACGCCGGAGGATACGCCATCTCAGTGACACCCGATGGCACCTGCATAGCAGGAACCCTCCACAACAACAGTCAGAACTACGACGGTGGTTATCAGGAATATCCCGTTATGTGGAAAAATGGTGAAGTGATGGAGCTTCCCGCCATCCCCACCGGCAAGAACGGTTATCAGTTGAGCCGCCTGCTTGACATGTCTGCCGATGGCAACACCCTTATCGGCGGATTGAACTACATCTACCCGGCGGACATACAACAGTATGTCTACTATGTGGCTGAGCAAAAGGCGGAAATCATCGGCACAAGTGAGTTCTTCTCCACTGGAAGCACCGTCACTACTGCTTGCATCAGCAACAACGGTGAGTGGGTAGGCGGTACCGCCCGTCTCATCACTCCCATCGAAGGCTCTGATTACCCCGACCAACAAGAAATCCCCTACACTTACAACACCAAAACCAAAGCATTCACCCCCTACACCACCACCGAGCATCATGGCGCGGCAGCTACGGCCATGTTCGACAACGGATTGATGGCGGTGACTTCGCCCATCGGCAATCCCTACCGCACGATGATGTTCTTCATCAATGGTTACTACTACAGTTTCGAACTGATTCTCAGCGAAGCCTACGGCATTGATTTCCAGTCATCCGCCGGCATCGACAATTCAGGTTTGGCCGTATCCGTCTCAACCGACGGACGCACATTGGCCTGCATTGCCGCGAACGAGGGTTGCTACACCGCACAACTTCCCCAAAGCATTGAAGAAGCTGCCAGCAAGGTGAATCTGCTTGCCCGTTCGGCGGTAAGTCCCGAGAACGGCTCGGCTTTCACCTATTTCCGCAGCATCACCGTCACATTTGACAAGAGCCCCTCCGTAGTTGACGGCACCCGTGCCGCCCTTTATAAAGAGGGTTCGGATACGCCCGTGCGCAACTCCATCTCCATCACCCCCACGAACAACACCGGGCAAAGCCTCAGTTTCAACGTAAACTTCCGCAACACCCCACTTGAAGACGGAGTGAGGTACACCGTCAAAATCCCCGCAGGCACTTTCCGCTTGGGAAACACCGAGACTTATAACCGCGACATCGAAGTGACCTACATCGGCCGTAGTGAAAAGCCCGTGGAGGTGGTAGCCGTAAACTTGGTGAACGGCACCGAGGTGGCTTCGCTCAGCTACAACGTACCCGTCACCATGCAGTTCGACACCAAGATTGCGTTGGCAGAGGGCAGCAAAGGTTCGCTTTATCAGGAGGGCGTAGCCACTCCCATCAGCGACCTTACGTTGGCCACTTCGGCCAACATGCTGGCAGCTTATCCGGGCACCAAGCGCAACCTGTTCAAGGGAGTGAACTACATCGTAAAAATCCCTGCCGGTGCCGTCACCGACATCATGGGTAATTGTGCAAACGAGGAGATTACCTACAATTACGTAGGTGCCTATGTCCCCGAGCCTCCTGCCGACACCCTGCTGTTTGCCGACGACTTCACCGACCCCGCCACCTCGTACAACAACTTCATGCTTTACGAAGGCGACCACCTGACACCCAACAGCGTGGCACAAGGCTGGATGTTCGACGCCGACAACACCCCCTGGTACTTTGCCCTGCGCGAAAACGAAGAGACGTATGACTATTGTGCCGGCAGCATCTCCATGTACAATCCCGCCGGAAAGTCCGACGACTGGATGGTCACTCATCAGATATACTTGCCCAATGCCTTTTGCTACCTCGACTTCTACGTGCAATCCTACTTGAAGAACAAGAAGGACACCTTGAAGATATACGTCTACACCGACGATGCCGTGTACACCACCCTCACCGAGGAGACAATCAACCGCATCAAAGCCGAAGGCGTGTGCATCTATGACCGCCAAGAGGCTCCGGGCGGACACGAGGAGTATCTGACAGGCGACTGGAGCCGCCACCGCCTCCCGTTGGAGCAGTTTGCAGGAAAGAATGTCTACATAGCCTTTGCCAATCAGAACGAGAACCAAAGCGCCATTTTCGTGGACAACATCAAGGTCGTGTACAAGAGCAACTGCCTGTTGGCGCTCAATACCAAGACAACGGTAGTGGCTCACGACGACATTGCCGTCAACGGCATTGTGAAGATTACGGACGAAACGGAGACCTACGATGCCATCACCGTCTTCTTCCACAACGAGGACAAGAGCGTGAGCGACACCCTCCGCACCACAGGGCTCAACCTCAAGAAGGGCGACACCTTCGATTTCAGTTTCGACAAGAAAATGCCGCTGACCATGGGCGAAGAGAACACACTCACCGTGGGCGTCATCTTGGGTAGCGACACCAAAACCACCGACTTCACCATCAAGAACCTGGCCTTCGAGACCACCAAGAAGGTTGTCATCGAAGAGGTCACGGGCACCTGGTGCAGCAACTGCCCCGATGGCATGGTGGCCCTTGAGCATATACAGGAGGCTTTTCCCGGACAAATCATCCCCGTCTGCATCCACAATCAGGACATCTATGCCAACGACGATTACATGGAGGCGCTCGGACTCACTGCTTTGCCCACCGCCCGTGTCAACCGTCGCGACACCATCACCTCGCCCATCGTCATCAACACCGACACGTATGAATACTCCTTCACCTCCGCTAGTGGCAACGAGTCATGGATGGATCATGTGCTGAAGGAGTTGGAGGAAGGAGCCGAAGCCGACATCAACATCACCCAAGCCGAGTTTGACCGCACAACAGGCAGTCTCTCCATCGGCATCAGTGCAACCTACGCCATCAGCAAGAGCGGCGTAGCAGCCAACGTCTTCTATGTGGTGGTGGAAGATGGCCTCATGGGTGTACAGACCAACGGACGCGCCAACGCCACCGACCCCATCTATGGTGATTGGGGAAAGAATGGCAAGTATGGCGGCCAAGCCAGTGTGCAGATAGCCTATCACGACGTGGCACGTGCCGTCTTGGCCGAGAAGCAAAGCATCATCGGCGGTTATTCGGGCATCATCCCCGCCAATGTCAAGAGTGGCGAGGCAATCATCTCGTCTGTCAGTTTCGACAAAGTATTGGCCGCATTGTCCGACCCGTTGAATGCAAAGGTTGTCTGCATGTTGCTCGACGCCAACACCGGCCGTGTCATCAATGCCGACGTCTGTGCCCTCACCGATGGTAATCCCGAAAGCATCCAAGCCACCCCCTCCGCCACCCCGGGCCGCGTGATGGCCATCTATTCGGCCAATGGCACACCTTTGAAGGAATTTCAGAGGGGGCTCAACATCCTGTTGATGCAAGATGCCGATGGCCAATCCTTCATTCGCAAAGTGATAAAGTAAACAACTAATATTTAAAGATAAAAAAAACAGAATCGAAACAATGAAAAAGCACTTACTGCTATGCTGCGCAGCTTTGGCCATGACTGTAGGCCTGACAGCGCAAGAGAAAAGACCCCGCCGAGGAGGGTTGGAAGATGTGAACAAAGTGAGAGACTTGACGTTGGACAGTCTCAACAAAGCCAACACGGCACGTCCCGTGGCCGGTTCAAGCCGCAAGGGGAACAATCCCGTGCTGTTCTTGGTAGGTAACTCCACCATGCGCACCGGCACCTTGGGCAATGGAAACAACGGCCAATGGGGATGGGGATACTTTGCCGGAGAGAATTTCGACCAAGAACGCATCACCGTAGAAAACCACGCCTTGGGCGGCACCAGCAGCCGCACCTTCTACAACCGTCTGTGGCCCGATGTGCTGAAGGGCGTGCAGAAGGGCGACTGGGTCATCATCGAACTGGGTCACAACGACAATGGCCCCTACGACGAAGGACGTGCCCGCGCCAGCATCCCCGGCACAGGAAAGGACTCGTTGAACGTCACCATCAAAGAGACGGGCGTAAAGGAAACCGTCTACACCTATGGCGAATACATGCGCCGCTTCATCAACGATGTGCGCAGCAAGGGGGCACACCCCGTGCTGATGTCGCTCACTCCGCGCAACTCATGGGAGTCAGAGGGCGTCATCGGCCGCAAGAAGGACACCTTCACCCCCTGGATAAAGATTGTCTGTGCCGAGGAACACGTGCCCTTCGTTGACCTCGAAGGCATCACCGCCCGCAAGTTCGAACAGTTCGGCCCCGAGAAGGTGAACTACATGTTCTACCGCGACCGCATCCACACCAGCGAGTTCGGTGCCCGCATCAACGCCCGCTCGGCAGCCGAGGGCATTGCCGCTTGTCCCGAACTGGAACTGAAAAAATATCTGAAACCCCTGGTAACCCCCACCGTAAAGGGGCTGAACCGCAAGCCGGGCAAACCCGTTGTGTTCTTCACCGGCGACTCCACCGTGAAGAACTCTGACAACGACGAAGACGGCATGTGGGGCTTGGGCAGCGTGGCCGCCTGCGCCTTCGACACCACCAAAGTGACCCTCTGCAACCAAGCCAAGGCCGGACGCAGCACACGCACCTATCTGGACGAAGGCCGTTGGGACGAAGTCTACAACAGCCTCCAACCGGGCGACTACGTGTTCATCCAGTTCGGCCACAACGACATGGGCCCCATCAACACGGGCAAAGCACGCGCCGTCATCAACGGCATAGCCGACAGCAGCCACGTCTATCGCATGGAGGATACCCGCAAGTACAAGGTCGTCTACACCTTTGGTTGGTATCTGCGTAAATTTGTGCAGGACGTACGCGAAAAAGGAGCCACCCCCATCCTCGTGAGTTTTACACCGCGCAACGAGTGGCCCAACGGGAAGATTGAGCGCCGCAACAACAGTGCCGCCCTGTGGACCAAGCAGGTGGCCGAGCAGACGGGATGCCTCTTCGTCGACCTCCACAACCTGACAGCCGACTACCTCGACAAGAAGGGCCAGAAAAAAGCCGCCGCCTACTACAAGCGCGACCACACCCACACCTCCAAGAAGGGAGCCGAGCTGAATGCCAAGATGCTGGCCAAGGGACTGAAAGCCGCAGGCGTGGATTTGACAAGATGATGACACGCCACGGCAATCGTCACCACACACTATATTCGTCGTCCCCTAATACTATATAGTATTCGCCCGAACCGAATTAACTCCGTTCGCGAACCGAACAAACACGGTTCTCGAACGGAGTTAATAGTTTAACGCGAGTTACCACACCGAATATCGGGCCAGTCCGAAAAGTCGGTTGTACATAATTGGTTTACATGATGTCTCTGTGTCATTCTGAACGCAGTGAAGAATCTGTAAACGCAAGCAGAACACTATGATGCTGACGTATTCAGATTCTTCACTGCGTTCAGAATGACAGAGAGACGGCATAATTTACAAATGGGTTTTAGGACTGACCCCGAATATCGCCCAACACTGCAAGCGCCTCACCAAACTACCCTTTTGTAAACATTTCATCATCCGCCATGTAAGGATACAGAAAAACCCACTTCTCCACCAACATCATTCCACGACTAAGCCCGCCTTATCCCAAAGCTAAAACCGTCTTAGTACAAGATTGGCTCTCAACAACTTACGATACAATTGAAATTCTACCCATTTTTTGCGCGAGAGAAAAGTTGTGTGCATACAGGCGATTCTCGCGCGGTCAGTTTTGCATATTTATGCAGGACGAGCGCATAATCATACATTCAAGGTAAACAAAAGAGTGATTGCAAATCCCGTCCAGCGGTTCCTTTGGAGGGCACCTCTCCTAAACATCCGCCGAAGCGCTCCTAAACATCCGCCGAAGAATTCCTGAATTTCCGCCCATGCGCAACTGCGCACGAGCGGAATCGTTCCTAAACATCCGCACCTGTTTAGGATAGGATGAGTGGGAACGCCCGTTTGCAAGCGTTTTCTTTTACCTATCTGTCTTTACTCTCATGCATATTTATGCGGGAAACCACTCGCTACGCGACATTTCCTTTCAGCAAAATAGGGACAAAATAGAATTGCGGGATTTATTACTGAGGAGTGTAAAGAATTTACAATCCCCACAACCAATCGAATGGTGATGGTTGTGGGGATTTAAGTCAGTTTGAACAGAAGTTCAACGGCCTGTCGTTTCTCAAAAAAGAGAATGCTTAGGAGTTACAAATGCCGTTTCGGATAGAGGGCGTCCCACCATGAGGAGTCACCTTTGAGCCAGCGTTGGAACCAGGCCATCTGTGTGGCCAGCCACTTCTCGCGCTTGGTGTAATCGAGGATGTGGTGGTCCTGCCCCTTCACCTGCACGAGGGCCACTTCGCGGCCGAGCAGTTTCAAGGCGGTGAACATCTGCAGGCTCTCGATGGGGGGCACGTTGGTGTCCACATCGCCGTGGAGCAGAAGGAGCGGTGTGTGAATCTTGTCAGCATTGAACAGGGGTGAACGGTCAACGTAAAGGTCGCGATGGCTCCAGGGATAGCTGTTTGCCATGCTCACTTCGCTGTAGTTGTAGCCCCAGTATCCCTGCCCCCAATAGCTCGTGTGGTTGGCAATGCCGGCATGGCTGACTGCGGCAGCGAAGAGGTCGGTCTTCGTCTGCAGATACATGGTCATGAAACCGCCATAGGAGGCTCCCATACAGCCGATTTTAGTGGAGTCGACGTAGGGATGTTCGCGACAGAACTGACGAGTGCCTTCGATGATGTCCTCGGCAGGTCCCACGCCAGCCGTGTTTACGTGGCGCGAAGCCCACTCTTGCCCGAAGCCCGTGGCACCACTGGGTTGCAGGATGTAAGCCACGTAGCCCAAGGAGTTCCAATAGTGGGCACAGTAGTGGAGGCCGAAGTTGCGCGACACAGGCGAACAACCACCGTAGTAGTAGACAATCAGAGGATATTTCTTGCTCGCGTCGAAGTCGGCAGGCAGGTAGCGACGGCCATAGACTGTGTCGCCCCGTGAGTTGAGGAAGTTCCAGTCGGTACACTGTCCGATGCGTGCGTCGCCCAGTGTCGTGAGGCCGTCAAACAGCTGCAGTTCCTTCCCCTTCTTCAGGTTCATCACGTAGGCCGACGAAGGTTGCATCACCCCCTCGGCCAGATAAGCGACGGCAGGCGACTGGGTAGCCAATGACAGGCGGTAGACATACTCGCCCGAAGTGGGCACCACACTGATAGCTCCATCAGCGGGATTGAGGGAAAAGAGGCGGACATAGTCCCTATCCTCGGCGGTGAAGTAGACTTTGCCATCGGCCACCGACCACTGGTAATCGCTCACCGACGGGTCGAAGTCGCGGGTCAAGGGGGTCACCTTCTTGGAAACGATGTCAAAGAGGTAAAGTTCATTCTCCGTCATGCTGGGAGTGACCTCATCGGGCAGGACACATCCGATGCGGTCGAACGCCTCGGGATTGCCTGTGAAGAGCACTTTGCTGCCATCGGGCGAGAAACCGCCTCCACCCAAGAACTCAGCGGCCTGCAGGAGGGTGTCGGCACGAAGGGTTCCGACGTCCACCATCAGGACATCCATCACCGTGGTGGGACGCTTGGTCAACCGCGAGCGGGATGTGCCCACCAGCAACTTGCGTCCGTCGGCCGAAATGTCCATCAACCATGCGCTCTGGCTGCCAAAGGTGAGACGTTGGGTGACTCCCGTGGCCATGTCGTAGTGACACAGGTAGCGCCGTGTGCGCCAGCCCGGTTGCCGGTCGTCCATCTCCACAATCTCGTAGATGTCGGCATCCTCCTTGGGTCCCTCTTCGGTGCGGCTCAGTATCAGGAAATCCTCGGTGGGGCTCATCGTGAACCCACCCTCGGGCACATCGGCGGCCAACTGCTCGCGAACACCCGTCAGGGGATCCATCCTGTAGAGCATGCGCCTGCTGCCCTCCCACGTCTCTTGCAGAAAGGCTGTGGTGCGGGGCATCCAGCTGTAGTAGCCGTTCAACGTGCGCAACAGGCGTCCGCTCTTCACCTCGCGCAGTTCATAGTCCCAGTGGGACTTGCCCCCGCGCTCGGTTGTCTGATAAGAGACTACGGTATAGCGTCCGTCAGGCGACAGGGAGATGCCTCTCACCCGACGTCCGTCGGCCAAGTCGTGCACCATCAAGGGGTGTTCTTTGCTCAAGGTATACTCCACGGGGTGAGGCGCGTCGATGGTCACACGGATGGAGTCGGTGTCCTTCGGCTCGGTCAGGTAACGGATGGCCAAGGTGTGGTGCTCGGGTGAGAGTTTCAGTTCACCCTTCGACTCCTGCCCGTCTACATAAAGTTTATAGGATTTCGGTCCCTTCACCTCCAGTTTGCCCGTGAGGAAGGTGCTGTTGTTGATGTAGAAACTCAGCACGCCCACACTGCGTTCTCCCTCAATGCCGGGGAGCACCTGTCCGGTGAAGGTGGTAGTGGCATCGGTCGTCAATGGCACGGCTTCCAGTTGGGAAGCAGGGTCGTACTTCTTTCCTGCCACGTTTACCGTGTCCATACTCAAGGGGGCTGTCACCCGGAAAGGACCGGCCAAGTTGAACTCGCTTATTTCAGTCTTCTGCTGTGCCCCCGCAGGAAGGGTCAGTGCCAGCAAGGCACTCAATAGAATGTGATTCTTCATGTTACATTTCTTTTATAGTATTCTCTCACTGTCGTTCGCTCCTAATCGTCACCATCGTTGCCCCAAAGCCGTATTCACGGAACGAGGCATCCTGAAAGGTACAGTTCTTGTACTTGGTCTTCAACTCCGTCTCGATGGCGCGACGGAGCACACCCTCACCTTTGCCGTGGATGAAGACAATCTTCTGCCCCACCCTCCGACGGTTTTCCTCCATCGTGCGACGAAAAACTCCGAGCTGGTACTCCAGCATCTCGCCATTGGTCATGCCCGAGGTGTTGTCAAGCAGTTCATGGATATGAAGGTCAACCTCGATGACCTTGGCCGAAGGATTGGCCAACTGACGGGCTGAAGAGGAGTGCGCGGCACTCTCCTTTGCCACTTTGGGAACGGCGCCCTTTCCCAACAACGCATCCTGCAACTGCACAGCATCCACGAACACCTGACGCACGGGAGCATCGTCCTTCACCACATCATAGAGTAGAGCGGGTTCTTCAAAGAAGTCGCTGTCGCGGAAGGTGTGGAGCTTGTAGAACTTCACTGCATCGATGCGTAACTCCACCGCTGTGGCCGGCTTCATCAGGAAACTTTTCTCCTCCTTAAAGGGAATCAGTTGCACGGCGACACGCTCCATATTGTTGAGGAACTCTTTTCCGAACTCCTCCAAAAAGACCTTCGTATTCGGCTCCATCAGGCCGTGGGCACGGGCGGTCCAACTCTTTCCCTCGGCCACCAGATAGGTGTAATAGAGAGAATAGTTGCTGTCGTTCACCAAATAGGCATCAAACAGGGTGGTAGTCACCGCCTTGATGTCCTGCGGCACATAAGCCAACTTGATGTTGAGGAGGTCGTTCCCCTTTATCTCGGTGAATGCGTTGATAGCCCTCCGGGTTGACGAGGATTCATCACCCGACGGTCTTGCCTGCCGGCTGGTTTGAACCGGATCAACCGGCTGTTTTTTCATCCCCAACGTGTTTACCTTGGCAATGTTGTAGTCGTCGGTATCAATCACCACACACTCCCTGACGGGCATAGGAATCTCAAAGCCGTCTTCGTCCTCAACAAGTACAATGTCCTTGCCTTGGAAACCGGCCACAATGCCTCCTCCCTTCTCACTGAGGAAGCGCACTTTATCTCCTTTCTTCATTTCATTTATATTATAGTTTTATAGGAACCATAGAAAACCATAGAAACTATAGGAATTATAGAAACTATTGTTCAGTAGGTTCTATAGGTCTTAAGTTTATCTTGTTAACGAGAACTTCATGCTCACACCAAAGTCGATGGTGGTGACGGGGTAGGCCGAGGCTGACACCAAGGGCTCGTTGCGTTGCATGTCGTAATAGGCGTTCAGCGTCAAACGGCGACTGAGGGTGTAGTCAGCCGAAAGGGAGAGTTTCAACGCCTTGTTGCCACTGGTAGCCTGAGTGGTCACCGTCTGTATGTCGCGACAAAGGGCGCTCTGCTCACGCCATGAAATGTCGGCACGCAGGTTCAAGTCGTTGCTAACCCCTCCACGACGGGTGGTAGTCGACGTCTTGCCCGACGAGGCACTGCTACGCTTGCGGTTGCCACCGTTTCCACCAAAGAGTTTAAAGTTGGTAATCTTGTAGCCCAACCCCACCACAAAGTCATCCGACGTGGTCTCTACTATCTGATTAGCCGCCATACTGAGGTTCAGCACACGCGTCTTCTTCATCTCGACCTTCACCGACAGGCTGTTCTGCAGAGTGACATCGAGTCCGATTAACGGAGAGAATGACTCGTTGATGCTGACGGTGCTCACGTCGTACATACTGCTGGGTACGGGATTTCCCGTCTGGGTGTTCTCAATGAATCCACGGTCGCCCATGAAGGAGCAGAAGCTCTGATAAGTATTGAACGACCCAACGGAGTAGATGCTCTTATATCCGTGGCTAAGAGTCACACTCTTGAAGTGTTCGCTGAACCATGGCAACTTACCCAAGCCGGCATACTTGATGCTCCAGTTGGGCATCATCTTCAGCAACGAGGGGAAAATGTCAAGCGCCGAACTGTTTGCATCCCTGCCCGTATAGGCCGCAAGGAAAGCGGGAATCATCACGTCGGGCGAATACTTGTCCACTCCACCATTGGCTGCGTCATAGGGTTGTCCGGCCAAAGTCGTTCCCACGGGATATACAGCACCGGCGTACTGCGACTCCAGACGTTGCTGTATCACATCGAGATTTCTGATGAAACGGCTGAACGGACGGGAAGAGTATCCATTGCCGGAGTTCCCCACCCCGCCAAAGGCCGAACCGATGGTGACAACAGTCATGGTAAAGTTCCCGCTCTGAATCTCAGGCATACCGGCATACATGTACTGGATGCTGCGCGAACGATTCATTGCCCGGCTGGCATTGAGGTCAATTTTGAAGTCGCGGAAAGGCTCTAGCGTCATCTTGAACTGGAAGTCCTCCATGGCATTGGTGGTGGCCGGAGTGGCTACGCTGTCACTCTGCATCAACCACCCCTTGTCTGCTGCCCGCTGCAAATAACCGTCACCTTGGAGACCAAAGGCAAAGTCAAGTCCAGGAGCAAATATACCCCCGTTCTTCCCTTGTCCGAAAGCATCACCCACTGAAGGAATGAAGCCTGGAACTGACATGGCGTAGCTGTTGCTGTAGCTGATGCTGAAGTTGCGCACCATCATAGCACCACGGGCCACCACTTGAGCCGTCTTGTACCAACCCTGTTCCTCTGGTTTGGGACCAGGAACCACCGAGAGCTTGATTTTCACCGAGTCCATGTTACGGATCATAATCTTGTTCTCATCCAACACCTTGTAGCGTATAGGGTATACCTTGCCATCAGCCGTCTTGGCCGTCACACGCAGACGCTTGCTCTTGCGGGCATGAACAACCGTCACCGTAGTATCAGGCATCAGTTGCACCTCCTTGGTGTAGGTATTCTTTTTCTTTTCAGCCTCCTTCTTCTTTGCCTCCTGCTGCTTCTGGTTATTACGCACGTTCTTGGGAGGCGCCTTCTTGGCACTAGTCGCGAAACGTTTGTTGGCTTCCTTCAAGAAGGGGACCTTATTGTACAGGGTTTCCATATTAAAACGGCCGTTGATGTTGTACCGGCGCTGGTTGGCAATAGTATTTCCCAAAGACACCCCATTGTCAAGCATAGTACCCCGATTCCAATTGTAAGAGGAATTGAAGCTGGCATCAGCCGTTACCCAATCAAGTGCGGGAATCTTGTTGAAGGGCGCCTGATACGAAGCAGAGAAAGTCTGCTGATAATCCATCGGACGTCCCAAACGGAGAAGACTGTGCTTCACAGAATCTTTCCATGCCGAATATTCGTCAGGATAAAGGTCTTTGTTCACCGGTCCGTATGGTTCCTCCACCTCGGCATGGGTAGCCGACGAGAAGTTCAATTTCAGATTCTTGGTCAAGTCCCAACGAATGGCAAATTCTCTGTTCCACAAGTACTGCTGTGAATAGGAGACAGGTAATGTGGTTGCCACATCCAGGTTCTCCACATCGCGCTCCTGCAACTCATAGTAGTGGCGGTTGATGTCGGTGTTGAAAGCCACACTCTGTGGCAACCAATTCAAACCGAAATCCTTGAACACCTGCAACCACTTGGACTTGCTCTTTATCTTCTTGAACGGTTCCAGTGGTTTGTACACGGGTGCATAGTTGTAATTCATACCCAGTTTCCAATCCAATTCGTTCTCATAGGTAGTTGTTTCCCCGCTGTTCTCCTTCTTGCTGTAGGAGTAATTGAATGAGAAGTTGCTGGGATCGTAGAGCATGGGATTCTTACTGGTGATGTTCACACGGGCATTGCTCACGCTGAAGTTGCGATAAGTGGTCACCGTCTCGGCAATGCTGCTGATGGAGTCGCGCTCTTGATCGTCAAGGGCAGCTTCCAAAGCATCATCCAGCAACATATCGGTATCCAACGGATTATACTTCGGTGAAAGTTTCTCTTTTGTGTACGAGAAGTAAAGGGGAATGCTCACTTTGGCCTTCTCGGGGAAGAAGCGACCGGCCTCGAAATTGGTAGTGAAGGCATACTGATAATAATTATCCATACGACGCTCGCTCACTTTCTCTTCCAATCCTCCAAATCCGGCAGTCTCCACGTGACCGGTCAGATTCACGCTACCCAAATCTGAAAGCTGTACATTCAAATTTCCCTGTGCGGCCCAACCACCGTCGATAGCAGGATCTTGCAGGCGCAATTCGTTCACCCACACCTCCACCGACTTCTTGCTACGGGCATTGTTGCGCACACCAATCATCACCGTCTTCACCTCACCCAACGAAGGATTACCCATCACACTCACCTTATTCTTAGGTTGATTGGGGTCATACTCATAGTAAAGCGTGGTATAGCTTACTCCCGAGCCAGGCACACCACGAGCAATGTTGCGTGCCTTCTTCAGGTTGGTGAAGACACTGAAGTCGATGTTCAACATGTTCTCCTCGGGCCAGACGGAAGTGGCAGAGGTACTGGAGAATTTGTCGTACTTCCCTTCCGGGGTCAGTTTCAATGGGATTTCATACTCATAGAAGTTATTCTTGTAATCTGACCCCAGACGGATAAACACCGACACTTCACCATCCTGCAAGCCTGTGACATCATTAATAAAGGCATTGGCATGGGTAAACATTTGCAAGCGATTGTACTGGCGCAAGTCGATGTTGATATTCTTGTAGATAGCACGTGCATCACCCGTATTCAAGTCGGACACCTTGATACAGAGAGACTGTTCATTATCCTGACGCAATTGGGGCTGACTGGGATCGAGCACACGACTGATTCCAGGAGGCAACACATAGTTCACCGGTTCGCGGTCGCCATTCTCCTCAATATTGACCGATGACACATTCACCGAGCCACTGATGGAAGGCGCTGTCTGAGTATTGTACAGAGCCTGCTCATAGGTACGCCATTCAGAACGGATGAGGTCGAGCGTAGCAAAACGAAGCACAATGGGCTGTTCAAAGTTTGTCAGATACATACGCATGAAACGGATGGAGTTCACTCCATTGATGCCGCCTACAGCCTTTTCATACTCATCCACAGGGATGCGGAACTGGTACCAAGTGGCATCCTCCGTCTTACCATTACGCAATTTCACACTACTCACGCGTTTGTCCACAATATAGTTACGCCCTATCTGCAGGTCTTCAGGACGCATACTGATGTGATACTGATAGTACTTCTCATATTCACCCAACGTGTAGTCCTGATTGATATCCTCCAAGTCAGGTGTGCGCTTATAAGAGATGTCGTAGCTCTCAGGAGAGTTTTCCGAAGAAACGGAGTTTCCTTCAGGATTATTGATATACTTGTAACGCTCAAGGATACTCAACTCCCGTTCATCGTAATCCCGGCCACGACTGTAGTGGTAGGTATCGCCAGCAGGGTCGGCCTGCAAACGGGCAAAGGTTTCAGCACTCACCTTTCCCTGAACTGCACTCAGATAATCGCGATAAGTAGGGAACTCTGCCTCCTCGGCACTGGTAAGTCCATTGAGACCTACATCCTGACGGCTGCGCGCACCACCTGTATTGTCAAAAGCATACACGATGCTACGGTCGGTAGGTACACGTCCCCACACCGTCTCGGTGTAACGCGGACTGCCATCGGCGGGCATACCGTTCTCAAAGAACTTTTTACCATCCTTCAACACATCCTCAGAAACCTCTCCCAAGTTGATGTAGAAATCACCGCCACGTGCGCGGGTATCGGTCGTCTCGTAAATAAAGGGGTCCAGCATCCAAAACTCTACATACTCGATGTTTGCCGTCTCAAAATCGCTGGTCTCCAGCTTACGCATCATTCCACCCCAGCGCTTGGTCGGATTATTCAATTTACCTTCGCTCGTCAGGTCTGTATCAAGATTGTAAGGACCACGTTCATCGGGGTAATAAGCCAAATTCAGGATGTTCAATGTGGAGGAAGACTGGTATTCAGCCTCCTTGTTGGGATAAAGCTCGCGCTCATACACTTCGCGCACATAATGGTTTGAGAGCTGTTCCAAATCACTCTTGATGTGAGAGGGAGTCAAAGAAGAACTGCGGCGGGTAAAGAGCGGATCGATGTAATACCAGCTAAGCAAGGCACGGTCCATACCATAGCGCACATCATTTGTCAGTGTGGCATTGGGCAGAACTGAGGGGGTGCTGGCAATCATCCAACTCTCTGGCTGACGGATGTCGATGCCATTTTCCGTACTTTCAAAATCATCCAGATAGGAGGCATTCCCCTGCACACCACTGGCTTCCCCTGCTATCAGCTGGGCAAATTCAGCAGTCAGATTGATAGACGAAGGCCGTGTAGCCTCCAACAAAGGCAACTTGTCTATCATGTTTGTCAACCACTGGCTCTCCTTCTTCCAAGCAACGTTAGCGCCCCAAATTGTATTCTTCAGCGGCTCGCTTCCCATGGCAACCTTGCTGGTTTGTGGTTTCTCACTCAAGTGCATGATGGTACCACCGAACTGGAAATCTTTACTGAAGTCATAGGTAAAATTCATTCCCAGCATGGTCTTGCGCTGCATACTGAAATTAGTGTTGCTCTCCAAGCTCACATTCACGGCCGTACCGGCATCGATGATACTTTGGTTGATAATTGTCACACGGCCTGAACTGTAGTCCACCGTATAGTCGCTATTCTCCACCAAAGTGACACCACCGGCAGTCACTGTCACCGAACCTTGTGGAATATTCCATGCCCCCAAGTCTATTTCACTGCCCGAAGTGGCCTTGTATTGTCCAACAAAGATGAACTTATCCTTCTCTGCAATCTGCTTGGCAATGGTCTTGGTTGAGTCGTAGAGTTCGTCAAACACATATTTGTCCGCCAATTCGTTGTTACCTATGAATTTACGCAAGTGGTCACCAAATGGTTCAGCGACAGGGAAGTAGATACGACCATTCTGTGCCGTCACCGTGTACCCTTCCACAAAGTCGAAGAAACCATTTGGACGGCTTTGCTGATTGTCATCCAAGCGGTCAAGATTCATGGCACGCAACAAGGTCATCTCCTTCAATTTAGGCTCGGGGATGTAGTTGAGATATACACCTGCCGTGTCACTCTGATACTTGATATCAAGACGGAATTTCTCTTTCTGCACACTGCTTGCTCCCAAAGCATACACGTTCTTCATCATCAAGTCCCATGTACCCATGCCCGGACGGTTGCTGGTATTCTTCAACAACTTCACATAAAGGGTCTGTTGAGTATCACTCACGTCGGCCGCAAACTCTCCCACTTGATAGCGCGTACCATTCAGCGTGTACTCATAGGCAATAGCCAACACATCATCGGGTTGCAGAGTCTGCTTCAGCGACACGTATCCCACAGCCTTGTTCAGCGTGTATTCCGAACTGTTCAACAAGCGGGCATTCTCAATCTTCTCATAGTCCACACTACCCTCAAAGCCTGGTATTCCATCCAACACATTGGTCGCCTGCTCAATGTCACGAGCTCCGGCATACTGATTCACCATGCTCTGATACAGAGAGTTGGCATTGTTATAGGGATTGTTAGTACCTGTCCCCGCCCACATCGGATTGCTGATTTTACGCGGCTCAGCCAAGTCGGTAAAGGCTATAATGTTACGCGGATTATCGTAGTTGCTGCTCTTGTTCGTTACCCAAATTTCAACACGAGTGATGGTGATTCCACTCAACACATTGGGTAACGAAGCCATGTTCTTGTCGTAGTTGTCACGAAAATAGTGACTGAGGAAGAAGTGACGGTTCTCATCATAGTTGGCTGCACTCAGTTCAAATTCAGTCAATTGGGCACCACCTTTGGAAGAGACACTTTTCGAGGATGATTCCTTTTGTGACACCACCGTCTGCAGTTTCAGTTTACCAAATTGCAAATCGGCCCTCACACCGAAAAGCGATGTGGCACCGCGGATAAGCGACGAATTGCTGGGCATGCTCACATTACCGGCCTCCAACAATTTTATAATTTCATCTTCCTTGCCCTCATAGGCCAACTTTATCTTTTTGGTGTCGAAATCAAAGGTCGCATCGGTATTGTAGTTCATGTTCAGGTTCATCTTGTCACCCACCTTACCGGTCACGTTCAAGTTCACCTTTTCATCAAAATCAAATCCGAAGGTTTTACGCTGGCGTTCTGGCAAACTGGGATTCTCTGTATTCTTATATTTCCCACCAAACTTCAGTTCGGCCGAGCCCTGCGTCTTTATCTGCACACCACCAGGTCCGAATATCTTTTCAGCCGGCCCCAAGTCAAACTTCATATCGGTAAAGTCAAACTTCTCTTTTCCCGCCTTTTCAAATTCTTCCGCATTCTTGTTGCGATAATAGGCGTTCATTGATTGCTTCATGCTCCACGTTGTGTATTCCTCGGGAGTCATCAGCACGGGAGCATTCAAGTAACTGTCGCCCAGTTTCGAACCTATCACGTAGTGCCCCGTTTTCTCATCATATTCAGTTGTTTGCTCGATATTTTCAGGGTCGCGCAAGTCGGCAGTTCCCTGCTTCAAGTCGTTCTCGTTGTGCTCGGCCACCGTCTTTTTCACGCTATAGCGAGGCTTGCGCCGCTTGGTCGTGTCAACAGGTTCCTGCTGTTGCTCAGCTATCAATTGGGCATAAAGAGGGCTTGCGCCACTGACAGCGGCTATCACCTGCAAACTGGCCACGGCCAGCAGCAACGTATAGATAAGTTTTTTACTCCTCTTCATGTTTTTCTTTAGCTGTCAACAACAAATGCAAGCAACCAGACACACCCCGTCAGTAACGAACTACAATCTCTTCAATGCCACCTTGATGACCTTTTCCACAGGCGCCGACGGCTCTTCTTTCAATATTCCCATCACCACCTTTTGAGAAGCGGCCACAGGGAATCCCAGCATAGCGAGAGCCGACACAGCCTCGTCCATAACAGCACTGGCAACACCAGCCCCTGACAATGGCAATACCCCATCGCCACCTGACATGCCGGCAACCGAAGGCAACAACTTGATTTTATCCTTCAAATCCACGATAATTCGCTGGGCTGTCTTCAAGCCTATACCCTTTACGGTCTTCAGCAACTTGTCGTTACCGGTGGCTATCACGTCACATAATTCCCTGGGGCTAAGGGCCGACAATATCATACGGGCTGTGTTTCCACCTATGCCACTGACAGTTATCAATTGCAGGAAGAGTTCACGTTCCTCCTTGGTAGCAAAGCCAAAGAGCACCCACGCATCTTCGCGGATGGCTTCGTACACATACAGGCGTACCTGCCCTTTATTCTGTATGGCCGTGTAGGTGTTCAACGATATATTGAGCAGATACCCCACCCCTCCACTTGTCTCCAGCGTCACCGTGGCGGGTGTAATCTCCGTAATCTCCCCTTTGATATATTCGATCATAGTTTCTCTCTTTAATAGGCAAAATGCGTTAATCGCACAATAAACGTAAACAAAAGAAAAACGCAGAATTACACATTTTATTGTATCTGTGCAGGAAATAAGGGACTTTCTTCGTGTACAAACACAGAGGAAGAAAGTCCCTTATCGCAATCAACATCAAAATAGGAGAATAAAAAAGGGAGGCCCGACGCTCCCTTTTAGTCAAATATCCTCAAAATCCCCTATTTTTTCACCGTCTTCAGGCGGAAATTTACAGGGACATACATCTTCACGGGAACGGGTTCGCCATTCAACTTACCAGGAGTCCACTTGGGCATAGCCTTTACGACACGAAGGGCTTCATTGTCAAGCAGGGGATTTACCTTGCGCTCAACTTTGGCATTGACAATGGAACCATCCGGATTGACGGTGAATCCAATGCGGACGGAACCTTGAATACGCTTCTTCATGGCCTCTGCAGGATACTTTACATTTTGAGCAAGGAATCTTTTGTAAGCCGCATCGCCACCACGGAACTGAGGCTTAGGATTGACTTCACTCTCACGATAGAGCACACGACGCACATAAGTTCCACCTTCGAGGCTGCCCTGCACTTCATCGTTGTACCCCACAACGACCTGTTTCTTCACCGAGGCATCGGCCTGAACAGGTTGGCTTTCCGCCACTTGCGTACTCTGTATTACTGTGTCTGACAATACGGTGGCGGCATCTTCGGCCTCAGCCACAGCACTCTTGTTACTCTTCAACACCGAACAGCTGAGCATAAAAGTGCAACCCAGCAAGCACATTACCATCTTTACTTTTCTCTGCATACTATTTTATCTGATTGATTAAATGAGGGTGCAAACTTACACATTTTTCTGCAACACACAAACGTTACACTGTGAAAAAATAGTTCACAAGCCTCTTTCACAGAAAAAAGAAAGGAGGATGTCTCTTCCAACATCCTCCTTTCTGTTCTATATCTTTCAGTATTTCACTTCCAAGAATTACTCAGCACGCAATGTGAAACGCTTGAAAGCAACCACCTTCAACTCGGGGTCGGCCTCCTTCAACACCTCGCGTACAGTCTTCTTGCCATCCATGATATCCTCCTGGTTGAGCAAGCAAACCTCCTTCAAGAACTTGCCCAGACGTCCCTTGGCAATGTTCTGAATCATAGCTTCGGGGAGGTTGGCAGCCTTCTCGGCAGATACGGTAGCGATGATTTCCTTAGCCTTGGCTACATCCTCAGCAGTAATCCATCCCTTAGCCATGTTGCTCTCCATGTGATCCTCGCTATCTACGTGAGCGGGGTTGATACCGGCCTTCTTCAAAGCAGCCTCGACAGCCTTCTGTACCTGCTCAGCCTTAGTCTTCTCGATAGCCACAGCGATTTCTTGGTTCTTGATTTCCTCAGAAACGCCATCTTCGTCAACTGCGATGGGGTTCATGGCAGCAATCTGCATAGCTACACCCTTAGCGGCAGCCTCGGCAACCTTGTTCATAGCCACGAGTGTGCAGAGCTGGTTCTTTCCCTGGTGGTTGTAAACGGTGGTGTATTCACCCTCAACGGTCATGTAACCATCGAGTTCCATCTTCTCACCTGTGATACCGCTACGGTCAGTAACTGCATCCTGAACAGTTCCGTTACCCAAAGTCAAAGCCTTCACCTCGTCGAGAGTCTGGCACTTGTTGGCAACAGCCAAGTCAAGGATATCCTGAGTCAACTTTACGAAATCTGCATTGTTAGCTACGAAGTCTGTTTCACACTTGAGGGCAATGATAGCAGCGAAATTGCCATCGGCCTTAGCCAATACGCAACCTTCAGAAGCATCACGGTCAGAGCGCTTTGCAGCTACTGCCTGTCCCTTCTTGCGGATAATCTCCATTGCCTTATCGATATCGCCTTCAGCTTCGTTCAAGGCGTTCTTGCAATCCATCATACCAGCACCGGTCATCTTGCGGAGCTTGGTAATTTCAGCCATTGTTACAGCCATATTTCTTTCAATTATGAATTATTAATTATGAATTATGATTCTTATTAAAACGCAATTATGAACTATGAACCATGAACTATGAGAGCACAAAGGCTACTCATAACTCATAACTCATAATTCATAATTATAAGGATTAAGCCTCTTCAGTAGCAGCGGGAGCCTCAGCAGCCTCCTCAGCCTTCTCTACACGAGCCTTAGAAGCACCTCTTTTGCGAGAGGGCTTTACGGGAGCAGCAGACTCACCGGCAGCTTCCATATCAACTTTCTCGGCCTTACGCTCTTCGAGACCCTCTTGGATGGCAGCGCAGCAAGCGTCGAGGATAACCTCGATTGACTTTGTAGCATCGTCGTTAGCGGGGATTACGAAGTCGATGTCGTTAGGATCAGAGTTAGTATCAACAATACCGAATACGGGGATGCCCAAACGGTTAGCCTCGCGCACGGCGATATTCTCCTTCAACACGTCAACCACAAAGAGGGCAGACGGCAGACGGCTCAGGTCAGCGATAGAACCGAGGTTCTTCTCCAACTTGGCACGCTGACGAGAAATCTGGAGGATTTCGCGCTTTGAGAGGTTAGAGTAAGTACCGTCGCTGGTCAACTTGTCGATAGTAGCCATCTTCTTCACAGCCTTGCGGATAGTGGGGAAGTTGGTCAACATACCACCGGGCCAACGCTCGATAACGTAGGGCATGTTCACAGAGGCAGCTTTCTCAGCAACCACCTGCTTAGCTTGTTTCTTAGTAGCCACAAACAGGATTCTCTTTCCTGACTTTGCAATCTGCTTCAAAGCCTCAGCGGCTTCGTTTACCTTAGCAGCAGTTTTGTGGAGGTCAATGATATGGATACCATTGCGTTCCATGAAAATATAGGGAGCCATAGCAGGGTTCCACTTTCTCTTCAAGTGACCGAAGTGACAACCGGCTTCCAACAGTGTATCAAAATTAATTCTTGACATTTTGTTTTTTCTTTTTTTAATCGTTTACTTTCTTTTTAGCTTTTCTCTGCCTTGCGGCATTTTGTTCACCAACCGTCAGGTAGTCTTTTGTCCACGAAGAATCCTGTCGGTTTAGATTCTAAACGCTATTGTTTCAGTTCTTAGGTTTTCTTGAGTTTCCAAGTTTACGAGTTTCCTTAAAGAAATGCTCCAACTTATCCACCAATAAACTGACAAACTCAAATTAACGCTTACTGAACTGGAATCTTCTACGTGCCTTGGGACGACCCGGCTTCTTACGCTCAACAGCACGGGGATCGCGAGTCATGAAGCCTTCTGAACGCAGAGTCTTCTTATCCTCGGGATTGATCTTCACCAATGCGCGAGCAATAGCCAGACGCAAAGCCTGTGACTGTCCGGTGAAACCACCGCCACAAAGATTCACTTTAATATCATATTTCTCAGCCACTTCCAGCTTGTTCAAGGGCTGCTTCACTACATACTGCAGGATTGTTGAGGGGAAGTACTGAGTCAGATCTCTCTTGTTGATAGTAATCTTTCCAGTACCCTCGGTAACATATACGCGGGCAATAGCGCGCTTACGTCTTCCTAATGCGTTTACTACTTCCATGTTGCTTATTTAAGTGTATTAATGTCGATAAACTTCGGTGTCTGAGCCTCGTGCTTGTGTTCGCCACCTACATAGATGTAGAGGTTAGCCAACTGCTGGGCAGCCAAACGATTCTTGGGCAACATACCCTTTACCACCTTCTTGAACAATCTCTCATGACCGTTAGGACGGGCAATCAAAGCCGCAGGAGTCATCTCGCGCTGTCCACCGGGGTAACCAGTGTGACGCAGATAAACACGGTCTGTCCACTTGTTTCCTGTCAATACAACTTTGTCGGCGTTGATGATAATCACATTGTCGCCGCAATCAGCGTTGGGAGTGAAGTTAGGTTTGTACTTTCCTCTCAACAGTTTCGCAACTTTCGCACCGAGACGGCCCAAAACCTGGTCGGTAGCGTCAACAACGACCCATTCCTTGGTCGCAGTCTCCTTGTTTGCAGAAATGGTCTTGTAACTTAAAGTATCCACTCTTCTTAAACTTTTAATTTGTTAACTACTAAAAAACTTTTTTCAGCAACATCCCTGCGCCTCATCGGACACAAAAAGACACAGTAATGCGCTATAAATTAAACTTTTATCACTAATCTGATAATAATCGGCCTGCAAAGGTACGCATTTTTTCTCAACCGACAAGCGTTTTAACCCTCTTTTTTTCAATCTATTGTAAAAAGAGTGGGCAACTGGAGGGCCTGACAGCCATGTGTGACACTATATATAATAAGGTATAAGCCACAACTTTTTCCCCACCAAACAGGCATCTCAGAAAAGTCACATGCGAATCAAATCGGGGCTGTGCGGAAATACACTTTGACTCACCTGGCGCATTCCTCCCATTTTACCTCTCCTAAACATCCGCTGAAGAACTCCTAAACATCCGCCGATGTTCTCCTACGCTTCATTCGCTACGCAGTTGCGCACAAACGGATGTACTCCTAAATTTCAGCGGACGTTTAGGAGCGCATCCAACCATATTATATACAAAAAAGGCCGCTCCTTCATCGGAGCAGCCTTTTTATCTTTATGATTTCAATCACAGTTGTTCTTTATTTCACGTTGCCCACCTTGATGAGGTATTCGGCAATCTGCACGGCGTTGAGGGCGGCACCCTTCTTGATTTGGTCGCCCACAATCCAGAAGGTGAGGCCGTTTTCGTTGGCCAGGTCCTTGCGGATACGTCCTACGTAAACGGGGTCTTTGCCAGCGAGGAAGAGGGGCATGGGGTATTCCTTCTCGGCAGGATTGTCCATCAACACCAGACCTTCGCCCTTGGCAAAGGCTTCGCGGGCCTCTTCGGGCGAGATGGGGCGCTCGGTCTCTACCCAGATGCTCTCGGAATGAGAACGGAGGGCAGGCACACGCACACACATGGCGCTCACCTGAATGTCGCTGTGCATAATCTTGCGTGTCTCGTTGAACATCTTCATCTCCTCCTTGGTGTAACCGTTGTCGGTGAACACGTCAATCTGAGGGATGAGGTTGAAGGCCAACTGATAAGCGAACTTATCTACGGTGACAGGCTCACCGGCCAACACTTGGCGATACTGCTCGTACAATTCGTCCATAGCAGCTGCACCAGCACCGCTGGCTGCCTGATAAGTTGCTACGTGTACGCGTTTTATGTGTGAAAGTCCTTCGATGGCCTTCAAGGCAACCACCATCTGAATGGTCGTACAGTTGGGGTTGGCAATCACGCCCCGCGGACGGTTCAACGCATCCTCAGGATTCACTTCGGGTACTACCAAAGGCACGTCCTCATCCATGCGGTAGGCGCTGGAGTTGTCGATAAGCACAGCACCATGCTTGGTGATGGTCTCGGTGAACTCCTTGGTCGTGCCGGCTCCGGCAGAAGTGAAAGCGATGTCCACACCTTTAAAGTCATCGTTGTGTTGCAGGAGTTTTACCTCAATCTCTTTTCCACGGAAGGTATATTTCCGGCCGGCACTGCGTGACGAACCGAACAACACCAACTCATCGAGCGGAAAATTTCTCTCTTCAAGCACACGCAGGAACTCTTGTCCTACGGCACCACTTGCACCAACAATTGCTACTTTCATTTTTCTTCTTTATTTAATAACACTAATGTACTTTCTCTGTTTGAAGGCGCAAAATTATAACATTTTGCCATAATACAAGCATAAATGGGAAACTTTTTATGATTTATCGCTGCAAATCGCTTACTTTTCTTTACTTTTGCAGGAATTTCAGGAGTCATGGAGAAGTTATACAACGAATTCGGCCAATGGTTGCGCATGCAATTTCCCTATAAGGTGCAGAAGATTTCCATCAACGCGGGCTTCACCTGCCCCAACCGCGACGGCACACGGGGATGGGGCGGATGCACCTATTGCAACAACCAGACATTCAACCCCGACTATTGCCGCACCGAGAAGAGTGTTACCCAACAGTTGGAAGAGGGACGACTGTTCTTTGCCCGCAAATATCCCGACATGAAATATCTGGCTTACTTTCAAGCCTACACGAACACGTATGGCGACACCCATCGCCTCATCGCCCTCTACGAAGAGGCACTGGCGGCTCCCGACGTGGTGGGGCTGGTCATCGGCACCCGTCCCGACTGTATGCCCGATGAGTTGTTGGACTACCTGGAAGAGTTGAACCGACGGACATTCCTGTTGGTAGAATATGGAATAGAGAGCATCAACGACAACACCCTTCGACGCATCAACCGCGGCCACACGTTTGCCGACACCATAGAAGCCGTGGAACGCACCGCCGCACGGGGCATCCACGTGGGAGGACACGTCATTTTGGGACTTCCAGGCGAAGGGAAGGGAGAACTGATGTGTCAAGCCGAGGAGCTGTCGGCCTTGCCACTGACCACCCTGAAGTTACACCAACTGCAACTGATTCGCGGCACGCGCATGGCGCACGAATACGAAGAGTGTCCCAACGATTTCCACCTCTACGACGTGGACGAATACATCGACCTCGTTATCGACTACGTAGAACACCTCCGCCCTACCCTCGTACTCGAGCGTTTCGTCTCCCAATCGCCCAAAAGTCTGCTGATAGCCCCCGATTGGGGACTGAAGAACCACGAGTTCACCGCCCGCCTACGCCACCGCATGGAAGAGCGCGGCAGTTGGCAGGGGAAAAAATCTATTTCCTGAACACCACTCCCTCCACATGGTTGCCCACGAAGGCGGGTACGAAGTCGGCTGTGCTGTACCAACGGGGTTTGCCAGGCATGTCGTCGTAAATGGCGCGGCCGTTAATCTTCAGCCCTTCAAAGGTGATGTTCTTCACACGGCGCTCTTCATCGTATCCGCAGATGACGGACATGTAGGGCTGCACACCGTAGTAACGGATGCCCCTGAAGGTAACATTTTCCACTCCACGCCCGGGGGCAGTGCAATACTTCTGATTGTAACCCACCTTCACGTGGAAGAGGCTTCCCTGATGAATCTGCTCGATGCGGATGTTGTCGAAGAGGACATCCTTCACATAATTGTTGTCACCACAATTGATGGCCAGGCATCCCTGATAATCTACCTGCGGCTCGCTTTGGCAAAGGATGTCGATGTTTTCATAGACAAGTCCCACGATGCTGTCCTGCACTTCGGAGTTGCCATGAATGCCGATGAAGATGGGGTGAGCCACATCGGCCCACAGGGTGGAGTTGGTCATGCGCACGTTATGGACTGAGCCGTTGAACCCCTTGCGGGTAGCATAGGCGGTGGTGCAATCGTCGGAGGTGCGACAGAACACTCTATCATAAAGTACATTGCTGGAGGCAAACACATTCAGGCCGTCGCCCCACGAAGGATGTGAGATGCAACGCACGTCGTGCAACGTCACTCCATCGCTTTCGCCCACAGGGCAAGTGTTGAGGATGAGGCCGTCGATGAGGACACCCCGGCTGCGATGCACATGACACCCTTCGTAGCCACGAGGCGGACGAGCCACTCCACGCCCAAGGATGCTCACATTCTCGGCATCCTCGATGGCAAAGGTGCCGGTGAAGTAGCTGCCGCCTGCCAAATAAACAGTCGTGTGGGAGGGCACATGAATAGTGTCTTGGGGGTAGAAGCCCGGTTCGTAGGCAATGAACTTGCGTCCCTCTTTACGTGCTTGCTTTTCTGCATCCTCCACGGTCACAGGCGGTTTGGAGGTGAAGAGCAACAGGTTGTCAGTGATGCTTCCGTCAAACTCCACACTCACATTCTCGGGTTGGAAGAGGAGGAACTGCACGGTAGAGTCGTTCTGCACATTGGCTATCACTCCCCGATAGTCGGGGCGGATGCGCGCCTGGCGAAACTTCTTGTGCTTCGTCACCACGCGCACATAGACATCGCCAGTGAAGTCGAAGAAGGCGTAGGATATTTCAGAAATCTTATGTTTGTTCTCTCCAATGGGGGCATTCACCTTGGCCATGTAGGTGTCAATCCTTGTCCACTCATCCACCCCTCGCGGACGGATAAACACCTCGTAGTCCTGCTTCAGCGGTGCTCCCTTGGGGGCGGGATAGGTGAAGATGCTGTGCAACTTCTTCCCTTCCTCCACGCCAGGCGCCCGAGTCTCTCGTCCCTGTCCCCGCTTTTCAGACTTCTTTTGCAGAGCGAGCACTTTCTTCGTGTAGGGCATCTTCAGTCCCTTTCTTCCCACATAGTGTTGGTAGGGCAGTTCGTAGATGTCCCACAGGCGGCCGCGCCCCATCTCGCCGGGCACACTCCAATCGTTGTAAAGGCCCGTGCAGTCGGTCCATGTCTCAAAGGGGACATCGTGCCCAAGGTTGTATCGGGCCGTGTATTCAAACCCCTTCATCAGGCGGTTGTCCAAGGCTCCCCACAGGTCGTCGCCCTGTTCCCACGCCATTTCACAGATGTGAGCAAGCGCTTCAAGGCCTAGCTGGACATGGTTCTGGTCGCGCCCCGTCTCTTGGCATTGACCCGTTTCGCTGATATAGTTAGGCAAAGAGCCATTGTCATTGGCCGTCAAATGGTAATCGATGGCCGCCCGATAGATGGTCGTGTCCTGTAGATAAATGCCACACGCCATACGCAGGCGGTTGACGATAGCGCCCCAGTTGCCATTGGCGTAGGGGCTGTCAGCCTCGAACTTCTCCATCATGGGCAGCAGGGCGCGGCGCACCATGTCGTCCCACGTGGTGGTGCGATGAGCCTTCATCAGCGTCATGGCTCTGACGAGATCATAGCACTGGATGGCACAAAGCGGCGCATCGTGTCCGTCGAGCCGTTGCAACGTGCGGGCGTAGGCATGGATAATGGTTACCGAGGCGGTTTCATTACCAGCCACTGCAAAGTCGTAAGCCGCACGCATATCGCGCTCGCTACCACCCTTTGAGTGACGATGTTGTCCGTCGCGGGCCACCACTTCGTAGGGGCCGGCCATTCTATAATCGGCTTGGGCCACCAATCCGTTTCCAAACAAAGGGAAACAGGACAAGAAAGATATAATGGTTAGTATCTTTTTCATTTCAATATCACTTTTTCTCCGTTGATAATATAAATCCCTTTCTCCTTTTGAGAAGGTTCCACTGCTATGTATATCTTTGAGACATCATCTTGCAGCCAGTTTTCACGGCTCGGGTAATCTCGTCATCATACGTCCTTTATTGAGACGATGCAAAAGTAAAGCAAAAACGGTCTAATCCAAAATTTATATAGTATTTTTTGGATTACAATCCGAAAAATCACCTATATTTTTTGGATTAGGACATTTACCCTATCACAGGAAAGCGGCTCGTTTGCCGCAGAATCTTACTTTTTTTCAAAAAAATCACTTTTTGAAGGAACGTTTTGCCTATTTTTGCGTCAGACTATCAGAAGGCCACCAGGGAAAAGGGGGCTTCGGGCGATATACCTATTTATATTATAGATGGATATTAGAGAGTTTGAAACATGGGTGCGGAGGCTACGCCCGTCGCTGTTGTCTGCCGCAAGGCGGATGTTGGGCGACGAGGAGGATGCCGAGGATGCAGTGCAGGATGCGCTGCTGAAGCTGTGGATTGTGCGCGACCGCTTGACTCTCTACCGTTCGCCCGACGCACTGGCCACGGTGGTTGTGAGGAACCTCTGCCTTTCGCGATTGAGGGAACGACAGACCGAAGCCTTGCCTTTGCCTGAGGGACTGGAGATAGGAAGCAGCCAAAGTGCCGACCAACCATTGGAGGAGCGCGAAGACCATGCGTGGCTGTGCCGCACCATACGAGGGCTTCCCTCGGCACAGATGACCATCCTGAAGATGAGCCAAGCCGAGGGGATGAGCAACCAACAGATTGCCCGTGTGCTGGGTATCACCGAGACATCCGTCCGCACGGCTCTTTGCAAAGCGCGCCACAAGTTGTTGGAGGAATTGAAAAAGAGGTAAAGGAGACTCACCTTAGAGGGTGTGTCAAAATTAACTTTTTAGACGCAGATGACGCGGATGACGCGGATTTTTCGTAATTATTATACCCCAATAGGTTATAATTTATCTGCGTCATCCGCGTCATCCGCGTCTAAAAAATGAAAAGAGGACTTTTTGACACAGCCTCATTTAGAATGAATGGAATAAATAAAACATTATATGATAAACCAACTGATTGACCGATACATGGCGGCGGAGATTTCGCCCGAGGAGCAAGAGCGGCTTCGCCACCTGCTGATGGCTGACGACTTGCCGGAGGAGTATGTGCCTTACCGCGAGATGTTTGCCTTGTTAGACGAGCCGATGGAGATTCCCACCGACGAGGAGCTGACGGCCTTTGCCCGCGAGAACGGATTGGAACTGACAGAGAGGAGAGTCAAGCGGATAACCTTGAAACCGTGGCTGCGCTATGCCGGCATTGCCGCCTCGTTTGTCCTCATCTTCTTGGCCGGGCGATGGTCGGTTGGGGAGAATCCGAGGGTGATTGTGCACGAACTGCCCGAAACGGACTTGGCGCAATACAACGACCTGTTCAAGACTGAGACAGGCACAACCATCGAAGAGGCTTTCAATGCCTGCGAAGAGAAGATGAACGAATTTGAAGACCACTATACAAACTCTATCCGATATGAAGAACTTTAATAAGCTACGAGTGACGGACTACAAGTTACGGGCAGCCCTTATTGCTCTGCTGCTCTTTTCCTTGGGCATTGGCATGGCTGTCGCCCAAAAGCAGTATCACGAGAATCAGGAGATGGAGGCCATCTTTCACGAATTGAGGAGGCAGTTGCCCCAAACGTACCTCATCCGCCAGACGAATGAGTGGATCATCTACGACCTGAACTATTGGTTCAAGAACGAGAAGGAGCGACAGGCGTACCAGCAGATGTTCGACCGCCTCTTTTCCAAGTTGGACAATTGGAAGACGCTGCGCAAATTCACAGAGTCTATCGACGAAAAGGGGAATCGCTACAAAAAGTACACCCTGACCACCGCCTCAGCCAAGCAGGGGCAGACGGACTTCATATCCTTGGAGGTGGGCGACAAGAAGGTGGGTCTCCAATGCAAGATGAACGCCGATGTCAACGGCCTTCGTCGCCCCGTCCCCCAACAGAAGGCGGAGGAAATCCGAGGGAAGATGCACAAGCTGGTTCGCCCATACACCTCGCGACAGGGTGTCCGAGAGCAACAGGTAACCTACGACTGGAACCTTCGCAAATACCACAGGAGCATCGCGGCCGACAACACCACCAAGGTCACTCGCGCCACCCGATACCGCATCCCCAATTGTACGCAAAAGGACTATGACAAGGTGGTGGAACATTTCCAGCAAATACAGCAACAGTACAACGTCTTCATAGCCACGAACGATGTCTTTTGGGAGTACGAAGAGACAGCCATCGCCTTCCGCGACAGCAATGGAAGCCTCCACACCTATGGCGTGGCGCTGAAGCCCGATGGCACACTCTACCTGATTGAGAGTCATGCAGGCGCTCTTCCCCGACTGTGGGCCGAGGACAGCGCCGTGTGGGAGGATAACGTGCGCAAGCGTCCTCATTACAAGACTCCTGAAAATGAGAAATGAATCAATTAACAAAAGAAAGATAACCGTATGAAAACAAAGCACATCATCGCCCAGTTGGCAGCCTGCCTGCTGCTCTGTGGCACCCCCGCAATGGGAAGAGAAAAGATTGAAGCTTCGAAGAAAACCATCACCTACGAGTTGGAGGACCCCGAAGTCTTTGAGCGCATCAGTCTGGTAGGAAACGGCACGGTGGAGTACCGCCAAAGTACCGACGGACAGACCCGCGTGACTGTGACCGTGGCCGAAAACTTGAGAGAGTTTCTGGAAGTGGAAGTGGTGGGTGGCATCCTGCGCAACAACTGGAAAAAAGAATCTGACCTCCAATTCATCGGTGACCAGAAGCTGAAGATAGTGGCCGAGAGCCCCCAACTGGAAATGGCCAGTGTGACAGGCAGTGGACACATCCGTCTGATGAGCAGCCTCAACACCCGTCGTGTAGCGTTCAAGGTTGCCGGGTCGGGTAACATCGAAGCCCGTTCGCTGGACATCGAGGAGACCCTGAATGCAGAGGTGGTCGGCAGTGGCGACATCCGCATCACCAACGCAGGTGCTGCATTCCTGTCATTGCAGATAGCCGGCGGAGGCACCATTCATGCCGAGGGAATGGAGGTGCAGGAAGCCAAGGCACAGGTGACGGGCAGTGGCAGCGTCTTTCTGAAAGGTTCAGCCTCCAAGGCCAAATACGAAGTGACTGGCAGTGGCGAAATCCATGCTGATGACATGAAGGTGAAAAACGTGAACGCCCAAATGATCGGCTCGGGAAAAATAGAGTGCCATGCCGTGGACAAGCTCACCACCAAGACCATCAAGGGAAGCGGGAAAATCACCTACAGTGGCAACCCCTCCACCATCAACTCCAACAATGTGAAGAAGTCCAACAGAAAACAAGTCGATACGGAAGAGGTGATAGAGGGACTGTAAGACAGTGAACTCATAAGCACAAAAACAAGTTTTAACATGAAGAACGCGGCACTCCGATGCGACATCGGGGTGCCGCGCTTTGCTATGTTCCTTGTCTTACTGTCCGCCAAACTTCAACTGTGAACTTCCATAGTCCACGCCTGCACTTTCATAGTCCAGTCGCGGACTTTCATAATCCAGTTTTCTTGCAGCGCACTGTTGACTTCTACTTTCAAAAATGTTATATATTACACCAAACTCCTCACAAGGAACCAAAGTACAGGGACAAGCAGGGCGGGAAGCATATTCAACGTCTTGCAATCTTTCAGTTTCAGGAGGGAGAGTCCCGAAGCGACAATCATCAGTCCGCCAACGATGAGCAGCTCTGCCATGAGTGCGTCGCTGACGGCGGTGCTCGACAGCTTTGCCACCAGATAGAACATGCCCTGCCAACAGAAGAGCACGGGGGCAGCCAGTATCACCCAAATGCCGTAGGTGCTGGCAAAGACGGCGGAGGTCACCAAGTCAAGTGTAGCATTGGTATAGAGAAAGGTGTTGTCGCCCTTCAGCGCACTTATCACCGGGCCGAGCATGGCAAGTGGCCCGATGCAGTAGAGCAGGATGGCGGTGGAGAGGCCGTCAGCAAGGTTGGTGTTCTTGCCGCCTTTCGAGCGTTTGTTTATCAGCTTGGCAAACCGTCCGTCGAGGTCCAGCGCTGTACCCACCACACTCCCGACGGCTATCGACACAATAAAGAGCACAGGGTATTCGCTCTTGCTGAAATTGCTTATCACCGCATTGAGGCCGATGCCCAAGCAGGCCAACCCCAATCCGGTGTACAGCGCGTCCTTATACTTTTCCTTTATCCCTCTGTTCATCACAGCACCCACGATGCTGCCCACGATTATCGTGCAAGTGTTCACTATGGTTCCTATCATTTTCTTCAAATGTTTATTGCGGGTGCAAAGGTACAATTATACAGATAAAGAAGAAAAGGAATCGGGATAAAAATAGGGGGAAATTCCTAATTTCTCATAGCCAACAATAATAACACAACAATTCCTAAGAGAAAAATTCAATTTGCCGAACAGAAAAATCAATTTGTCACCAGTGTTTTATAATCTGTCCTAAGAGAAAACTTTAATCAGCAGTGCTAATCACATAATCAGCAGTGCTGATTATATAATTAACAGTGCTGATTATATAATCACCACTGCTGATTAAAGTTTTCGGCTAAGCGATTTTGATTTTTCAGCAAGTCTTATTAACTTTGCACACTAGCAAATTCACTTTTAATCTTAACAGTTACTATGGCAGAGTATATCAAACAGGAAATGAATGACTTGCACGGCACAGGCGAGAAGAAAGTCTATTACCGCATGAAGCGCAACCTGCACTTCACCCACGAGCACTTTTTGGAGTGGTTGGAGAGTGCAGACCCGTTTATCACGAAACATGTCGAAAGTGTGTTGAAACACATCACCCATCAGTTGGCCATTGCTATGGCACTGGGACACAGCGTAACCATCGACGGACTGGGGACATTCCGCGCTGGCATCGGGCTGAAACGCGGAAAGGAGATGGACGGGCTGGACGATGGCAAACCGAGCCTCAATGCACAGAGCCTGCAGGTGACGGACATCTACTTCCGCCCGGACAAAGAGCTCATCAAGGACACGAATTACAACTGCACCCTGACACGTGGTGGCACACAGCGCATCCGTAAACAGAAGTACACGCGCGAAGAACGTCTGGCCCGCGCCTTGGACTATCTGGACAAACACACCACGATGAACATCGCCCAATACATGTCGCTCACCGGCCTGTCGCGCACCGCCGCCACGCTGGAACTGCAAGCCTTCCGCAACGACCCCGAAAGCGGCATTACTTACGAGGGGCATGGGACGCATAAGGTGTATGTAAAGCGGAAGTAAAGGAAGAAACAGAATAATCATAAAAACAAAAAAAGCATGAGACGTATTTCGAAATTAATTGCGGCATGTATCCTATTGTCGACAAGCCAGTCACTGACGGCCACAACCGAGGCCTGTGCCCAACCGTCTGTCGGGGGCAACCACATTGCAGTGCATACAGAGGGAGAGGATTCTGTTCCTCCCATCCTTCTGAAACATGCAGAAATGATAGAGGCGTATGCAGACAGCAGCATATCCACAACGATTCCCTACAAGCGTGCGGATGTGTACGGTGCACAAGCCGCGACATACGATGCAGCCCCCATCTCACCGGTGTTGAACGATTTTATGGCCAATCCGGACCATGCCGAGGGGCAGACGTTCTTATTGGAAGGTGGAAAGACCTATTATCTGGATGGGAACGACGGCATACATAAAGGATTTGTACTCCGCACCGACCCGAAGGATGTGGCTGAAGGGAAGCGTGCCCGTGTGATTTGCGGCATAGGAGCACACAAGATATTTGACCAAGCTATCAATGGCGAACAATGGAACGGAAGTCCGTACGCCATGTTCATGTTGGGACGTTCCCCCGAAATTGGCGAAGAAAATGCTGAATTCAGCATGAAGAAACTGGCCTTCCACGACATTGACTTTGACAATCCGAAGGCTTTCAACTATGGAGACCAAGCGGCCAAAGCTGGAAACAACGCCACAGGAAACTATTTCATGAGCATGTACAGCAACGGTATAAGCATGACACTCGACAGCCTCGTTATCGAGAACTGCAGTTTCAAACGGATAGTCCGCGGCTTTATCCGTGAGCAGAGCCTCAACCGCAAAACATGGAATCATGTGCTCATCAAAGACAACCTTTTCTACGATTGCGGCTACTACAGCATATGGGTTGGAGGATATCCTTGGATTGACGGTTCGGGCAACTGCAATGAGTCCAACCTCTATGCCGACTTCAAAATCGTGGGAAACACTTTCTACGACAGTCCTTTCCCTTCAGTATTCCGCGAAGAAAGTGGCACCGAGTGGGTGAGTGGGATAATCTGGAACATTACCTTCTCCAACAACACCCTGATAAACTTCAACACCCGTGGTAACGGCTCAATCTTCAAGATGCGCTACCTGCCCGACGGATCGGTTTTCAATGTGGAAAACAATCTGATAGTCCTGTGCAAACAGCCGGAAGACGTCCGTATATTGGAAAGCTATGGTGCCGACATCAGGGAGACTTGGAAGGCGGACGGCGGATATGGGCAGGGACACGTCACCCTGAACTTCAACAACAACTGGTCCACCAACAACGACTTGACCAATGGACAAATCTTCTCTGCCAATCCTTGGACCTCAACCAAGAACAACTTTGGCCAATTGGTAAAAAACAGCCAAGCGACCTTGAACGGTTCGCTGGAGGTGAGCGTGGCCAACATTTCGGCCACTGAACTGATGGTGCAGCCCTGTCCGCCGCATGTAGCCTTGACGCATAGCGACCAACACATGCACCGCGCAGATGCATTGGACGGAACGGCATCGACCGCGTACAACGTAAACCTCTATTTCCAGAATACTGACGCGGTGCGCAACTCCGAGATTTACAAATTGGGCGTAGGTGCTGGCAAATGGCACACAAGCGTGACTGTCCCGGAAAGCATAGAAACTCCTCAAAATCCGACAGGCTTCGACGGAAAGATTTACGTATATAACATTGCTGGTCGCATTATCAAGGAGACAGAAGCGATGCCCAATGAAAACATGGATGCACATCTTTCAGACCTGCCCGCTGGAATATATCTGATTAAAAGCAATAACGGCATCTTCAAAATCATAAGATAAAGAAGAATTGACGATAGGTGGGCTAAACTGATGATTTTTTCGCCAGTTTAGCCCACCTATCCCAAAAATTAGTATTTTTGTGGCGCTGTGAATGATTACTCCAAATTTGAGAATGCAGATTTCTCCAATACAAACTTCACCAAGGTAGTATTAGAATATGACGCAAGGAACTCTCCCATGCTCGCAGGTGATGCCTGCCATGACCATGATGTCATCGGCCCTGCATCGAATGTGCGTACCTCACTGCCATCGTCGTTGGAAAGAGTAACCGAAATATCTTGTTCGTAGCTGAGCGTATAGGCATACTTTGTCAGTTCGGAATCATCCTCTTTGCGTTCGGCACGTATGACGCACACAAACTTGTCAGGGGCTTCAGCCAACGGAATGGGAGTAGCAGAATATTGCCACTTGTCATCTTTCAGCGTGTCAATGTGCTGTTGGCCGGTCACGTCCATGTAGCCGATAAGGAAATGGTAGAATTCTCTGAAATCCTCGCTTGCAGAGAAAGTGTAATTGACTTGGTAGGTCGTAAACTCTACGGTTTCCTCCTTATCCGTCGGAGGAATCTCTTCGCTGATAACGATACGCTCATCATCGTTGTCGCAAGCAATAAGAGAGAGAACCGTAAAGGTAGCAAGAATGAGTTTCTTCATGATGTGCTTCTTTATTTCACTATACCGTCTCTGTCATTCTGAGGACGATAGGACGAAGAATCTGGAAACGTCAGCATAACAACTTTTGCTTGTGAATACAGATTCTTCACTACGTTCAGAATGACAGAGACCGTCAGTGGGCTAAGGCATAGGTATTTTATAATTATCCGCGCAATCCGCGCCTAATTCTAATTACTTCGTCTGCAACTTCGTCTTCACAGTCTTGAAGTCGTCGCACTCTGTAATGAGGGTTATCTCACTGGGAGACTGACCGGCACGGAGGATAACGAGAGCCGAACCATGGAAGAGGTCACGCTCGGGCACAGCATGGAGTTCGTGGGAAACAATGTTTCCATTATCTACAGCCACAATGGAAGCGTCACCTTCCACACGGAAACGGAGATGGCTGTTTACATCGGGCACACGGCGGCCCTTGCTGTCAACGGCGTAGATGCGCAGGTGCTGGAGGTCCTGTCCGTCAGCCTTCCAATTGCTGTTGTCGGGTTCAACGATAAGTTTCTTCACCTTGCCGGTTGTCTCGATACGGTGACGGGCAATGACCTTGCCATCCTTATAGGCTCGTGCTTCCAGATAACCGGGAGCATACTTCACCTTGTTCCAACGGATGCGGTTGCGGTCGCGGCCATCCGTGTTCTGTTTTTTTCCGAGGCTCTTGCCGTTCATCACCAGCTCCACTTCGTCGGCATTGGTATAGGTGAAGAGCGAGAGTTCTTCGTCAGCCTTGTGGTTCCAATGGTCGTTCATGCGGGCCACACCCGTCTGCACACCGTTCCACATGCGGTCTTCTTCGCTTTCGACAATACCGATGTGTACCAACGGTTCGTCACTGAAGAAGCTCTTCAGGAAATAGGCGATGGGCTTGGGTTGGAGAGAGATGTCGAACACACCCTGTGCCCATCCCTTGGCAGGCCATCCGCCACTCTCGCCCAAGTAGTCAATCTGTCCCCAGTAAGCCAGACCGATAACCTTGTCGAGATCCATTTCAAAGTAGTTGGGGCCCATGTTGCTGGTGTTGGCCTCGCTCTGGTAGAACATCATGTGGGGGAAGTTCTTTGAATCGCCGGGGAAGTACATGTAGCGATAGTTGTAGGAAGCAATGTCTGTTTCGTGAACCAGTGGGGCGGGCAACGAATCGGTGTCCATGTGACGGCCGCGCGGATGCATGGCCACGGTGATAAGACGGGTGTCGTCGTAACGCTTCAACAGTTCGCGCTGCATACGATAAGGGGTTACGCCCCAGTCGGCATGAGGCAGGTGCCAATAGGTCTGAAGCTCGTTACCCAGACTCCAGAACACCACGGAAGGATGGTTACGGTCGCGCTTGATCCACTCGGGGATATCCTTCTGCCAAAGCAAAGCCCAGGGGGCACGTCCGCCACAGTACTGGTCGAGCCACTTGTCATAGAGTTCGTCAACGACAAGGATACCATACTGGTCGCACAGGTCCATGAAGTCCTCGCTATAGGGGTTATGCGAAGTGCGGATGTGGTTCACACCAAACTCCTTGAGGAGCTGGATGCGCTTTTCGATGGCACGCGGATAGGCGGCGGCACCAAGAGCGCCCAAAGAGTGGTGGTTGGCGATTCCCTTCAGAAGGACTTTCTTGCCATTGAGTTTCATTCCGTATTCGGGAGAGAACTCAACTGTGCGCACACCGAAGCGCTCTGTCACCTGATCGGCCACTTCGCCATTCGGGCGAAGCAGAGAAACGGTAACACTGTAAAGATGAGGATTATCGCAATCCCACAACTTGGGGTTCTGCAACTTGATGTCCTTCAACTGGTATTCGTAAGTAGGTTGACGACGCTTCAATTCTTCGGTCTGACGGGCCACCTCATTGCCTGCTGCGTCAGTGATTACCACCTCGGCCTTGATGGGGTGACGCTCCCGGGAGGCGACCTCAATCTGAACGCTTACGGTAGCCTCTTGCTCCGACACTTGCGGTGTGGTGATATAGAGGGGATGACGCATTAGGTAGTACTTGGAATCGGTGATGAGAAGATTCACATTGCGGAAGAGTCCGCCACCCGTGTACCAGCGGGAGTTGTTAGGCTCGCGGGTGTCGGCCTTCACGGCCAGGACGTTCGGTTGGCCGTACTTCAACAGATTGGTCACGTCAATCTCGAAACCGACATAACCATAGTCGGTGCCACCAACGAGCTGGCCGTTCAAATAAACGTCGCCGACGTACATGATGCCTTCAAAATCCAACACAACACGCTTTCCCTTCCAACTAGCGTCAGGAGTAAAGGTCTTGCGATACCAACCAATGCCCATTTCCTTGAATCCACGGCTGCTGAGACGGCTGCGGATGTTGGCACCCGGGTCGCTGTTATCGGCCCGTTCGCTGGCATCGGGAGCCACCCATGGCTGCTCAATCTGGAAATCGTGGGGCACATTCACCGTGCGCCATTGGCTGTCGTCGAATTGCGGCTGCTCGGCGCCGGCCACATTTTCCAGCACAAAGCGCCAACCGTAATTGAAACTCTCGACACGTCTTCCTTCCGCGGAAGCGTGGAGGGCAAAGCCCCAAAGCAGGGCTGCCAAAGAGAAAAAGATTCTTTTCATGCTTGTTCGCTCTATTTTTTTAAGTTTGTAAATTCTTACTTATCCGGCGAAAGTGTCACAACTTCGCCATTTATTTTCAGGTTATTGAAACAGATGTTCTCAGTCAGACCGGCAATGCGGGTGCTTCCTTTGCGAACGTTGTTGAATTCGCAGTTCTCTACGTGGATGTCGCGAACGTTGGCCTTATCCTCGAAGCCGTCGATGATGATGCCATACTTGCTCTTCTGGGAGGTGACATTGCTCAAGTAGACATTGCGCACCGTGGGCGGGAAGGCTGCGTTGCAGGCTTCGCCCGGCTCGTAGAGCAGGTTGATGCGCATGACAGCCTCGTTGCATTCGTTCACGCGGACATTGCGCACAAAAATGTTTTCAATGATTCCGCCACGGCAGGCATTGGTCTTGATGCGCACAATGCGGTCCAGGTTTGGGCTGTCCATCTCGCAATCCTCCACATAGAGATTGCGGTAGCCACCCGATATTTCACTGCCAATGACCACACCACCGTGACCGTCCTTCATCTGACAACGGCGCACCACGATGTTCTCACTGGGAATGTTCCACTTGCGGCCGTCGTTGTTGCGCCCGCTCTTGATGGCGATGCAGTCGTCGCCAGTGTCGAACACACAGTCTTCAATCAGCACATTTTTGCACGACTCGGGGTCACAACCGTCGTTGTTGGGGCCGTGGCTGTTGATTCTCACCCCACGCACAATCAGGTCCTGACAGAAAATGGGATGGATGACCCAGAAGGGCGAGTTGGTGATGTAGACACCCTCGATAAGCACACTGTTGCAATTCATGAAGCTGACAAACGGCGGACGAAGGGCGTCTTCGGGGGTCATCACGCGCTCCTCCACAGGCTGTTCGTTCTCAGCTGCGCCGAAGAGGCGGGCACGGCCTCCGCTGGTAATCTGGTCGGGCATACCTTCCACGGTGTAGCGGCCCCCCTTCATGTACCACCAATCGGTGCGGCTGCCCTGCCCGTCAAGGGTTCCCTCACCCGTCAGTGCGATGTTGTCGGCCTCATAAGCATAGATCAGCGGATGGGCATTGTAGCAGTCGATGCCTTCCCAACGGCTGAGCACGGCGGGGAAGTAGTCGGTGGGATTGGTCGAGAACTTCAGTGTGGCCCCTTTCTCAATGTGCAGGTTTACATTGCTCAACAATGTGACAGGACCGGTGTAGAACGTACCTTGTGGCACAACAACCCGACCGCCACCTGCCTCGTGGCACGCCCGGATAGCCTTGTTTATGCTCTCGTGGTACAACGAGGTTGTGTCACCTTCCACGGCTCCAAAATCGGTAATCAGGAACGTCTTGTCAGGGAAAACGGGTTGTTTGATGGATGCCACAATTGCTTCGGCTTGAGCAAATGCTTCGGTCATCACGTCTTGTTTCTTTGTACATGCTGTCGCGCAACACGCTACGGTCAAAAGGATTGCTATTTTTCTCATCATATTCTTGTTATATTTCTTAGGTTAGGTGTTTTGTCTTCCGTCGGACGCTCTATCCAAACGCCCAAAGACATAGGAAAGAGAGAACCCCATTGTTTTTCAACAACGGATTCTCTCTTTTATGTGTTTGTCTGTATCTTCTTAGATATCATCTTACCAAATCCTGCGGATATTCGGCCGGCATCTCCACACGGCGCCATGTCTCATAATGCCACGCATCAATCACATTGCCTTGGGTGTCTTCCTTCACAAAGAATTTCACTGACATGATGTTGCCATCCTCACTGAGTGTGAAATGCAAATCATTGTCCTGACCGTCGAGCATGGGCAAATGGATGTTTTTCTTTATGCTTTCACGGAGCAGATTGTTTTTTACCTTATAGGTTCCTACACCCGTGATGATGGCTCCCCTACCGGGGATAACTGTAAAGTTCGTGATGTGTCCGTCTTCCGAAAGAATCTTGAACGTGTTTCCTGCACGCAACGTACTGGGAGAACCCTGGGCGCCTGAAACATAGAAATGCATCTGCCAAATACCTTCCAAGTCGGCCTTCTTTTGTCCCCAAGCTGCAGTTGCCGACATGCTGAGCAATGCCACAACCAAAGTCAATAAACATGTTTTTTTCATAAATGGTAAGTTTTTAAGTTAATAGTTCTTCTCTTGGCAAGACAAAATTATTCTTTTTTTAAGTAAAGCACAAATCTTTTTAAGGATTTCTTTGCTTGAACACAAAAAAAACTCATTCTCCCTGCCAAAACAGGAAGAATGAGTCTCTTTTTGACCTGCTTTGCCACACAGACAAAGCAATTTGACGTTTTTTTAGAATTCGGCGTTGCGGGGTGTACGCGGGAAGGGGATGACGTCGCGAATGTTGGTCATACCCGTAACGAACAACAGCAAGCGCTCGAAACCGAGGCCAAAGCCGGCATGAGGACAGGTTCCGTACTTGCGGGTATCGAGATACCACCACATGTCCTTCATCGGGATGTTCAGCTCGTTGATGCGTGTCATCAGTTTGTCGTGACTCTCTTCACGCACACTTCCACCAATGATTTCTCCAATCTGAGGGAAGAGCACATCGGTACCCTGAACGGTCTTTCCATCCTCGTTCTGTTTCATATAGAAGGCCTTGATTTCCTTGGGATAGTCGGTCATGATGACGGGCTTCTGGAAATGCTCTTCCACAAGGAAGCGCTCGTGCTCGCTGGCCAAGTCGCATCCCCAGTATACGGGGAACTCAAACTTGCGGCCTTTGGCAACGGCCTCTTCCAGAATCTTGATTCCCTCGGTATAAGGCAAACGCACGAAGTCGGCCTTCACAACGCTCTGAAGACGCTCGATGAGTCCCTTGTCAACCATCTTGTTGAGGAACTCCAAGTCATCCTTGCAGTTCTCAAGTGCCCAGTTGACGCAATACTTGATGAACTCTTCTTCCAAATCCATCAACTCCTTCAAGTCGGCAAAAGCCACTTCCGGCTCAACCATCCAGAACTCGGCCAAGTGGCGCGGAGTATTGGAATTCTCGGCACGGAACGTGGGGCCAAAGGTGTAGATGGCGCCCATAGCCGTAGCGGCCAACTCGCCTTCCAACTGGCCCGACACGGTGAGGCTGGCCTGCTTGCCAAAGAAGTCGTCGTCATAAATGATAGAGCCGTTCTCGTCCTTCTTCAGGTCGTAGAGATTCATCGTGGTCACCTGGAACATCTGACCGGCACCTTCACAATCCGACGCCGTGATAATGGGGGCATTGAAGTAGAAGAATCCCTTCTGGTGGAAGAAGTTATGGATGGCCATAGCCATGTTGTGACGAATGCGGTACACGGCGCCAAACGTGTTGGTACGCGGACGAAGGTGGGCAATCTCGCGCAGGAACTCCATGGAGTGCCCCTTCTTCTGGAGCGGATAGGTGTTGTCGCAGGTTCCCAATATCTCAATCTCGCGGGCCTGGATTTCAGCAGCCTGACCGGAACCGACAGACTCCACCAATTCACCATTCACGCTCAAGCAGGCACCGGTGGTAATCTGCTTCAGCATCTCCTCGTCGAAGTTGGCCACGTCCACCACTATCTGCACGTTGTTGATGGTCGAGCCGTCGTTCAAGGCAACAAAGTTCACCTGTTTGCTGCCACGGCGGGTGCGCACCCAACCTTTCACATTGACCATTGCGCCGAAGTCGGTACGCTTCAACAGGTCAACTATCTTTGTTCTACAAATCTTTTCCATATTGTCATTTCTCTCTTTAGTTCACTCCATTTTATGCAAATGCACCCATTCGCAGCATGTTCACTTCGGCCTCGGTCAAGAAGCGCCAGTCGCCACGACGGACACCCTTCTTGGTCAATCCCGCAAATGACACACGGTCGAGCTTGGTCACCTTGTAACCCAACGACTCGAATATACGGCGCACAATGCGGTTTTTGCCTGAATGGATTTCGATGCCCACCTGCTTCTTGTCCGTTTCATGGGCATAGCTGATGGCATCAGCATGAATTTCACCGTCCTCCAACGTGATGCCGGCTGCAATCTGGTCGAGGTCGGCCTTGGTCACATTCTTGTCGCAGAAGACATGGTAAATCTTCTTCTTCAGGAACTTAGGATGTGTCAACTTAGAGGCCAAGTCGCCATCGTTGGTCAACAGCAACACACCAGTCGTGTTACGGTCCAATCGGCCAACGGGATAGATGCGCTCGGCACAAGCGCCCTTCACCAAGTCCATAACGGTCTTGCGCTCCTGCGGATCATCCGACGTTGTCACACAGTCCTTCGGTTTGTTCAACAGGATGTACACCTTGCGTTCGGCGTTCACCTGCTGATCGTGGAACTTGATGACATCCGAGCGTTTCACCTTAGTTCCCAATTCGGTAACGACCTCACCATTTACCGTCACAACGCCTGCTGTGATGAACTCATCAGCCTCGCGACGCGAGCAGATGCCGGCATTGGCCAGATACTTGTTCAAGCGGATTGGTTCGTTCGGATCGGCCAGAATCTCCTTGTATTCAATCTGCTTCTTCTTGCTATATTTGGCATTGGGGTTGTAGCCGGGCGTACGCCGACGCATACCACCACCCTGTTGGGGACGGCCACCACCATTGTTGTAACCTCCCGGACGACGCTGCGGACGACCCTGTCCGTAGCCACCACCTGCATTGCCATGCCAAGATTCGCCATTCTCATAACCATTGTTGGTATAACGGGGACGAGGCTGAGCACCACCATAAGAAGGGCGGCCGCTGTTATAGGAAGAAGGGCGGAACGGACGTCCCTCACCACCATCCTGACGACCCTCATACGGACGTTGCGGACGTGAGTAGCGAGGAGCATAGCCACCCTCTGCACGATCATTCACACGGGTAAAACGGGGACGATGTTCTCCACCGGCATTCTCTGAAGAACGGGTAAAGCGAGGACGCTGCGGACGCTCCGCACGATTGCTTGCACCACCGCCCATGCGGCTTCCATAACCACTGGGACGGAAAGAGCGCTGGACACCACCCTCCTCACGGTCGTAATTGTTGTAGCTGTTAAAACGGTTCTCACGGTTATACGTTCTGTTGTAACCATTCGCGCTTTCCTGATTCTCATCAGATCCATTGCGCCATTTTTCATTGTCTGTCATCATATCTCTTTTACTTTAATAATAATATTTTTTACGTTAGCCCTCGCGGGCTTTTCATTTAAGTTCTTTCTTTTTTTTGGGGGGGAGAAAGACACCATCACACACCAGTGTAGGTACGCGGCGTTATCACCCTCAATTCCTTCTTAACATCTTCGCCGACATTTAGTTCTTCAATAAACGTCTTTATTGACTCTTCAGTAATCGCTTGGTTCGTACGGGTCAGCGCCTTCAGCGCCTCATACGGGTTAGGATAAGCCTCGCGGCGCAAAATCGTCTGAATGGCTTCAGCCACCACACTCCAGCAATTGTCCAAGTCGCGATAGATGGCCGGCTCGTTCAGCAACAACTTGCGCAAGCCCTTCAGCGAACTCTGCACAGCAATCACGATATGGCCGAACGGCACACCCACGTTACGCAGCACAGTCGAGTCCGTCAAGTCGCGCTGCAGACGCGAAACGGGCAACTTCGAAGCCAGATGCTCCAGCAACGTGTTGGCCACGCCCAGGTTTCCCTCAGAGTTCTCAAAGTCAATCGGATTCACCTTGTGAGGCATCGCACTCGAGCCCACTTCGCCAGCCTTGATTTTCTGCTTGAAGTACTCCATGGAGATATACTGCCAGAAGTCGCGGTTCATGTCAATCATGATGGTGTTGATGCGCTTCATCGTGTCGAAAATGGCACCCAGATTGTCGTAATTCGAAATCTGCGTCGTATACTCCTCACGCTCCAGCCCCAGCTTCTCAGCAACAAACCTGTTGCCGAACGCCTTCCAGTCATACTGCGGATAAGCCACATGATGAGCATTGTAGTTACCCGTGGCACCACCAAACTTCGCCGTCAGCGGACACGCCTTCAACACAGCCAACTGCCGCTCCAACCGATAGACAAACACCATCACCTCCTTGCCCAAGCGCGTCGGCGATGCAGGCTGTCCGTGCGTCTTGGCCAACATGGGAATCTCCTTCCACTCCTCGGCATACGCCTTCAACTGGGCAACCAGTTCATCCATCAGCGGATAGTACACGTCATTCAGAGCCTCCTTGACAGAAAGCGGCACCGACGTGTTGTTTATGTCCTGCGAAGTCAGTCCGAAGTGGATAAACTCCTTGTACGCATCCAGTCCGCCCAACTTGTCGAACTGCTCCTTGATGAAATACTCCACAGCCTTCACGTCGTGGTTCGTCACCCCCTCAATCTCCTTGATACGCGCCGCATCAGCCTCCGAAAAATTCCGGTAAATATTGCGCAACGCATCAAACATCCCAGTCGGAAAACCCTCCAACTGCGGCAACGGCAATTCACAAAGAGTGATGAAATATTCAATCTCCACCTGCACCCTATACTTGATGAGTGCATACTCCGAAAAATAAGCGGCCAAGGCTCCCGCCTTCCCTCTATATCGGCCATCAATCGGCGATACGGCCGTAAGAATATTGAGCTCCATAAATTCTAAGATAATTATCAGGCTGCAAAAGTACTGCTTTTTATTGAATTAACCACCCCCCATAATACATTTTTTTCGAGGCCGGCCAAACAAAACTTCCCATTCACCAAAATAAAGCAAAAAAAACGAACAATTTATTCCTTCCCAAGCGAACATTTTGAGGCTATTCAAGTGAACTATTATCCACTTGTCAAGCCGTAAGTTATCCATTTGGGGTAGCCGCAAGTTATCCATTTGGGGTAGCCGCAAGTCATTCACTTGAGGTAGCTGTTAGTTATCCACCTGGAGTAACACAAACTGTTCACTCGGACAGCCGCAAACTGGCCGTCCCGACTGCCATCAGCTGTTCATTCGGGCTGCCACCGGATGCCCGATCAGGACATCGTGGACTGTCCGTCCCCAAAAGAAGGATTCCGGCCATCCGTATGATTATTATTAATATAAGGTACG
>JAFTYI010000041.1 GCA_017464815.1 Bacteroidaceae bacterium | reverse complement strand
ATGGTATTGTGATGTACCCGGTTTCCCCAAGGAATTGTTTGAACATACTCTGATGGTGGGTGGTGCGGCAAAGTTCCTTGAATACTATTCTCGCGGAGAAGATAAGATTGTGGCAACAATCAGAGCTACCACGGCAGAGGAGGAAAAGTTCTTTTGCGGAAGCAGATGGCACAAGGTCAGTTCAACATTGACAGGTGGTGCTTTCTACAAAGACCCAAGCGGATACTTCAATGAAGAAATCTGGCTTTGCCCTGTCACCTTGTTCGTATTGGGCAAATATCCCGAGCGAATACTTATTTATAAGATTAACAAAAACTACCTGCATTGCCCGATATATTTTGAGTAAAACAGACAGAATGTCATGCATTTAGCATACAAAACAGACAAAATATCACATCACGCAAAAAGAATGGTGACAAGATGACCTGTTCACGTGATTGGCCACATGTTTGTTATGAAAAAGACAGATAGAAACAGGAGGGGTAAGTGCTCTCTATTATAAAAACTCTTATTAACTTTAATGTATTTATGGAAATAGCGATTGTAATTGTTGCCATTGTGGGCATTGTAGCCTACTTGAACACGAGGAAGGAAACGAAAGAAGAGGTAAAGAAGGAGGAAACCTCTGATGCCCCGGTGAGTATGATTGAACCCGATGAGCTGTTCAAGGCATTGGGTGTGGAGGTGAAGGACAAACAGGTGATGGATGACAACAATACAATCGGCTATTGGGTGGCTTATCAAGGAGGGAACTTTCACTTTACAATCAAGAATAGTTCCACTTGGGTAAACCTTCATTACTCCAACTTCTACTATTGTGAGATAGAGCACCTGAACAAGGCTCTTTTCGTGGCCAACAGCATGAACCTGAAATATAGCGGATGGGGATGCAACATCAGTGTGAGTAATGGTGAAAAGGAGGAACGGCCGGTATATGCTACCCTATGCTACGGATTTGCATTGCATGAAAGAATGGACAACAACGTACAGAATTTGAAACGATTGATGGAACTGGCCTTCCACATTGCCCGTGATTTCAGTGCCGAACTGGACAAATTCATAAAGGAGCAAAAAAATATAGACCAACCACTCCTGACAGACAAGGCTTTCCACAACAACATAGCCCGCATACAATGGATGAAAACGATGAATAAGCTGGGGGAAGAGACTGAAGAAAATGGCGACTCTTCTGCCTTATCGGTAAACCGATTGGTGAAGTTGTTCGACAATGCAGACTTCGGATGTTTGCAGAGTTTGCGCATCGTGTGTGGTGAGGAGATGGAGACAATCACGGACATCACCGAAATCGAGGCGTTCGACATTCGCGAATACATCCGTCAACGTCCGGATGCAATGAGCATAAAGAGCATCAACCTGACTTTCGGATTCGAGTATCAGGAGTTGTTTGTCAACTTGACGAAGGCAAAAGCCTCGACGGACAAGTCGCTTGTCTATGTAGTGAACATTGTACGCTCAGGTAGCGAATTGGACGTACATATGGACAACCGCATCCCCTTCAGTAGCCGAACGATGTTGGAAGTCCGATTGACGGATGCCGAGAAGGATTATTGGGAGGCTAAATACATGGTGGACGAAGCTATGGACATGGTCAAAAATGGACGCACGGATGAACTGACGAACGAACAACGACTGGTGATTGCACATACTGATCCCTCCATACAAGCCGACCTCTATTGGGGGAAGAAGTTCTATAACAACCGTTGCTATTTCCAAGCATTGTACCACTTCAACAGTGTGTTTGCGTGCCTCAAAGAATTTCCTAATGATTGGGATGACGATTTGCATAATCTCTATTGTAAAATCTGTTTCTATATCGGATTCATCTATAACGACTTGGGCATGTATGACCGCGCTTTCTACTACCTCTTCACTGCACAAAGAATCCGCATTGATGGTACACAAGAATTTATCAATTGCCTATGCAATATGGCGGATGTGGAAGCAAAAGGCTATATTCACGACCGAGCAGAAGAGGTGATGAAGCAGATGAGAAAGAGCGAGGAGGAAGCTGAACGTCTGGCACCTCACTACAATTTCTTGCGCCGACGCTATGCCTACGTGCTGATTGACCGTGGCGAACTGGACGATGCCGAACAGATGTTGAACAGCATGATTGCCGATGAAGAGGACGTAGAGTATGCCAAAGGTGAACTGGAGTACATCAAGGAGATAAGAAGAAGTGCGGAAGAAGAAGCCCAAACGGAAGAAGGTGAAGGAGATAAATAAAAAGTAAATAAAAAAAGAACAGTTTCGCATGATTACACTAACCTTCCGTCTTGTGGCAACGGTACTCTACAACATTGCCACCCTATTGGGCATGACTTACAACGAAGTGAACATCCTCGCCTATTACCTGCTGATACCACTGACGTGGACGGTGATGCTGGACAAGTACATCGGCCTTCCCCTGACCACGGGTGCATTGCTATACATTTGGATAGGCATACGCATCGGCACATGGGGACACTTCCGCGAGTGGTGCGACTGGGCCTTCATGCGCTCGGTGGATTTCCTCAACTACTTCAACCGTTGGGGAGGGAACTATGTACTGAACCCGGTAATCATCTGTGTAGTGATACCAGTACTGGTGTATGCAGGGTTGGCGTTCATATTGATAATGAAGGGATAAATCAAGATTAATCTGAAAAATATTTTTTCCTCGTTGGAGAAAAATTTTTCTCAGGTAGGGAAGGAAAAAAGAAGGAGTAAATACAATGGAAGACAAGGCAAAATCATTGGAGCGGTTTGTGGATGCACAGGCATTCGCATCGGTTTACGAACGGGCATTGGCCGAAGTGAAACACGGATTGAAGATAGGACACTGGATATGGTACATCTTCCCACAAATGAAGGGATTGGGCATGAAAAACTAACATGCTTTGATTTCCCCCTGCAATATACCTTCAAATGCAAAGTATCCTAAGATAAATTGCCAATCATCTTAAGAGGAATGGGCAACTATCTTAGGATACTTTTTTTATCGAGAATGAGAAAAATCAATAGTTGGTCTTCATCACTTCGAAGTAAGCCTGAGGATGTGCGCAGGCGGGACATGCCTTGGGGGCTTCCTTGCCGGTGTGGATGTAGCCACAATTGCGGCACTGCCATGTAACTTCTTCGTCCTTTGCGAATACTTTGCCTTCCTCTACGTTCTTGGCCAGGGCGAGATAGCGCTCTTCGTGTCCCTTCTCTGCCTTGGCGATTTCGCGATACATCTTGGCGATGGCGGGGAAGCCTTCTTCGTCGGCGATGTCGGCAAACTTGGGATAGTCCATTGTCCACTCTTCGTTTTCACCGGCAGCGGCGGCCTTCAGGTTCTCCAACGTGGTGCCGATGACGCCTGAGGGATAGCTGGCGGTAATCTCCACCATGCCTCCTTCGAGCCACTTGAACATGCGCTTGGCGTGCTCTTTCTCCTGGTCGGCCGTCTCTTGGAAGATGGCGGCTATCTGTTCGTACCCCTCTTTCTTGGCTGCGCTGGCGAAATAGGTGTAGCGCATACGTGCCTGTGACTCGCCGGCGAATGAAATGCCGAGGTTCTTCTCTGTCTGTGTTCCTTTCAAACTCTTGCTCATAATATTCTTTCTTTAAGATTTAACGATAATAAATTAAATAGTGGTGCGAAGATAGGGGAAAGTTTTTAATTAGGGAAATTTTTTATATATTTTAACACAATCAATCATACCGCAACAACTTGCCATCGAGGCTGAACTCCATGTCGAGGTCGTTGCTCAGTTTCACGTCGTAGTGGCGACGCTCTTTCTTGATTTCCACCACGTGGTGATTCTTCTGATGGTCGTTGACGTACTTCTTGATGGCGGCGGGGAGGACGCTTTCGGGCACTCGTCCGTGCTCGCAATCAACCTCTTTCCACTCGCCTTTGCTGGTGAATTGCAGCTTGGCTCCATTGGTGAGCACCACGGTGTAGTCGCGCTCAAACCAGTCGTTGTCCTGCTTGGCGTACGACACTTCCACACCTGAGAAATGTTTCTTCACAAACTCCTGCACATTGGCGGGCAACTGGGCGGCCTCTACGGGGCGGTCGGCTAATGTTGTCTGAGTACTCAGTGCAAACACACATGCGATAGCTAATAATACCTTCTTCATAATCTTTCAGTTTTTAGTGGTTAATACTCTTTTTTAATGTTTCTGATGCAAAGGTAGGGGGAGAATCTGAAATGAATCTGAAAAAAACGGTGTTTTGCGATTTTTTTGAAGATTTTTTTCAGAAGGAGTCAAAGAACGCCCACCTTAAACCGATGCTTTCCCTCCACGAAGTCGTATTCGACCGCTAATCCGCTTGTGTGGCAGATGGCTTTCACGATGGCAAGGCCAAGGCCGGTGGAGCCTTCGCGTCCGCCTGCTTTGTAGAAGCGGTCGAAGATGTGGGCCTTGTCGAGCGATGTGGGTGCGCCGGTGTTGCTGAAGGTGATGTCCTCTATACCTATATATATATGTAGCTCGCCACCTTCCTTCAGGTTATGGACGAGGGCGTTGCGATAGAGGTTGTGGACGAGGGCTTTGGCAAGGGCCGGATTCATCGGCCACACGGGGTGACCTTCGGCGCGGATGGCCACGTCCACCTTATGCTCGGAGGCCATGCGGCGATATTCGACTTGCGCCTGTTGCACAAGGGCGGCCATGTCGACGGGCACGGTGTCGAGGTACTGACGGTTGTCAATCTTGGATAGGAGCAGGAGCGAACGGTTCAACTCGGACATGTGCTCCAGTGTCTGGAGGGTTTTGATGACTTCGCCCATCTGCTCTTCGGCAAGGTCGGTGTCACAAAGCATCTCCAGGCGGTTCTGACAGATGGCGATGGGTGTCTGAAGTTCGTGCGAAGCGTCGCCGATGAAGCGTTTCTGTTGCTCAAAGAGTTCGTGGTTGCGTTGTGAGAAGCGGTTGACGGCCTCGTTCAGCGTCTGAAACTCGGTCACCTTGGTGGGGTTATCCACCGGCTCTGTCTGTTCGTTGACGTTGTAGCGGTCGAGCCACCCGAGCAGGCGGTAGAGGGGGCGCATCGAGCGCGAGATGACCCACGCGTTCACCACAATGATGGTGAGCACCACGGTGACGTACAACCCCAGAATCCAGTAGGCGATGGACTCCATCAGGTCTTTCTTCTCGATGGTGGGGGTAATGACGGTGAGCTCCATCATGCCTCCGTCGGCACTTCGGAAGATGGTCTTCATCACACGCGCCGGCTCCTCCTCCTGCTTGGCTTCGATGTAGAGGGTTTCGTCGGTGTACGAGAGGTGGGGATGGATGCGGGCATATTCGTCGCTCACCTTCCGGATGTGAAAGCTGTTGTTCGTGCCATTATCCGTGTCGGGCAACTCCTTGCCGGCCAGGTAGCGGGTGATGACCGACTCGGCATAGAGGTCAATGGCATCGTCCACCTCATCAGTGATTTCGTCCAACATGACGAGGTAGAAGAGTACCGACCAGAGGGTGAGCACTACAAACAGGAAGGCCGATACTTGGCGGATGATGTGGGTTGTCAGTTTCATAAGCTATCGCTTTCGGCCCCCTCCCCTCACCCTCCCCAAGGGGTGGGAGTAAAATGCACTGAGCCATCTACTCCCCTCACTTGGGAGGGGCAAGGGGGAGGGTATCTATTCTACAAGTTTATATCCAAATCCATACACCGTCTTTATCTCCACATCGGCGCCGGCGGATGAAAGCTTGCGACGGAGGTTTTTCAGTTGGGCGTAGATGAAGTCGTAGTTGTCCGCCTGGTCGATGTCGTCGCCCCAGACGGCCTCGGCCAACACCTCCTTCTTCACCAGGTGGCCGCGCCGGTTGACGAAGTAGAGCAGGATGTCATACTCCTTACGCCCCAGCTCCAGCGGTGTGCCATTCACGCGGACAATGTGCTTGTCGGGGTCAATGGAAAGGTTTCCTATGGTGATGTTCATCTCCCCTCCCCTCTGTCCGCGTCGGATGACGCTACGGATGCGGGCGTGAAGCTCGGCCAGGTGGAAAGGCTTCGGCAGGTAGTCGTCGGCTCCCAGTTCAAGGCCGGCCACCTTGTCGTCGAGCGAGTCTTTGGCCGAGATGATGATGACGCTCTCCTGCTTCTGCAACTTCTTCAGGTGCTCGAGCAACTGGAGGCCGCTTCCGTCGGGCAACATGATGTCCAACAGGATGCAGTCATAGGCGTAGGCATTCACCCGGCGCATGGCCGACAGGCACGTGTCGGCCACCTCCACCACGTATCGCTCCTTCTCCAGCGAGCGGCGCACCACCTCTTGAAGGGCGGGTTCGTCTTCTACAAGCAGTATCTTCATGGCTACACAAGTGTTTATTTCTTTACAAAGGTACGCATTCTGAAAAAAGTCACCAAACTTTTTTCCATTTTTTTCACCTCAATGGCAAAAACTCTTTTCAAAACGAAGGATACATCATCCCAAGGCTAAGGATACATCATCCCAAGGTTAAGGCAGGCTTAACCCAAGGCTAAGGGTGGCTCATCCCAGACATCGGTTTTCCGCCTTCTTGTCAATCCCCTGTTTTTTTAGGCACAGATTTCCCCCCCCTACGAGGAAAGATTTTCTCCCCCGTAGGAGAAAAATATTTTCCCCGTGAGGGAGAAAAAAGGCCCTCGTTTTGCTCAAATTCACCAAAAGTGTGCAATTTTATAGGCAAATCCTTTGTCAGTTAAAGCGTTTTGCGTACATTTGCCCCCTGATAGCCCGCATTGTGCCCCGATGGCATGGGCGGTGCAACCGAGTATTGATTACAACAAACATTAATTTTAAAACTAATAAGTAAAGATGAGTTTGAAAATTGTAGTATTGGCAAAGCAAGTACCCGACACTCGCAACGTGGGGAAAGATGCCATGACCGCAGAGGGCACCGTGAACCGTGCCGCCCTGCCTGCCATCTTCAATCCCGAGGACCTGAACGCACTGGAGCAGGCCCTGAGACTGAAAGATGCTCACCCGGGTTCGACCATTACCATCCTGACAATGGGTCCCGGACGTGCTGCTGAAGTGATTCGCGAAGGTCTTTTCCGCGGAGCCGACAACGGCTATCTGCTGACCGACCGCGCCTTTGCAGGTGCCGACACGTTGGCCACCTCATACGCCTTGGCAACAGCCATCAAGAAGATTGGAGAGTTTGACATCATCATCGGAGGCCGTCAGGCCATCGATGGCGACACGGCTCAGGTAGGTCCTCAGGTGGCCGAGAAGCTGGGCTTGACACAGATTACCTATGCCGAGGAAATCCTCAACGTGAACCTTGCCGACAAGCGCATCACCGTGAAGCGCCACATCGATGGCGGAGTGGAGACCGTTGAAGGTCCGCTGCCCATCGTCATCACCGTGAACGGAAGTGCAGCCCCCTGCCGTCCGCGCAACGCCAAGCTGGTAATGAAGTACAAGCGCGCACTGGGCGCTCAGGAGAAGGCCGCCATCACCAAGGACGGTGCCGCCCTGCCCTACGCCGAGCTGTACGACAAGCTCCCCTACCTGAACATCACCGAATGGAGCGTGGCCGACGTAGATGGCGACCTCAAGCAGTGTGGTCTTTCAGGCTCGCCCACCAAGGTGAAGGCTATCCAGAACATCTCTTTCCAAGCCAAGGAGAGCAAGACACTCACCGGTAGCGATGCTGACATCGAAGGACTGATTGTGGAATTGCTGGAGAATCATACGATTGGATAAAAAAAATAACGGACCCTCCCCCTTATCCCTCCCTCTATGGAGGGGAGTAAAATGTCTTGCTTTTCATAGCAGAAGTATCTACTCCTTCCCCTTGGGGAAGGCTGGGATGGGGTCTTAAAATTGAATATTATATGAATAACGTATATGTATATTTGGAGATTGAAGGCAAAACCGTTGCCGACGTGAGCCTCGAACTCCTGACCAAAGGTCGCAAGTTGGCCACTCAGCTTGGTTGCCAGCTGGAAGCCGTAGCCGTGGGAAGCGGATTGGACGGCGTTGAAAAGCAAGTGATGCCCTATGGTGTGGACACACTTCACGTGTTCGATGCACCGGGGCTTTTCCCCTATACTTCGTTGCCCCACACATCAGTGCTGGTAAACCTCTTCAAGGAGGAGAAGCCACAAATCTGCCTTATGGGTGCAACCGTTATCGGACGCGACCTTGGCCCTCGTGTATCTTCTGCCCTCTTCAGCGGATTGACCGCTGACTGTACTTCACTCGAAATTGGTGAGTACGAAGACAAGAAGGCCGGTAAGGTGTACGAAAATCTGCTCTATCAGATTCGTCCCGCCTTCGGTGGTAACATCGTGGCTACCATCGTCAACCCCGACAACCGTCCTCAGATGGCTACTGTGCGCGAGGGTGTGATGAAGAAGGAAATCCTCGACCCCAACTACAAGGGTGAAGTTATCCGTCACGACGTGGCCAAGTATGTGCCCGAGACTGACTATGTAGTGAAGGTTATCGACCGTCATGTGGAGAAGGCCAAGCACAACTTGAAGGGTGCTCCCATCGTGATTGCCGGTGGATATGGTATGGGGTCAAAGGAAGGCTTCGACATGCTGTTCGACCTTGCCAAGGAGCTTCACGCTGAGGTGGGTGCCAGCCGTGCTGCCGTGGATGCAGGTTTCTGCGACCACGACCGTCAGATTGGTCAGACAGGTGTCACCGTACGTCCCAAACTCTACATCGCATGTGGTATCAGCGGACAAATCCAGCACATCGCCGGTATGCAGGAGGCAGGCATCATCATCTCCATCAACAACGATCCCAACGCTCCCATCAACACCATTGCCGACTATGTCATCAACGGCACGGTGGAAGAGGTGGTTCCTAAGATGATTAAGTATTACAAACAGAATAGCAAGTAAATAAGTAATATGAAAAAAGATGTTATACGCCTAATATTTTTCGTTCTCACAGTTCTGGCGGGTATTTATTTGTCATTAGTACCCGATTGGGCGATAGGTGTAAAATTAATTTTTGAAATTATTGCAATTTACTATTCCATTTGTATCTACAAGATTTGGATAAACTTAGATAAAGAAAAGAAATAACTTATGGCAAATTATTATAGCGAAGTCCCCGAACTTAAGTTCCATCTGAACAACCCTATGATGGAGCGCATCTGCGAACTGAAGGAACGTGGATATGAAGATAAAGGTAAGTATGACTATGCGCCCGAAGACTATGCCGACGCAATGGATTCTTACGACAAGGTGCTGGAGATTACCGGTGAAATCACTGGCGAAATCATTGCCCCCAATGCTGAGGGTGTAGATGCAGAAGGTCCTCATTGCGAGAATGGCCGTGTGCGCTACGCCAGTGGCACCGAGCAGAACCTCGATGCCATGGTAAAGGCAGGCTTGAATGGTATGACCATGCCCCGCCGTTATGGTGGTTTGAACTTCCCCATCACTCCCTACACCATGTGTGCCGAGGTGGTGGCTGCTGCTGATGCCGGATTCGGCAACATCTGGTCGCTTCAGGACTGTATCGAGACTCTCTACGAGTTCGGTAACGAAGACCAGCATAGCCGATTCATCCCCCGCATCTGTGCAGGCGAAACCATGTCGATGGACTTGACTGAGCCGGATGCAGGCTCTGACCTTCAGAGTGTGATGTTGAAGGCAACCTTCGACGAGGAGAACAATTGCTGGCGCCTGAATGGTGTGAAGCGCTTCATCACTAACGGTGACGCCGACCTCCACCTGGTGCTTGCCCGTTCAGAGGAAGGCACCAAAGATGGCCGTGGCCTCTCCATGTTCATCTACGACAAGCGCGATGGCGGTGTGGATGTGCGCCGTATCGAGAACAAGTTAGGTATCCACGGAAGCCCCACCTGCGAATTGGTGTACAAGAATGCCAAGTGCGAACTCTGTGGTGACCGCAAGTTGGGTCTTATCAAATATGTAATGGCTTTGATGAACGGTGCCCGCCTCGGTATCGCTGCCCAGTCAGTAGGTCTCAGCCAGGCCGCTTACAACGAAGGTCTTGCTTATGCCAAGGATCGTAAGCAATTCGGCAAGGCAATCATCGAATTCCCCGCCGTGTACGACATGCTGGCCATCATGAAGGCCAAGCTCGACGCCGGACGCGCATTGCTCTACCAGACTTCACGCTACGTCGACATCTACAAGGCACTCGACGACATTGCCCGCGAACGCAAGCTCACTCCCGAAGAGCGCGCCGAGCAGAAGAAGTACGCCAAGTTGGCCGATGCCTTCACTCCGCTCGCCAAGGGTATGAACTCCGAGTACTGTAACCAGAATGCCTACGACTGCATCCAGATTCACGGCGGTTCGGGCTTCATGCTCGAGTATGCTTGCCAGCGCATCTATCGCGACGCACGCATCACCAGCATCTACGAGGGTACTACCCAGTTGCAGACCGTTGCCGCCATCCGCTATGTGACCAACGGCAGCTACCTGGCAACGCTGAGGGAATACGAACTCCTCCCCACCCTGCCCGAGTACGAAGGCTACATGAACCGCATCAAGGAGATGACCAACAAGTTTGCCGCCTGCACCAACGCCGTGAAGGAGATGAACGACCAGGAGACGCTCGACTTCCTCGCACGCCGTCTCTACGAAATGGCAGCCGTGAACGTGATGTGCCACCTGCTCCTGCAAGACAGCACCAAGGCTCCCGAGATGTTCGGCAAGTCATTGGAAGTGTATGTCAACTATGCCGAGAGCGAAGTGGAGAAGCACTTCAACTTCATCCGCAAGTTCAGCGCCGACAAGTTGGAGAACTATCGTAAATAACTCAGTACACAGAGACACTAAGACACAGAGTCTTTTTCTCTTTGGACAGAAGAACAAAAGAACAGAAGAGCAGGTTACGACCTAAAATCTTCTGTTCTTATGTTCTTTTGTCTGAGAAATAAATAAAAGGCTCTGTGTCTTGTCGTTTGTGTCAGAAGTTGCGAAGCTCACTCGTAAGAAGATATTGCATGAAACAAGACACCCGCCTCATCGCCCACCTCGTAGCCTGCATCACCGTCATCATCTGGGGCACCACCTTCGTGTGGACGAAGTTGCTGATAACGGCAGGCCTTTCACCCTCACAGATATTCACCCTCCGCTTCATCATCGCCTACGTGCTGATGCTCGGCTTCTCCCTCATGTGGCAAAAGCGCACGCGCCACAAGTGGTTTGCCGATTCATGGAGCGACGAGTTGCTGATGGTGGCACTGGGCATTACCGGAGGCTCCATCTACTTTCTCACCGAAAACGAAGCCCTTCGCTTCACCACGGCCACCAACGTGTCGCTCATCGTCTGTTCGTGCCCCCTCTTCACCCTGCTCACCCATCGCCTCTTCTATCGTAGCCAACGGTTGGGTGGCAAGCAAATGTTGGGTTCGGTCATCGCATGCGTGGGTATGACGATTGTGGTGCTCAACGGACGGTTCATCCTCCAGCTCTCCCCCGTCGGCGACCTCTTGGCCTTCGCCGCCTGTCTCAGTTGGGCCTTCTACTCGTTGCTGATGAAGCCCGCCTTGAAGCGCTACTCCTCGGTGTTCATCACACGCAAAGTCTTCTTCTACGGCGTGCTCACCATCCTCCCCTACTACCTGTTTGTGCCCGGCTTCCCCTCGCTCAACGTGTTGTTGCAACCCGATGTGCTCACCAACCTCCTCTTTCTCGGATGCATAGCCTCCATGCTCTGCTTCCTCGTGTGGAACTGGTGCATCCGACGCCTGGGCGCCATCGAGGCCACCAACTGGGTATACCTCAATCCCTTGGCCACCATCGTAGCCGCCAGCCTTGTGCTGGGTGAGGAAATCACCCCCTACTTTCTCATCGGAAGTGCCCTCATCCTCCTCGGCCTCTATCTGACGGAGCGAAGATAAGGCAAATAGAAAGGTTTGAAACGCCCGGAAGATTTAAATCTTCACCGCTTAACATCCGTATCTTCAAGCCTCATCGACCGTATGTCAAACAGCCATAGCTATAGCCATAACCATCGCCTAAAAACCACCTCCCTACACCCTAAACCATAATCCTTAAACCTCCCTTCACACCCTTCACACCCTCGTAACCAACTGACATCCACCCGCTTTCTGTGAAGGCAAGCCCCTTCACGACCCTTCACAGCCTTCACAAAATATCGTCAGACAAATATTTCGCATCCAATCAGCCAAATAGAGAGGGATATTGACCAGATTCCCGTCTCGCTTGAGATTTTTCATCGAGAAACGGATACGCTGTTCGGGCTGGTATTTCTTGTCATATTCGGCAAAACTCTTTCCACTAATGCGATCATCAGACTTCACTTCAATGGGCAATATGCGCAAGGCGTCCTGTATGAGAAAATCCACTTCTGCCTTGTTTCCTCGTAAAGTCCAATAGTGGGGAAGGTCATACCCTTGTGCCAACAACGAGGAAAGCACTACATTTTCAGCCACCGCTCCCTTGAATTCCGTAAACATGGGGTTAGGAGAGAGCAGTACCTCTGCCGGTAAACGTGAAAGCTTGCGCAACAATCCCACGTCCAACATATAGGCTTTGAACGCAGCAGGGTCTTCATAAAAGCTGAGTGGAAGCCTCGGAGTCTCTGTCAATTTCACCTTATACACCATTCCCGCCAATACCAGCCATTGCAGGGCAGCTTCGTATTCACGGGCACGTGCACCCTCACGGATTACACGAAAAATAAACTTTTTGTTTTCCCGTGAAAGTTGTGATGGGAGTGATTGCCATATCTCGTGGATATGTGTGATGTCCTTTCGTTCCACATGCTTGCTGAAATCGTTGGCATAAGCCTTGAGTAGTTCCTCCAACCGTTCTTCTATCCGGGACATCCCTTCTCCCGCCAGCATGGCACTGGTTACGTGAGGCAATCCTCCACATACCAGATAGCGCTGGTAGTGTTCGGTCAGTTGTCCCGTGATGACAGCAGGCAGAGGTTCTACGCTGTTTATCCCATCCACATACTCACACAGCTTGCCATCAGCACTTGCCAAGTATTCACGGAAAGTCACGGGATACATCTGTAGGAAGTTCACTTTGCCCACAGGAAACGTCTTTCCAGCTCTGTTCAAAGCCACACCAAGCAATGAACCGGCAGCAATGATGTGATAATCCGAAGCATCTTCGTCGAAATACTTCAAAGTGTTCAGCGCCTCCTCACATTCCTGAATCTCGTCGAAGAGTATCAGCGTATCACCGGGTACAATAGGGACATCGGTATAGAGGGGCAACTCCTGTATCAGCCGTTTCACATCCTTGGTACGGCGGAACAGTTCCTTTAGTTCCAAGGTTTTGTCGAAGTTGAATTCCGCAAAATGACGATAATGCCGTTTGCCGAACATACGGATGGCGGTTGTCTTACCAATCTGTCTGGCTCCTTGTACGATGAGTGGTTTGCGGTCTGAACGCTCTTTCCACTTACACAGTTCTTCTATGATTTTTCTTTCTATATGCATACCTTTATCACGCTTTATCGTCGAAAAGTGTGAGAAAAATCACACTTTTCCCCGATAGATGGTGCAAAATTACATCAAAGGGATGAAACTACCAACTTTTCAAGGGATAAAAGATCCTTTGATCTCCAAATTCTATATGATATTCATTCTTCATTCAGAGCCTCATTTTGTGTTCTGCAACATATTTCTGTGAAATAATTCAGATTTCATAATTAGTTCGCTATCGCTCATCAAAAATATTTCTATTTTTTCATTAAAGTATAGTTATAATTCACAATTAAATCGTATCTTTGTCCACTGAAAGCCTCTCCTTACGTGGAGGTGGCTCAGAGTTAACATTGTGGAAAATTAATTAGCGCGTTTGCTATTTATTCTGAAAAAACGTTCAAAGCTTGGCCGCTGAATGAACACTAAAGAGAATAAATAAGTGAATGTCTGCGTCATACGTGGACATAACTTATCTTCTTTAGTGTGGGTCAGGCCAAGCACCCCGAACGTTGGATAAGTTACTTGTCCACGTTCTTTTTTTGCCCGTGCGCAAAGGGGGTGTCTTGGTTCCTGACCCGACGTTTCTTTTATTAGGATAGATGGTTTCGCACCATGAAAACTTATCGTTTTATGATGGACGGAACAAAGAAATTTTCGTGCATACACCCTCTGTGTATGTACGCTTGTCTTGCAAATGCTGATTCAGTCAGGAGGGCAAGACTATGGCAACGAATCAGCTGAGTTACATGGAGATAGAGCAACGTCTGCGGACGTTTGCCGATAGCGTAGTGCCTGCCACAGAGGTAGGCTATACCTTATTATATAGTTTTGGGAAGACGGAGGCCGACATCCGCCGATACAAGGCAGGCAAGGGCATCGTGGCCAAGTTTGACGGCCTGCTCATCAAGGGGCTGTTGGCCTACAAGGTCTCCCCTACCCACCTGATGGACGACACGCTGAACACCATGAAGCAGGACGCGGCACTTGCCAAGGCTGCACCGCGCATTCTGGCCGTAAGCGATGGAAAGCGTATCCTCGCCTACGACCCGAAGGAGGGAGAGACGTACGAAAATCCGCTCAGCAAACTGTGGATTGACTTCCAGTTCTTCTACCCCCTGTGTGGTGTGGAACGTTACCGGGGCATCGAGGAGAATCCTGCCGATGTGAAGGCGGCCGAGAAGATGGCGAAGCTGCACGACGAGATACGCGCCTACAACGACTTCTCCAGCCACGACGACCTGCACGACCTCAACATCTTCATGACGCGCCTGCTCTTCTGCTACTTTGCCGAAGACACGGGCATCTTCGAT
>JAFTYI010000040.1 GCA_017464815.1 Bacteroidaceae bacterium | reverse complement strand
TGCGTATTCTTGGTAAGTCTGCGCTCACCACGGACAACATCCAAGACCTGCTCAAGCCTCTCAAGGAGACTGCTAAAGCAGAGGATGGGCAACTCTATTTGGACTTCAAACCTGATTAACATATATTAAGAGACACTAGTGCTTCTGTCCTTTTGTTCTTCTGTCTGAGGAATACTCTACTTCAACTCAAACCGCACTTTCCCCCTAATGTCCGTGCTCGAACTACCCACATAGGCGGTGAAGCGGCCGGCCTCGGCCTTCCAGTCGTGCGATTGGTCGCACCAGTACTGGAGCATGTCGGGGGTGATGGTGAAGCTGACCTGCTTGGTTTCGCCGGGGGCGAGGGCAATCTTTTGGAATCCCTTCAGCTCCTTCACGGGGCGGAGGAGGGTGGACTTGTCGTCGCCGATGTAGAGCTGCACCACCTCCTTGCCGGCTCGGTCGCCCGTGTTGGTCACGTCGATAGTGAGGGTCAGCGAGCCGTCAGCGGTCATCGCCTTGCCCGAAAGGAGGGGCTTACTATATATATAAGAGGTATAGCTCAAGCCATGACCGAAGGGGTAGCGGGCGGGAATCTTCTTCGTGTCGTGCCAGCGGTAGCCCACGAGGATGTCCTCGCGATACTCCACCTTCACACCGTCGCCCGGGTAGCCGATCTCGCCGAAGGCATGGGCTCCGCAGTCCTCCAATCGGGCGGGGTAGGAGATAGGCAATTTTCCGCTGGGATTCACCTTTCCACTGAGCACATCCACCACCGTGGGACCCATTTCAGAGCCAATGTACCAGCTTTGCAGGATGGCCGGCATACGATCGGGGTAGGGGATGCGCACGGCATTGCCACTGGCAATCACCGTCACCACGCGGGGATTCACGTCGAGCATCTCTTTCAACAATTCATTTTGCCCGAAGGGGAGGTCGTAGGTCAGGCGGTCACTGTCCTCGCAATCCTGATGACGGCTCTTGTTCAGCCCGCCTACAAAGATGACGAGGTCCGCCTCGCGGGCCATGGCCACCGCCTCGGCTCTCAACGAATCGGTCACTTCCTTCTTCACCTTGGCCACGCTTCCATAGTAGCTCTTGCCCGCCTCGTATCCGTGGGCATAGCGTATCTTGTCGCCATAGGTTGCGCGCAGAGCGTCGAGTATGCTGGTTTCGTGCTGCACTTTCAATCCGGCTGCACCACCTCCGGCACTGAGGGGACGGATGGCATTGTCGCCCACAACGAGAATGGTCTTGTATCTCTTTTCATCGATGGGGAGCAGGGGAGTTTTGTCCTTGTCCACAGGCTTGTTCTGCAACAGTACGATGCCCTCGCCACCAATCTCGCGAGCCATGGCCGAGTGGCGTGCATAGTCCATGTTTCCGTAAGGCTTGTGTGTATTCATAGCCGTGCGGAAGATGAGCCGCAGGATGCGTGCCACCTTGTCATCGACGTTGCTCACAGGTATCTCCCCACTCTTGAGCAGGCGCAGATAGTCGTCGCCCAAGTAGCTATGGTTGAAGGTGAAGGTCTTCTTCGTCAGTCCCTTGTCGGGGCGTTCGTCGGTACCCATCTCTATGTCCAAACCATTGAGGGCAGCTTCGCGGGTGTCGTGTGTGCCGCTCCAATCAGAAACCACCACACCGTCGAATCCCCACTCATCTTTCAGTATCTTGTTCAGCAGCAGGTCGTTGTGGCTGGCATGTGTGCCCAAGTACTTGTTGTAGGCACCCATGATGCTCCATGCACCACCCTCCTGCACAGCAGCCCGGAAGGCCGGCAGGTATATCTCGCGCAGTGCCCGCTCGCTGGCTATCACGTCAATGGTCCATCGGTTTGTCTCCTGATTGTTGAGCGCAAAGTGCTTCACACAGGCGGCTACGCCATTCTTCTGCAACTCCTGCACGTAAGGCACCACCATCTGGCTGGCCAGGTAGGGGTCTTCGCCCATATACTCCAAGTTGCGCCCGTTCAGTGGAGTGCGGTAGATGTTCACGCCCGGGCCCAGCAGGATGTCCTTTTCGCGATAGCGTGCCTCCTCACCGATGGCCTGTCCGTAGAGTGCCGCCATGCGTGGATTCCATGTAGCGGCAAGGCAGGTGAGGTTGGGCATGGCCGTACACGAGTCGTTGGTCCAATCGGCCTCGTCCCACGTATTCCATGATATTTCATAGCGTACACCGTGCGACCCGTCGCTACTCCACAGCTCAGGTATTCCCAGTCGCGGCACACCGGGGCTGCAGAACTTGCTCTGTGCGTGGCACATGGCCACCTTCTCCTCCAGCGTCATGCGGCCGAGGGCATCCTTCACTCGTTCTTCAATAGGCTTTGTCTCGTCCTGATAAACAGGGATTTGTGCCATGCCACTAAGACTCATGACCAGGGCACACAGGGTAATGAATGTTCTCTTCATGTGTGTAAGGGTAATGATTGATTTTTTCATGTGTATCGCTGTTCTCTTCATGTGTATCATTGTTCTTTTCATGTGTATCATGTCAGTTATTAAAAAAGAGACAACGCCGTTGAAACAACAGTCATTGCCTCTTTCCCTGGGTATGTATATTCCTTCGTTCTTTCTTTTTGAATCAGATATTGCGACTGGTCTTAAATCAGATATTGCGAACTGATGCTCTCGTTTGACTCCACACGGCGGATGGTTTCGGCAAAGAGGTCGGCAATGCTGAGCTGCTTCACCTTGGCGCAACGGTTGGTGTAGGGGATGCTGTCGGTGAAGACCATCTCTTCAAGAGCCGATGTCTGCACACGGTCGCTGGCCGGGCCTGACATGACGCAGTGCGATGCAATGGCACGCACGCTGGTTGCTCCGGCCTCCATCATGATGTCGGCCGCCTTGGTGATGGTGCCGGCGGTGTCCACCATGTCGTCCACGATGACCACGTTCTTTCCCTTCACGTCGCCGATAATCTGCATGGACGCCACTTCGTTGGCCTTCAGACGCTGCTTGTTGCACAACACGAGGGGCACGTTGAAGTACTTGGCATACGAGCTGGCACGCTTGGAGCCACCCACGTCGGGGGCAGCAATCACCAGATTCTCCAACTTCAGTGATGCGATGTAGGGCACAAACACGCCGCTGGCATAGAGGTGGTCGACGGGGATGTCGAAGAAGCCCTGAATCTGGTCGGCATGCAGGTCCATCGTAATCAGTCGGTCGATGCCGGCCACGCTCAACAGGTCGGCCACCAACTTGGCACCGATGGAGACGCGGGGCTTGTCCTTACGGTCCTGACGGGCCCATCCGAAGTAGGGGATAACGGCTACGATGCTCTTGGCTGACGCACGCTTGGCGGCATCAATCATCAGCAACAGCTCCATCAGATTGTCTGAGTTGGGGAAGGTGGATTGCACCAGGAATACGTCGCGCCCACGGATGGACTCTTCGTACGACACGGCAAACTCGCCATCGGCAAAGTGCATAATGTTCAGATTGCCAAGCGGGCATCCGAGACTGGTACAGATTTTTTCAGCGAGGTATCTCGAATTTGTACCCGAGAATACCATGAAAGACGTTTTTTCGTTCATGTTTATTTAGTGGTTTTTCGACCCTGTTAGTTTTAATCTGCTGCAAAGGTATGAAATATATTTTAATTCCTCGCCTTTTAGTCGGCCAATTTCTTCAATTGTTTGAAGCGATGCAGCACCTCGGCGTAATTTATGGCGTTGTGTTCGTCAAAACGGTCCCAAATGTCACCAAGGATGGCCGCTCCACCGAAGCCGTATTTACGAATGGTGCGTATGTTGTCGGGAGTGATTCCTCCCAAGGCGATGACCTTCTTGTCGATGATGCCGCTCTTCGATGCCGCCTTCAGCTCTTCGGGGGAGAAGTTGCTCAGGTATTCCTTCTTGGATATGCTGTCGAAGACGGGGCTCATAAAGACGTAGTTGAAATGTCCCTTCTTCAGCTTCACCTCCTCCACTGAATGACACGAGCAACTGACGTGGCCCTTGTAGTTGAGGGGGACGTCGGGGTTGCGGCTGTTCAGGTGGACTCCCATTAGGTTGAACTCCTCCTTCAGATAGAAGTGATCGTGGGTGACGATGCGCTTGTGGTATTGCTTGGGAATGAGTGTCAGCAACCTTTCGGAGTACATGGGAGCCGTGTCGGGTTTTCTCAAATGCAGGATGTCCAACCCCTCTTCAAAGAGAGCCGTAATGATTTTGTCTTCTTCAATGAAGAATCTGGGGGATGTAATCAATATTAGTTTCATGCTTCAATTGACTTTTCGGTGGCAAAAGTACGAATTATCCCCCACATTTCCTATGAATGAAGCGAAATAATGTACGTTTGCATGGTCAAAAGGTCTAAATTCCACAATTTGTTGACGAGCGGTTCGCCAAAACCGACGAGAAACTTTATGGCTTCGGCGGCCTGCACACTGCCCACGATAGCGGGCGTGGGTCCGATGACAGCTGGGGAGACGACTGGGGAAGGGGCAGCGTGCTCGGTGCCTTCCGAGGATTCAGGAAACAGTGTCCGATATGTGGCAGCCTCTTCGCCGTGGCAGAGGATGGCCACTTGTCCGCTCAAGGCAGTAATGCCCCCATATATATAAGGTATACGGTAGGTGGCACAGGTGTCGCTGATGAGGTAGCGGGTAGCCGGGTTGTCGCATCCGTCGACCACGAGGTCGTAGTCGCGGATGATGTCGTCAGCGTTGCCACTTGTGAGGCGGACGGGGTGTTCGATGATGCGGACATGTCTGTTCATGGCGCGTAGTCGGCGGGCTGCGCACCTCACTTTGGACAGGCCCACTTCGTCCTCGGTGTAGAGCACTTGGCGGTGCAGGTTGCTGAGCGAGACGGTGTCGTCGTCCACAAGGCCAAGACAACCTATGCCTGCCCCACAAAGGTAGGTGGCGACGGGGCATCCAAGTCCTCCGATGCCAACGATGAGCACGCGGGCATTCCCCAATTTTCGTTGTCCCTCGTTGCCGATTTCGGGGAGAAGGGTTTGTCGATGGTATCTTTCAATCATTCTCTTTTCATGTCAAATGAGGCATCCCAATCTTTCCATACGGGTTCGATGCCCAATTCTTTTAATCGCTTACATACCTCACGAGCCGTGCGTTCGTCGCTTACGGCAAATTGCTCCAAGGCTTGGGGATGGGTGAAGTATCCGCCTGGCTCAGTCTTGCTTTCGGCACTCATGGTGGTGACGCCCAGTGGAGCCATGTGGTCGCGCAGGTGGGGTGTCTCGCGGGTCGAGTAGGAGATGTCCACGTCGTGATCAAAGATGCGCATGGCGAAAGTCAATTGCGCCAATTCCTTGTCTGTCATCACGACGTTGGGTTGGAAACCTCCGTTCTCGGCCGGACGCAGGCGAGGGAAATTCACGCTGTATCGTGTCCGCCAATACCTTTGTTGAAGGTAGCGCAGATGGATGGCCATCATGGTGACATCAGTGCGCCACTCTTCCAAGCCGATAAGCACTCCCATGCCAATGCTGTGTACACCAGCAGCCCCCATGCGGTCGGGGGCATCGATGCGCCAATCAAACCGCGACTTCATGCCGCGTGGATGATAAATGCCGTATCGCTCGCGATGGTAGGTCTCTTGAAAACAGATGACGCCATTAAGTCCGTGCCCAATAAGTTGTGCATACTCCTCCGTCGAGAGTGGCATCACCTCTATCTTGAGGTTGGCAAAGTACCTTTTGGCGATGTCAAGTGCTTTGGCCAGATAAGCAACCCCGGCCTTTGCCGGATTCTCGCCTGTCACCAACAGAATGTTTTCAAAGGGTGCCAAGCGCTTGATGGCGCGAAACTCCTGCTCCATCTCATCGGGGGTAAGGATGGTGCGCGGCATGGGATTCGAAATGTGAAAACCACAATAGACACAGGAGTTGGCACATGAGTTTGTGAGGTACAACGGGATGAACATCGACATGGTGCGGCCGAATCTCTCGCGGGTATACCGGTAGCTCAAGGTGGCCATTTCCTCCAGGAATGGTGTGGCAGCGGGTGAGACGAGAGCCATAAAGTCGTCCACCGTGCAATGCTCCTTGTCAAGGGCGCGGCGCACGTCAGCCTCCGTCATGGTGGCAATGCGGGCAGTTGTGTCTGCCCACGAGTATTTTTTTATCTCTTCTGAGAACATGGTGCTCTTCTTTTAAGTTCTTATCTGTTGTGGCGTATGTCGTGGCTCAACCGCATGGCACAGAAGTTGGGGCCACACATGGTGCAATATTCGCCATCGGTGTGCTTGCCTTCGCGGAAATATTGCTCGGCCAATTCGGGGTCGAGCGAGAGGTGAAACTGATCCCGCCAACGGAAATCGAAGCGTGCTTGGCTCAGTGCATTGTCTCGAACCTGTGCACCAGGGTGACCTTTGGCCAAGTCGGCGGCATGGGCGGCAATCTTGTAGGTGATGACTCCCGTGCGCACGTCCTCCTTACCGGGTAATCCCAAGTGCTCTTTGGGTGTGACGTAGCACAGCATGGCCGTGCCGAGCCATCCGATTTGGGCAGCGCCGATGGCTGAGGTTATGTGGTCATAGCCGGGTGCAATGTCTGTCACCAATGGGCCAAGGGTGTAGAAGGGGGCGTTGTGACACATCTTGATTTGTCGCTCCATATTCTCCTGAATCTTGTGCAAGGGTACGTGGCCGGGTCCTTCAACAAATGCCTGCACATTCTTCTCCCATGCACGCAGGACGAGTTCGCCCAGTGTGTCCAACTCGGCAAACTGTGCCTCGTCGTTGGCGTCGGCAATGCAACCGGGTCGTAACCCGTCGCCAAGGGATACTGCTACGTCATACTTTGCCAGGATGTCGCAAATCTCGTCGAAGTGTTCATAGAGGAAACTCTCGCGTTGGTGGGCGATGCACCACTTGCTCATGATGCTTCCGCCACGGCTCACAATGCCACACAGGCGTTTGTCGGCAAGGTGTACGTTCTTCAATCGGATGCCGGCGTGGATGGTGAAGTAGTCCACCCCCTGTTCACATTGTTCGACAAGGGTGTCGCGATAAATCTCCCATGTCAGTGCCTCCACCTTGCCATCCACCTTTTCCAACGCTTGATAGATGGGCACGGTGCCCACGGGCACAGGGCTGTTTCTGAGTATCCATTCGCGTGTCTCGTGAATGTTGGCTCCTGTGCTGAGGTCCATCAGTGTGTCGCCACCCCATCGGCAACTCCACACGGCCTTTTCCACCTCCTCTTCGATGCCCGACGACGTGGCCGAATTGCCGATGTTGGCATTTATCTTCACAAGGAAATTGCGCCCGATGATCATCGGTTCGCTTTCGGGGTGATTGATGTTGGCGGGTAGCACGGCTCGGCCTTCGGCTATCTCCTGACGGACAAACTCGGGGGTGATGTGTGTGTCAATCCCCAGCTCCTGGCAATTCATGTTTTCACGAATGGAGACGTATTCCATCTCGGGAGTGATGATGCCCGCACGCGCACATGCCATCTGTCCGACCGGCTTTCCGCTTGCTTTCCGTTGGGCAATCCACGGTTGGCGGATGTGGTCGATGCCTTTTTTGATGTCCACCTTGATGGTGGGGTCGGTGAATGGCCCGCTGGTGTCATATATATAAATAGGTGTGTGGGGGATGATGCGTTTTTCCCCTTCGACTATTTCCACGGTGGGAGTGAGGTTTACCCGTTGCATACCCACTCGGATGTCGGGGTAGATGGTGCCAGCCATGTACACTTTTTCACGGCGGGCGTAGTAGGTATCTTTCTTCATATGTTCTTTAGTCGTTAAAATGAAAGAGGGGTGTGTTGTTTTAAAAAAGGAGGGATGTTATAACTCGTTCAAGAATGCGGTAAGTGGCGAGGATGCCGAGGCCACCAAGTCGTGTCTGACACCGCCCAATCCCGCTTCATAAGCGCGTCGGCCGGCAATGACGGCCTCTTTGAAGGCAATGGCCATTTCAACGGGGTTGCCTGCTACGGCTATGGCCGTGTTCACCAGGCAGGCGTCAGCCCCCATCTCCATGGCTTCGCTCGCATGGCTGGGTGCTCCGATGCCTGCATCCACCACCACGGGTACTCCTGCCTGTTCGATGATGATGCGCAGGAAGTTGCGCGTCTGAAGCCCCTTGTTTGTGCCGATAGGTGCTCCTAAGGGCATTACTGTGGCGGCACCCGCCTCTTCCAAGTGTTTGCAGAGTGTCGGGTCAGCTTGGCAATAGGGGAGCACCACAAAGCCCATTTTCACCAATTGCTCGGTAGCCTTCAGCGTCTCCACCGAGTCGGGTAACAGATACTTGGGGTCGGGGTGAATCTCCAGTTTCAGCCAATTGGTGCCGAATGCCTCGCGTGCCATCTGTGCGGCAAATATGGCCTCTTCGGCCGTGCGCACTCCGCTGGTGTTGGGTAGCAATTGGATGGTTGGGCGTTTGATGTGTTGCAACATGTCGTCCTCCTTGTCGCTGAGGTCGATGCGTCTCATGGCCACCGTCACCATTTCAGTTTCCGAAGCAACGATTGATTGCTCCATCAGTTGGTTGGAGTTGAATTTTCCAGTGCCTAAGAACAGACGGGAGTCAAATTCGCGTCCCGCAATGATCAGTTTTTCCATATCTGTTTATTTGATTAATAATTATTTTCATCTCTTCTATCGGGTTTTCTGCCCGCAGGATGCTTCCGCTCAGGGCAATGCCTGTGAGACCCGTTTGCATCAACGACGGGATGTCTTCCTTCGTGATGCCTCCGATGGCCACGATGGGTAGTCGTATCATTCCTTTCTGCATCGCCTCCACAATTTTCCGATAACCATTCAATCCAAGGATGGGCGACAGGTTTTTCTTTGTGGAGGTGTATCTGTAGGGGCCACATCCGATGTAGTCGGCTCCTGCTTGGGCAAGAAGGGCTATTTGCTCAGATGTGTTGGCCGTGCCTCCGATGATGAAGCCATTTCCAAGTATCCGTCGTGCTTTGTCCACAGGCATGTCTTTTTGTCCCAGATGCACACCGTCGGCACCTATGCGCTTTGCCAACTCCACGTGGTCGTCGATGATGAATGTGGCGTCGTATGCCCGACACATCTTCTTCACCTTTGTGGCAATGTCTTCTATCTCTTGAAGAGGAGCCTCCTTCATTCTCAATTGAATCCACCGGCATCCACCCTCCAAGGCAATGCGTGCCGAGTCGAGATAGGTGTATCGCTCGGTGTAGTGGGTGATGAATTGCAAGTGTGATTTTTGCCTTACATCTTCACTCTTCATACTTTATTCTTTATTTTCTATCCTCCGTATGCGGCTTTGATGATAATTATCTGCAGTCTTTCGTTGAGGACGTGCGTTTCCCACTCTGCACGAGGCACCATGCAGTTGTTTACGGCTATGGCCACGCCTTGTGCGGGCAAAGCCATCTCGGTGGCCAACTCGCTCAGCGTGGTGGCCTTTGTCTCAAATGACTGGTTGTTTACTTTCAGAATCATGCTTCCCTTTTGTTGGTTTTATACGTTGATTCAACAAAGGGGAAGCCCGGATATGAAAAATGCCCATGACGGGCACAGACGTAACGAACAATTTCCACACAATTCCTACGGCAGCATTACCTGCATCAGGTTCGAGGGTATAATCTCAGCCCCTATGATAGAGGGCACCCCTTTGTCTATGTCGGGGGCAAAGGTAATGCATTTTTTTGGAAAATGAGTCCATTTGTTACAGAAAAAATGCAGAATCTGCATCAAATGGACACATTTCCTTAAAATCAGAACAGTTTCAACCCCTTCTCGCGAGCTTCCTCCAATGGGATGGGCGAGGAGGTTGGCTGGTTGGCCTTTTGGCGGAGTGCTTCGTAGGTAGAGTTCAGTTCGGATGCGAAGGTTTCGCTCCCCCGTTTGTCCAATAGGCGGGCAGCTATGAGGGCGTTTTGCGAAGCGTCCTTCATCCACACGACGGGTGCGTTGTTGTACACGGGCGCTATCTTCAAGGCCGTGTGCAATTGGCTGGTGGTGGCTCCTCCGATCATGATGGGGATGGTGGCGCCCCGTCGCCCTAGCTCTTGTGCCACGTTCACCATTTCGTCGAGCGAGGGGGTGATGAGTCCGCTCAATCCGATGATGTCCACCTGTTCGTCGATGGCGCGTTGCACAATGGCTTCGGCGGGCACCATCACTCCCATGTCAATCACCTCATAACCGTTGCACGCCATCACCACGGCCACTATGTTCTTGCCAATGTCGTGCACATCGCCTTTCACCGTGGCCAGCAACACTTTTCCGGCCGAGGTGGTGAGGCCTGTCGATTGTTTTTCGGCTTCGATGTAGGGTTGCAGGATGGAGACGGCCCGTTTCATCGTGCGTGCCGTTTTCACCACCTGTGGGAGAAACATTTTTCCCTCACCGAAGAGGATTCCCACTTGATTCATCCCCTTCATCAGGGGGCCTTCGATGATTGCCACGGCTTGGTGATAGATGGCGAGGGCTTCGGTGAGGTCGGCCTCCAAGTGGTCGCCTATGCCCTTGATTAGGGCGTGTTGCAGGCGCTCGTCCACGCTTCCCCGGCGCCAATCGGCCAGTGATGTGGTGGTGTTGGAGGTGGGTGTCGCTCCCTCTTTCTCCTTGATGGCTTGTTGCTGGATTTCGGTTGCCTTTTCAATCAACCGTTCGGTAGCATCGGCGCGTCGGCAGAGGATGACGTCTTCGATGGCCTCCAACACATCGGGGGCAATGTCGGTGTAGAGCACCGATGTGGCGGGGTTCACGATGGCCATGTCCATTCCCTCGCGAATGGCGTGGTAGAGGAATACGGCGTGCATGGCTTCGCGGATGTAGTTGTTTCCACGGAAGGAGAAGGAGAGGTTGCTCACTCCTCCGCTCACGTGGGCATGCGGGAGGTTTTGGCGAATCCATCCCGTGGCGCGGATGAAGTCGAGCGCATAGCGGTCGTGCTCGGCAATGCCCGTGGCCACGGAGAGCACGTTGGGGTCGAAGATGATGTCTTCGGCAGGGAAACCTATCTCCTCGGTTAATAATTTATAGGCACGGGCGCACACTTCGATTTTCCGTTCATACGTGTCGGCCTGCCCTTGTTCGTCGAAGGCCATCACCACCACGGAAGCGCCCAACCGACGTATCTCGCGGGCGTGGTCGAGGAAGGTCGCTTCGCCCTCTTTCAGTGAGATGGAGTTGACGATGCTTTTGCCTTGCACACATTTCAATCCCGCGCGGATGACCTCCCATTTCGACGAGTCAATCATCACCGGCACACGGGCAATCTCCGGCTCACTGGCCAGCAGGTTGAGGAAGGTGGTCATCTCCCTTTCGGCATCCAAGAGGCCATCGTCCATGTTGATGTCAATCACCAGTGCGCCGTCCTCCACCTGCTTGCGTGCGATGGAGAGGGCTTCGTCGTAGTTCTTTTCATTGATAAGGCGGAGGAATTTGCGCGAGCCGGCCACGTTGCACCGTTCGCCCACGTTGGTGAAGTTCGACTCGGGTTTCACCTGTGTCAGCTCCAGTCCCGAGATGTTCATGCAACAGCCTTGGGATGAGGGCACATGAGGCCTGGCTTCATGTTTGTTAACCAATGTGGCAAATCGGGCGATGTATTCGTCGGTAGTGCCGCAACATCCGCCGATGATGTTCACCAATCCTTCGTCGATGTACTCTTTCACTTGCGAAGCCATCTCCTCGGGCGATTGGTCGTAGTGCCCCAATTCGTTGGGGAGTCCCGCGTTGGGGTAAGCCGATATGTAGTAAGGTGCGGATGCAGCCAGTTGGCGCAGGAAGGGCTTCAATTGGCTTGCGCCGAAGGAGCAATTGAGTCCGATGGAGAAGACATCGGCGTGGCTCACCGATGCCACGAATGCCTCCAGTGTCTGTCCCGAGAGGGTGCGTCCGCTCACGTCGGCCACGGTGACCGAGAGCATGAGTGGCACTCGCTTGCCACACGCTTGCATGGCCTCTTGGGCTGCATAGATGGCAGCTTTGGCGTTCAGTGTGTCAAAGATTGTCTCGATGAGCAGCGCGTCCACGCCTCCCTCAATCAGGGCCGTCATCTGTTCGGTGTAAGCCTCCACCAAGGTGTCAAAGGTGAGTGCGCGATGGGCGGGGTTGTTCACGTCGGGGCTCATCGAACAGGTCTTGTTCGTAGGGCCCACCGAGCCGGCCACGAAGCGGGGCTTTTGGGGGGTCTTTGCCGTGTATTCATCGGCCATGTGTCGGGCAAGGCGTGCGGCCTCGAGGTTGATTTCGCGACACACCTCCTGCATCCCGTAGTCCTCCATCGAGATGCGTTGGGCGTTGAACGAGTTTGTCTCAATGATGTCGGCCCCCGCCTCCAGGTAGCGCCGATGGATGTCGCTCACCACGTCGGGTCGTGTGAGGCAGAGCAGGTCGTTGCATCCCTTCATCAAGCCCGGCACGTGGGCAAAGCGCTCGCCGCGGAAGTCGGTTTCCTGTAAACCATAACTTTGAATCATGGTGCCCATGGCACCGTCCAATATGAGAATCCGCTCTTTGATGAGGGCGGAGAGGGAATTTTTTGTCATATAATCAAATTTTTTTTAGGAGTTAGAGAGGAGTTGGAAATTTTGAAAATTTTATCTCTTAAACATCCTATCCATTTCGCGTCGGTCGTCCTTCTCCTTGAGTGATTCGCGCTTGTCGAACTCCTTCTTTCCCTTGGCAAGGGCAACGACCAGTTTGGCCAACCCCTTTTCGTTGATGAACAGGCGGGTGGGCACGATGGTGAAGCCCGGTGTCTTGGTGGCACTCTGGAGTTTGCGCAACTCCTTTTTGTTGAGCAGGAGTTTCCGGTCGCGTCGGGCCGAGTGGTTGTTGTACGAGCCATAGAAGTACTCGGCAATGTGCATGTTTTTCACCCACATTTCGCCTTGGGTGAAGAAGCAGTAGGTGTCCACAAGGCTGGCCTTCCCTGCGCGGATGGACTTTATCTCGGTGCCCGTGAGCACGATGCCCGCCGTGTAGGTGTCGATGAACTCATAGTCGAACGACGCGCGCTTGTTCTTTATGTTGATGGGCGAGGGTTTTGTAACTTGGTTTGCCATTGTTTCTTGTTCCTTTTTTGTTGTTTTCGTTCTCGTCTCATTCTTTATCCCGCCATTTGGCTCAGCCAGCCGAACACGTAGCTGATGAGCACGGGGCTTACGAGGATGATGACCGAGGAGACGAGGGTGTAGGGCATCAACTTCTTCTCGGGCACGTTCATCAGCACCTTGCCACCCTCCCACACGACGAACAGTGTGTAGAATTGCAATATCAACCTCAGGATGGAGAAGGTGGGAAACAGGGCGTTGAAGAACTCGAGCACAAAGATGACCGTCATGGAGTAGCCCACCAGCTTCTGCACGTTTTCCCGCGTGTTTTCCTTGTGCTCGTCGGTCAGTTGGTAGTTGCCGAAGCGCTCTATCAGGTAGGCCGACAGGAAGAACCCTCCGAACAGGCTGATAAACAACCGGCAACACAGTGTGAGGGTTATCCGTATGTCGAACTCCTTCACTCCATTGCCAAAGAGCAAGCCGATGAAGAGTGCTAACCCACAGATGGCTATCATGGGGTAGACGTAGGAGGATTGCACCTGCTCGGTGTCCTCCTCTTGGCGAATCTCCTCCCACGCTTTGGCGGGTGAGCCAAGTATCTGTGTCAGTTTGTTAAATAGTCCTTTGTAGTTCATTTCTATCTCCTTCTATCTCCTTAAAATCAAATTCCCCCAGTAATATACCCATAGGAGGGTTGAGTGAGTCGTCCGCGTCCGATTTTGAACTTCACCGTGTCGACGTATGCCGAGTCGTGGTTGGCATTGTACCACACGGGAGCCGTCATGATGATGTTCAGCGAGTCGCCCGTCACCTTATCCTTCAGGAAAGAGGGCAGGGGAGCGCTGATTGTCTGCAGGAACTCGTTGCCCCATGCGCCGGGCTTCTCCTTGTAGTGGAGGCGCAGGTGGAGGTTTTCCCCGTCGAATCCATTGACGGTGTCGTAGGAGCAGGTCATGTCGAAGTTGAAGTTGTTGGCCACCCAAGCCTGCATGGTGACGTATCCCCAATAGGCGTGGAAGTTGAATCCCAGCAACGTGTCATTCCCCAGTGTGGAGGGCAATTGGCTCATGCCCGTCACGTTCTGCATGGCCACGGTGTCAATCTTCACCGCACTACGCACGATGCCCTTGAAGCGGGTGGTCTCCATCGACACCTTTTCGCTGGTGATGATGGGCAGGTCGTATCTCACCATCACCCTCACCGCGTCGCCCCACTTGATGTTGGCGCTCTCCGTGCTCGGGTCGATGATGCCTCGCCCTTCGTCGAGATAGAGGCGCGTGTTGCCCGCCTCGTCGTGAGTGACGGTGGCAAAGGTGGGCACGGTCACCCGATATTCGTTCTCTGCCGCATCGAAGCACGATGCAAGGCTCATAATCATTGTTGAAAGCACTACCGTACAGAGTGCTGTGCGCATACTTTTCATCTCTTCTTTTCTCTTCTTTATATTTTATTATATGTTAGTTTTTTTTAGTTCCGCAAGCTTCATACAATCTCCCCAAACTCCTCGATATGCTCGTCCACATACTCGGCCAATCGGGCGGTCACCAGTTCCTCCATCTCCATGAACTCCTCCTCCAGCTTGTCGAAGGCCTCAAACTTCTCGTAGGTGGCCATGAACTCCTCGTCGGTCTTCTCACGCGTCAGCTCGGCCTTGTTCTCGTCGTACACCTTGCGGGCGCTGTAGACCAGCTTCGAGAACTCCCGTGCACCCATCAGGCGCATCGCCTTGGCAAAGGGGTTTTCGAAGATGAAGCTCCCATATCCGTTGTAGATGAGCTGCACGAATCCGCCCTCGTTCACCTCGCGACGGAAATAGTGATAGGCCAGCAGCGTTATCTGATACCCGTTCAGCAGATGCATCGTCTCGCCCGTCAGCTCGCCACCGATGGCCTCCTCGTAGGCGTCGATGAACACTTGCAGGAACTCGTCCATTCCCTCCTCTGCACCCTTGCGCAGGGCTTCGTCTTTGATTTGAATCATACTATTTTTCCTTTTTCAAATTTTGCAAGTAAATTGTTTGTATGATGTCTCTGTCATTCTGAGCCTTAGCGAAGACGAGTTGTTGAGGACTCTGTCCGAAAAATCTGACAACGTTAGCATTATTACTCTTGCTTGTGTTTACAGATCCTTCACTACGTTCAGGATGACAGAGACCGTCAGAATACTGAGACCGTCAGAATACTGAGACATAAGAGTATCTACTTGCGAAACCCAAATTCCTTTTTTCAAGCCTGCAAAGATACACCATCCCCCTCAAATATGCAACTTTCACTTGACAAAATGAGGTCAGAATGTGCTAAAAAACAAAATTATGCAAAAAAGTAAGGAAAATATGGTCGGTGAAACGAATAAAATACTTATCTTTGTCTCGTTTTAGGGAGAAGTGCGCCTTTTCCCTCGGACATCGATACGTGGTTTATAAACAAATTTATTTCATTAACTCATAATAATTAAAACATTAAGAGATTATGACTTATTCACACGAAGTTGAACACATGTGTGTTGTAAAGAAGGGACCCAACCATGGTCCCGCTCCCATTCCCGAAGAAGGAAAGTGGGTTCAGTCAAAAGAGATCAAGGACATCTCAGGTCTTACTCACGGTATCGGTTGGTGTGCTCCCCAGCAGGGCGCTTGCAAGCTGACGCTGAACGTGAAGGAAGGTATCATCCAGGAAGCCCTCGTTGAGACAATCGGTTGCTCAGGTATGACCCACTCAGCAGCTATGGCTTCTGAAATCCTCCCCGGCAAGACATTGCTCGAGGCATTGAATACCGACCTCGTTTGCGACGCCATCAACACCGCCATGCGCGAGCTCTTCCTGCAGATTGTTTACGGCCGCACCCAGAGCGCCTTCTCAGAAGGTGGCCTCATGATTGGCGCCGGATTGGAAGACCTCGGTAAGGGCCTCCGCAGCCAGGTAGGTACCCTCTACGGCACCTTGGCAAAGGGTCCCCGCTACCTCGAGATGGCCGAAGGCTACATCAGCCGCATCGCCCTCGACAAGGACGACCAGATTTGCGGTTACGAATTTGTTCACCTGGGCAAGTTCATGGATGAGATTAAGAAAGGCACCGATGCCAACGAAGCATTGAAGAAGGTAACCGGCACATACGGCCGCTTCACCACCGAGCAAGGTGCAGTTAAACACATTGACCCGCGTCACGAATAATAATAAGGAGGAAAAGAACTATGATTAGAGAAGTAAAATTCGAGAGCCAAGACCGTCGTATCAAACAGATTCTTGCTGCATTGAACGAGTACGGCATCAATTCAATTGAAGAGGCCAACGAGATTTGCGACCAATATGGTCTTGATCCTTATTTGGCATGTGAAGAAACTCAGCCCATCTGCTTCGAAAACGCCAAGTGGGCTTACGTGGTAGGTTGCGCCATCGCCATCAAGAAAGGCGTGAAGACAGCTGCCGAAGCAGCCGAAGCCATCGGTATCGGCCTCCAGGCATTCTGCATCCCCGGCTCAGTAGCCGACGACCGCAAGGTAGGTCTTGGCCACGGTAACCTCGCCGCCATGCTCCTGCGCGAAGAAACCAAGTGCTTCGCCTTCCTCGCCGGTCACGAGTCATTCGCTGCTGCCGAAGGCGCCATCAAGATTGCCGCCAAGGCCGACAAGGTGCGTAAAGAGCCCCTGCGCGTAATCCTCAACGGTCTCGGAAAGGATGCCGCACAGATTATCGCCCGCATCAACGGCTTTACTTACGTGCAGACCCAGTTCGACTACTACACTGGCGAACTCAAGGAAATCAAGCGCATCGCTTACTCCGACGGTCCTCGTGCCAAGGTCAACTGCTACGGTGCCGACGATGTTCGCGAAGGCGTAGCCATCATGTGGAAGGAAGGCGTTGACGTATCAATCACTGGTAACTCAACTAACCCCACCCGCTTCCAGCACCCCACAGCTGGTACTTACAAGAAGGAGCGCGTCCTCGCCGGCAAGCCCTACTTCTCAGTAGCATCAGGTGGTGGTACGGGTCGTACCCTCCATCCCGACAACATGGCCGCAGGTCCCGCCTCTTACGGTATGACCGACACCATGGGCCGCATGCACTCCGACGCCCAGTTCGCCGGTTCTTCATCAGTTCCCGCTCACGTGGAGATGATGGGATTCCTCGGCATCGGTAACAACCCCATGGTAGGTTGCACCGTAGCTTGCGCCGTTGACGTTGCCCAGGCTTTGAATAAGTAATTTTTTATATTACTTTATAACAGAAACTCCTGTAACTTAATTGGTTGCAGGAGTTTTCTTATTTGTTGGTATAGAAATACAAATTGAGGATATAGAGAGAATTTCCACCTTATTCAGTACACAAACAAGCCTTTTCTCCACTTCCCCGAAAGAGGTAAAATTGTGTGGATTCAAGAGATAAAAATTGCCTAAATCCTCACTTTCGTAGTTGTTTGGAAAAGCCGCGTGCGTTTGACCCCCGATGGCGAAGTTGCGTTGACCCCCTAAAACGTTTTTATTTTAACCCCTAAAGAGCCCTGGCCGGTGGGGTCATTTTTATTTCGTCTTACTTGCTTGTTTTAGCTGCATTAATCTTGCGCATGCTCTCGCCAGTTAGCTCTATCTGATGTGCTGTATGCACGATACGATCAAGTACGGCATCTGCCACTGTTGGATCACCTAAAGCATCATACCAGCTTGACACTGGCAACTGAGATGA
>JAFTYI010000039.1 GCA_017464815.1 Bacteroidaceae bacterium | reverse complement strand
TTAATAATCTTCGTCCTTTACCTCTTCTGTTTTCTTTGCGAAGATAGCGAAAAATTCGCTATCTTCGTTTTTTCTGCAAATATAGAATGACAGAGACATCATGTAAACCAATTATATACAACCGACTTTTCGGACTGACCCCTTTTTATTCTATTTCAACCGATTTTACGAACAAAAATATTGCATATATTGCACTATATATCAACTGATTAAAGCAAAATTGACCGCTTGAGAATCGCGTAAAATCATCCAAGCCGAGCAAAGGGTCGAAATACGCCAAGGAAATGGCATTTCGACTCAAAAGGGCAGGAGAGGAGCGACTCAAAAATGGGTAATCCACATGTTTTTCCCTCTCGCAATCTCTCCTTCATGCAGCAATGCCAAAAAGTCAGACTCCACGAACCATTCATTTGGTTGCATTAGCAACATTGACGACTTTAACCAAACCTATTTTCCAACCAGTGATTCATCCATCGAGGAGAAAACACTTCGCAACCATTTCCTGCCACATCGGGAAATTATCAATAAGTAAGTAATTCATTTTAGTTACAAATGAAGAAAAAAGTGCTTTACTATTTAATTATTTACAAGTGCAACGGTATACAAATATAAAGCTATAGACCGTAAAATAAACCACATTTATAAACAATCAGCCACTTCACAAATAAAAACTACGCAAACAACCGCATAATACACAGATGTGAATTTCGTTTTCACATAAACAAACTTATTATTATACAAATTAAATTAAAAGGATTATTTATCAGATAATCAGATTTATATCGCATTTTAAGAAAGTAATGCGATAAACATTTTATCATTTTATGTGAAATTTGGCATTTCTTCGCCTCTGTCACAAATTACCTGCTACTAACAACGTTTTCAGTCAGTTAATTGCGTCTTTTTATTCTATCAAATTATTGTTTATTTATGTTGTAGTTTACAAAACAAAAGTATTCATCTATAAACACAAAGCGTCAACACTCAACAAATAAAAAGCTTTATTTTTATATAGTTTAATTTGCAAAGATGAAATATTATATTTATTTTTGTAGCGCAAAAGATAATATGTCTCCCTAACCCTGATAAATAGAGCAGATGAAAGACAGAATTATAGAGTTTATGAATTACTTGCAAATGAAACCATCAACATTTGCAAATGCAACCAATATCAAGTTGGCCACTCTCTCGCAAATATTGAACGGGAGAAACAATCCAAGCTTGGAGGTGGTGACCAAAATACGCACTGCCTTCCCCTTCCTGAGCTACGACTGGATGCTCTCAGGCGAAGGAGAAATGTGCAAAGAGCAGCCCACACTCCCATTCGAGGAAAATATCCCGTCCAAAACGGACGAGAATCCATTATTTCCGACCGAAAGGACGGACGGTGCAGAAAATCGCAAGGATTTTGCCCCATATCAGCCCCAAGAACACCCTAAAGCATCTGAAATCGAAGAAATTAGGTACATAGAAAAGCCTGCCAAGAAAATCCGCGAAATAAAAATATTCTTCGATGATGACACATACGAGACATTTGTACCGCAGAAGTAATTTTTTAGGCACGGATTTTTCACTTTGCTCAAGGAACTCCACAGATTACACGGATAAAGGATGAAACATATTCCAATAAAATATTCATCCACAACAAAATTATCCGTGTAATCCGTGCAATCCGTGCCTAAAATTCCGTATCTTTGCACCAAAGATAAACATATATACCTTAATATATAATGAAGAAATACATTTTAGACCTGACCGTCACAGAAAACACGAAGTTGCACGACAGCTACGTGTTGCTGAAACTGACGCACACTGAGGCATTGCCCGAGATGCTTCCCGGACAGTTTGCAGAGATTCGCGTGGACAACTCGCCCACAACCTTCCTGCGCCGCCCTATTTCCATCAATTTCGTTGATTATGAGAAGAACGAAGTGTGGTTCCTCGTTCGCTTGGCTGGCGACGGCACACGCAAATTGGCCACCGTCAACGTGGGCGACACCATCAATGTGGTACTCCCGCTTGGAAACGGCTTCACCATGCCCTCAGAAACGACACAACGCCCCCTGCTCATCGGTGGTGGCGTAGGCACGGCTCCCTTGCTCTATTTCGGCAAGAAGCTGCAAGAGATGGGCATCCGCCCCACTTTCCTGTTGGGCGCACGTTCGGCACAAGACCTGTTGCAGTTGGATGAGTTCAAGCAACTTGGTGATGTCTATTGCACCACCGAAGATGGTTCGATGGGCGAAAAAGGCTTCGTCACCCAGCATACAGTACTGAGCGAAAAGCAGTTCGATTCCATCCACACCTGCGGTCCCAAGCCGATGATGGTGTCTGTGGCCAAATATGCCAAAGCAAACGGTATCGAGTGCGAAGTTTCGTTGGAAAATACCATGGCGTGCGGCGTGGGCGCTTGCCTCTGCTGCGTGGAAAACACCAACGAAGGCCACGTGTGTGTGTGTAAAGAAGGTCCGGTATTCAATATAAAGAAGTTATTATGGCAGATTTAAGTGTAAACATAGGAAAGCTGAACCTGAAGAACCCCGTCATGACGGCTTCGGGCACATTCGGATATGGAGTTGAGTTCGAGGACTTTGTAAACCTTGAAGAGATTGGAGGCATCATCGTGAAAGGCACAACCCTGAACCATCGCGAAGGAAACCCCTATCCGCGCATGGCAGAGACTCCCTCGGGAATGCTGAATGCCGTGGGCCTTCAGAACAAAGGTGTTGACTATTTCGTGGAGAAGATTTATCCCAAAATCAAGGACATCAACACCAATATGATTGTGAACGTATCTGGCTCAGACATTGAGTCGTACGTAAAGACAGCCGAGCGCATCAACGAACTGGAGAAGATTCCTGCCATCGAGCTGAACATCTCGTGCCCCAACGTAAAACAGGGCGGTATGGCCTTTGGTGTGACTCCCGAAGGAGCTGCTGAGGTGGTTAGTGCCGTGCGCAAGGCTTATGATAAGACGCTGATTGTGAAGCTGTCGCCCAACGTGACGAACATTACCGAGATAGCCCGTGCCGTAGAAGCAGCCGGAGCTGATAGCGTGTCGCTCATCAACACTCTGTTGGGCATGGCCATCGATGCCGAGAAGCGCCGTCCCATCCTCTCTACCATCACTGGTGGCATGAGCGGTGCAGCCGTGAAACCCATTGCCCTGCGCATGGTGTGGCAAGTGGCTCAGGCAGTGAAGATTCCCGTTATCGGTCTGGGAGGCATCATGAACTGGCGCGATGCCGTAGAGTTCCTGCTTGCCGGTGCTACGGCCATCCAGATTGGTACGGCCAACTTCATCGACCCGGCCATCACCGTGAAGGTAGCCCAAGGCATCGATGATTACCTCAACCGCCACGGTTTCGCTTCGGTGAAGGACATTATTGGGGGATTGGAAGTGTAAAAACGACTTACAAGAATAAATTTTAGGCACGGATTACGCGGATTACACGGATTGACTAACTATGGCGATTCGCTTCGCTACTATGGCTATGGCCATCGCCAACAGCCTTCGTTTATAAAGAAGTCCGTGTAATCCGTGCCTTTTTTCATAAAGAGTGACACTCACCCTTTCATCGCCAACACTACCTCTTCGGCAATGTAACGATCGGGTTGGGTAATCAACAGACTGTCCTTGTCTGAAAGTACCTTATAGACACGGCTACGGTAAAAAATGCCAAGAGCATGTTCCTCCGATATGCCCAACTGTTGAGACAACAGTTTGATAACACGGCTATATTTATTCCAAATTAAGACATCAAGCATAATTCATATATCTGTTTAAAGGGAGTTACATTCGAGAAACTTCAAATAACGATTCACCAAACATTGATTGAGCAGACAAATTTGATTATTGGGGAGTTGATAACGTAATCTTCCCAAAGCCGTCTGTTTATCAATCTGTCCAACCATATAATTTTCTATCGTATCAAACACACGATCGTTGGCAACGCCACCTTCTATGACATCATATTCTTTCCATTGGGTCAGACCATTACGGCATCCGACAACGAAGTCCAACCATCCTTCATTATACTCCGCAAAACTGAGTACCCGATTTTGAGGATTCTGTACAATACCCTCATAATCCAATTCATAGCAATTTACACATGGTTTTCCCTGTGGACGCAATCTTGCAATGGTTCTAGCCCAACGTTCAGCCTGTTCCTCCAATGTCGTGACATAAAACCCTTTGCCAAAATCAAGATTCTCGCGTCCAACAGCAACCAATGGTTGCTCCACTTTTACCGTACTTCCGTGATAGACCTTCATCATCCGACTCCCTTCATTTTTTTGCAGATTCCCAATTATGCAGAGCTTCCAACACCACATCAGCAATATATCCACGTCCCTGTGTATGGAGGGTATCATAACATTCATACAACAGGTTATGTATCAATCCCTGCCGTTCCATCCGTTCGTAAAGTTCCTCCGCAGAAATCCCTGCTTTCTGTGCAGCACATTCCAACGCAAAGACAACAAACTCTGTTTTATAACCTTTTTCTTCCATTCTACAGAAATTCTCCTTGCAAAGATAATGTATTTCCCATGATTAACCACATTTCTCATCAAAAAGTTTGCGATACACAGATATTTCGCCTAATTTGTGACAGTTTTATTTACCACCCACTCCCTTCCAACAAATCGGGACGGAGCTGCTTGGTGCGCTCGATGGCTTGTTGAAGTTCCCAATCGCGGATGTTGGCTTCGTGACCGGAAAGGAGCACATCGGGCACACGCCAACCTTTGTATTCAGCCGGACGGGTATAGACAGGCGGAGCCAAGAGATTATCTTGAAAAGAATCGGACAAAGCCGATTGTTCATCAGATATGACACCAGGGATGATGCGGACGATGGAGTCGGCAATCACAGCCGCAGCCAGTTCGCCACCAGTAAGGACATAATCGCCGATGCTAATTTCCTTCGTAATCAAGTGTTCGCGGATGCGGAAATCAATACCCTTGAAATGTCCACATAAAATGATAAGATTTTGTGAAAGAGAAAGCGTGTTGGCCATCCGTTGGTTAAACTGCTCGCCATCGGGCGAAGTGAAGATAACCTCGTCGTACTCGCGCTGCTCCTTCAGCATCGATATACAGCGGTCAATCGGCTCAATCTGCATCACCATGCCTGCACATCCGCCATACGGATAATCATCCACACGGCGATGCTTGTCAAGCGTGTATTCACGCAAGTGGTGCAGATGAATCTCTGCCAACCCCTTCTTCTGTGCCCGACTCATGATGGAGCAATTGAAGAACCCTTCAATCATCTCGGGCAATACGGTTATGATGTCTATGCGCATAATTCGTCGTTATATGGTATCTTTTAAATTTATTTCTACTTCTGTAATCAAACTACGAACTCCACCCAATCTCAAATCCGGAGTATTTATTCGTATATCACAGTCTATCACAAACACATTTCCTGCATGCGAACGAATAATATTCTCATCGTGAATGTCGCTAAGATAAACCTCAGAGGTTGAATATGTCCAATTACGAGGATTACGCAATTCAAATCCCATATTCTTCATGTGCTCCACAATCTCATCTTCCTCCATTCGTTCCCCTTTAATAAAAGGCTGTTCTACAATGATACGAAAATCACCACTTGAAGTTTTTCCAAATCCAAGGACAGTCAAACGTGTTTCTGGAAAATACGTGTTATGCAAAGAGATGCGATCCAAAGCCAATATGGGTTCAATGAAATAGTCCAATCCTATTGACTTCACCAACGTTGCACCATGATCGTAAACCACAGCTTCTCCTCCTTCCGCTATTTGTTCTCCCAAATCACTTGATAGAGAAGCCTCCACATTATCAATCCAAACTCCTACAGCCTTAGCCCAACGCTCTATCCTTTCAGCTTGTTCCTTTCCGCGTTGGAGGCTTCTTTTGAAATTCGAGATTCCCGAAGAGCTGTTATCTGTTCCAGTTTCTGCTCCCGCGAGTAAGGTTGCAATGACATGTGTCGAACCTCCCGCTGCGCAGCCATGCTGTTCATTCGGTGAAAATCGTTTATATACAAGTTGCCCACTAATGAATTGTTCTGCATAACGGTCAAGTTTTTGCAGACCTTCAGTTGTGAAGTTTGCTTCCACAATGGCATTCACTGATGACCAAAAATCTGCGTTATTCATTATTCAATTTATTAAATGAGACGCAAAGATAATATTTTCCTGTGATTTTATAGTATTTCCAAACAAAAAGTTTGCTCTACACAGATATTTTGCTTAATTTTGGCTTCTTTAGATAAAACAAGATTATTGATTCATAACAATATAATGATTCATGGCTACCATCATCAAACAAAGTGAACTAGAATTCAAGGAGAATCCTGGTAAGATAGACAAATTCCGCATACTGACGGACATCTCTCGCACGCAGAAAGGAGTGAATCCCGAATGGCTGAACTTCGATGTGCGCCAGCTCAATCCCAAACAATACAGTGCCCCATACCATTTCCACCACTTTGCCGAGGAACTGTTCATGATTCTCTCCGGTAAAGCAATGCTCCGCACACCACAGGGCTTTCAGGAGGTAGAGAGCGGTGACCTCATCTTCTTCGAAAAGGAATCTGAAGGAGCACACCAGCTCTACAACCACACTGCTGAGCCATGCACATATCTCGACATCCGTACCTATATCGGCCACGACGTGTGCGAATATCCTGATTCAGATAAAATTTACGTCGTCCCCAGCGGGGAAATCCTCCGCAAGAGCGACACATTGCCATACTTCGACGGAGAAGAGAAGGTGGACGAGAAGTGGGGACAAAGCCAAATCTCCTCAAAGACCTGATAGATTTTTGCCGATTACCTGATAAATTTCTTTCCAATACTTTTGCCTTTTTGGAGGGATTTAGCTACTTTTGCGCATAAAACAAAAAAAAGCGGAAAAGATATATGTCTGACACCACCATCCAACAACAGATTGAGACCCTGCGGGCAGAACTGCACCGCCACAACCATAATTACTACGTGCTGAACGCACCGGAGATCAGTGACTTTGAGTTTGACCGCCTGATGCGGGAGTTGCAGGACTTGGAGCAGGCGCACCCCGAGTTTCACGACGACAACTCGCCGACCATGCGCGTGGGCAGCGACCTGAGCAAAGAGTTCCGCCAGGTGGCACACAAGTACCCCATGCTCTCGCTGGGCAACACCTATTCCGAGGGCGAAGTGACGGAGTTCTACGAGCGGGCACGCAAGATGCTGGGCGACGAAGAGTTTGAAATCTGTTGCGAGATGAAGTACGACGGCACCTCCATCTCGCTCACGTATGAGAACGGCCTGCTGGTGAGCGCCGTGACACGCGGCGACGGTGTGCAGGGCGACGATGTGACGGACAACGTGAAGACCATCCGCACTATACCCCTGAAATTACAAGGCAAAGATTATCCGCAATCTTTTGAAATACGAGGCGAAATATTGATGCCTTGGAGTGTTTTCGAGAAACTGAATGAAGAACGTGCTGCCAACGAGGAGCCCCTCTTTGCCAATCCGCGCAACGCGGCTTCGGGCACACTGAAGTTGCAGAACTCATCCATCGTAGCCAGTCGAAAGTTGGATGCTTATCTCTACTATATGCTGGGCGAAGAACTTCCCTGTGACGGACACTACGAGAACCTGCAGAAGGCCCGCGAATGGGGCTTCAAAATCTCGGATGCCACACGCAAGGCACGCACCCTGCAGGAGGTGTTCGACTTCATCCGCTATTGGGACACCGAGCGGAAGAATCTGCCCGTAGCCACCGATGGCATCGTACTGAAAGTGAACTCCCTGCGCCAGCAGAAGAACCTCGGCTACACGGCCAAGTCGCCCCGATGGGCCATTGCCTACAAGTTCCAAGCCGAACGGGCCTGCACACGGCTCAACAGCATCAGCTATCAGGTGGGACGCACAGGTGCCGTCACCCCCGTGGCCAACCTCGACCCCGTGCAACTCTCGGGCACCGTGGTCAAGCGTGCATCGCTCCACAATGCCGACATCATCGAGGGGCTCGACCTCCACATCGGCGACATGGTGTATGTGGAGAAGGGCGGCGAAATCATCCCCAAGATTACCGGCGTTGACACCTCGGCCCGTTTCATGCTGGGCGACAAGGTACAATTCATCACCCATTGCCCCGAATGCGGCACTCCGCTCATGCGCAACGAGGACGAGGCGGCCCACTATTGCCCCAACGACAAGGCTTGTCCGCCACAGATAAAGGGAAAAATCGAACACTTCATCACCCGAAAGGCAATGAACATCGATGGAATGGGCCCCGAAACAGTGGAACAGTTCTACCGCATCGGCCTGATAAAGAACTGCGCCGACCTCTACAGTCTTCATGCTGCCGACCTGCAACTGCTCGACCGTATGGGCGAACGTTCGGCAAACAATATCGTCGAAGGCATCCGTCAATCTACGGAAGTACCTTATCCGCGCGTCCTCTTCGCCCTCGGCATCCGCTACGTGGGCGAGACGGTGGCCAAGAGGCTGGCCAATGCTTTCCTCACCATCGAACAGTTGCAGACGGCCACGCTCGACGACCTCATCCACGTCGATGAAATCGGCGAACGCATTGCCCAAAGCGTCATCCAATGGTTTGCCGACGAGGACAACCGCCAGCTCATCGAGCGTCTGAAGGCTGCCGGCCTCCAGTTCAGCCTCAGCGAAGAGGTGTTGAGCAATCGCACCGACCGCCTGGAAGGCAAGAGCATCGTCATCAGCGGCGTCTTCACCCACCATTCGCGCGACGAATACAAGGCACTCATCGAGCAACACGGCGGCAAGAACGTGGGCAGCATCTCGGGCAAGACCTCCTTCATCCTTGCCGGCGAAAACATGGGCCCCAGCAAACTGGAGAAAGCCACCAAACTGGGCGTCGCCATCATCAACGAAGAGGAGTTCCTGAGGATGATTGAAGGGGAATAAACACCATAAATCTTGGAAAAATGTGAGAATACACCCCTAAGCACGTTTTTGCCAAACATTTGGTGGAAAACGGCAAAAACAAGAAAAACATTTGGTGGAAAACGGCATTTCAACCAAAAACATTTGGTGGTGATTAAATTAAAGGGTATATTTGCAAGCAAAACCAAGAAGTATGGAAAATAAGGATATGATTTACTTCAAGAGAAAGATGTACGACACCATGCTGAGGTGGAAAGCCGAACGCAACGGTGACACCGCACTGTTGATACAAGGTGCACGACGCATCGGGAAATCAACCATTGCCGAAGAATTTGCCCGCAACGAATACAAGTCATACATATTGATTGACTTTTCCAAAGTGTCTCCAGAGGTAAACGAACTGTTCAACGATATTTCAGACCTGAACTATCTCTTCATCAGGTTGCAATTTATCTATCAGGTGGAGTTGCACGAGCGGGAGTCGGTCATCATTTTCGACGAAGTGCAATTGCAACCCCTTGCAAGACAGGCAATCAAGCATTTGGTGAAAGACCACAGGTATGACTACATAGAGACCGGTTCCTTGATTTCCGTCCGTTCAAAAAGCCGCGACATCATCATCCCCAGCGAAGAGACGAAAGTGAACATGTACCCTATGGATTATGAAGAGTTCAGATGGGCACTGGGCGACACGACTACTATCCCCTTGTTGCGTATGGCCTTTGAAAAGAAAATGCCGTTGGGTGATGCAGTCCACCGAAAGCTCATGCGCGACTTCCGCCTGTATATGCTTGTGGGAGGAATGCCACAAGCCGTCTCTGCATACATCAGAACCAACAACTTCTCTGCAGTCGATTTGGCCAAACGCGACATTATAGCTCTTTATGAAGAGGATTTCGGAAAAATTGATGATTCAGGAAGAGCCAAGGCCATGTATGATGCCATCCCTGCCCAATTAAGCAAAAACGCATCGCGCTATCAGATAGGAAATGCACTTCCCAACGAGAAAGTGGAACGGGTAATCAATATAATAAAGGATATGGAGGACTCCATGACCACAAACATCGCTTTTCATTCTGACGACCCGAACACCGGACTGGCATTGACAAAAAACGAAGAATACTTCAAGATGTACGCCTCTGATACAGGCCTTTTTGTCACATTGGCTTTCATGGATAGCGACATTACCGAGAATGTCATCTACGACAAGTTGCTCAACGACAAACTCAGCACCAATCTCGGCTACGTCTATGAGAATGTCATCGCTCAAATGCTGAAAGCAACTGGTAAGAATCTATTCTACCACACCATTCCCTACGCAGAAGGAAAGAAATACTACGAAGTGGATTTCGTGATTGCCGACAAGCACAAGATTTCCCCGATTGAAGTAAAATCCTCCGGCTACAAGTCGCACAAGTCATTGGATGAATTTTGCACCAAATTCTCCGACCGCATAATAAACAAGTACCTGATTTACACCAAGGATTACAAACGAGAGAACGGCGTTGACTATATCCCCGTTTATATGACAATGTTTTTGTAGGACATCTGTTGTTTGACGGAAGGGAAAACAGAAGCATGAATAAAGTAAGATGAACACCTTTTACACCAATAGCAGAGACGAATGGAGGGCTTGGCTTTCGGAGAATTTTGCCAAGGAAAAGGAAGTGTGGTTTGTTTTCCCGATGAAAGCTGCTGGAGAAGAAGCTCTGTCCTATAATGATGCCGTAGAAGAAGCATTGTGCTTTGGATGGATTGATGGAGTCATTAAAAACATCGACTCCACCCATCGGGCACAACGGTTTACACCACGAAAACCAAGCAGTCCATATTCCAGACCGAATATCGAACGGCTGATATGGCTTGAAAAGTATGGGCTGATTCATCCAAGCGTACGTGAACGAATTCTCGACATAATCAATGCACCATATATTTTTCCGGAAGATATTATCGCAGCAATCAAGCAAGACCAAAAGGCCTGGGCCAACTATAACAATTTCACGCTTTCATACAAGCGCATTCGCATAGCTTACATTGATGCTGCGCGAAAACGCCCCGATGAATTCCGGAAACGCCTTGACAATTTCATCAGAAAGACCCGAGACAACACACTGATTACAGGGTACGGTGGAATTGACAAGTATTACAAAGCAACAACGTGCCCAACATGACAGACGGTTGGTGTCATTTAGTGAAAGCTCCATAAATCCACGATTATACCCGCAAAAACGAACAATTCCTTCCTAAAAATTCGGTTATAACCGCAAAAATGATTAACTTTACATCGAAAATGCAATTATAACCCAATACCACAATGAAAAGACCATTCAACTACCCGCTTTGTACGCTGGGTGAATGCCCGAGGGCAGGCGAGTGCCTGCGTTATATGGCTATGACTGAGAGCGAGGAGGAACGCTTCACCGTGCTTAACCCCAACCTATTGGCTCCCACGGCGGAGGGATGCAAACATTATGCATCGGCACAGAAGGTGCGCTATGCCAAGGGGATGAAGAAGGTGATGGGGATGCTGCCCCACAGTCTGCATGAGCGGGCGGCTACGGCCCTGGCTCTGCACTTCAGCGAACGGAGCTACTACCGCATCCGCAAGGGGGAGCGCCTGCTTTCGCCCGAAGAGCAGAAGGCGGTGCGCCAAATCATCAGCCGCATGGGCTTCACCAGCGAATGGGACTTCGACGCTTACGTGGAAGATTACCATTGGTAAGAGGCACACGTCCGTAGCTTGGTACCTGTTTTTAGCCTTATTTTATAGGAAAAGTGTATTTTACACTTGCTTATTTTATAGGAAAAGTGTATTTTTGCAGCGTATTTTCTTATAGAAAAGTGTATTTATGCTGTACAGAAAGATAGCTGAGACAATCAGAAAGCACTTGGAATCAGCAAGTAACAAAGTGCTGATAGTAAAAGGTGCCCGCCAGATAGGCAAATCGTTCATCGTGCGCCATGTGGGGAAGGAACTGTTCCCCAACTATGTGGAGATAAATCTGCTTGAAGACTCCATTCAAGAAAAATTGTTCGAAAGGGTAAGGACAGTGGAAGACTTTTACCTGCAAATCAGCATGATAGCAGGTGATCGTTTAGGGACGAAAGAAGACACATTGATTTTTCTCGACGAGATTCAGGAATATCCTCACCTGTTGGCCATGCTGAAGTTTCTGCAACAGGACGGCAAATTCACCTACATTGCAAGCGGTTCTCTGTTGGGAGTGACCTTGTTTGAAACACCGTCAATCCCCATCGGAAGCATAGAGCTGTTGGACATGTATCCGCTGGATTTGGAAGAATTTCTGATAGCCAACGGGTTCGGACAGTTTGCGATAGACACTCTGCGCAAGAAGTTTGAACGATTGGAGAGCCTCGATGAGAATGTACATAACAAGCTAATGGATTTGTTCAAGAAATACCTGTTTGTCGGTGGATTGCCCGATGCGGTGAACACCTACCTTGAAACCAAAAACGTGGTGAGAGTGAGAAAGGTACAGACTGACATCCAACATTTTTATGGAGCCGATGCCACCAAATATGACAAAGAACGCAAACTGAAAATAAAGCGTATCTATGACATGGTTCCTTCCAATATGGAGAACAAAAAGAAGCGAATGGTTATCAAGGACATTGAAGATAAAAAGGGGAAGCGATACAATGATTATCAGGACGAGTTTGACTACTTGATTAACGCCGGAATCACCTTGGAAGTGAAAGCCATATCAACTCCCAAATTCCCATTGATAGAGTCGAGCGGAAAGAATCTGCTGAAACTGTACCTGAACGACGTGGGTATCCTGACGAACGTATTATACCAGCAAAACATTCGTGCCATCATGGATAATGTACGCAGTATCAATTTGGGATCGGTATATGAAAATGTGGTTGCCTCTGAACTGAAAGCCCACGGACACCACCTCTTTTACTACGACAACAAGACAAAAGGCGAGGTGGATTATCTGATAGATGATTACAACACACTCTCTGTAGTACCCATAGAAGTGAAATCGGGAAAGGACTACACCATCCACAGTGCCCTCAACCGCTTTGTGGGAAGCGAAGAGTATGCCATTTCTAAAGCTTATGTGTTTTCCAACGAGAGGGAAATCAAAAAGAAGGGAAAGATTATCTACACCCCTATATACAACGTGATGTTTCTATAAATCAGTGCGCCAAATCATCAGCCGCATGGGCTTCACCAGCGAATGGGACTTCGACGCTTACGTGGAAGACTTCCATTGGTAAGAGGCACACATCCGTAGCTTGGCACCTGTACATCCCAATCTTTCCCGACTGCCAACGGGCTTGGCAGACGTCTGCCATTACCGTGGCAGAAGACTGCCATCAGCTTGGCAGTGCACTGCCACCGTATTGGCAGGAGACTACCATCGGCATGGCGGAAAGCATACATTACTATCAAGCAACGGACAATGCATAGGAGATATTCATTAAAGATACAAAGGTTTCCTGCTTTCCGTGCCGAAGAAAAAGGGAAATAGATGAAAAAAGAATAAAATGTAAAGCAAAACACGGTTTTTACAGAAATAATTAGTAATTTTGCGGCCAATTAGCTTAATTTTGAAACAAACAGAACCCTATCTATATGATATACCGTAGATTCAAAGGCATGGGCGTGGCCCTGATTACCCCGTTTAAGGAAGACGGCTCGGTGGACTATCCGGCGCTGATGCGCATGGTGGACCATCTGGTGCAGAATGGTGCCGACTTCCTGTGTGTGCTGGGCACCACGGCCGAAACACCGACACTGACGACCGAGGAGAAACGAGAGATTACCCGCCTGGTGGTGGAGCGCGTGAACGGACGCATTCCCATCATGCTGGGATGTGGCGGCAACAATACGCAGGCCATCATCGACTCGTTGAAAAACGACGATTTCACCGGCATCGACGCCATCCTCTCCGTTGTACCTTATTATAACAAGCCGTCGCAGGAGGGAATCTATCAGCACTATAAGGCCATTGCCGAATCGACCGACCTGCCCATCGTGCTCTACAACGTGCCGGGCCGAACGGGTGTGAACATGACGGCGGAGACGACGCTGCGCATTGCACGCGACTTCAAGAACGTGATCGCCATCAAGGAGGCTTCGGGCAACATCACACAGATGGACGACATCATCAAGAACAAGCCGGAGAACTTCGATGTCATTTCGGGCGACGACGGCATCACTTTCCCGCTCATCACACTGGGCGCTGTAGGCGTCATCTCGGTGATTGGCAACGCTTTCCCCAAGGAGTTCAGCCGCATGACACGTCTGGCCCTGCAGGGCGACTATGCCAACGCACTGAAGATTCACCACAGCTTCACGGAGCTGTTCAGCCTGCTGTTTGTCGACGGTAACCCCGCCGGTGTGAAGGCCATACTCAATGCCATGGGCATGATAGAGAACCGCCTGCGCCTGCCACTTGTCCCCACGCGCATCACCACCTTCGAAAAGATGCGCCAGATATTGCAGGAACTGCACATAAAGTATTGAACATAAGCCCCAAAATATTTTAGGCGCGGATTACGCGGATTGCACGGAAATACCCATCCGTGCTCTTCCACATAATCCGCGCCTAAATCTTTTATATAAAATATTGCATACTCGACATTAAGTTTCCTTATATTTTTTTCGGCTATTTCAAAAATAGTGTTTATCTTTGTGGCTCATTTTTTAAAGAAATAACACATTAATAGTCTGTATGCTTGAAAAACTGTTCGGATTTGACCCGAAAACATCCACAGTGAAGACGGAAGTGATGGCGGGAATCACCACCTTCCTCACCATGGCCTACATCCTGGCCGTAAACCCCAACATCTTGAGTGAAACAGGTATGGACAAGGGCGCCTTGTTCACCACCACAGTGATTATGTCGGCATTGCCCACCATCTTCATGGGCCTCTATGCCAAACTGCCGCTGGCCTTGGCGCCGGGCATGGGCTTGAATGCCTTCTTTGCCTACACGGTGTGTATGATTATGGGCTACTCGTGGCAGTTTGCCCTGACGGCCGTGTTCCTCGAAGGATTGGTCTTCATTCTGCTGACCGTCACCAACCTGCGCGAAAAGATTGTAGATGTCATCCCCGACACATTGAAGAATGCCATCAGTGCGGGTATCGGCCTCTATATCGCCTTTATCGGATTGAAAAGTGCCGAAATCATCGTCAATAACGATGCCACACTGGTAAGCCTGGGCAACCTGACCTCCGGCTCAGCCCTGTTGGGAGTTATCGGCATTGTGCTGACTTCGGTGCTGTTGGTCAAGAACATCAAAGGGGCACTGCTCTTTGGCATCCTGATAACCACACTGATAGGTATCCCCCTGGGAGTGACAAACTTCGACGGCGTATTCAGCATTCCACCTTCCATAGAACCTATATTCTTAAAGTTCGAATGGACTCAGATTTTCAGTAAAGACATGGTAATCATCGTGTTCACGCTGTTGTTCGTAGACTTGTTCGACTGCATCGGTACTGTTATCGGTGTGACGGGACGTGCCGGCATGATTAAAGCCGACGGCAAGATTCCCAAGCTGAAAGAGGTGTTCATGGTCGATTCTATCTCTACCGCTGCCGGTGCCGCCATGGGTACAAGCACCGTGGCTGTCTATGTAGAAAGTGCTGCCGGTGTGAACGAGGGCGGACGTAGCGGACTGACTGCCGTAGTGACGGGTGCCTGCTTCCTGTTGGCGCTGTTCTTTGCCCCACTGTTCCTGGCTATCCCGGCCGCTGCCACCACTCCTGTGTTGGTACTCGTGGGCTTAATGATGATGGGGTCGGTGCTGAAAGTGAACTTCAACGACTACTCCGAGGCTATCCCTGCCTTCATCTGCATCCTGTTCATGCCACTGTCCTACAGCATTTCTGATGGTATCGTACTGGGACACCTGAGCTTTATCTTCATCAACCTCTGTAGCGGAAACTACAAAAAGGTGAGCGTCGGCATGTACGTCCTTGCCGCATTCTTCCTGCTGAAATTCTTATTATAAACCATTCATATTTTGACACACACATTCATTCTATATGAAAAAGATATTTCTCCTCATCGCCCTGCTGGCCGCCACCGTACAGATATCGGCCCAGCTGAACGTGCAGATGCACCACGATTTCGGAAACGACATCTATGGTAGCGAACTCTCTAACCGTCCGCGCTGGACGGCCACCATCGAAAACTTCACCGCCGACAAGTGGGGAAGCACCTATTTCTTCGTAGATGGCGACTTTGCCGACAACACCCTGGCCAGCGTCTATGCCGAGCTGGCTCGCGAACTGCGTTTCTGGGAAGCACCCATTGCCATCCACGTGGAGTATAACGGCGGATTGGCCGGGGCTACAGGAAGCTACAACGATGCCTATCTGGCCGGTGCCGCATGGAACTGGGCCAACAAGGACTTCAGCCGCACCTTCTCGGTGCAGGCCATGTATAAGTACTTGGCCAACCACCCAATCAACAAACACAGCTGGCAGCTCACCACCGTGTGGGGCATCCACTTTGCCGAGGGTCTCTGCACCTTCAGCGGATATGCCGACCTGTGGCACGACAACAGCGTGAACGGCTCGCTGGTGCTGAGCAGCGAACCGCAGTTTTGGGTGAACCTGTGGAAACTCAATGGAGTGGACGACGACTGCAAACTGAGCGTAGGCACCGAGGTGGAAATCTGCAACAACCTAGTGTGGCCCACCGACGGAGTGAACAACCGCTTCTACCTCATCCCCACACTGGCTGCCAAATGGACATTCTAAAAAAGAAACGAAACTAACAACTTGAAAACATACATAAACCCATGAATACCGTACAAGTAAAAGACAAGCAATTTGCCTTGTATATTTCAGAAGAAAAATTGCTGAATAGAGTAAAAGAAGTGGCCGAACAGCTCAATGCCGACCTGGCAGGGAAGAATCCGTTGTTCCTTGTGGTGTTGAACGGCTCGTTCGTGTTCGCCGCCGACCTGTTGCGCGACATCACGATTCCCTGCGAAATCACCTTCGTGCGCGTGGCTTCATACGAAGGCACCAGCTCAACAGGCGAAATCAAGCAATTGCTGGGCTTGACGCAAGACATCAAGGGACGCACCGTGGTCATCGTGGAGGACATCATCGACACTGGTTTCACGATGAAAGAGCTGCTCCACATGCTGGAAGAGAAGAATCCGGCAGAGATACACATCACCTCCCTGTTGGTGAAACCGGGCAATCTGAAGGTGGACCTGAACATCCCGTACCGTTGCTTCGACATCGAAAACGACTTCATCGTGGGCTACGGGCTCGACTACGACCACGAAGGACGCAACCTGCGCCACATCTATCAGGTGGTGGAATAGGAAGAAGGACATTGCGTAACCGATAAAATTAGGCACGGATTACGCGGATAAACACGGATTGTTTTTTATTTATCCTCCGTGTAATCCGCGTAATCCGTGCCTAAAATTATTTTTATGACCACACACACTTCGGGTCAGTCCGAAAAGTCGGTTGTATATGGTATACATGATGTCTCTGTCATTCTATATTTGCAGAAAAAACGAAGATAGCGAATTTTTCGCTATCTTCGCAAAGAAAACAGAAGAGGTAAAGGACGAAGATTATTAACTGT
>JAFTYI010000038.1 GCA_017464815.1 Bacteroidaceae bacterium | reverse complement strand
GGACAGTCCAAAAATCCAGTTGCAAATTATTCCGTCTCTGTGTCATTTTTCGCTACGCTCAACAACTCGTCTGAACGCAGTGAAGAATCTGAATACGTCAGCATTATAGTGTTCTGCTTGCGTTTACAGATTTTTCGGACAGAGTCCTCAACAACCCGTCTTCACTGCGTTCAGAATGACAGAGACATCATGTAAACCAATTATATATAACCGACTTTTCGGACTGACCCCTTATCTCACGACAACCTTACGCCCCTTTATCAAATAGAAGCCGCGAGGCAGACCTTCGAGGCTGGTTGCCTGCTTGCGCACACACACGCCAATGATGTTGTAAACGTCAGCGGGAGTGGCAAAGAGTGGCTCCTGAGTCTGAGGCTGAACGGCAGGCAGTTCGATGCTTGCCACCTCTTCGGGCGACAGACCTCCATAGTAGTAGAGGCGGAAGTTGTCAAATATCGTCCAGTAGTTGCTGGCTGCCGATGAGTTGCGCAACCCCACTTTCAGATTGCCCTTTGACTTGAGCTCCACCATCACAGAGTTCTCATACAACTTTCTCAAGAAGTATCTGGAGGTTGCAAGCATGTCATTGGGAATGTATCTGACTGGGCTTCCGACGGCCGATTCAGTGCCCGTTCCTATTTTTGTCGTGCGTGCCTCGGAAGCAATGTGCTTGACCTTTGTCGATTGGCCGCCCGCATAGAGGTAAGCAGCCACGTTGTCGGTGCCGGCTACGTAGGCATTGTATGAATCGGCCGATGAGCCGGGGCGCTGGAATGCCTGCGCACGCAGTTCATAAGTGCCGGCAGGCATGCCTGACAGGGTCTGATACATGTCGAACGTCTTCTGATAAAATTCGCCACAACTGTGGTTGATGGCAGGCGAGGTCGACCATCCTTCGCCACTGTCCATGCCGGCATCCGCTATCAGGTAAGTCAGGTCAAATGGAGAGTTGGCATCCGTTGGCGACACCTTGCTCAAGAAACTGAAGCATGAGTCCTGGGTCTCAGCAGCCAATGTCATCAGCTCATTGATGCCCTTCTGGCTCAAATCCAATCCCTCGACAGTGGCCACATGGCTGTTCATGGCATCGTCCGTGCCGGGCACATCCTCGACGTGGGGGACTTGCATCAGCTTCTTCAGTTGCGAAACGGCATCATCCAACTGATTGCAAGCAGCCTGTTTCGAAGCCTCCTCGATGCCATTCAGCTCTTCTGCCGTCACAATCAGCCAGCGTTGCTTGATGGCATCGTTCCCCAGGTCAAAGGTGGCCGTGGTGGTCAGTCCGCTCACACTCACTGACAGGCAGGTCGGGTTCTGTTTGCTTTCAGGGTGGATAATCCAGTATCCGCGCATTCCCTTCATGGGCGTGCCGCCAAAGTCAGCGTCCACGCGCGAACGCATCAGGTGGAAGCTCTCGTTGACTGAGGCAAACCCTTGGTCAGTCAGTCTGAATCCGCTCACTCCAGTGCCGTAGTAGGTCATGTAGTGGCCAGTAGCCACGTTGCGCAGCTGGTAGTAGCGTGTCTTGGGGTTGAAGGTGATGTACCAGGCTGCACTGTCGTTCAAGGCCGCCTCCTCAGCCGTCATCTTCTCCCAAGCCAAGCGCTTGATTTTGTTTTGTCTCAAGTAGGCATCGTTCAGTCCGCCCTCGGGCGATTCGCTCTTGATGTAGTATTTGATGGTGTCTTCCTGTTCCAACACATAGGCCGGTGTGCCAAAGCCACCTGTGGGAGGCAGTCCGTCTTCGCCCAGTGCCTGTGCAATCATGGCGCATCCCATGTACAGCAGTTCGCTTCCGGTGTCCTCGTGTGCGCCATTGATGCCATAGGGCCACATGTGGGTGCCGTCACCCGTCAGTGTGCTGCCCACGCTGTTGTCCCAGAATTGCAGGAACTCCGTCACCCGGTCGCCCAACCAAGTTCCGCTTGAACCATTGGCACGCAAGGGCGAGTTGCTGTTCCACACCCCATGAGTGCCCACGCCGATGCCATGCAGCAGTTCGTGCAGAATGGTGCCCGTCCGTTGGTAGCTGGCATTGGGTCCCACTCGCATCCATCCGCCATAGCTGCAATCGGCCGTCGGAGTGTCAGCGCCATAGTTCACTGAGGTGTGGAAACCTGTGATGGAGGTATACTCGTTCAAGTATTCCACCGCCTCTTTTACGGCAATGTTGATGCGGTTGTTGGCATCAGCCGGTCCTCCATTGTTGTAGCTCCAGGTGATGGTGCCTTTGGGGATGGTTATCACCTTCACTGTGTTGCCATAGTAAGCCGTCGAATCCTTCAGCAGCGCGTATGCACGCATGTGGTAGACGGTGGCAGGTGTCAGCCCCTCTATGTGATACAGTGTTCCGCCTTGCACCAATGTCTTGGTCGTGTGTGCGTCAGCTACGGTCGGTTCGCTGGTCTCGCTGCTCCAGCAGAATCCGCGTTCCTTCAGGTCGTTGGCATTGATGCCTGTCACCGTGCTGCGGCCGAATGCCGAAGTGGCTCCACGTGCCACATACGAGTGGGTGGTCACCGTCTGTGCTGCCAACTGGAGGCTCATGGCCAGACAGCACCCTGTCAATAAGAGTAATGTTCTGTTTTTCATATATACAATTTACACGTTGGTTTTTCTGTCTGCAAAAATAGTGAATAGTTTTCAGATAGCCGACCAATTGTCCGATAAAATATGGGGAAGAACTGCCAAATAGACAGACTTTCTGTCAAAAGTAATCTCCAAAGGGGCAAATCTGACATCCCACGCCACACATTCTGCACCATCGGAAGTTTGGCACAGGGATTGTTTTATCTATAGCGAAGTGCGAACAAAAAGCACGCGATTTTGGTTGATGCGTTAATGCGTTGACAAAAAGAATAAAAATGAAATAATAACAAATAAAAAAAGAATAAAAAAGATTATGGGAAAGATTATTGGAATTGACTTGGGAACCACAAACTCATGTGTTTCTGTATTCGAAGGTAACGAACCTGTAGTGATTACCAACAGCGAGGGACGACGTACGACCCCCTCTATTGTAGCATTCGTTGATGGTGGCGAGCGCAAGGTGGGCGACCCCGCCAAGCGTCAGGCCGTGACGAATCCCCAACGTACCATCTTCTCTATCAAGCGTTTTATGGGTGAGACGTATGATCAGGTGGCCAAGGAGGTTTCACGCGTACCTTATAAGGTAGTCAAGGGCGAGAACAACACACCGCGTGTCGACATCGACGGCCGCCTCTACACTCCGCAGGAAATCAGTGCAATGATTCTGCAGAAGATGAAGAAAACAGCCGAAGACTACCTGGGACAAGAGGTGACCGAAGCCGTCATCACCGTTCCTGCCTACTTCAGCGACTCACAGCGTCAGGCTACTAAGGAGGCCGGCCAGATTGCAGGCCTTGATGTGAAGCGCATCGTGAACGAGCCTACAGCTGCCGCTTTGGCCTATGGTGTCGACAAGGCTAACAAGGATATGAAGATTGCCGTCTTCGACCTTGGTGGCGGTACGTTCGATATCTCTATCCTCGAGTTCGGTGGCGGTGTGTTCGAAGTGCTCTCAACCAATGGTGACACCCACCTTGGTGGCGACGACTTCGACCAGGTAATCATCGACTGGCTGGTGCAGGAGTTCAAGAACGAGCATGGCGTTGACCTCACTCAGGACCCCATGGCCCTGCAGCGCTTGAAGGAAGCAGCCGAGAAGGCAAAGATTGAACTCTCATCGGCCACAACAACCGAAATCAACTTGCCCTACATCACAGCCACAGCCACTGGCCCCAAGCACTTGGTAGTGACGTTGACTCGTGCCAAGTTCGAGGCATTGGCCCACAACCTGATTCAAGCATGTCTCGAGCCCTGCAAGAAGGCCATGAGCGACGCAGGTCTCAGCAACGCCGACATTGATGAAGTCATCCTCGTGGGTGGTTCAACCCGCATCCCCGCTGTGCAGAAGCTGGTTGAAGACTTCTTCGGCAAGGCCCCCTCAAAGGGCGTTAACCCCGATGAAGTGGTTGCCATCGGTGCCTCTATCCAAGGCGCTATCCTCAACAAGGAAGAGGGCGTGGGCGACATCGTACTCCTCGATGTCACTCCTCTGTCAATGGGTATCGAAACCATGGGTGGCGTAATGACCAAGATGATTGACGCCAACACCACCATCCCTGCCCGCAAGGTGGAGACCTTCTCAACAGCCGTTGACAACCAGACAGAGGTGACCATCCACGTGCTTCAAGGCGAACGCCCCATGGCAGCCCAGAACAAGAGCATCGGCCAATTCAACTTGACAGGCATTACTCCCGCCCGTCGTGGTGTGCCCCAGATTGAGGTAACCTTCGACATCGATGCCAACGGCATCCTCAAGGTGTCAGCCAAGGACAAGGCCACAGGCAAAGAGCAGGCCATCCGCATCGAAGCCTCTTCAGGCCTCAGCAAGGAAGAGATTGAACGCATGAAGGCCGAGGCAGAAGCCAATGCCGATGCCGACAAGAAGGAGCGCGAGAAAGTGGACAAGCTCAACCAGGCCGACAGCATGATTTTCCAGACCGAGAATCAGTTGAAAGACCTGGGTGACAAACTCCCCGCCGACAAGAAGGCCCCTATCGAAACCGCCCTCGGCAAGTTGAAGGATGCCCACAAGGCTCAGGACCTCGCCGCCATCGATGCCGCCATGAACGAACTGAACACAGCCTTCCAGGCAGCCAGTGCCGAGATGTACGCCCAGAGCGGACAAGCAGGTGCCCAGCAGGCAGGCCCCGGCGCTGGTCAGCAAGCCGACAACAATGGCAAGGACGACGTTCAAGATGCCGACTTCGAGGAAGTGAAGTAAAATAGACAATCTTACCAATAAATGGCGTGTGAATCTCATAGGTTTCACACGCCATTTTTGTTTGTCCAAAATGGATGTTGGGTAGAAACGTGCTAAATTCAAGCCAAAAGTACATTTAAGCAAGAAAAACTTCTTTCGTTTGAAGAATAATGTGTACTTTAGTGGCCAAGAATTGGTAAGTCCGGTTTCTTAAATCTGTAATTTAATGGTTGCTGAGGGTATTATGGAAATAAAGAACAAGAAAGACATATTGCATCTACTTGGTAATGCTGAAAACGTAGAAGTCGAATTCAAATCTGCCAAAGGGGGACTTCCCGAAAGTTTTTGGGAAACGTTCTCTGCTTTTGCCAATACCAATGGCGGGGTAATTGTGCTTGGTGTGAAAGAGAAGGATGGCAAGGTCGTACCCGATGGCTTGACGGATGAGCAGATTGTCACCTACAAGAAACGCTTTTGGGATTGTGCACACAACAAGGAAAAGGTGAGTGCTACGATGCTGATAGAACGGGATGTCACAGAAATGGAAGTGGGAAACGGAAAGGTCTTGATATTCCACATTCCGCGTGCTTCGTACGACCTTCGTCCTGTCTATCTGACCAAGAATCCGTTTGGAAATACCTACAAACGCAATCATGAGGGAGATTATCATTGTACGGATGCAGAGGTGAGGCAGATGTTCTCGGATGCCCATCACACTACGTTACCCTTTGATAATCAGATATTACCCAATTACACTATAAACGATATTGATATTCCTTCGTTGAAAGGCTATCGGCAACGGTTTTCATTGAAGAAAGAGAATCACCCGTGGAATGAATTGGACGATATGGCCTTCATGGTTAAGTTGGGAGTCTACCGGGTGGATAGAGAAACGGGAGAAGAAGGATTTACCCGTGCCGGCATCTTGATGTTCGGTAAAACGGAGAGTATCACCGATCAGGCTTGCACACCCTGGTACTTCGTGGATTACCAAGAGAAGATGAGCAATGACCCGCACCAACGATGGACGGATAGGATTTATCCCGACGGAACTTGGAACGCCAATCTGTATCAGTTCTTCTTCCGCGTATATAACAAACTGACGCAAACTCTTCCCGTACCTTTCCTGTTGGACGGAGTAACCCGACAAGAAGAGACGACCGCTCATGTGGCAATACGTGAGGCATTGGTAAATACACTGGTACATTGTAATTATGCCGTGCAAGGGAACATAGTGGTTACAAGAGACATGGAGCAGATTACATTCCGCAATCCGGGATGCATGCTTATCTCTGTGGAAGACTTCTATGCAGGAAGTCAAAGCCTCTGTCGCAACCCCATCTTGCAGAAGTTCTTCATCCAATTAGGTGTTGGAGAAAAGGCCGGTAGTGGAGCAGACTATATCGTTAAAGGATGGCAAGACAATAGATGGGACAGACCACACTTGGCGGAAAAAGTCCAACCGGATGTAGTGACACTTACGCTCCAACTGAAAGAAGTGGGCTCAAACAGTCTGTCCCAAGTCTGTCCTAAGTCCGTCCTAAGTCTGTCCCAAGTTTGTCCTCAATTTGTCCTAAGTTTGTCCCAAGCCTGTCCTAAGTTGGAGCAGAAGTATGTTGAATCTGCAAAAAACATATTGGCAGAGCTATTGTCTGTTGAAGAAATCTCCGTGCCGGCATTGATGGCAAAGGTGAAAGAAAAGAACCGGAGTCGCTTCAAGCGGAATATTATTGACCCGCTTATTGATGCCGAACTGGTAGAACCTACCATCAAGGACAAGCCCACCAGCTCAAAACAGACTTACAGGCTGACCGATAAGGCAAGGAAGTTGATGAAGGCTTGATTAGAGAGGAGATAGATGTTTCCTTTGGCTGCACAAATAAGACTTTAAACAGATTATAAAAAACAAACTGACGATATGGAAAAACTCTACAAAGACATACCAACGACCTACCCCCTCTGCCTGCACGCAGATTGTCCGAAGGCCGACACCTGCCTCCGCCAATTGGCCTACCGCCAACATGCAGAACTGCCACTTTACGTGCGACTGCTCAATCCCGCGCGATGCACCAAGCAGGCCGGCTGTCCTCACTATGCCGACAGCAAGCCCGTGATATTCGCCAAAGGGTTCACCAACTTCCAAAAGAAGATGTTCCCCGACCAGTATTCCAAGTTCATGTCCATACTTATTTGCCACTTCGGACGCAATGCCTATTTCATGCGACGCCGTGGTGCAACCCCTCTTCCGCCCAAAGAACAAGAGATTATCAAAAAAGCCCTTAAACGGAGCGGAATCACCCAAGCAATGGAATTTGACCAATACGTTGAGGGCATCAATTGGGAACCATAATCCCACCACTCCAAAGGTATTCCCCAACCTTCCTTAAGAAGTACTGCGTTTCCTCACTGGAAGTATTGCAATCATCCCTGATAAGTACTGCAATCCTTCCTAAGGAATACTCCAGTACTTCCTAGGGAGTACTGCAGTACTATATAGGAAGTACTGGAGTATTTTCTAAGAAGTACTGGATGAGGTGCTGGACTTATTAGTTGAAGCATACTAACCATTTGTCCGAAGCATACAAATCTTTTTTGTAATCATGGACAAATGGTCATGTATTTTATTCTTTAGGCCCTTCTTCAAAAGGAAGAGCGTCCATATATCTGTCGAAATCACTTTGGAACAGGCGGTCTTGTATGATACGATACTTTTCAAACTCCGTTTCGGCATGTTCTTTTGCTTGTTCGGCAGTCACTTGCCCTGCAGTTTGTAGAACTTCGTTTCCACCAGCAACCAAAATGGTGTCTATCCGCTTTGCCCAGTCTTCCATGGTCATAGGAATATGACGTTTTGCCATTCTTTCAGCCAATTCAAGCACACCATTCACTAACTGCCCCATATCGGCCAGTTCAGCCTCTATCAGATAGTTTTTGGCAATCACCACATCAGTCTTTACGATTTTACCATCCGGCGCATTCTCCCACGAAGTCAACCCCATGTGCTCTTGTTCCGCATCGGCTCGTTCTACAACCAGCTCTGCCGCTGTTCGTCCGTGAACGGCATAATGCATTTTGTTTTGCATCATCTTGAAAAACATTCGCGTAGTTGGTGCATCCCGATTGTAGTCAACGGCAGTGGCATAGATGTCTGTCAGTTTCTGGTAGAATCGACGCTCCGATAGTCGAATCTCCCGTATCTCAGCCAACAGATGCTCAAAATAATCTTCGCCAAGGAACGAGCCATTCTCCATTCTCTTCTTATCCAAGACATAACCACGTATAGCGAACTCTCGCAATACGCTCGTTGCCCATTGACGGAACTGAGTTGCACGAATGCTGTTCACACGATAACCGACGCTGATAACGGCATCGAGATTGTAGAACACAGTTTCTCGTTTAACCTGCCTATTACCTTCCATTCGAACTATTTCCATTTTGGAAACAGTTCGCTCTTCTGTGAGTTCTCCCTGTTCATAAATGTTTTTAAGGTGCTTGCTTATTGCAGGTATGTTCACATCGAAAAGTATCCCCATTGCCTTCTGCGTACACCACACAGTTTTATCTTTGTAATAGACCTCAACACCTTGTTCCTTCCCTTCAATTTGAAAGATTAGGAACTCTGCTGTGCTATTTCTTATTTCTCTACGCTTTTCCATAACATTCTATATAGTCAATACCATTTTTCATGTTCCTCATTCCATCTTCATCTTCATCAACTACATCTGCTCTGAACTCAAAAAACAACTCAGACAGAGGAATATTGCATTCATTTAGCATTCCTCTAAGAATATTTATTTTAGTATATGTACTGTTGTCTGTCCAAACATACATATTAGGAGCTAATTCCTTTCTCCAAGATTCAGATGTTTGTGAAAAACCATGATTCTCATTAGCGCATAACCATTCAATAGTTGAACGTTTTTCCAATAAAATGTGTCCACAAACTTGAATGAGCATTTCCTTCCAAGTATTAACAGTATATCTGACCCCATGAAGTATATATGCCTGAAGTTTTTTTCCAGTAAACTCATAGTCTTCATCATCAAGCGATGCTGATTCTACTTCACGTTTCAAGGGTTCAAATGTCGTAGTTGGCATTGGCCAAAGGCGCATGAACACATTTAACAGTTCTTCCTGACGTGCTTTTAGTTCTTTTCCCGTCCATTGCTCACACGATTTCACAGAATTATTCAAACGGAAGGCACTATCCTTGAAACCTTTCTCCATGTCCCTTTTCTCAATAAAAGTAAGATTGCTATATTGAGAATTATAACCAGTAAGGGTGAGGTTTGCCATTGTGTGAAGATACTGTTCATGAATTCTTTCCCAGTCATTTCCCAACGCCGTTTTCCACTTGTCTGACAGAGTCTGTGGCATAATGTGTTCTATGGTTATATTCTTATCTGTCAACTCCTTTACCACATCGTGCCGTTCATTATTATCTTGATTCTCCATACGCTCCAGAATAAACATACGGGCATTAGCTGGCATCTTATAAACCTGACGAGTTTTAAAGTCACCACGCACCTCTTCATCAGATGGGAAGACTGAAGAACGTCCTTTCTTCAATAAGACGTAGGTCAGCACCTCAATATACGAAGGTACAGCATCTTCGCCTGCTTTGCTGACGTGATTCAATACATCTCTATGGAGTGTTGCGAACACCTTGTTTAACGCATTTGATGGGAGATTACAGATGATTCTGCGTGCCCAGTAAGCTTCAATGACATCAAGTACACGATAAATCTCATTTTCTATTAATCCCACTTTTGATGCATGGTCAAAGAATGCCATAAAGAATGGATAAGCAACAGTAGAATCCAACGTGCGCAGTTGGTTCAGCTTTCTGTTTAGTTTATCGGTACCTATCATGGCATTATCCACTTGGCTGTATATCTTGGCATAGTGATGCATTTCTTCCAAAAGCGTTGCTCTGTCGATATTTGCAGCCTCGGCATACTCTTTGAAAATAAAGTAAATCTTATTGATACGACCTATCTTTCCTTGCTTCATGGTCAGGTAATCGCGTACAAAAGAAGAGGGATCATATTTTGTAAACTCTTCTATAGGATTCCAATATCGAGTGTACAAATCATCTTGTTCTGTTGGTGCGAGTGACATTAATAGATAATTACGTATCTTGTCTGCTTCACTCAAATCAAGACCAGTTGAGTTCAGACTTTCGAATATCAACTGTGGGTCATCATCTTCGTCAAGACGGATATTGATTACTTCCAATTTCTTGATGGTCTCAAAGAGTTCATCGATTGTTAATCCTGCACGAGTGATTTTATCATAGAAGAAGACGTAGTTACGAGTGACATTCGATTCTTTGATGTATTGTTCTTTGGGTTTATACAGCAAAGCATCAAAGGCCTGCATATCTTTCTTTATAGGTTTAAGCTTCACCTTACGTTCGTCTTCTTGGTATTCATCCACTAAATAACGCTTGAAGATTTTCTCTACAAGTTTAGCGTCAGTAGCTTCAATCTGTCCTTCTTTCTTGGCATTCACCATTGCAATCATCAACAAAGAAACAGTTGTAATTCGTTGTTGGCCATCAATAATAAATCTGTCTTCTGTCCCAGATTGGATACTTGACACAATGCTGCCAAAGAAGTGACTTCTACGGTCGCTATTATGGAGTTTCATCAAGTCTTGAAACAACTGTTCACAGTTCTCTTCTTTCCAGTCGTAATTACGCTGGTAAAGAGGAATGATGAATCGTTTGTCTGAGCCATCAAAGAACTTTATTAATGGTTGTGCATCGCCTTTCATATGCTACTAATATTAATTTGTTAAAACTAGTCAAACTTTTTAAAGGAAGCATCAAACATAACAGAAATATGTCATTAATATGTCCAAACGCCGAAGCTCCATCATGGGCAAAATAATCTTCTTGTAATCACCTTTAGTGAAAACCTGTACTGTCATTCGTAATGTTCCAAATAAAAGAAAACAGCTGGTTATATTGACTTTTTGATTTTGATTGCCACAAATGGATATTTGGCATTGTCTTCATCCATATTCTCTATCGCTTTTAGTATCATGATTCTATCACTGACTTTAAGAGTCTCTTTACAATCTGAAGACAATTTGCAACATCCAGCATAAAAGAATTTACCAGCATTAAGCACAGGGTAAGTTTTTCCTTTAAAATCCTCTATTTTCACTTGAGGTTTCTGGTCCGTCGCATTGTCTTTATTAATAGACTTACTCTCACAAGATGCATTAATTCTCTGATGCATTTTCTTGTTTTCTGCTACATTCGGATGATCTGACACATATTTCCCAAACCATTTAATAACATAACACATGTGAAGTACATGACCAAAGAAACTGTCTTTACGCTCTTCATCTATATACCATGGCTCATCTTCATTGGTATGCGACTCTAAGTTTGTATATTCACGAATACTATTGACAAGATTCGTAATCTCTTGTGGAAATATTGCATCTCCAACTTTTATTTTTGGATCAGGTGATGAGTTCCCCCATCTGATTTGTTTTTTAATGCCATCTTCTTCGTATCTAACATTATATCCTGCCATGAAAAGACTTGCAAGCTGAACTGCAACTTCGTCTCCGTTAAAACATTCATCCGGCAGTAGTCCTTTTGTTCTTGCACTTCGGAAGGTATATTCCAAAACCTTGCGTAAAGGATTCCCCGCATACTCATATTTGATATTGTCTTCGGGATAATACAATGCACTTAGCATACGAAGCATCAATGTCCTTGCTCTAGCATCTATAAGTTTCTCTTTCCCTAAGTAACAAAATGTGTCATGATGTCGGTATAGAACAACATTCATAGCTAAATCTTTCGCAATTCTCGCAATATTCTCAAATAGTATGGAAGGAGCATTGTCGCTACTATCATCCGCGTCTTTGAGGTAAAGCATTGTTCCCCAATCTTCTTCGTGCTTTGAATGTTGATAGCGCGCACCGCTCACAATTTTACCGAAATTTGACATTGTACCAGCGGATAATAAATACCAAGGCAAAACTTTGCGTTTCTCACCAAATATATTAGTCAAAGAAGGAAGAACAGCAGTGATAAATTCTTCTTGCTCTGTGTCATTCTTGTGAATCTTACAATTTGCATCGAGAATAATGGCTGAATACTCATCGAAATCTTTTCTCAATGAATACTCGGCTTCTTCCCAATTATCAAAAGGAACGAGTTCTATGTTGTATTTATCAGCTTTTAATTGCCAACCTTCATAGAATTCAGTCAACATGCCATCTTCATCCTTGTTTTGGTCATCTACCCAAAGGACCTTATATATAACGTCTGTTATCATAATTCAACATTTTCAATGTTAGTATTATAGAAAGTTAGCTTGTATGAAACGGGGAAATCAGATCCTGAATCTGATATAAATTCTGCATCGCCTCCGAATTCACGCATTAACTTTTGTATCTCATAACCACCAATCCCAAAATGTGCTTCTTTTTCATGAGAACCTTTCCCCATTTTAGATGTCTTTCCATAGACAAAAACTTCATTAGGCTTAATTTGGCTATGTATAGCATCTCCGTTATTGGAAATGATTACCACATAATTATTCTCTTCAGGTTTAAGCTCTATTTTTATAATATAGTGCTTATCCGAAGAATCTTTAAAGCCATGACAACATGCATTGCTCACAATATTGTCGAAGATTATTTCCAAAGCATCAGGAGCAAACTCTATATATTCTATTGGGTCTCCCACATTTAGTATGATTTTGCCTGTTTCACAAGCAATATTTGTAATTTCGTCATACTCTATTTCAGGTAAAGATTGTGATGCACGATGTGATGCAGAGTTGTAAGAAAACGTAAATAGAGGACTTTGCTTTCGTAAAATATAATCTTCAATAAACTCTGTTAAAGCAAATCTTTTTACAGAAAGCCCATTCCCACGGTCAAACTTATTGATTTGCTGTTGAAGTTGATTGATTGTTTTTTGCAAACTATCGTAAATGGATGAAACTGAGACTTTGCGTATTCGACCAGTTGTAGCATCATCAGAAACGATTCCGTGACCTTCTTTTCTGGCCTGCTGCAAAGCATCCCACCAATTATTAAGATTAAACAGAGTTTGTCCAATCGCATGCTTTTTCATATGCATGTCTTTTCTGAAATCTTCAAAAGATTCCAAAAGTTTTCTATCTGCTTCAGTTAAACTAGCACGAGTATCGTCTTTGCATAAACGTCTTTGCTCATCGAGAGAAGGAACTATTATACTTATATTTAAGAAGTCATCGGTGCTAATACGTTTAATAGTACTACCTTTTGCATACATTGAAGCTTGCAATTCACAATATTCAGACATAATGCATCGAAGCAAGAAATCCTCAGTTATTGCTACGCTAATGTTTTCCTTGAGTTTAATGGGAATTATTTCCTGTCTTAACTCAATAGAAAAATTTTCAAGATTCTCAGTGAGGCTTCCAACTTTGAATTTTCCTCCAATATATCCCACCAATAGGCAGTTGTCTTTTATGCATTTGGAACTTATACTCCTTTTTGTTGGAATATTGTTCACAGAAATATTACAGTTAAGATAGTTATTAGAGAGTTCTGCCATGCCTAGAAGTTGGCGATTATTTTCTCTATTCTCAACTCGTACTAAAGGAACGATGTCCACTAAACTTTTAATCGGTAATAAAACTTCTCCCTGTTGCGGAGTCGGAAGAATTTTATTTATCAAATATCTCGCAGGAGAAAGGTTATGATCATCTTTTAACTCATCATAATTACCCACCCATACGTATTTCTCATCAAATTGTGCTATGGTTTCGTACAATGATTCGGCTTTTAAACGTCCTCCACCATTTTCTTTTAGACCTTCTGTAACAAAACTGCTTCCATCAACAAGAGCGATATTTTCTCCTTCGCACTTTTCTGCTAACAAAACTATTGTGTTGATTTGTGTGATAGGTGCAAAAATTTGAGGCAATGAAATGATAGAACGTAAATACCTGTTGTTTATCAAGTATTCTTTTAATCGTATAACACTTTTGCTGTTGTTGTATAAAAATGACGAGGGTAATATACAGCACAACTTACCTCCATCTATCAATTTGTTCTCTATAGCCATACGCACAGCATCAAATTCGTCATACCCATCAGGAGTTTTGAATGCAAAAGGAGGGGTAAAAAGAACATAATTGAATAGCTTATCTACTGCTAAAAGATTTTTATATGAATCTGAATTTTTAATTTTAGCACTAATTTTGCTATTATTAAAATAAACACAATTTGCTTCAAGTCGTAATATTGATATTGCCCAAGCAAACGAAGATAATTCCTCTCCTTCAATATCACAGGAAATATCCATTTTCTTTAGTTCAACAATCTCTGAGCAATAGCCAGAAAATGGCATATATATAGAAGTTCCATCTTCGATATCAAGAAGTTTACAAATAAAATTAGTAAGAGCTTCAGGTTGTGAGTGCTCGGCTGTATTATTCGACAATATGTCTTTATCAAACATGTTGCAACAATATTCCAATACTAAAATATTGTCTTCGCCTTCAATGAGAGTAGATAAATCTTCTTCACCGAATTCCTCTACAACATCGAATATATAATTAGATAAAATATCAAAAACTCTTTCATCTATCGTAATTTCGCCTTCGTTTAACACATGTATCCAATAATACTCCAAAGAAACAAATAGTCTAATCCAACAATCATTAAAGAAGCCCTTTATACGAGCTCTGTTTGCATAAGCATAAAGGATTTGCATTACTTTGGCCGATGGTCTATTGTCTTTTACTGCTGTCATGAGTATTGTTTTTTGGTTTACGCTGCAAAATTACATCCCTTTTGTGCAGTTATCCTGCACGGCAAAATATTTTTTGAAGTTTTCTTCAATTATCTTAGAAATATGTTCGCAATAAGCTGCTGATTCCAACACCTCAACATCAGAGCCATAAGAAAGAATCTGAGCATCTAACTCTCGATTAGGACGAACTTCAATACTAATAATGCATTCATCTTCGCTTTCTGTTTTCTGAGAATGATGGATAGGTTTGGAAGTGATGTACGGAAATCTTTCCTTAGAGAATTTTAGAACTATATGCTCCTTTGCAATATCATCCTTGGGAATAGTAACTCCAACTACATCGTCGAAATAGTGCTCGAAGTCAACATGCTCGTTGGGAATAAAGGGAATGTTCTCTGTAATCTCCATTTCTACTATTCTATCCAATGCGATGGTAGATATTGTTTTATACTCATCGTTTAACCCCAAAAGGAACCAACGATTATTAAACTGCTTTACATAGTAAGGATGGAGAATGAAAGAAATGTCTCTGCCACCATTTTTATAATTATGGTATAGTAATTTTAATACTTGATGATTGGATGTGGCATCAAGTATCTCCCCAAGTTTGTCTATTCCTTTTAAGTCTTGATTTTGTTCAAATGAAACAATGTTCTCATTTTTCCCTTTCAAATTAAAACGCCACTCAAGATTTGATATTAATTCCTCAACCCATGCGTTGCTTGGTAAACCACGAAAACGACTAAGAGTAATAATCATTGTCTTGAACTGCTGGGCCTCTTCGTCTGTCAATGGTTGTTCGTTAATGGTAAAATCCTTATCATAATAACGGTAATATGTTCTTTTCCCTTCTTTTAATCTATCAAGCGGTATGCTCCATCCCGCTTCGCTTTCCATAAAACGAATATCATCAAATATCTGACGACGACTCACATTAGCAGTGAAGTTGAATGATTCCAACTCCTCTTCGCATTTGTCAATCAAATCTTCTATGAAATAACGATGACGATAATCACGAAAGCATTTATCTAATGCTCGATAACGTATAGATGCATTTTTATTGGTTGCCATATTACCCTATTATAAACAATATATATTCTTTAATGCCCTAACTAATCTTTCACATTTACATTAGAACTGTTTAAATAGGCCCTATTTTGAAGGCGCAATCAATTCTCTCCTATCCACATCCAACAATGTAGCGATTTTATCCAATGTAGCCAAGTCGGGCTGGATGGAGTTGCTGCACCATTTGCTGACTGTGCAGGCGGATTTGCCCAATTGCTCAGCCAACCATTTACCTGTTTTCTGTTGTTCAACAAGTACTACTTTTATACGATTTATATCCTGTGCCATATCTATTTGTTTTTATTCATCAATCGTTTTGTTTCTTGTAACTCCTTTTGTAAAAGACGTACACGCTCTGCTAATTGCTCTTGGCTCGGCAAGGCATCTTTGATTCTGATGTTATTATACGTGGCTACACCCATCGGAGTAGAGATTCCTTTGAATGACCATTGAACATCAATCTTATCCATATCGGAGCAAACTAGCAAGCCGATTGTCGGGTTTTCATCGTCCGTTTTCAACAATTCATCAACGGCATTCACGTAATAGTTCAACTTACCAGCAAACTCGGGTTCAAATGGCTTAGCCTTCAGTTCGCAAACGACGTAGCAACGCAGGCGAATGTGATAAAACAGCAAGTCTATCTTGCGTGATTGACCACCCACAACAAGTTCTTTCTGTCTGCCGAGAAAGGCAAATCCTGTTCCTAACTCTAGCAAAAGGCCTGTCACATTCTTTGTGAGAGCTTCTTCCAACTCGGCTTCGTCATAAATTTCGTGCTCAACCGTGGCAAAGCCAAAGTCATAGTTCTCTTTCAGAACCTCCTGAACAAGTTTGCTTTGCAATGCAGGCAGATGGTCGGTAAAGTTGTTGACTATCTTACCTTGATGTTCATAGAGGTTTGCCTTGATGCAATTCGCAAGAGAATTACGGCTTAATCCTTGCTCTATGGTCTTGCCCACATAAAATAATGCTTCGTCGATAGATTTACATTTCGTTATAATCTCTACATGATGCCGCCAAGGTACCAACGCAAAAGGCGATGGAAATTCTCCACCAGCCTGGTGGAGTCTCTCAGAACTAAATTCTCCACCAACTTGGTGGAGTTTTACAACATGATGTTTTTCAGGTATTTGCAATACTGCACCAGCTTGGTGCAGAATTCCTTCCTCTCCTTGAGTATAAAACAAATACCACTTCTTCATGTACCACAGATTGGAAGTGGAGAAGCCATCTGCATTAGGGAATTCTCGCTTCAAATCTAAGCTTACCTGTTCAACAACTCCTGCTCCCCAACGTTCTTCTGCTTTCTTTTGTACTAAGTCACGCCCCAGTTCCCAATTGAACAAAAGTTTCTCTGCATTCACTTTAACAGCAGCCTTCACCTGTGCGGAACGATAGCGATTCTTGATGTCTGCTATCCAGTCCGCATAGTCACTGTCAATGTGAATGTCATGTGACTTCACGATATATGGTTCAGTCTGTGACTGTATGTCTTTATTTTCTTGCGTCATTTCTTTTGCGATGAAATTTATTTCGAGGGTGCAATTAGTTCTCGTCTATCCACATTTAAAAGGGTGGCAATTTTATCCAATGTAGCCAAATCGGGCTGAATGGAGTTGCTGCACCATTTGCTGACTGTGCAAGCGGATTTTCCCATCTGTTCAGCCAACCATTTGCCTGTCTTCTGTTGTTCGACAAGCACTACTTTTATTCGGTTCAGATTTGCCATTATATTGTTTCCTTATTTTTTTTGTTTGTCAATAATCTCCCAATGTCCATTCTTGTTGCTTCCTACACGAACAATAAGGCCGGACTTTTTCAATTCACCCAAACGGCGCTTGACAGTAGCTTCTGAAATGCCTATCTGCTTGCCATAAGCTGCATAGTTAAGCGTGTTATCTTTTAAGATTGCTTGATAAAGTTGCTCTGTTATCGGGTCAGCGAACTTGTTTATCGGGTCAATGGCTATATTTATCGGGTCAGAAGCTTGTGATTTCTTGAAAGATTCAATTTCTCGGGTCAAATTGCGGATATGTTCTTCTACCATAAATTCCCGATAAGGAGCCAATGTTTCTTGCTCTCGGGCATCTGTCAATGATTGAATATATTCGGCTTTGTTTTCCTTTACAATTTTCGATGGTATCAAGCCAAACTCGTATTGTAAATGATTCATCACCAATCGCGACATACGACCATTACCGTCCACCCACGGATGAATGGTGACCAACTGAAAGTGAGCATCGAAACTCAACAGGTACTTGGCAATTACATCATCGGTTTGCAACAAGGCTTTTCTTTGTTCATTCAACTGCTTGCAAAACTCATCCAACTTGGCAGGTACTTTCTGATAATTCATATATGAACTACCACCCACACCGGCTGTTACGCCCAACAAACGGAGGTCGCCTTTAGAAGAATCGAATGTACCTTGTAGGGTATGGTATTCGCTGCCAGTATTTTTCATCACCAATGCCGAGAGGCCTTTAAGCATTTCTACCGAAAAGTCGGTATGCAGGCTAGCCATTTGCATGGAGCGTTCGTAGGCGGCTTTTAGGTCGATGTTCATCATCTGTTCCTGAATGCTACGGCCCTTGGCCGAAATACCTTCATCGAAAAGCAATTGGTTCTCAATCTCCGTTACTGTACTTCCTTCAATAGCGGTGGAGTGCGTAATGAGCGAGTAGAGATAGAACTTCTGATAGTCTATCTGCTCTGCAATGCCTAAGCGATGATACTCATCGAGCAATGCCAATAGTTTGTTATATGTGTAGTCCGTACTCATTCTTGTTCCTTCCATGCTTTTGCATCTCATCCATCAGTACAGAGCCTTCACCGTTCTGGCGTTTCTGTTCGTCATACAGATTTGCCATTTCGTTCTAATGGATTTAGATTTGCTGCAAATGTATTAAAATAATGGTGAAATAAAGAATAACACCATCAAATTTTGTCCATCTTGTAGATTTTTCGTAACTTTGAAAGAAAAATATGGCATTATTTGAAGGATATAGGAATCACCCGGATGAATCAGTCAGGGAAAGAGCTGGCAACTGGGCTGTTGCAATCGGTCTGCAACGCGTGGATGGACTTAGTGTGTCTGACTTCTTGATTGAAGTGGCTCGTCAAGAAATAGAGGGAAAAATCACCATGGATGAAGCTCGAACGATGATTGCTGAGCATTACGCACAGATGTACTCCAATCGTTCTTCTTATGAAATCGTTCCGCCAGATTCAGAACTAAGCCAAAGAATAGCAGAGTATAACAAAACCAGACGACCAGAGATGTATAAATGAACCGTTATTTGTTTGCAATATTATCCATGATTCGGTTCAGATTTGCCATTATATTGTTGATTCATTTTCTTTTTTATACTTCCTCTTCCTTCTTTTGTCTTGCCATTTTCTTCACTGCATCTATCTCCTTAACGAGTTCTTCTGTAGTAGGTAAATACAACTTATATTCGCTGGCGAGAATCGTTTTGTTATCTTCGGGTAAAGTCATTTTGACAACAGTGTTGTTCTTCGCCGTACAAAGTAGAATGCCTATGGTAGGATTCTCATAGGGCAATCTTTCGTTGCGGTCGTAGTAGTTGACATACATCTGCAATTGTCCCAAATCCTGATGTGTCAACTCGCCTGTTTTCAGTTCAATGACTACATGGCAGCGTAGCAGACGATTGTAGAAAACGAGGTCGGCAAAGAATTCATCATCTTCGAGCTGAATGCGTTTCTGGCGAGCCACAAAAGAGAAACCTTTGCCCATTTCGAGCAGAAACTCTGTCAGGTGTGAGATTATCGCTCCCTCTATATCCTTCTCATAATAACTTGATTCGCGGTGAAGCCCTAAGAATTCAAGTACCATTGGGTCTTTGATGACTTCTGTGGGGGAGTCAGGAATACGTTGTTTGCGAGCTACGGCCAATACGCTCTCCTTGTCGTTGCTCATTAGCAGACGCTCATAGAGCATGGAGTTAATTTGTCGTTCGGTCTCACGTGCCGTCCATGCGTTGTTGACAGACTCCAATTCATAATACTCACGTTTGTCGGGGTCTTCTATCTGTATAAGACGCCTGTATTGGCTCCAATTCAATTGCGAACGCAGTGTGTGCGCAATTGGATAAAGCCTATAAAATTGGCGACATGTTTCCAATTGTCTTACTCCAAATCCGCTTCCAAATTCAGGCAAAAGTTGTGCTGACAGGTTCTTTATCAAATATGCTCCATAATCTGCGCGTTCCTTCCCTTGCTGTTCTTCTTCAAAAATGCGTCTGCCTAGATTCCAGTACATCTGCACACGGCAAAAGTCCACACTGCGGACTGCATTGTTACGAGCTTGCTCTATAATCCGGCGTGCATCCTGATAGAGTGATTTTATGGAGTTTCCTCCGCTAACGCTTAATGTATTCTGTTTCATTTTCAGTTCTTCTATGCTTTTTGTATCTCGTCCACCAGCATATTGGCTTCACCGTTCTGGCGTTTCTGTTCGGTATATATAGATTTGCTGCAAATGTATTAAAATAATGGTGAAATAAAGAATAACACCATCAAATTTTGTCCATCTCGCAGATTTTTATCATTTATTTGGTGGCGGGTGATTGGAAAATGGAGAAGTATTTATACCTTTGGCCGCTGAAAACAAGAATAATGTGAATAATTAGTGATAAAAGGACTATGAATAAAATGATGATTTTTATTGTGGCTGTGGCCATGATGGTGGCGTCGTGCTCTACGCCGAAGTCGGCAATCAACGACTTGGAGTCTTTGGTGGAGAATGTGGAAAAGAACCGCAAGGAGTTCACCGAGGAGGATTGGACGGCTGTGATAAAGGAGTATTCGGCCATCAATGAAACCTTGAAGGAAAATGAATATTCGGAAGAGGAACTGAAGGAGATTGGACGCTTGAAGGGGCGCTACGTGGGATTGTTGACCAAGAGCGCTGTGAAGGTGGCCGGCAGCCAGCTGAAGACATTGCTCAAACAGTTTGAAGGTGGCATGGAGGGCTTGGAAAAGGAATTGGAGATTTCGTCCAAGGAACTGGAAGGTGTGGCCGAAGGAATGGAGGGTGAACTTGAAGGGCTGGAGGAGATGCTGGAGGACTTAGGCAGTTCGTTGGAAGAGGGACTGAAAGGCTTCTTTGAGGCTTTCGAGGAGAAGTGATTGCCTGACCGGGTTGCCTTAACTATAGAATTGCGACAAGTTGTTTTTTAGGCACGGATTACACGGATTTCTTTTGTATTATACCCTAAAAAGGGGATAATTTATCCGTGTAATCCGTGCCTAAATTTATTTTCTTTACATACTTGCGGCAATGGTTTACTTCAACTTGTACACCTCCGTACCTGCGAGGAGGAAGCATCCGAGGCCGTAGTCTTCGAAGTCGGGGACACTGTTGTAGGTGACGGGTTGTCCGTCCTTAGGTTCTTTGCCAGTGCCTTGTACGTAGCCGAGGAAACCGTTCTTGTGGACACACTCCTTTACCATGGCATTCCAGGCTTTGAGGAGGACGGGCAGATATTCGTCGCGGTCGAGGATGCCCTTGCGCACGCCCCATGCCATGCCGTAGACAAAGAGTGAGGTGCCGCTGACTTCCTTGCCTCCAAAGTTGCTCTCGTCGTGGAGGCTTACGTTCCAATATCCGTCGGCACGCTGACAGGCCTTCAGTGCTTTGCTCATGGCTTTGAAGTCGGCCAGATAGTCGGCATAGTGTTTTTCGTCGGCGGGGATTTCATTCATCACACGCACGAGGGCTGCGTACACCCAACCGTTTCCGCGTGACCAGTAGCAGTCTTCACCGTTCGGCTCTTTATAGGGAGGGTCGAAGTCGTGGTCGCGCCACCAAAGTCCGTCCTTGGGGTTGTACATGCCGGCTTCGCCATGATGGTTGCGGGTGTATTCATACATGTCCCACATCTTGTCGAAGTAGCGCTGGTCGTTGCCTTTCTCTACGCCCATCTTGGCGAGCACGGGCATTCCCATCTGTATGGCATCAATCCACCACCAGTCGTTTACCTGTGGGGTGTTGATGAGCATGTTCATGCAGGCGTCGATACTGCGAATCATGCGGCGGTCGCCAGTCTTGCGATACATGTCGATATAGGTCTGTCCGCAGCAGTAGTTGTCGGCATCGCGATGTTGGCTGCCGCCTCGCACCATCCATTTGTGGGCTTCGCCCCATTGGTAGGTGTAGTCGTAGAGCTCTTCCAAGGGATAGATGTCATAGAGGGCCATCACTCCTTCGTAGTATACGCCACGTGTCCAGAGGTTGCTGGTGCGCATCTTGTTGTGTGCGAATGTGGGGCAACCGGGATCGGGATTCTTGCGCATGAAATACTTGTTGACAGAGAGCAGTGTCTCCAACGTTGCTTTCTTGTCGGGAAGTTCCTGTGCTTGCGTGGCACAGATGCCTGCAAATGCGAAGAGCAGGGCTGCAAAAAACATTTTCTTCATCTGTTCTTACTTAAAAATAGGTTTAATGGTTAATAGTTTCTATCTCTTTTTTTTTATAAATTGGGGCAAAGATAAGGATAATTTGTTGATTGAGCAAAGAAAACTCTTCATTTACTTTGGCCACACTTCTTGGAGGTAGATGGCATCGAGGCTCCAGGTGGCTACTCCGTTGGTGCTTATCGTCAGGTCCTCAAGTATAGGGTTGAGCACTTCAGGAGTGGGCACTGTGTCCATCTTCAGCGGGGGCAGTGTGTGGGGATAGTCGCGTCGCAAGAGGAGTTTCCATGCCTCTTCACCCGCCTTGGGGTCGGCGGAATGATAAGCCGCATAAGCCGGCAGGCGAGGGATGCGGAAACCGCTACCGTGCAGTTCTTCGGCCTTCTGATGGTAGTGGCGGGTGTAGTGCAACCAGGTATTCTCCCACTCGGGAAGGGGTAACATGCGGGTCATTTCGTTCATCACCTCGAAACCTCCCATAATGGGAAGCAGGTGGTTGGTGCTTTGTAAGGTGGGGTCTCCCTCGTGGCTGATGATGCCTGTGGCGGGGTCGAAGCCTAAGGCTTTAGGCCCTGTGAAGATGCCACTTGGAAGGGCGGCGATGCTCTTCATGCCGGCCACAATCATGTCGCGATAGCGGGTGTCGCCCGTGCGCTCCCATTGGGTCATCCAGTTGCTGGCGTAGGCAAGCCAGTCGGGGCCTATGCGCAGGCGGGCAGGGGCCGTGCAGGGGTAGAGGTCGCGTGGTTGGGCCAGGCGCATGGGGTCGAGGGTGTAGAGCTTCTGCTCGGCATCCTTCACCTCGGTCATCAGGTCGCCTGTGCGCTCGTCGCCCGTCAGGTAATAGAAAAAGCGATTCCAAGCTGCTTGGCTGATGCGTGCCTCCTTGGCGCCACATCCCCAGTGGCTCACGTTGTGGCGGCTTCCCAATCCTGCATTGGGGCCAAAGTGGTAGACGTCCACTTCGCCCGTGTGGCGGCTCATGGCCTTGGCCATCTGCCAAATGTCGGCACGACCAGTGCGCAGGTACATATACCATAGCCACATATTGCTGGCCAACTCGGTGTTGTCCCAAGCGAAGCCACCCACGTCGTACTTCCACGAATGGCGGGCGGGGTCGTAGGCGTGCATCACGTCGCCATAATCCCAGAAACCATACCAACGATGCCCTTCGATGGCTTGCTGGTAGTAGTGGATGTAGTCGTCGAGGCGTTGCTCTATCTGGCGGGCCAAGGGGGTATCGTGCTTGGGCAGACTCCACACACCAAAGGCGCGGCGGTCGTGGAGGTACTGGGGCGTGCAAGCCAACTGGTGCTCGGTGGTGAGCGATTCGGCAAAGCGGGCCATCTCCTGTTTTCCCTTATATATGTAAGGTGTGAGCATCAGGGTGCTGGTGCGTCCGATGCCATAGGGGGTGCTGAGGCCCTCTTGCACATCCTCGTAGCTGGAGTTGAGGCCATGAGCCACCTTGTCGTAGTGGCGGAGGTCCATCGCATCCGCCTCGGGGCTCCATAGCCAGAGGGTCATGGTGGCCTCTTGTGAGCGTGCGCCACCAATCTCCAATGTCGAGGGGTAGGATTGCCAAAACTCCTGCAGGCAAGCGGCCAGTCCTCCTTGCGTGTCGCCGATGAAGGCAAGTCCGTTTGCCCGCTGGCCACCCATGGTGCCTATCCATGGCGAATCGTCGGTGGCCCGCTTGCGTATGGTGAATCCGTCGGGCGAGAGTTGCGTAAGGCGGAAGCCCTCCCATGCCGCCCATTCGCGGATGAGTGCTTGCCCACGTTCGTCAAAAGTCTCGGGTGAGGGGATGCGCTCGCCCTTCATCTGAAGGGGTTGCATGTCTTGCCGGTCGAGCGAGAGCACGCGGCGTCCCACCAATGGTTGCACCGGCTCGCTCCACACGCCGCCCTCGGTGTTGGTGAAGGCCACGTGGCGATTGTACACTTCGTCGCGTAGGGGCACGTCGAATTGCACGCCAAGGCCGCTGATGAAGTCCTTCTCGGCATCACCATCGTAGAGCATCGTGTGCACCATCTTCACCTGTTCGCTTCCCTGATAGAAGTAGAGGCGCACTACGAAGGGGAGCCATTCGCGCTTGCCATCGGTGTGCACTCCCTCCACCTTCACCACGGTGCGCACGTGGTCGGTGCGCTCGATGTCGCACGCCTTTATCTGGCTTTCAAAATTTCCCTGCCTGAAAGTTTTTTCTTCCCCGTTGGGGAAAAATATTTCTCTCGTCTGGCAAATAAGACGCGCCTTTCCGGCCACTTTCGTACCTTTATATATAAGGCTGTCGAAGAGGCTTCCGCCCTCGCGACTGATGTGGGCGGTCAGGGGGCCGGTGTTAATTGTGAATTTTGAATTCTGACTTGTGAAAGGGGGAACCTCTGATTTTTTCTTCTTCCCCTTTTGTGTCCAACTTCTTTTGAAATCGAGTTTCAATGTCACACTATCCGCGCCACCAGGCACTACGGTGGCAAAGGCTCCCCACTTGACCGAGCCGTCGGGCCAATAGGCAAGTGGCCAGAAGTCGTGAGCAAGGGTGCTGTCCTTAGCCGTTAGTGAAAAGAGGGAATGAGGTTGCACACTTCCCGGCTCGAAGGGCACTCCCCATGTGTTCGGCGTGTTCGTCTCAGGGGTGTTGCCTATCCATCGGAGGGTGATGTGGCGCGGTTGCTTTTCGATGGGGGTACACGTGTAGTGGAAGTTGGCGATGCGTGTGCGCGAGAGGGTGGTGCGGAAACCAAACCATCCCTCGGTGAGCGGACGTGCGTCGCGGAAATCCACCAGTTGCTCGCCATCAATGGTGTAGGTCACGCGTCCGTTGCGGCTCTCAAGGCGGATGTGATACCATTTGTTGGGCTTCAGCAGGTGGGCCTCATCGGTGTACTCCTTCAGGATGGCAGGTCGTTTCTCCTTGTCGGTGATGGCCGCCTCGTCGCCATCGTATCGGCGGAAGCGTGTGGTCGTGTTGTGGTTGCCTCCGAAGCCCACGTAGTAGAGTTGCATCGAGTAGCTTCGCACGAAGATGCCGCTTCGCCACGCCATACGCTTCTTCAAGTTGTCGGGGTGCTTGGGGTCGCTGGCCATCCAGAAGCAGTTGAGGTCGCTCAGTCGGTCTTCGGGCCGTCCCTCGTCCATCACACAAGCGTCGTACTCAATCACCACGTTGCCTTTCATCGGCTCCTTGCGCCACAGGGTGAGTCCCTTTGGCGAGACAATCTCCAGCGTGTCGCCCAAGTGTTTCACCTGATAATCGGGCGCCTCGGATTCTATCATCCAGTATTTCTTGAAATTCCGTTGGTCGAGGCCTGAGGCAACCTCCTGTGCCATAGCGCTGAAGGCTGATGTGCACATGCTGATGCAGAGGGTAAAAAGTGTGTAAACAAGTCTTTTCATAGTCGTTAGTTTGAAAACGTGGGTAAAGTTCGGAAAAAATGTGAAACTACACAAGTTTTTCGGAGGAAAAATAGGATAAAGGGAAAGTTAAGCCCTCCTCAGCCCAGGGGTAAGCCCTCCTCAGCCATGGGTTAAGCCTGCCTCAGCCATGGGTTAAGGGTTGTTAACAGATGGGATTGTGGATGATGTGACAAAAAAACGACGTTTTGCTCTTTTATATGAAGAAAAAGATGTATATTTGCCGCATTATTGATTAATACCATTAAAAACGGTCTCAGTTTATGAACATCAGAAGAAGCCTCTTCGCCCTTTCGGTGCTGATGAGCACGGCATTGGGCACTCAATCACAACCCAAGTATGACTTCACCAAACTCCAACGCGAGGAGCTGAATCGTGGCGTGGTGGCCATCCGTCAAAGCGAGACGGAAACTTGCCTCACGTGGCGCTACCTCTCCACCGACCCGCTGGAGACGGCCTTCAACGTCTATCGCGACGGACAACGGGTGGCCACCGTGCCAGCCGGCAAAGCCACCATGTGGGTGGACAAGCAGGCGGGCGGCAAAGCGGCTCTCTACGAAGTGCGCCCCGTGGTGAACGGAGCCGAGACGCACAACGCGGATGGGAAGTATGCCCTTATGGCCAATGCCCCTGTGGGTTATCTGAACATCCCCCTGCAAAAGCCTGAAGATGGGAAAACACCCTCAGGGCAGACCTACTCCTATAGCGCCAACGACGCCAGCATCGGCGATGTGGATGGCGATGGCGAATATGAAATCATCCTGAAGTGGGATCCCAGCAATGCACACGACAATGCGCATGACGGCTACACGGGCAACGTGCTCTTCGATTGCTACCGCCTGACGGGCGAACGCCTTTGGCGCATCGACCTCGGACGCAACATCCGCGCCGGCGCCCACTACACCCAATTCATGGTGTACGACCTCGATGGCGACAACCGTGCCGAGGTGGTGATGAAGACGGGCGACGGCACCGTGGACGGCACAGGCAAGGTGATTGGCAACGCCGATGCCGACTGGCGCGAAATGGGCGACACCGTGGGACAATACAAGCGTATGCAGGAGTATGAAAAGATGATGAAGGAGCGCGAAGAACGCATGAGAACCGAGGGTAGACGCCCCGATGACCAACGTCCGCCCATGATGGACGGACAACGTCCGCAGATGCGCCCCGACGGACAACGTCCGCCTCAAGGAGGTGACCCTCGCAACAATCAGCAACAACGCCGGCGCTTCCGCTCATTCACCCCCGCCATGCAGGGACGCATCCTCAAGGGACCTGAATACCTCACCGTCTTCAGCGGATTGACAGGCGAGGCTCTCTGCACCATCGACTATGTGCCCGAGCGTGGCGACTTGGCCGGATGGGGCGACACGAAGGCCAACCGAAGTGACCGCTACCTGGCCTGCGTGGCCTATCTCGATGGCGTGCATCCCAGCGTGGTGATGTGCCGTGGTTACTACACCCGCACCGTGCTCGCCGCCTTCGATTGGGATGGCAAGCAGCTGAAGCAACGCTGGGTGTTCGACTCCAACGACAAAGGCAACAAACGCTACGCCGGACAAGGCAACCACAACCTGCGCGTGGGCGACGTGGATGGCGACGGATGCGACGAAATCATCTATGGATCGATGGCCGTTGACCACAATGGCAAGGGCCTCTACACCACCCGCATGGGACATGGCGACGCCATGCACCTGATGGGATTCTTCCCCGACTCGGAGAAGTTGCAGGTGTGGGACTGCCACGAGAATCGCAGGGATGGCTCTACCTTCCGCGATGCTGCCACGGGCAAGGTCATCTTCCAAGTGAAGTCGGGCGAAGACGTGGGCCGTTGCATGGCTGCCGACATCGACCCCACCTCATGGGGCGTCGAAATGTGGTCGCTTGCAACGGGAGGCATCCGCAACGTGAAGGGCGAACTCATCAATGAGAATCCTGGCCGCCTGGCGTGCAACATGGCCGTGTGGTGGGATGGCGACCTGTTGCGCGAACTGCTCGACGGCACCCGCATCTCGAAGTACAATTGGGAGACACGCCAATGCGAAGAACTGGTGACACTGGAGGGCGTGCGCAACAATGGAAGCAAGAGCAATCCCTGCCTGCACGCCGACATCTTGGGCGACTGGCGCGAAGAGGTGCTCCTGCGCACCGAGGACAACTCGGCACTCCGCCTCTACGTCACAACCATACCTACCGACTACCGCTTCCACACCTTCCTTGAAGACCCCGTCTACCGCATCAGCATTGCCACACAGAATGTGGCTTACAACCAACCCACCCAACAGGGCTTCTACTTCGGTGCCGACCTCAAGGAGGGACTTTTCCGTGGATACGAAATAAAGAAGTGACAACGCGCATGTATGCCAACATGTAAGAAGTGACAACATCATCGGGAGACTAATAAACAAGTAAAACAAAAGATAAAGCAAAGATTGAAGACAAAGATGAAAACAAGAACCTACACCATAGCCGCCCTTGCAACTTTGATGGCCACCGCTTGTACGGCCCCGCAAGACAACGCAGGAGAGAAGGCCGTTATCAACGACTCGAACACCCCCTTGCACCTGATGCAACCCGAGTATAAGACACCCTACGGAGTGATGTCGGTAGAGGAGGTGAAGGGCTATATGGACAGGGTGCTCCACTATCTGGAAGGATGCACTCCCACCCGCGTGGTGAATGAGAAGACGGGAGAAACCATCACCGACTATGCCAACATGGGGCCTGATGCCCAACTCGAACGCGGCACTTTCCGCTTGGCAAGCTACGAATGGGGTGTCACCTACTCAGCCATGCTGGCTGCTGCCGAAGCTACGGGCGACGAGGCTTATCGCGACTACGTGACCAAGCGCTTCCGCTTCCTGGCCGAGGTGGCTCCTCACTTCCGCGCTTTGCACGAAAAGCATGGCAAGGTCGACCCTCAGATGCGCCAAATCCTTGACCCTCATGCATTGGATGATGCCGGTGCCGTGTGTGCGGCCATGATTAAGGCACAATTGAAGGACGCCTCTTTGCCCGTCACTCCCTTGATTCAGAACTACATCAACTACATCATGAACGGCGAATACCGCTTGGCCGACGGCACCTTTGCCCGCACACGCCCCTTCCGCAACACCGTGTGGTTGGACGACATGTTCATGGGCATCCCTCCCGTGGCATGGTATTCGGTGATTGCCGGTGAAGAGCAAGGGCGTTATCAGGCCGAGGCCGTGCGCCAGGTGCTCCAGTTTGCCGACCGCATGTGGGTGCCCGAGAAGAACCTCTTCCGCCACGGATGGGTAGAGAGCATGGACGAGCATCCCTCCTTCCACTGGGGACGCGCCAACGGCTGGGCACTGCTCACCATGTGCGAGGTGCTCGATGTGCTGCCCGAGAATTATCCTCAACGCAACGACATCTTGACCCTCTACCGCAACCACGTGCGCGGATTGGCCGCTTTGCAGAGTGGCGAAGGATTCTGGCATCAGTTGCTCGACCGCAACGACTCATATCTCGAGACTTCGGCGACGGCCATCTATGCCTATTGCATTGCCCACGGCATCAACAAAGGGTGGCTGGATGCCATGACGTATGGTCCTGTGGCTCAGCTTGCCTGGAATGCCGTCACTACCCAGATCGACGAGCAAGGACAAGTGGGAGGCACATGCGTGGGCACAGGCATGGCCTTCGACCACGCCTTCTACTACTATCGCCCTGTGCACAAGATGGCGGCTCATGGCTATGGCCCTGTCATCTGGGCGGGTGCCGAGATTATCAGACTGATGAAGGCACAACATCCCAAGATGAACGACAGTGCCGTGCAGTTCTATCGCACCGAGCAGAAGACCGACAAACCCATCTTCCACGAAGGGAACGTGGACAAACTGATTTTGTAAAGATTCTCCCCCCCCATGAAAAAATAACTAAAAACAAAAACCTAAAGACATGAAAAGAGAAGCATTCAAGATGTTCCTGAAGCCTGGCTTCGAGGAAGAGTATGAAAGACGCCATGCAGCCATCTGGCCCGAGTTGAAAGAGCTGTTGTCCAATAACGGAGTGTACGACTACTCCATCTATTGGGACAAGGACACCAACATCCTGTTCGCCTTCCAGAAGACACGTGGCGAAGAGTCATCACAGGACATGGGCACCAACCCCATCGTGCAGAAGTGGTGGGACTATATGGCCGACATCATGGAGGTGAATCCCGACAATTCACCCATCTCCATTCCTCTGCCCGAGGTGTTCCACATGGACTAAACAAACTCCCCTCATGAGCCATCAAGATCTCCCCCTTCGAGGGAACTTGATGTCACCGGTGATGGGAACTTGATGTCACCGATGGCGGGAACTTGATGTCGCCGATGGTGGGAACTTGATGTCACCGAAGGTGGGAACTTGATGTCACCGAAGGTGGGAACTTGATGTCATTCGGGCATCCTATGGGACAGTCTGGAAAATGACAAAGGCTGACCCATAATCAGCAACTGGCTTTTCGGACTGGATCTCCCTCCAGTAGCCTCGGCATGAGGGTTGTAGGAAAAGAAAAAGGGCGCATCCTGTGCGGATGTGCCCTTTCCTTTTTTTGTTGAAACCAGTTCGTATGATTAGGCGTTAACGCGCTTCTCTGCAATTCTGGCCTTCTTACCGGTAAGTTTGCGCAGGTAGTACAACTTGGCGCGACGAACCTTACCAATCTTGTTAACTGTGATGCTGTCGATAGCCGGAGACTCGATGGGGAAGATACGCTCAACACCTACAGTTCCTGACATCTTGCGCACGGTGAAACGCTTCTTGTTTCCGTGGCCAGCAATTTTGATAACAACACCGCGGTACAACTGTACACGCTCCTTGTTACCCTCAACGATACGGTATGCTACGGTTACAGTGTCACCAGCCTTGAATGCGGGATGCTCCTTACCGGTAGCAAATGCTTCTTCAGCAATTTTAATTAAATCCATTTTGTTTATTATTAAATTGTTTATCGTTACTACGCAACATATCAAATCTCTCTTACTTTTGACAGCGATTGCGCGAAAGCGGCTGCAAAGTAACTAATTATTTGGCACATAGCCAAGAAACATGGCGGGATTTTTTATTCTTTGGGCGTGTTTTCCTGCTTTTTGGGACGAATATCATCCAAAAAACGGCGCACGTCATCCCTCAATCGCTGGTAGAGGGGGGCCTCTTTGTAGCCGATGCTCTTGCGCAGGATGAAGTCGATGCCGGCTTGACTATGCTGGTAGCAGGTCAGTTCGTTCTGCATCTGCTGGTTGTGTTCGGCCAGGTATTTTATCTCGCATTCGCGTTCGCGACGCAGTTGGGCACAGATGGGGTGGAGCAACTTCAACACCACATTCTCGAAAAGGTTGTGCCCCTGAACAAAGAGGTAGGTGGTTTCGGGAGTGACACCCAGTTGTTGCAACTCCTCCTCCAACGCTTTTACGGCGGCACGGGCATTGCGGAAACGGTTTTCCAACCAGTTCAGCTTGCGGCGCACACGGCCGGCCACAGCATTCAGCGCCTCCTCGGGCTGGCGCAGGTTTACGGAGTCAAGCGACACGGTGTTGTTGAAGTCGGTGATAGAAAAACGGTTGAGTATGCCTTGGCGGTAGAACCATATCGACCAGGCAAACAGCGGGAAGATGGTCTGTGAATAGAGGCGCATGAAAACCGGAATGTCCACGATGACACGATCGTTCAGCGTGGCCATCACACAGGCTTCGTGCAGACCTTCGGCGTAGCACTGGAAGTTCTCGATGGCATAGGCATAGGTGTGAAAAACATATCGGCTGCGGATAATCTGCCGCGAGGTGTGGGTCGTTCCCTGCATCAGGTAGTCGTAGTCGGCATCCACACAAGCAATCATGTTTTGCCCCAGTCCGCATCCCAAGCGGTTCATCAAGGCAGCCTTCTTGCCCTTCTGTAGCGACTCCGACGAGGGCAGCATCACCTCGAAGTAGTACTCCTCGTCCTCAAACTCACTCAGTAGCGAGCGCCAGAAAAAGACATCGTCGTAGCTCTCAACATAGGCCACAATCTTCTTCCGCGCCTTCTTTGGGCGCAGCAGGTTAGCGGCGGCTATGTATTGCGAGTTGATGTTGTCGGCAAGTCTTTTTCCCATGTTATATATATAATAAGGTATAGGGCGTAAGGTGTAGAGATTAGGGGAGGGAGGGCGCGCGGCTCGGGACTATTCCGTGATGTCGCTCACCTCGGTGACGGCATCTTGCCATCCGTTCATGATGACGGCAGGCGAGTGGGTGGTGAGGATAATCTGCACGTTGTGGTTCAGTCGGCGAATCAGTTCGATGAGGCGCTGTTGCCATTCGATGTGGAGGCTCACCTCCGGCTCATCCATAAACAGCACGGCCGGCTGTCCGTCCTGCACGAGCACCGTCAACAGAATGACGAGCAACTGCTTCTCACCCGAAGAGAGCTGGTAGGGATAGAGCGTCTCACCATCCTGCTCGAACATGATTTCATTGCTCTGCCGGATGATTTGTTTGCCCGTCTCATTGAACAGTTCGTCCACCATGTCCTGAAACATCTTCTTAGGAACCGACAGCAAGGCAGCCTCGGTCTGTCCCTCGGGAGTGCCGTTGGTCAGCCTCTCAATGATGCGGTTTCCCACGTTCACCTGATAGTCCAGGTAGCGGCGCTGCAACTGGTAGAGCTGCCAATCCAGCTCGGTCTTCACATTCTTGTCGGCCATCTTCTCCAGCAAGTCGCCATGCAGCAGGGGACGGTCGAAGCTGCGGATTACATCAAACCGTATGGCAGTGGCGTCCTCGGGATAGAGAACGGTTTTCACGATGGCCCTCCCGTCGGTGCGCGGAGTGCTGTCCAGTATGCCGAGCGAGAGCACCGACTCGTTCAGAATCGTACTCTTCCCTATGCCGTTGATGCCACTCAGAATGTTCACGTCGGGACGCAGGTTCCACACGATGTTCTTCCGCCCCCACAGGGCCTTAATCTCTATCCGCTGGATATATTCGGCAAACTTCTTCATTGCAGGTTGATGTTTTTTGTTGGTAAGCGTTATTCGTCACTTTCAGGTGCAAATGTAGGAAACTTTTGTGAATGTTCCAACAGTTCTTGCCTGTAATCTGCCTCTTTCCGGGCAGTTATGCATCATTTTGATTGTCCGCCTGCAAAAGTACGTTTTTTCTTCGACACGCCCAAAGGCAGATGATGGATTTATTCAGTCAACAGGGCGACCTCCGGCTGTCTGCTGACAGAAGTTCCTCGGATACGTGATAGTTTTTCTTGAATGTCTGATGAATTTTTCACTATCTGACATTCGGCACAAAGGGGATCTGATAGAATTTTTGCGAGCCAAGAATGCCCGGAAAAATAAACATAGTCAAGCGGGAGCTTTCTCTTTTGGGAAACTTTTCTTCTTTGACAAAATTATAACTTGTTGATAATCAATATTAATTGTTTTTGTTTTGGAAAACTTTATCAGATTGTTAATAACTTCTTGTGGAAAAGTTTGGCCAACTCAAAAAGTCTGTGTAGCTTTGCACCCACTTAGAAAAATGATCATATAACTTAATCTAATGGAACAGAAAACTTATACGTATGACGAAGCGTTCGAGGCGTCGCTCGAATACTTCAAAGGCGACGAGCTGGCAGCCCGTGTGTGGGTGAACAAGTATGCCGTGAAAGACTCGTTCGGAAAAATCTATGAGCGCTCGCCCGAGGATATGCACTGGCGCATAGCCAACGAGGTGGCTCGCATCGAACAGAAGTATGCCAACCCGCTTTCAGCCAAAGAGCTGTTTGACCTGATGGACCACTTCCGGTACATTGTGCCGCAGGGCAGCCCCATGACGGGTATCGGCAATGATTTCCAGATTGCCTCGCTTTCCAACTGCTTCGTTATCGGTATGGACGGCGAGGCCGACTCCTACGGTGCCATCATCCGCATCGACGAAGAGCAGGTGCAGCTGATGAAGCGTCGCGGTGGAGTGGGTCACGACCTCTCGCACATCCGCCCCAAAGGCTCACCGGTGAAGAACTCGGCGCTGACCTCTACGGGTTTGGTCCCCTTTATGGAACGCTATTCTAATAGTACGCGCGAGGTGGCACAGGACGGACGCCGTGGCGCCCTGATGTTGAGCGTGAGCATCAAGCATCCCGATTCAGAGTCGTTCATCGATGCCAAGATGACCGAGGGCAAGGTGACGGGTGCCAATGTCTCCGTGAAACTGGACGACGACTTCATGCGCGCAGCCATCGAGGGAGTCCCCTATACACAGCAATATCCCATCACGGGAAACGACCCGATGGTGAGCAAGCAGATTGACGCCTCGGCCCTGTGGAAGAAGATTGTACACAATGCATGGAAGAGCGCCGAACCTGGCGTGCTTTTCTGGGACACCATCATTCGCGAGAGTGTGCCCGACTGCTATGCCGACCTGGGTTACCGCACCGTCAGCACCAACCCCTGTGGCGAGATTCCCCTCTGCCCCTATGACTCGTGCCGCCTGTTGGCCATCAATCTCTACTCCTACGTAGTGAACCCCTTCACGAAGGACGCCTACTTCGACTTCGACCTCTTCCGCAAACACGTGGGATTGGCACAGCGCATCATGGACGACATCATCGACCTGGAGTTGGAAAAGATTGAGCGCATCATGGAGAAGATTAAGAGCGACCCCGAAAGCGACGAAGTGAAGGGCAGCGAAATGACGCTGTGGGAGAAGATTTACAAGAAGAGCGGACAGGGACGACGCACCGGCGTGGGCATCACTGCCGAAGGCGACATGATTGCCGCCATGGGCTTGCGCTATGGCACACAGGAGGCTACTGATTTCAGCGTGGAGGTACACAAGACCGTGGCTTTGGAAGCCTACCGTTCATCAGTAAACATGGCCAAGGAGCGCGGAGCATTCGCCGTCTACGACAGCGAGCGCGAAAAGAACAACCCCTTCGTGAACCGCATCAAGGAGGCCGATCCCGCCCTGTATGAGGAGATGAAACAGTATGGCCGCCGAAACATCGCCTGCCTCACCATCGCACCCACGGGAACCACCAGCTTGATGACACAGACGACGAGCGGCATCGAGCCCGTCTTTATGCCCGTCTACAAACGCCGTCGCAAGGTGAACCCCAACGACCCCGAAGTGCACGTGGACTTTATGGATGAAACGGGCGATGCCTTTGAGGAATACATCGTCTATCACCACAAGTTCCTCGAATGGATGCGCGTGAATGGCTACGACACTGAAAAGCGCTACACGCAGGAAGAAATCGACGAACTGGTAGCCCAGTCGCCCTACAACAAAGCCACCAGCAACGACGTGGATTGGCTGATGAAGGTGCAGATGCAGGGAGCCATCCAGAAGTGGGTCGACCACAGCATCAGTGTCACCATCAACCTGCCCAACGACGTGGACGAAGAGCTGGTGAACCGCCTCTACGTGGAAGCATGGAAGAGCGGCTGCAAGGGATGCACCGTCTACCGCGATGGCAGCCGTGCAGGCGTGCTCATCTCCACCAAGAACGACAAGAAGGACGAACCGCTCCCCTGCAAACCACCTACGGTGACCGAAGTGCGCCCGGCCGTGCTCGATTGCGACATCGTGCGTTTCCAAAATAACAAAGAGAAGTGGGTGGCCTTCGTGGGACTGCTCGACGGATATCCTTACGAAATCTTCACCGGTTTGCAAGACGACGAAGAGGGAATCATCCTGCCCAAGAGCGTGACTCGCGGACGCATCATCAAGACCACCGATGAGGAAGGACGCAAACGCTACGACTTCCAGTTTGAAAACAAACGTGGCTACAAGACCACCGTCGAAGGCCTCTCCGAGAAGTTCAACAAAGAGTACTGGAACTATGCCAAGCTCATCTCCGGCGTGCTTCGCTACCGCATGCCCATCGAGCAGGTAATCAAGCTCGTAGGTTCGCTCCAACTCGACAGCGAAAGCATCAACACCTGGAAAAACGGTGTTGAGCGCGCCCTGAAGAAATACATCCAGGACGGCACCGAAGCCAAGGGACAAAAGTGTCCCAACTGTGGCCACGAAACTCTGGTATATCAGGAAGGTTGCCTCATCTGCAAGCACTGTGGCAGTTCGCGTTGCGGATAAGGAAGAACCGAACATTTGACAGATTACATAGAATAGCCTCCGTCAGCGAAATGCTGTCGGAGGCTATTCTCTTTTTACACGTGCCTCTCTTTTTATCCGCAATCCCCATGTGTGTAACATCTGTAATGCAACAAATAGTTTTACGCTTCTGTAAACATTTCGCCATCCACTATGTAAGAAAACTGAAAAAACTCACTTCTCCACCAGTGTTATCCAAAGGCTAAGCCCGCCTTATCTCAAAGCTAAAACCGTCTTAGTACAAGATTGGCCCTCAATAACTTACGATGCAATTGAAATTCTACCCATTTTTTGCACGAAAGAAAACTTGTGTGCATACAGGCGATTCTCGCGCGGTCGGTTTTGCATATTTATGCAGGGTATGGGTATAAATATACACTCAAGGCGAACAAGAAAGTGATAGCAAATCCCATTCAACGAAGCCTTTTGGAACCACCTGTCCTAAATATCCGCTGAAGCGCTCCTAAACGTCCGCCGAAGTTCCGTCCATGCGCAACTGCGCACGAGCGGAATCACTCCTAAACGTCCGCGCATGTTTAGGATAGGGTGAGTGGGGACATCCGTTTGCAAGCGTTTTCTTATTCCATTCTTCCTCCACTCTCATGCATATTTATGCGGGAAATCACTCGCTACGCAACGTTTCTTTTTAGCAAAATAGGAATGAAATGGAAGTGCGGGATTTATTACTGAGTGATGTAAAGAAAATCCACCTTTTCTCTATCGAACTCTCTCATTTGCCCCCCCTCATTTTGTCTTCTACAACATATTCTGTGAAATAGTTCAGAATTTATAATTGGTTCGCTATCGCTCATCAAAAATATTTCTATTTTTTCATTAAAGTATAGTCGTAAATTCATAATTAAAGTGTATCTTTGTCGCGTATAAGAATTACTAACCCATTAAATTTACTAATTTTTCAAGAAACAGACAGTACTCACGAACGTATTACCGAAAGTTGTGTTTGTCCATGAGGCAAGCCCTTTCATCGAGATTTTAAAGCAATTAACAACGGAAAGCGTTCCCATTCGTACTTGTAATTATATTGGATTTGAGCTTTTAGCTCTTGTTCTCACTTCGAAATTACCGCCAATTATTTCTCACGAGGACAGGTTGACTGAAAGTTCACGCTGGATTAGGCGTGGACTATTCTGTACTTGTTTGTGAGAAGGCCACTTGGCGGTAGCCCCGAAGTAAAACAGTATCGGATGGTTTTCGCCTTTTTCTATTTAAAACATTTAATCAAAAAAATTAAATAATTATGAAGAAAATAATATTAATAGCATGTGCCATGTGCTTTACATTGGATAGTGTTATTGCACAAGTCGCAGCAAACGGTAATAGTGAAAGTAATACAACGGTTTCAGAGCAACAAACGGAGTATCGAGGAAGCGATATTGTTGTTAATTATGATTCTGACTACAAGATTGTTAAAACAGGCATCGGAGCTGATGTTGGGAAAATAGGGTATTTAAAATGGGATTGGGATTTAGGTTTTGGTGATGATGTTGCGGGTGGTGCGATGTCATTGGGATTGGGTTTACGCAAACGCCATATTATAAACAACTCATTCTTGATTCATGGGATGATTTATCCTTATTTAGGATATACTAATTGGAAAATCTTTGATTATGATGAGGGATTTAAATTTGGATATGGCGCATCTGCAAACTTGTCAATTGGTATAAGGCTTTGGAAAAGTAATTTCATCACAGTGGGTTACCACATTTCTGCTCCTAAATTCAAAACAGAAAACATGTTTGATAATGGATTTTGGGGTATAGGACTTACGTTTCTTTAGAATTTGATTAATCCATAAAACTTTCAACCCCGCAACCATCACTGTTGGTTGCGGGGAATTCATATCAGGCTATTGCAACATCCATTTCCAACAAGGAAGGACCTCTATCACCCCATGCTGATCGGTAAAGGAGGTTTCTTCGTCAAAAGTGAGAATAATGCGTCGACGGCAAGTGAGTCGCTTGGGAAGTTTTGTCAATGCAGCCACTTCTCTATCCAAAGTCTCTTTATCGTGAAGTGAGTAGCATACTTGTATGGCAAGTTCGTCTTCGGGAATATAGAAATCTATTTCATAGTTTTCGTTGTAGAAGAAAACTTGTTCGTTGTTGGTGTCGTGTCCATACATGCGGAAAAGTTGCAGGGCTACCATATTCTCTAACAGCATTGTGTCCTTGTCAATCAAGAAGAGGTTCAATATGCCGTTGTCAACGAAGTAGTACTTACAGTTGCTTTCCTTGTCAGCAAGGCATGAAGCATAATTCTTCAGACGGAGCAAAAGCCAGGCCTCTTCACAGTACTCTATGTATTTGATAGTGGTTGCCAAACTTAATTTCCCTCCTACGCTCGATAGCAGATTATTGATTCTGTTGAACGAGATAGGTCGGCAAACACTCTCGGCAATCTTCCTTATCAGTATTTTGATTCCTGCTATGTTGCTGATATTGTTGCGCGCAATGATGTCTCCCAAGTATATTTTCTGGAATACACTACTCAGGTAATTGCGTTTGGCTGGCATCAAAGCTGAAGCGGGCAGGCCTCCGTCGTGCAGATACTCATTAAAACATCTGACTGCCGTAGCTCTTCCCTCGGTAGAAAGCAAATCATGGGATGATACTGACAACCGATGCACATTCACATATTCTCTGAAACTGTAAGGGTAAACTTCGCTCGTGAGGAAGCGGCCTCCGAGCGTGGTATTGATTTCGCCGGAGAGCATCTTGGCATTCGACCCGGTAATATAAATGGTGTAATTCGCATCGGCCATACGGCGGGCAAACTTTTCCCAATGCTCAATGTTCTGTATCTCGTCAAGGAAGAGCATAGGACGTTTTCCGTACATTTCCTGATGACATTCGAGAATGTGGTTGAAGTCTTCGGACCCGAAATTCTCCAAACGCTCATCCTCAAAGTTGAGATAAAGCATTTCGTCCCACTGCTTGCCTTCACGGAGCAATTGTTGAATCCGATGGTATAACATGTAGGATTTGCCCGAACGGCGAACACCTACTAACACACAGCATGGGAAATCTGCAATAGTGAGCTCGCGAGGCTCTATCCTATAACGGACAACCTCTTGCTGGTTGTCTATCAATATTTGCTTCAGAAGTTGTTTATCCATAATTATTCATTTCTGATAAATAGTGCTGCAAAGATACTATTGTTTAATGAATACACAAAAAAACGGGTGTTTTTGTTTAATGGATTAAATAAAACACCATTATTTATTCCTGCATTGCACCGTTTTGTTTAAGGAATTTCTTCTGAGCATAACCTTGTGTTCTTTCCCCTTGTGGCTCTTTACGCTTACCAATCCGAACCCAAGTAGTCGGTGATGCTTCCGCTGAGTTGCAGCAGGGAGATTTCACACATCTTGGTGTCGTACTCGGCAGAGAGGATGCGCTCTTCGGCATCCAGAAGGCTCTTTTGTGCTTCGCGCATCTCGATACCCGAGAGGTCGCCAAGCAGGTAGCGGTCGCGGGCAATCTCGTAGTTGTCGCGTGCGGCTATCAGATTGTCGCGCTCCAGTTGGAGCAGGTCGATGTTGTTTTGGTAGGCTTGCCACAGGTTCATCAGGTCGGCGCGCAGGCTTTGCTCCAGCTCTTCGCGCTCAAGACGTGCATTCTCTACGGCCAGTCGGGCATTGCGGCTTTCGCGTCGCTTGTTGCCGTTGAACAGGTTGATGCCCACGGTGACGCCGAAGCTCAGCCCCAGGTTGTCGCGGCTGATATTGCTTCCCAGTTCGTATTTGTTGTGGGTATATCCGTAGTTGGCATTGGCCTTCACGTAGGGGTAGTTGCGGCTCAGCACAGCTTTTTGGTCCAGCTTGGCCAAGGTTTGGTTCTGTTCGGCCTTGAGCAACGAGGCGTTGGTGCGCAGGGTGTTGTTCCACAACTGTTCGAAGCGGAGCATGGTGTTGGGGATGATGAGTGTGTCTTCAACGATGACGGGTCCGTTCATGTCGCGCACGGCCATCAGTTGGTTCAGACGGATGCGTGAGGTGTGGAGCAACTCCTGTTGCTTGATGAAGGATGCTTGGTCGGCATTGAAGTCTACGCGGGCCTGCTGGAGGTCGAGGCGTGAGAAGCTGCCGATGTTGTAGCGGGCTTCAACGATGCGCAGGCGTTCTTTGGAGAGCGACACGGCGTAGCGGAGATTCTTCAGACGGATTTTCTGTTGTACGAAGTTGTAGTACTCAGCCGAGAGGGTGGCAATGAAGTCCTCGATGGCGATGCGTGTCTGGGTTTTGCCCTGTCGCTCCAGTTCTTTCAGCTTCTGATAGTTGGCTTGTATGCCCAATCCGTCGAAGATGGTCCAGTTGAGTGACAAGCCGGCGTTGAGGGTCTGGTCAAATGCTCCGTTTTCGCTCACCGTTTCGCCCGTAGAGCGCAGTTTGGTGTCGGTGTCGTCGAGCGAACCGCTGTATCCGGCGCTCAAGTCCAAGGTGGGCAGATAGCCGGCGTTGGCGATGGTGGCATTGTTGTGGGCCGTCTGTTCTTGGTTGCGGACGATGCGCAGCGAATAGTTGTTCTGCAATCCTTCGTCGAGGCACGACTCCAGTGTGTAGATGTGTTGTGCCTGCATGGAGGTGGCACTGGTCAGTGCCACGCCCAAACAGATGTGTCGGATGATATGTTTCATTTCTTTTTTCCTTTTTTTTGTTTGGTTGTCTGAGAACTCGAAACTTTCGGAGTTTTCAGACAACCTTGGGTTATTGGGTTCAACTCTTCTTTGACCGGTCGGTAGATATATAAAGGTATATGGCCGGCACCACGAACAAGGTGAGAATCGTGGACACCAACATGCCGCCTACGACGGCCACACCCATGGCGATGCGTCCGTTGGCACCTTCACCTGTGGCATACACCAATGGCACGAGGCCGAGGATGGTGGATACACTGGTCATCAGGATGGGGCGCAAGCGTTGGATGGAGGCCATGCGGATGGCGTCGAAACGGTTCTCGCCACTCTCCTGCCGTTGGTTGGCAAACTCCACGATGAGGATTCCGTTCTTGGCTACCAAGCCGATGAGCATGATGATACCAATCTGGCTATAGATGTTCATCGTCTGTCCGTCGATGGCCATGAAGACGAGTGCCCCGGCTACGGCCAACGGCACGGTGAACATGATGATGAGCGGATCTTTGAAACTCTCGAATTGGGCGGCCAAAATAAGGTAGATGAGTACCAAGGCCAAGATGAAGGCAAACATCAGGCTGGAAGAACTTTCGCGATACTCCTTCGAGTCGCCTGAGAGGGCTGTGCGGAAGGTGTCGTCCAACACCTCTTCGGCTATCCTGTCCATTTCGTCCAACCCGTCGCCGATGGTTTTTCCTTCAGCCAATCCGGCTGACACGGTGGCCGATGCAAAACGGTTGTAGCGGTAGAGTTTTGGTGGTGCGATACCTTCTTCCAACTCAATGAGGTTGTCCATCTGAATCATGTCTCCATCGTTGCTACGCACGTAGATTGACTTCAAATCTACAGGCTTGTTGCGTTGTTGGCGGTTGATTTCGCCCACAATCTCGTATTGCTTACCGTTCATGTAGAAGTATCCCATGCGTTGGTCGGCCAATCCATATTGGAGGGTTTGGGCAATGTTCTTGGTGCTAACGCCCATCACACTGGCCTTGTCGCGATTGATGTTGATGCGCGCCTCGGGTTTGCTGAACTTCAAATCCACGTCTGCCATCTGGAAAACAGGGCTGTCGTACACCTTTTCCATAAACAGAGGCAACACCTCTTCCAACTTTTCGATGTTGGTCGCCTGCAATACATACTGTACAGGCATACCGGCACGGCGTCCGCCAAAGGTCGATTGTTGTTGCACGAAGGCACGGGCTTTGGTCTTTGTGCGTACGGCGGCAGAAATTTTTTCGGCCAGCTCCATCTGGGTGTAGTCGCGGTCACGTATGTCGCTCAGTGTGAGGCGTACGTTGCCCGAGCCACTGGACACGCGAGCCGTGACGGCAGGCACATCATCGGCCAAGGAATCTACCAATGCATTGATGTCCTCGGTGTAGTCGCGGATGAATTCGTAGGTGATTCCCTCGGGGCCTCGGGTGTTGATGCTGATTTGTGAGCGGTCTTCAAGCGGGGCCATTTCGGAGGGCACGGCATTCCATAACCAACCGATGAGTCCTAATGTGACAACAAAAATGATGATTGAAATCCAGCGATAATGCAGGAAGAAATCCAGGCCACGGGCATAGATGTTGTTCAATCCCTCGAAGAATGGTTCTGTCTTGCGGTAGAACCAATTCTGTTGTTCGCGCTTCTTCAACAACTTGGTGGCCAACATGGGGGTGAAGGTCAGGGCGGCAAACGATGAGATGATGACCGCGCCCGACACCACGAAACTGAATTCGCGGAAGAGACGTCCTGTCATTCCCTCCATGAAGACGATGGGGAAGAACACCGCCACCAGTGTCACCGTGGTGGAGATGACGGCAAAGAAGATTTCCTTCGACCCTTCGATGCCCGCCTCCATGGGATTCATGCCCCGCTCGATGCGGATGTAGATGTTTTCCGTCATTACGATGGCATCGTCCACCACCAGACCTACCGCCAGCACCACCGCCAGCATGGATAGCACATTGATGGAGAAGCCACAGATGTACATGATGAAAAACGAGCCGATGAGCGACACAGGTATCACGATGCAAGGCACCAGCGTGACGCGCCAGTCGCGCAAAAACAGGAAGATGATGACCATTACCAGCAGGAAGGCCACGTACACCGTCTCTTCCACTTCGGCAATGGAGGCGCGGATGAACTTCGTGTTGTCGAATCCGTAGGTGTACTTCACATCCTCGGGCAGGTCTTTTTCCATAATCTTCATGCGCTCATAGACGGCATCGGCAATTTCGATGTGGTTGGCGCCCGGTTGGGGGATGACCACAACGCCCACCATGGGGACACCGTTCATCTTCATGTAGCTCTTGATGTCGCGGGCCTCCACTTCGGCTCGTCCGATGTCGCTGAAGCGGATGATGCGTCCTTGGTCTTCCTTGATGATGAGGTCGTTGAACTCCTGTGCCGTGTGCATCAAGCCCAGGGTGCGGATGCTAAGTTCGGTGGTGTTTCCTTCGATGCTGCCCGATGGAAGCTCCACGTTCTCCATGTCCACGGCGTTTTTCACGTCCATGGGAGTGACGCCATAGCCCGACATCTTGATGGGGTCGAGCCACAGGCGCATGGAGTATCTCTTTTCTCCCCAGATGCTTACGCTACTGACGTCGGGGATGGTTTGCAACTGCTCCTTCACTGTGAGGTCGGCAATCTCGCTGATTTCCAACAATGAGCGCTTGTCGCTCTGGATGGCCACCATCAAGATGGGAGTGGCGTCGGCATCGGCTTTCGAAACGGTGGGGGGGTCGCAATCGCGGGGAAGGAAGCGTTGGGCACGCGACACCTTGTCGCGCACGTCGTTGGCAGCCGTCTCTAGGTCGACCGACAGTTCAAACTCCACGGTGATGCGGCTGCTTCCCTGGCTGCTGACGCTTGTCAACGAACGGATGCCGGGGATACCGTTGATGTTTTGTTCCAGGGGTTCGGTAATCTGGTTCTCAATCACGTCGGCATTGGCTCCCGGATAGGAACAACTGACCGAGATGATGGGGTTGTCGACCGACGGATATTCGCGCACGCCCAATGTGTTGTAGCCGATGAGGCCGAACAACAGGATAATCAGCGTCATTACGGTGGAGAGCACCGGGCGGCGTATGCTGAGTTCTGATATATTCATTTTGGGGAATTATGAATTATAAATTATGACTACGAAGTTGATGAGAGCTTTGCTCGAGCTAATTATGAATTCAAGTGACCAACAACTGGTTGCTAATCACTATTTCACTTCATCCAACGTCACGGCCAGCCCTGTGCGCAATTGCATGGTGCCCGATGTCAGGATGGTGTCGCCATAGTTGAGGCCTTGCAACACTTGCACGCGGGCTTCGTTGCGTATGCCTTTGGTGATGGCTACGGGTTGTGCTTTGCCATTCTTGTAGAGGAACACTTTGTCCACGCCCATTTCCGGCACGATGGATTCGGTGGGGATGGCTATGGCTTCGGGGATTTCCAGCGTCTTCAAGTGGATGTTGGTGAATCGGCCGGGGAAGAGTGCACCGTTTGAGTTCGGATAGAGGGCACGCACGGGGAAAGTGTGTGTCGTCTGGTCAACCTTCGATTCGGTGGCGTATATCTTTGCATCCATGCGCTCCAGTTGGCCTTCGATGCTGAAGGTGAGGTTCATGCCGGGCTTCACCGAACTGGTGTATCGCTCGGGCACGGCGAACTCAATCTTCAAGGGGGTTATCTTGGTAAGTGTGGCCACGATTGTGCCGGTGGAGGCGTATGCTCCCTCGCTCACTTGGCGCAATCCGATGATGCCGTCGAACGGTGCACGCAGCTCCGTCTGGGCAATGTTCTCTTTCACCAGTTCGATGTCGGCTTGCAACGAGGCCAGGTTTGTGCGGGCCTCTTCGTATGCCTCTTTACTCACTGCATCTTTCTCGAGCAGGGCGCTTTGGCGATAGACACGGTCTTGTGCCAATTGGACTTGTGACTCCAGTTTTTTCAGTTGGGCTTGCAGGGGGCCGTCGTTTACCTTGGCAAGCAGTTGTCCCTTGGTCACGTAGGAGCCTTCGGTGAAGTTGATGCTGATGATTTTTCCTGAGGTTTCGAACGACAGGCTTACCTCTTCATCGGGGATGAGTCGGCCCGTCACCACGATTTCGTCGGTGAGCGAGCGGGGTTTGATGATTTCGGCCGTCACGTTCAATGCTTTACGGCCTCCTCCTCCTGTGCTTTTCACTTTGTCAGCCAGTTGCAACTCTTCATTTTCTTTGGGCATTTGTGACCAGATGCCCCATCCGGCTAATCCGATGACGATGACACCGATGAGCCCCCATTTGGTAGGTTTGTTCATAGCTATACGTTTTTTCTTGATTCTTTAGATGCTGTTATGTTTTCGTTTTTGACTCCTCAAAGGTATGCTTTTTTCTTTATAGTCCCTATGTTTTTTGTGAAATATTCTTTCAAGTTAAAGTTTTTTTAACTCTTTTTCAAAAAAGAAACGCTTTTTGCACCCGATTTGTGCAAAAAGCGTTAAAGTAAAAAGGGGGGGGTGGTGATGGAGTTCACCCCATTGCTTCGCGATAGAAATCCAACATGTCGTCAATCTCCTTTCGGGTGGCGGTTTGGTTGATGCGGATGTCGCCCACCTCGCCCAACAGGGTGAAGTTGATGGTGCCCGACGTGTTTTTCTTGTCGTGCGTCATGAATTGGTGGAGGCGGTCGTAGTGGTTGCAATCGAAGGCAAAGGTGCCGTAGGTGTCGCGGATGAAGCGGATGGTTTGCCTCATCTTGTCCTGTGGGAAGCCTGTCTTGAGGCACGAGAGGTAAAGTTCACACACCATTCCCCATGCTACGGCGTAGCCATGCAGGTGAGGCCGCTCTTCCTCCAAGGCCAGGCTCTCAAAAGCGTGGCCGACGGTGTGTCCCAAGTTCAGAGCCTTGCGGATGCCGTGCTCCAGAGGGTCTTGCTCTACAATGTTTTCCTTGATTTGCACACTCTTGGCCACCAGTGTCTGAAGGGTGGTGTAATCGACGTTGTGAAGGTCGAAGTTCAGCAGCTCCGCCCAATGTCCGATGGTGCTTATGAGGCCATGCTTGAGCATCTCGGCGTAGCCCGACGCCACGTTTTCGTAATCCAGCGTGCGCAGGAAGTTGGTGTCGATGAGTACGCGTCTGGCGGGGGAGAATACGCCCACTTCGTTCTTCAATCCGTTGAAATTGATGCCCGTCTTTCCGCCTACCGAGGCGTCCACCATGGCCAACAGGGTGGTGGGGATGTTGACGTAGGCAATGCCGCGCTTGAAGGTGGAGGCGGCAAATCCGCCCAAGTCGGTCACCATGCCTCCGCCCACGTTCAGCATCAGCGAATGGCGTGTGCCTCCCTTGTCGCCCAGTTCCTTCCACACGTGGGCAAGGGTCTCCAGCGTCTTATGCGTGTCGGTGGCTCCGATGGTGATGTATTCGGCTTCGGCCAAGTAGTCAAAGTCCTTTATCAGAGGCAGGCACAGGCGGGCCGTACATTCGTCGGCAAGGATGAAAAGCTTGTCATGCGGACAAGCCTCGATGGCTTGTCTGAGGCTCTCTCTCAGGTCTTCTGACAGTATCACTTCTTGTTTGCTCATAATCCAATCTCAGCTCTTTGTTTGTTTCAGTCGGCAAAGATAGTGTAAATTTTAGAAATCATCGCCCATTCGTGGCAAGGAATTGTGCTGAAATTTTTCCTCGTCCGCCTCTTTGCCCGATAGCTGGTGAAACCTTAGCCCTAGCTTAAGGCTACCTTAACCTTGGCTTAAGGTTACCTTAACCCTGGCTTGATGTCGTCTCAACCGGTCACTGATGTCTGCTCAGTCGGTCACTGATGTCATCTTAGTCGGCCACTGATGTTTCTCCTCTCCTGATTCTAAGCCTTCGTTTCGTCGATAAAAAAGGTGGCTTTGTCGATGAATGCGTCCGTTTTGGATGAATGGATTAAACTTTTCACACATCTCCGCGTCATAGGGTTGTGTGTTAAAAACAAGAAAAAGTGTAATAAATATAATAATAAGGTAATAAACCGACGATTAAAAATGAAAAAACTACTGTCATTTGTAATTGTGTGTGTGTGCGCATCGGTCGTGGCGATGGCACAGAGTAAGGACGTGGTGGTTAGCGGATGGGTGCAGGACAAGAAGAGCGCCGAGCCGGTGATGCAAGCCACCGTGCAGTTGTTAACCGTGAAGGATACCTCCTTTGTGGCAGGTAACGTCAGCGACTTGGACGGAAAGTTCGAATTGCCCGGTGTAGCGGCCGGAAACTACCTGCTGAAGATTTCCTACACGGGATATGTCCCCCAGTGGAAGAACCTGACACTGAAGAAGTCTACCGACGTGGGCATTATCCCCCTCGAGCAGGATGCCGTCCTGCTGAAGCAGGCAACCGTCACCGCCGAGTTGGCCGAAGTGCAAGTGGTGGAAGACACGGTGATGTACAACGCCGGAGCTTACCGCGTGCCTCCTGGCTCGATGCTGGAAGAGCTGGTGAAGAAATTGCCCGGTGCACAGGTGGACGAAAATGGAAAAATCACCATCAATGGCAAGGAGGTGAAGAAGTTCATGATGAACGGTAAGGAATTCTTCAACGGAGACACCGAAACGGCCATGAAGAACGTGCCCGTAGAGATGGTGGAGCGTCTGAAGGTGTACGACAAGCAGAGCGACCTGGCTCGCGTGACAGGCATCGACGATGGCAACGAAGAGACCGTGATTGACATGCAGGTGAAACCCAATATGGCCAAAGGATGGTTCGGCAATGCCGACGTAGGCTATGGCACCGAAGAGCGCTATTCAGGCCGTGCGATGTTGAACCGTTTCGATGACGCCAAACAGATGTCGTTGCTGGGTAACGCCGGCAACGTAGGTGGCCGTGGCTTCCCCGGTGGAGGCATGGGCGGAGGCTTCATGGGTGGCATGGGCGGTGGAGGCCTGCGCTCTAACAAAGATGCTGGCTTCAACTTCGCATTTGAGAAAGGAAACATCGAGCTCGGTGGAGACATCCGTTATCGTCATAGCGACTCGGATAACAAGACCAAGACCGCAAGTGAAACCTTCCTTCAATCAGGAAGTTCATTCTCCAATAGCCGTAGCTCAAGCATGGGGTGCAACGACGGATGGGACATCAACTTCCGCTTGGAGTGGGAACCCGACACGTTGACAAACATCATCTTCCGTCCCCGTTTCTCAATCAGCAAAACCAATAACAGTTCGGAAAGTGTGTCGGCAACCTTCAATCAGGACCCCTATGAGTTCACCGAAGACCCCCTGGCCAATATCGATGCCGATGATGTGTGGAAGGGAGAAGAGGTGCGCGTGAACTCCGACCGTAGCAAGTCGCAGAGCAATAGCGAAAGCCTGAGCGCCAGCGGTACGTTGCAAGTGAACCGTCGCCTCAACAACGAAGGACGCAACATCACCTTCGTGGGTAGCTACAGCTACGGCGATAGCGAGAGCGAATCAGTGTCAGCATCCGAGGTAAACTACTTCTTGGACAAGACTCGCGAAAAAGACATCCGCAACCGTTACAATGTCACTCCGGGCAAGAATTGGAACTACAGCGCCCAATTCACCTATAGCGAGCCTATCATGAAGCAGACCTATCTGCAATTCAGCTATAAGTTCACCGAGAGCTACAACAAGAACGACCGCTCGACTTACGACTTCAGCGATGCCTACCCCGACTACATGACCAGTGCAATCCTTGGATTCCCCATGTTGCCCGAAGATTACAAGGATTATCTGGACAAGGCACAAAGCCAGTTCTCAGAGTACTATAACTACACCCACGAAGCACAAGCCATGTTGCGCATCAATCGCGACAACTACCAGTTCAACGTCGGCTTCACCGTGTTGCCTCAAAAGACTGAGATGGAGTACAAATACCTGAAGATTGACACCACCGTGACGCGTAATGTGATAAACTTCACACCGAACGTGCGCTTCCGTTATCGTTGGGACAAACAGACTCAGTTGGACGTGAACTATCGTGGCCGCACCAGTCAACCCAGCATGACCGACATGTTGGACTTCGAGGACGACACCAATCCGCTGAACATCACCCAGGGTAATCCGGGATTGAAGCCTTCGTTCAGCCACAACTTGAGCGCCCATTTCCGCACCTTCAACATGGAGAACCAGCGCAGCATCTTTGGTATGTTAAGCGGACAATTCACGCAGAATAGCGTAAGCAGCAAGGTGACCTATAACACCGAAACTGGTGGACGCATCACTCGTCCCGAGAACATCAACGGTAACTGGAGTACCAACGGTATGTTCGGATTCAACACCGCATTGCCCAACAAGAAGTTCACCATCAGCTCCAACACCAATGCGATGTACAACAACAGCGTGCAGTTCTTCGCTCAGAATGGCATGGAAAGCCAGAAGAGTACGACCCGCAACATCAACCTTGGCGAAAACCTGCGTGGTACTTACCGCAACGATTGGGAGACAGGTTGGGGATTGGAAGTGTCGCTCACTGGAAACCTCAACTACCAGCACGCCGAAAACGAGTTGCAACCCGACCGTAACATGGATACCTACATGTTCTCATACGGTGGTAGCACCAACATTACCTTCCCTTGGAATATGACCATCTCTACCGACATGAGCATGAACAGCCGTCGTGGATATAGCGATCCCAACATGAACACCAATGAACTCATCTGGAATGCACAGATTGCCCAGACGTTGTTCAATGGAGCCGGAACCCTCTCGTTGCAATTCTACGACATCTTGCAGGAGCAGAGTAACATCAGCCGCACAATCAATGCATCGATGCGTCGTGATAGCGAAAGCAATGCCATCAACAGTTATTGCATGGTACACTTCATCTATCGCTTGAATATCTTTGGTGACGGACAGAATGCCTTCCGTGGTGGCCCGCGTGGCGGTATGGGTGGCCCTGGTATGGGTGGTCCCGGCATGGGCGGTGGTTTCCGTGGCATGGGCGGTGGCCGTGGCATGGGTGGTGGCCGCTTCTGATGCGTGCCCCTTCTCCCCCCGAAAAGAATAAGGTGTAAAAAAAGGAGTATGATAAGTTGTGAAAAGAAGAGAACAAGGGAGCATAAATAAATTTTAGGCACGGATTTCACGGATTAACACGGTATTATACTTCATTGTGTACAATTTATCCGTGAAATCCGTGAAATCCGTGCCTAAAATTTTGAGAGGTTTGAATTATGACACAACTTCCTCTCTCTTACTGTTCACTTCTCTTTTTGAAACCTCGTGCCTGCTTGGTGAAAAGCAAAATACGAGGTACCTGCCAGTTTATTCCCGTTCAATCTTGCGTATGGCTCCTGTGCTTGGGTCAAAGGAGATGCGAGTGGTGACTCCCTTGTTGAAAAGATCGGTGGCAAGCACATCCGTGTTACCGAATTGGGCCACGGGAATCTCCTCTTCGTAAAGCACCTCCTTGTTATTGAAGATTTTCAGCAGAGCCTTTCCGGGAACATTGTAAACGATTCCTTGCGGACGTTTTGCCTTCTTGGCTTTCTTCTCCTCCACAGGTTGTGGCAGGTCGGTCAAGTTCTTGATGCTGTAATAGACAGGTGATCCGCTCAGGTCATCAACTGCCAATATACCTTGTTTGGCAGAGAAGCGGTACAACACATTCTCGTCGTCGTTCGTCTCATCGGGAGAAAGCAGGATTGTCGCCTCTTCTTTGATGACTTTTGTCTTTCCTTTGAACATGGCAATGAGGGCAGATTCCTGCTCGTCGAGACTGGCCAAGATGATTTTCAATGCCTCTCCGTCCTTGGGGACATTCTCTGCTTGTCCTCGCAGGATAGCGTTGCGGCTTTCGCGTATGTTGTAGATTTCCTTAGCTACAAGTTCTGCCATTTTGGCCGTAGATGTGGACGATAGAATCTCTTCATTCAAGAAATCTTTCGGGTCGGCCTCTTTTTTCGCTTGTCCGTTGTCGTTTTGTGGATTGGGTGCTTCAACTTTGGTTGGCCGGTTGATGGATAGCAACACACCCTCATCCGTCAACTCCAGCAACGAGGCAATGCCCTTGTCCTTCAGTTTTACGGTAAAGCCTTTTTGAGGGTCGCGCACTCCCACGGCCTTTACGGTCATGCTTTTCATGTTCCACTTGGTGTGAGGTGTGTTGGCAATACCTTGCATACGCAGGAATTTGTTGGCATAGTCACAAAATTCTCCTGGCGTGTATTCTTCCCTTTCGGCATTCAATGTGACCTCAATCAACGTGCGAGGGAGGAAATAGGTGACTCCTTCGGCATTTATCCCTGGAGTGTAGTCGCTTACTTCAGTTTGTGCCAAGCCGTTCATGCTGGCAAGCAGGCTTAATAGTACGATACCTTTCTTCATGTGATACCTTATAATAAATATATGATTAATAACATTTCAGCTCCTTGTTGCTGCAAAGATAGCTATTCTTTTTCAATTGAGTCCATACGAGGGGCAAATTCTCTATAATATCGCTGGCAATCATGCCGTTTTCTCCCTTCTCTTCGGTAGCGAGGTCGCCTGCGGCTCCATGGATGTAGGTGCCGATGAGTGCCGCATTTTCAGGTGAATAGCCTTGTGCCATCAAGGCAAGCAACACTCCTGTCAGAACATCGCCACTGCCGGCAGTGGCCATTCCTGGATTTCCTGTGGGGTTGAAATGACAGACTCCTTCAGAAGTGATGACGGCTGTCCAAGCTCCCTTCAGTATGATGTTTACACACATCCTTTCTGCCAACTCTTGTGCTCGGGTCAGTCGTTCATAACTGTTTGAACAGTGCCCAATCAATCGCTCCAATTCCTTGGGATGAGGGGTGAGGATGCTGTGTTTGGGAATGAGAGGAAGCCATGTCTTGTGGTTGGCCAGTATGTTGAGGGCGTCAGCATCCAAGATAATGGGCGAGAGGCTGAGTTCCAACTGTTCGTGCAGGGCACGTGTCGTCTCTTCGTGTTGCCCGAGGCCGGGGCCTATGGCTACAGCCGTGTAATTCTGGGCGTCCAACGAGGTGGCAAAGTGATGTTCGTTCTCGTCGTGATGCACCATAGCCTCCGGTACGGCGGTTTGCAGAATCGCATTGTTGCACAATGGCGCATGCACAGTCAGCAATCCGGCTCCGCTCCTCATGCACGCACGTGCGGCCAACACCGATGCACCAGCCATACCATGTGAGCCGGCTATCAGCAACGCGTGTCCATAGGTGCCCTTGTGTGAAAACTCGTTGCGTGCTTTCAGCATGGGGCGCACCATCTCCATCGTTGTCACGTAGTATTTGCTGGCAGCTTCGTTCTGGCCTTGTTGGCTCAAGCGGATGTCCAGACAGAACCATTCCCCTATATACTTCTGATTCTCGGGAAGGAAGAAGGCTAGCTTGGGCAGTTGCAGACTCAGTGTAGTGTCGGCTTTGATGATGTTTTCACCGATGTTGTAGCTGTTGTCTTCACACATCAGACCTGAAGGGATGTCAATGGAAATCACCATGGCAGGTGAAGCGTTGATGTATTTGGCTACGGCCGCAAATCCTCCATCCAACGCTTTGTTCAGTCCCGAGCCGAACAGACCGTCGATGACTACGTCGCTCTTCAGCAAAGGGACGGGAGCGAAATGCGACGTCACTTCGGTAAATTGTATCTCGGGATAATCCAGCAGGCGTTCGGCATTTGTCTGGCAATCATCTGACAAATGTCCTTTGGGGTTGAACAGGTAGACTTCAATCTTGTGCCCACATCCCGTCAGCATACGGGCCACGGCCAACGCATCGCCTCCATTGTTGCCGGGGCCGGCAAATATTTTGAACGTGCGTGGTTGTTGGAACATGTGCTTGATGGCATTGGACAGTGCCGTTGCTGCCCGTTCCATCAAGTCGACGGATGGGATGTTTTCTTCCTCAATAGTGCGCTTGTCAAGCTCCCTTATCTGTGATTTTGTCAATAATTTCATAAAATATCTATCAATGATGATGTAAAAGTAGTGGTTTTTTGGTAAAATATGAAAGAAAAGCACTAAATTTGTGCCAATTTTCCTGAAAAGGTTTTCTTGGATGGTGAAAATGGGTCGAAAAATAGACATTATAAATATAAATTAATAACAAAACTAAATGCTGAATATTGTAATTTTTGGAGCTCCGGGTTCGGGTAAAGGAACACAGAGTGCGCGCATTGTAGAAAAGTATGGATTGAACCACATCTCAACTGGTGACGTGTTGCGTGCCGAGATTAAAAATGGTACTGAGCTTGGGAAGACGGCTAAAAGCTACATTGATCAGGGGCAGCTGATTCCTGATGCATTGATGATAGACATCTTGGCCAGTGTGTTTGATTCATTCGGGGAAAGTAAGGGCGTCATCTTTGATGGTTTCCCCCGCACCATTGCTCAAGCTGAGGCGCTGAAGGTGATGCTGGCCGAGCGTGGGCAGGAAGTTTCCATCATGCTGGACTTGGATGTGCCTGAAGATGAACTGATGACCCGCCTTATCAAGCGCGGACAAGAGAGCGGACGTGCTGATGACAATGAAGAGACCATCAAGAAACGTCTTGTGGTGTATCATTCTCAGACGGCTCCCCTGATTGACTGGTACAAGGCCGATGGCAAGTATTGCCACATCAATGGCTTGGGCACCATGGAAGGCATATTTGCCGAAATTGCAGGTGCCATTGACAATGTGATAGGTTAAAGTGTGATAGGCGCAGCGTACACGGGACGGTCAATGTGAAAAGAGATGGTTGCGTGTAATCTGTGCCTAAAATTGTTTGAACGACTATGGCAGAAAGCAACTTTGTAGATTACGTGAAGATTTATTGCCGCTCGGGAAAGGGTGGTCGAGGCTCAATGCACATGCATCGTGCCAAATACGTGCCCAACGGAGGGCCTGATGGTGGCGACGGAGGACGCGGTGGTGACGTCATCCTGCGTGGAAACCGCAACTATTGGACACTGCTTCACTTGAAGTATGACCGCCATGTGTTTGCCGGCCACGGAGGCAATGGCTCCAAAAACAAGAGCTTTGGCAAGGATGGTGAGGATAAAATCATCGATGTGCCTTGTGGCACAGTTGTCTACAATGCCGAGACGGGTGAATATATTTGCGATGTGACCGAACACGACCAGCAGGTGGTGTTGCTGAAAGGCGGACGTGGCGGATTGGGCAACTGGCATTTCCGCACGGCCACTCGTCAGGCTCCGCGTTTTGCCCAGCCGGGTGAACCCATGCAGGAACTCACCGTCATTATGGAACTGAAACTCCTGGCCGATGTCGGTCTGGTTGGTTTTCCCAATGCCGGCAAGTCCACTTTGCTTTCGTCAGTCTCTTCCGCCCGTCCCAAAATTGCCAATTACCCCTTTACAACCTTAGAACCCAACTTGGGCATTGTCCCTTATCGCGAAGGGAAATCCTTCGTTATGGCCGACATCCCTGGTATCATTGAAGGAGCAAGTGAGGGTAAAGGCTTGGGACTCCGTTTCTTGCGCCACATTGAACGAAACTCGCTTCTCCTCTTCATGGTTCCTGGTGACACGGATGACATCAAGAAGGAGTATGAGGTGTTGCTCAACGAGCTGGCCACCTTCAATCCCGACATGTTGGACAAGCAACGTATATTGGCCATTACAAAATGTGACATGTTGGACGAGGAGCTTATCCAGATGTTGGAGGAGCACCTGCCCGAGGATGTGCCGCACGTCTTCATCTCGTCGCTGACCGGACAAGGCATCCAGCAGTTGAAAGACCTCCTGTGGGTCGCTCTCAATAGCGAAAGCAACAAGTTGGCCGGCATTGTGCGTGACGACAAGCTGGTGCATCGTCCCAAGGACATGAACAAGTTGGCTCAGGAGCTCCGCGAAATGGGCGAAGATGAAGAGATTGAATTCATCGATGATTGGGAGGAAGAGGAAGAAGAGTGGGAAGAACTGGAGGATTTTGAATACGAAGAAGAGTAAAAACCGGTCTTGAGTTACCTGCATTATCATTTCCCGGATGAGATAAATGCCTTCAGCACCTGCCGTGATGGAGGCGTCGGTGAGGGAGCGTATGCCTCCTTCAATTGCACTCACTATTGTGGTGACAATCCTGAGCATGTCCTGGCCAACCGTCACCGTCTGTGTGCCGATTGGCAGATTCTTGACGGGCGTCTGATTCTGCCTCGTCAGGTACATGGCGTCAAAGTCGCGGTTGTTGATGATGCTTTTCTTGCACATCCGTCAGCCAAGCGGGAGGCCATGATTGATGGGGTGGATGCTCTCATTTCCCCTTTGTCTGATGTGTGCCTGGCAATCTCTACGGCCGATTGCGTCCCCCTGTTGTTGTATGATGCACGCAACCGCGTTGTATCAGCCATCCATGCCGGGTGGAGGGGGACGGTGGCTCGCATTGCTTCGCTCACGTTGCGTCAGATGAATGCGTTGTATGGCACCCGGGGAGCTGATGTGCAGGCCGTCATCGGACCAAGCATATCGGTTGAGGCTTTTGAGGTGGGCGACGAGGTGTACGATGCTTTCTGGCAAGCCGGCTTCCCCATGGGACAAATTGCTCGCCGATGCGCCAAATGGCACATCGACCTTTGGGAGGCCAATCGCCTCCAATTGCTGGACGAGGGGGTGTTGCCGCATCTCATTGATGTGGCGGGTGTCTGCACCTGGCACCATTCCGACCGTTTCTTCTCGGCTCGCCGCTTGGGCCTTCATTCGGGCCGCATACTCTCCGCCATCATGCGGCGAAGCGTCGGTTGAACGTGGCCGCATCTCACCCTCTCCAGATAGTAGAAGATAATAGATTGTTACCTGTTTTTTTTTTTTGATTGAACCGTATGGACGACATTTCCAAAACCATCATGCAAGGCATAACCTTCAAGGGAGCCTCTTCGCGCCCCAAGGAGGAGAAAGTAAAGACCAAGGCCAAGAAAAAAGCCTATGTCACCGGTGCACACGGCTCCGGTTCGGCCAAGATGAAGGCCGACTTCCGCAAGAAGCGGGCCAATCGGCATAAATAATCAGTAGTGTTTGCTAAAAGTTTTAGCTGACACCACTAACTGTTTATGCCTGTAGGGGGAGGCTCAAGCGTGTTGGACAAAGGTGGGGTAGGGGATGCTACTTCTTGTCCACCAAACGGATGTTGTCGATGTAGAAGGTGGTGCCGTCCTTCCCCGTGCTTTTCCCCTTGTATCTGAAACCGATGTATTGGATGCCGGAGAAGGAGTGCAAATCAATCTCTCCTGACGGAAGCCATTGGCGTGCTCCACATTGTGTGGGATTGGCCGTCAGAACATCCAAGCGGGGGAGCAAGCCCAGTTTGACGGGGTCTTTTTCGCCGAAGATGAACACCATTAGTTCTGCCTTCCCGTCCCAATTGTCATAAGCCGTTGTGAACGAGATGTAGGGATTCTTCATGCGGGCGAGGTTGATAGGAGGCGTTATCAGCCAGCATTCATACGGCCGGTTGGTGAACGTGTCCGTGTGGCAAATGCTGACGTAGCGTTCATACATGTTGCCACCCACCACCCAATGGTTGGGCTGATAGCGCACGCGGGTCCTCCAGTTCTTCAGCGTCACCAGCGTGTCGCCCACGTTGCATTCGCTGAAGTCTTCATACAGCCCGGTGACGGATGTCGCAATCAACTCATCCTCAAGTGCAGAAGTGCTTGTCCACTTATAATTGTCGGTCTTCTTCAAGCCCGTCACGTTGAAATAGCTTGTGATGTCTCCTTTCAGTCTGACGTGCCGGCGCATGTTGGCCTCGTGGTCTTGTAAGTTGAGCGTGTCTCTGACAACAGAGTTGTTGGGCAATTGCACGGGGATGCAACGCGCGGGGTCGTGTTCGTAAATGGAGTCGGCCAACAACAGGTTTGTCTCTCCTGCCGACATCGCATCGAAGCGGGCCCCTGCCGGATAGTGGCTCCCCGAAATCCATCCGACGATGAATCCTTCAATCCAGGCATCGGTTATTTCTATCCCCTCTCTTCCTAACATTTGCACGTGAGCCACGGTGTAGGGCGCCTCCAGCGAACCGTCCCTTGTGTCGTCTTCACCTATCTCGGGCAAGGGGGTGCTCTCCTCCTTCCCGATTCCCTCTTCGTCTTGAACGGGGATGTCCATTCGTTCGCAACTGCACACCCCTCCGCAGAGTGTGATATATATAATAAGGTATAGGATGTTTTGTCTCATGGCTCGCATATCTTGTTGGAAACTTCTGCAAAGAAACAAAAAAGTTTGCAAAAAAACACATCTTCACGGATTTATTTATTGCAAGGTGGAGATTGCAATTTTTCAAGGCTGATGGGCGCGACGGATGAAAACTCTTCACTTTCTCCCTTAAAACGTTAAAAAACCATCGCTTTCATTCGATTGTTTAGGGTTTATTCTGTAATTTTGCGCTGGAATTGAATATTACTAACCAAACATAAACTTAAAGAAAATGGTAAATTACAAAGAATTAGGTCTTGTGAACACCAAAGAGATGTTTGCACGTGCCATCAAGGGCGGATATGCTATCCCCGCTTTCAACTTCAACAACATGGAGCAGATGCAGGCCATCATCAAGGCTGCGGTTGAAACCAAGTCTCCTGTTATCCTCCAGGTTTCTCGTGGTGCTCGCGACTATGCTAACGGCACATTGCTCCGTTACATGGCTCAGGGTGCTGTAGAGTACGCTAAGGAACTCGGTTGCGAAAAGCCCGAAATCGTGCTTCACCTCGACCACGGAGATTCTTTCGAAACTTGCAAGAGCTGCATCGACTCAGGTTTCTCTTCAGTGATGATCGACGGTTCTCACCTTCCCTATGAAGAGAACGTTGCTTTGACTAAGAAGGTTGTTGAGTATGCTCACCAGTTCGACGTGACTGTTGAGGGCGAGCTCGGCGTATTGGCCGGTGTGGAAGATGAGGTTTCTTCTGACCACCACACTTACACCAACCCTGAAGAGGTAATCGACTTTGCTACTCGCACAGGTTGCGACTCTTTGGCTATCTCAATCGGTACTTCTCACGGTGCTTACAAGTTCACTCCCGAGCAGTGCACCATCGACCCCGCTACTGGCCGCATGGTTCCCCCTCCCTTGGCATTCGACGTGTTGAAGGCCGTAGAGGAGAAGCTCCCCGGATTCCCCATCGTTCTCCACGGTTCATCTTCAGTTCCTCAGGAAGAGGTTGAAACCATCAACAAGTTCGGTGGTGCCTTGAAGGCTGCTATCGGTATTCCCGAAGAGTGGTTGCGCGAAGCTGCCAAGAGCGCAGTTTGCAAAATCAACATCGACTCTGACTCTCGTCTTGCCATGACAGCTGCTGTTCGTCAGGTGTTGGCTGAGAAGCCCGCTGAGTTCGACCCCCGCAAGTACCTCGGCCCCGCTCGTACGAACATGGAGAAGATGTACAAGCACAAGATTATCAACGTTCTCGGTTCCGACAACAAGTTGGCATAATCCGTTTGCGACGATTTGATAAAGCAAGAAGGCGTACCCCCGCAAGGTGGTGCGCCTCCTTTTTTTTCTTTTCCTCCCTCCTCCATTACTGATGCGTAAGTCAGAAGATGTCAAGAGATAATCAGCCACGCTTAAGTCTGAAGCTAGTACTTCCTAATAAGTACTCCAGTACTCCCTAAGAAGTACTGTAGTACCATATAGGAAGTACTGGAGTATTCCTTTGGAAGTACTGGGACGCCTGTTAACACTACTCGTGAGGATAACGTGGGGAAACGACGTTGCAGCACACGGAAACAATCGTCACCCTTGGGAGATAACAACGTTTATCCTGACGACGGTGCTTTTTTCTTCATAATCCTTGGTGTATCTCCCATATTCTCTGTATCTTTGCTACGCAAAAACAAAGGAAAGCGATGAAAAGAATAAAAACATCTATACTGATGCTTCTGGCAGCATGTTTGTCGGGAGCAGTGATGGCACAGGTGGCACCCAAAAGAGAGTTTCGTGGCGCGTGGATTCAATGTGTGAACGGGCAGTTCATGGGCATGGGCAGTGCCGAGTTGCAGCGGACGCTGACTTCACAATTGGACAGCCTGCAGAAGGCGGGCATCAATGCCATCATCTTCCAAGTGCGTCCCGAGGCGGATGCGCTCTACCCGTCGGAGTACGAACCCTGGAGCCGCTATCTGACAGGCGTGCAGGGGCAAGCTCCCAATCCCTATTGGGACCCCCTGCAATTCATGGTCGAGCAGTGCCACGGGCGCGAAATGGAGATTCATGCCTGGATAAATCCCTATCGGGCAAAGACGAAGGGCACCACGGCCTTGGCCTCCAACCATCCGGCCCGCCTTCATCCCGAGCGCTTTGTGGCTTACGACGGTTTGCTCTGCTTCGACCCGGGACTTCCTGAAAATCGCAAATACATCTGCAATGTGGTGGCCGACATTGTGACCCGCTACGATGTGGACGGCCTGCACATGGATGACTATTTCTACCCCTATCCCGTGGATGGCCTTCCCTTCAACGACGATGTCACCTTTGCCACCTACGGACGTGGGTTTGCCGACCGGGGCGACTGGCGGCGCGACAATGTGAACAAGCTGATACGGGAGGTGCAACAGACGGTGCGCTCGGTGAAGCCGTGGGTGAAGTTCGGCATCAGTCCCTTTGGCATCTGGCGCAACAAGAAGAGCGACCCCCAGGGAAGCGACACGAACGGCTTGCAGAACTACGACCAGCTCTATGCCGACATCCGCTTGTGGGTCGACGAGGGATGGATCGACTACAACATCCCCCAAGTCTATTGGCAGATAGGACACACGGCTGCCGACTATGCCACCCTGGTCGAGTGGTGGGCCGGGCATACGGCCAACCGCCCCCTGTTCATCGGACAGGATGTGATGCGCACCGTGCAACATGCCGACTTGAATAATCCCCACATCCACCAACAGCAGACCAAGATGCAGATGCAACGTGCCCACAAGTCCATCCAGGGCAGCTGCCAGTGGCCCGCCAGTGCGGTGGTCGACAATGCCGGAGGCTATCGCACGGCACTCGAGCGCGACTATCATCGCTATCCCGCCCTGCAACCTCGTTTCCCCTTTATGGATGACGAGGCGCCGAAGAAGGTGAAAAAGATGAAGGTGGTGTGGACAACGGATGGCCCCGTCCTCTTCTGGACAGCGCCCAAGGCAAAGACCGAGATGGACCGTGCCCGCCAATATGTGGTTTACCGGTTTGAGAAGGGGGAAAAAGTGAATCTGGAAGACCCGTCGAAGATTATGACCATCACTTCGCAGACATTCTACAACCTGCCCTATCAGGGGGGCGAGGCCAAATACACCTACGTTGTGACAGCGCTCGACCGCCTTCACAACGAGTCAAAGCCCGTGAAGAAGAGCGTGAAACTGTGATCCCTTATTCCCGCACAAACTTGCCATCCTTCCACTCATAGCGGACGGCGTTGCGCTTCAGTAACGGAGCGATAAGTGCCCCCGACTTCTTGCTCATGTAGTCGGGTGTGGTGTAACCGAATGTGAGCACACGTGTGCTGTCCGCCAACGAAGCCCTCATCAGCAGGATGTCCGCCTCGGCCCGCAGGCTCTCCCACGGAGTGGACAACGTGTCGGCAACCTCGGCAGGGATGGTGTCGGGCAAAAAGTCGGTTTGCGTGGGCAAGCCGATGAATCCCTCCCCATCCAGCGGCTCCCAGGACGAGGTGTAGAATTTCAGGCGGCTGTCCCATGCCCCGCTGCGCACCGTCTGCACCGTGCAGATGACATGTGTCGTGTCGCTCGTCGGCAACAGCTTCATTTCAAACACGTGCATCGGCGACAGTTGCATGGCAATGTAGTCCTCTGACAGGCACGTCATCTCCGACTGTTGGTCGAAGCGGTTCTTCACCAACGCCCTCATCTTACTGTCCAGAAAATCGATGCAGTCCGCCCGGTTGACCTTCGTCAGTGTGGGCAGGATGGAGTCGGGCATATTCACGAACGCCCTCCTCACCTCCTGTGCCCGCAGCGAAGTGGCGGCGAGCATCAGGCATAAGATGGCAGCGAAGTGTCTTTTAATCATTGTCTTTACCATTTTTCTTTTATCCGTTACGTCTCTTGAGAAAAAGAGAGGCACGGCTTACGCGGATAAATGGAGTTGGAAATCCGTGTTAATCCGTGCAATCCGTGCCTTAGTCAAGTGTGGACCTGGAGGGAATCGAACCCTCGTCCAAACGAGGAAACCATACGCTTTCTACATGCTTATCTTCGCCTTCGGTTTTCGTGCCCAGGCAAGACCGAAGCCACCCACCTGGACCTTATCCTCTAAAGGTTTCGCAAGGGCCGCGAGGAAAGGCCCAAACTATTTCCGATTTAGCTGCACCACTTTGTCAAGACGCTTCGGAACCACAGCTCCTGAGTGATGTCCCGTTCTCTCACCTTGTGAAAGAATAAAGGTAATCTACTATACTTCGATTACGCAGCGAGAGCGTAGTTTGTTTCGCCAGATAATTCTTTGACAACTGGGATTTAAGTGCCAATCATCGACGCACTGCATGCTTACGTACCATCTCTGCCCGCTGTCAAATCCAGTCAAGCCCATGATATCACGCTGCAAAGATAGATATTATTTTTGAGATACGCATTCAATCCGCGGACAATTTTGTTTTATTTAGGTTTTTAACAGCTCCAAGAAGCCATCCATGGCTTCATTGTGATATTTCGTAGTCAATTTAATACACGTCAAAAAAGAATGTTACTTTATTCTTATAAAATCGCTCAATGGCTTGATTTTAACCACATTGGTATATGTTCTTTGATGAAGGTTGACAGGTTGATCATACAGAATAGGGTTGCTCGAATCAAAACAAAGAACTGCATAATATGGCGCGTGTTCCGCACTGAAGCCTAACTCCTGTAAACTTTCAGCCGTCCAGATTTGAAAGCCTTTCTTTGTCAAAGGATATAGTTGTGGGTTATCTCCATTTGTATGTAGCAATACATATCCCAACCGCTCAAAACCTTTTTGTACCAATAATGAACCTTTGCTATCCCCTGCGCGAAGATAACATATACCCTTTTCTATCATCAGTTGGTAATCCTTAGGACGAGCATGATTGACAAGTACCATTATTTCCTCCGGTGTTTCACGCATTTTTTTTAATAGTTTTTGCGCTTCGACAGAATTATCCAACAATTCACGTCGACGATAGCTTAATTCGACAAACTCCTGTTCCTGCTCAATGCCAATAAACTTACGTCCAAGTAGGTTGGCCGCAATTCCCGTAGTACTACTCCCTGCAAAAGGATCTAAAATTGTGTCTCCTTCATTTGTTGAAGCGAGAATGATGCGATAGAGTAAGCGAAGCGGCTTTTGTGTGGGATGTTTCCCACAAGCCTTTTCCCACATTCCTACTGCTGGAATGCGCCACACATCAGTCATTTGAGTTCCACCATTGAGCAATTTCATGGTCTCATAATTGAACTTGTGAGGCTTTTTCTCGTATTTACGTGCCCAAATAATGAACTCCGTCGAGTAAGTGAAATAACGACAGCTGATGTTTGGAGGCGGGTTATTTTTTGCCCAAGTTATGACATTCAGAATTTTAAAACCAAGTTCAGTGAGGCAATTAGCCACAGAAAAAATGTTGTGGTATGTTCCAGTAATCCAAATTGTGCCGTCCTCTTTTAATTTGTCGTGACAAAACTTTATCCAACGCTTATTGAAGTTTTTTATTTGCTCTGGAGTGCCGCCCTTGTCCCATTCACCTTTGTTGACTGAAACAATTTTACCAGACTGAACACTGATTCCGTCGTTTGAAAGGAAATAAGGAGGGTCTGCGAAAATCATATCGAACTTGAAATTTAACCGTGGAAGTAGCTCAAAACAATCACCATTGAAGAGGGTGAAATCGCAATCCTTGGAACGATAATATGGGGTTAATGTTTCCTCCTTGGCCTTTGCAAGAACATCGGAAAATTGGTCTGAATAATCAAAAGCAATCTCTTCGTTACTATAGATCTCCCTCCTCTTTTCCTCAGCTTCTTTTGCTGAAGAAGGATTTATCCGCAAAGCATGCGAATGAGTCTCTTTTATAGTAACTTGATATTCCATTTGTAACCTTATCGGCTGCAAAGGTAAGATCAAGTTTTGATAAAAATGGAATTAGATCATTCTTTAAGTTTTTTGATCAAAAAAGATCATTTTCTTTTTTAATGGACGTTTTCGGCCTTTTCTTTACTCTACCAAACAGAACTCTTGACCTTAGTAAGCCCTTCATACATGTTGACTACACGATTATAGTCGACAAATTTCACTCGTTCCTCAATGTCTCTAAACATGGATACATGGAGTTTGTCTTCAAACTCTTTTTTGCGGACTGCATCAGCAACGATATGAAAGCCTGCATAGAAGTCTTGTAATTCATAGAACTTTGAGAGAGAATTCTTGATATCCGTCGTGTGTTCAACCTCATAAAAATTCGATGGCATCAACCTTTCGTTGAACCAAATGACATCTATAGTTTTGGCTCGTTTCATCAGCTTGTCGTAAGTGAAAGCAGGCAGTTTGATAGTGTCCGTAATGTCACCGAGACGTTGGCCGATAAATTTGCGGTTCTGATCTTGGGCGGGTACGTAGGTTATTTGATTGCGAAACTTACCAATCTCAACAAGCAAACCTTGGTAGTAGCCGTGGCTGAACAACTCCTCACTCTGTTTACTACCTAATTTCAACTCAAATTTCTGCAGAACTTCCTCTCGTGCTTCTTCAAGAGCCCATAGCCCAGGTTGAATCTTAAATATTTGCTTGCTTTCCTGTACAATTCGCCTGACTGTGGCCTCTGGGGTTTTGGTTTGCCACGTCGAGAAGTCCACGATTTCATTCAGACGACGTAGTGTAGCATAGCCGCCAACCCTACGCATCGTCTCTACGACCTGTTGTTCTTGTGTTTTCTTCATTATTTAACAGACGGCTTTGTAAAATTGTTTTCTGCTTTCTTCTGACTGCAAAGCATAGTATTCCTTTTGAATCTCGCTTAAAGAGTCCACAAGCCGTTGCGGAAATTGCTTGACCACTTTGTAGCAAGTAGTCAAATCCTCGTTAATATCATTGATAACAGCCGACTGAATATTAGGATGTGTCTGTAACATATAGAAGAGCATAGCTCCTCCACCCACAAAGGGCTCAATGTAAGTGACATTCTCCCATTGGTCAAAGTCAGCTGGAAGCATTGCTTCAAGTTGGTCAATGAGTTGCGTTTTACCGCCCACCCATTTGACGAATGGTTTCGCTTTCATTGTTAATATGTTTAATTTGAAAACCAAAGCGTCGTAAACGCCTTTTCATATATGTCCGCCACCCCATCCCCTTGGCCTTGTGAAAGGCGACGGGCGAAGTGGCGGGACAAAGATACGTTTTAATTATGAATTCTTAATTCTAAATTCTGAATTATTTCACAAAACATGTTGCAGAACACAAAATGAGACTCCAAATGAAGAATGAAAGAGTAAAGAATGAAATGGGATGCGACCGCTGTGGATTATGGAACTGTTCCGTTGGATGCTGAAACTCTATCGATGGACTATGGAAGTGTATGTTCTTCTTATGCGTCCGACTAAGAATCTGCCTAAATGACGCCAATTCCAAAAATATGGCAATAAATTTGGAATATAATCCAAAAATATGGCAATAAATTTGGATTTCGAAGGAAATAAGGAATCGAACTCACGCTGAATTAAGACATTCTTTTACTCTTTTTGGTAATAAATCCCGCACTCCTATTTCATTTCTATTTCTTTGAAGCAAAGCGTTGCGCGAGGGGTGATTTACTGCATAAACATGCATGAGGATGGCGGGGGAATGGCATAAGAAAATGGTTGTAAACGGACGGCTCCACTCATCCTGTCCTAAACACGCGCGGATGTTTAGGAGTGGTTCCGCTTGTGCACAGTTGCGCATGGGCGGAAATTTAGGAGTTCTTCGGCGGATGTTTAGGAACGTTCCGGCGGATGTTTAGGAGAGGTGCACCCCAAAAAGGATGTTGGACGGTGGAGCAATCGCTTCCTCGAATCCGCTTGAATGCATAATTATACAATCTCTCTGCATGAATATGCAAAACGGACTGCGCGAGAATCGCGTATATGGCCGCGATTTTTCTGTTGAGCGAAAAATAGGGAAACTTCTAATCGTGTGGTAAACGGCAGATAATCAGCACTGAAGCAATGCGGCTTCGGCCTTGAGTCAAAGCCGGTTTGACTTCGGGGTGAGGTTTGCTGAAGAGTGCGTTTTTTCTGTTTCCTTACATGGCGGTTGGTGAAATGTTTACAGGGAATGAACCTCTGTAGCCCCATAATGCAGTAATCCCCTCCCCATTTGCCAAGGCGACAAACTGGGAGGGGATTATATGATTCTGCAAGATGAGGACGCGACTACTTGGCGTAGCTGATGGCGCGAGTCTCGCGGATGACGGTGATTTTCACCTGACCGGGATAGGTCATCTCGTCCTGAATCTTCTTGGCGATTTCGGTGCTGAGGCTTTCGGTCTGCTTGTCGTCAATCTTGTCGGCACCAACGATTACGCGCAGTTCGCGACCGGCTTGGATGGCGTAGGTCTTGGTCACGCCGGGATAGCTCATGGCCAGCTGCTCGAGGTCGTTGAGGCGCTTGATGTAGGCTTCCACGATTTCGCGGCGTGCGCCGGGACGGGCACCACTGATGGCGTCGCAAATCTGCACGATGGGGGCGAGCAGGCTGCTCATCTCCATCTCGTCGTGGTGGGCACCGATGGCGTTGCAGATGTCGGGCTTCTCCTTGTACTTCTCGGCCAGTTTGGCACCGTAGAGTGCGTGTGGCAATTCGGGCTCTTCATCGGGCACTTTGCCGATGTCGTGCAACAGTCCGGCACGCTTTGCCTTCTTGGGGTTGAGGCCCAATTCGCTGGCCATCACGGCGCAGAGGTTGGCCGTTTCGCGGGCGTGTTGGAGCAGGTTCTGTCCGTAAGAAGAGCGGTATTTCATCTTTCCGATGATGCGGATGAGTTCGGGATGCAGGCCGTGGATGCCGAGGTCGATGGTGGTGCGCTTGCCGGTTTCGATAACCTCTTCTTCGACTTGCTTCTTCACCTTGGCCACCACCTCTTCGATGCGGGCGGGGTGGATGCGGCCGTCGTTCACCAGTTGGTGCAGGGCCAAGCGGGCGATTTCGCGACGCACGGGGTCGAAGGCCGAGAGGACGATGGCTTCGGGCGTGTCGTCCACCACGATTTCTACGCCTGTGGCGGCTTCCAGTGCGCGGATGTTGCGTCCTTCGCGTCCGATGATGCGGCCCTTCACTTCGTCAGAGTCGATGTGGAAGACGGTGACGGAGTTTTCAATGGCTGTCTCCGTAGCCACGCGCTGGATGCTCTGGATGATGATGCGCTTGGCCTCTTTGTTGGCGGTCATTTTGGCTTCGTCCATGATGTCGTTGATGTACGAGGCGGCTTGTGTCTTGGCCTCCTCCTTGAGCGATTCCACCAGGCGTTCCTTGGCCTCTTCCACGGTCAGTCCGCTGATTGACTCCAGCTTCTCGCGCTCTTGTGCCTGCAGGATGTCGAGCTCTTCCTTCTTGCGGTCGACGATTACCAGCTGGGCTTCCAGGTTTTCCTTCACGGCTTCGGTCTCGTTCTTCTTGCGCTGGAGCTCCTCGTGTTTTTGGTTGAGGCTGATTTCGCGTTGCTTCAGCTTGTTTTCAGCTTGCTGGATTTTCTGGTTGCGCACGGCCACCTCTTTTTCCAACTCTGACTTCTTGTTGAGGAATTTCTCCTTCACCTCCAGCAACTTGTTCTTCTTGATGACTTCGGCTTCTTCCTCGGCCTTCTTCAGTATGCTGTCGCATCTCTTCTTCAGTGCCGTCTTGTACAGCGTGTAGCCGAGGGCAAAACCCACTGCGGCAGCACAAACAATAGCTATAATTATTCCTATATCCATGTTATTTAAAATTAAAGTTATAAAAAAAGCACCAACGCACTCGGCTCCTTTTTTAGGAGAGCGAAGTGAAATGGTGCGAAAATTTCATTCCAAATGTCATTGAGACGTATGATGTCATTATCCCTTCTTCAGGTATTCCTCCAATGTACGGGTCAACTCTTCGATTTTGTCTTTGAAGGGTTGCGTGTCGTTCTTCCGTTCAAGTCTTACGGCCGTTACCGACAGGTGCAGTGCCACCATGGTCATGTACTTCTCCGTAGCTTGCTCCTTGAAACTGTCCCGATACAGGTTCAAAAGGGTGTCGATTCTTCTGGCTGCTTCGCGGTAGTACTCTTCCTCCTCCCTGCGAATGGTCATCGGCAGGTACATGTCCGCTACGCGCAGCTGAATGTTCAACATGTTCTTATCATCGTTCATGCCTTACACTTTTTATCCGTTTATCCGTTCAACAATGCCAGGCATTTGTCTATTTCTCGCACCAGCTTGGATATTCTTTTTCTCGTGTCACTCACGTCGCTGTCGTGAATGCTGATTATCCTCGCTTGTTTCAGGTTGGTGTAGCAGGCCTCCAATTCGTCATAATCGTGCTGGAGTTGCTGCAAGGTCTGTTCCTTCTTGTCCAGCGCCTCCATCAGGAACTGGTTCTTCTCTTTCAGTTCGTCGTGGAGGAACATCAACTGGCGCAACCTCGCCTCAAACACACTCAGCTGATTTTTCTCTTCGTCAGTCATTGCTTCACCAAATTCTACACAAATATAGAGATGATTGTCGAAATGTGGAAAAAAATCTCCCTTGTTTTATTCTTTTTTCACATTTTACACCTCTTCTTTGGGCTGTTTCTCCTTTTTTGCCATCATAATGATGTTGTAGGCGTACTCTGTCATCCACTTGGCCGAGTAGCCCAGCGAGTGCTGGTATTGACGCACGGTCATGCAGGCTTTTGCCGTGGCGGCGTCCTTCCAGTTGTTCTTCGTCATGATGTCGTTGATGGATTTCTCGGTCATGGTGTACATGGCCTTTTTCATGAATCCCGGCATGCGGAATTTCCATTGCATCAGGTTGCCGAGCAACATCATCAGGTCGTTGCTGAAGCCTTGGAACATGAACAGGTAGTTTCTCACGTCATTCACATTCTTGCAATTCTTCTTGATGCTGGCGTCAATTTCTTTGAAAAAGTCCTCGCTCATGCCATAGAGGCTCATCAGCATCTTCTTGCAACGGCTCTTTTCAGCCACGCCCAACTTATTGTTCTGGGTGGGGATTTTCAGCGTGCGCTTGAAGACGGCCATGTCGGGCAGGAATGCCACATTCGTGATGCCCAGGTTGCTCGCCATCACCGCCTGATAGTATACGCGAATCAGAGTCATGAAGTCTTGGATTCCTCCAACCTTCTCCTCCTCTTCCCCTTTCTTCTTGAACAGTTTTGAAAATATGCTCATAGTTTCTATTTAGTTCCTTTATTATATATATAAGGTGATGTTAATTTCATGCAAAGATACGGTAATATCTGAGATAAGCCAACCGAAAAGGCGAAAAAAACGACATTTTGACAAAAGAAGAGCAAAATAGCACCTCTTCTTGCTCGATTTCTCCACATTGTGTCGTATCTTTGCACATCAAAAACAGAAATTCAGATGATGCACACCGACACCATTTGCGCCATAGCCACCGCTCAGGGTGGAGCCATCGGAGTTATCCGCGTCAGTGGACCCATTGCCATTGAAGCGACCTCGCGCATATTCACTCCGATGAGTGGAAAACCCCTTGAAGAACGCCCGAATTATTCCCTTACCTACGGAAAAATTTTCTCAGACGGGGGAGAAATTCTCGACGAGGTATTGGTGTCGGTCTTCCGTGCGCCACACTCCTACACGGGTGAAAACTCTGTAGAAATCTCTTGCCATGGCTCCTCCTACATCCTTCAGCAGGTGATGGCCCTCCTCATCGCCGGCGGATGCCGGTTGGCCAATCCTGGCGAATACACCCAACGTGCCTTCCTCAATGGCAAAATGGATCTGAGTCAGGCTGAAGCCGTGGCCGACCTCATTTCCTCCGCCACCTCGTCGACCCACCGGTTGGCGATGAATCAGATGCGCGGAGGATTCAGCCGCGAACTCTCCGCCTTGCGCGACAAGCTCCTCCACCTCACTTCGCTGATGGAACTCGAACTCGACTTCAGCGACCACGAAGAACTGGAGTTCGCCGACCGCACCGAACTCTCGCAAATTGCCGATGACATCGAGCGTGTCATCGCCCGCCTGGCCAACTCCTTCAGCGTGGGAAATGCCTTGAAGAACGGAGTGCCCGTGGCCATCATTGGCGAAACGAATGCCGGCAAATCCACCCTCCTCAATGCCTTGTTGAATGAAGAGAAAGCCATCGTGAGCGACGTACACGGCACCACCCGCGACGTGATTGAAGACACCATCAACCTGCGTGGCACCACCTTCCGCTTTATCGACACCGCAGGCATCCGTCAAACCACCGACGTGGTGGAGAGCATCGGCATCGAGCGCACCTACCAGAAAATTTCCCAAGCCGACATTGTCCTTTGGATGATTGATGCCGGCAACTCAACGCTCAGCACCCAACACTCAGCACTCAAGACCGAGATTCTTCCCCATCTTGAAGACAAAAATCTGATTCTCCTTTTCAACAAGGCCGACATGCTCACCTCCGAGCGTCGCACCGCACTGGAGCAAGCCTTTGCCGACGTGGATGCTCCCAACCTCTTCATCTCCGCCAAACATCGCGCGGGTATGGACGAATTGGAAACCCTCTTGACTGAAACCGCAGCTCTCCCCGAAATCTCGCAAAACGACGTCATCGTCACCAACCTCCGTCATTACGAGGCTTTAGTACATGCCCTCGACTCCATCCACCGTGTACAAAGTGGGCTCCAGATGAATCTCTCCGGTGACTTCGTCTCTCAGGACCTCCGCGAATGCATCCATTATCTCTCCGACATCGTTGGCGAAGTCTCCACCGACTCCGTACTTCAAAATATCTTTAAGCATTTCTGCATCGGAAAATAAATGGCACTTTTTTGAATTGAAAACGGATGCAAAGAAAACCGTATAAAACGCAAATATCAGCAATTAAAATGCTATAAAACAGCAGATTGCGGTATTTGCGTTTCTTTGCATGCGAAATCGTTGCTTATTTTGCAGTATCAGATATTTGTTTTAATTTTGTCCCCCAGATGGTCCCCCGAGACAAAAAAGGCACTAAAATTTTGTCCCTTTTTGTCCCTCGGGATTCTCGGGGGACAAAAATTGAATAGTAACGACTAATACTGTAATCAAATGGCAAAGAAAATCGATGTACAAAAAGAGCCTGTCAAGCTACGTGAGAAAGTGCTCAAAAATGGAAGTATCAGTTTATTCCTTGACATATATAGTAATGGCCGTCGCCACAAGGAATATTTGAAACTGTATCTCATCAAAGCTACCACTCAGGCTGAGAAAGAACAAAACAGAGAAACATTGGCAACTGCTCAAGCAATAAAAGCAAAACGCCAAATTGAAATTCAAAATGGTCAGTACGACTTCACTCGTCAGTTCAAGGAAGACATATTGTTTCTTCCCTATTTCAGGGAGATGATTGAAGAACGAGGTAAAAATGCTGATAGTAAAGGTAACTATGGCAACTGGAAGAGTTGTCTTCGTTACTTGGAAATCTATTGTGATGAGAAGACTACATTCCGTGATGTCACTCCTGAATTTGTACAAGGCTTCAAGGATTATCTTGACGTTGCAGACAAGGAAGACTTCAAACGTGGTCCCAATGCACCAAAGCGTGTTTACGAAAAACTATCAACCAATACAAAAGTATCATACTTTAATAAATTGAGAGCTTGCATCAATCATGCATTCAATGAGCGGATAATCCCGACCAATCCTATAATTGGCATTACAGGGTTCAAAGCAGAAGAAGTAAAAAGAGATTATCTCACTTTTGATGAAGTCAAGCTGCTTGCAAACACCCCATGTGCTTCACCACTGTTGAAAAGAGCTTTTCTTTTCTCCTGCTTAACTGGTCTCCGTGCGAGTGATATTGAAAAATTGACTTGGGAAGAAGTCAAGAAGTTTGGAGAATATACAAGAATTGAATTCAAACAGAAGAAGACAGGCGGACAAGAATATATGGACATTCCTGCCCAGGCAGTCAAATATCTTGGTGAACGAGGAGAGCCAACAGAACGTGTCTTTAGTGGATTTAAGTATGGAGTTTGGATAAGCACATATTTGAGGAAATGGTGTGACGCAGCAGGAATTACCAAAAAAGAATTGACCTTCCATTGTGGTCGCCACACATTTGCCGTTCTTATGCTTGATTTGGGAACAGACCTATTCACCGTCTCAAAGCTTCTTGGTCATAAAGACATCAAGACTACACAAATATACGCTAAGGTACTTGACAAGAATAAGCAAAAGGCTGTGTCATTGATTCCTAGTTTGGATGATTAATTTATGGAAAGTATGGAAACAATGAATAGACAACATGCCGTTATAGCAATGGCCAAAATAGGAAGATTGGTTAAACAACTTCGCTATTGGATTGATGCAGAAGCTGACTCGGATCTATATTTCGCAACTTTTGATGAAGACATAAGCCAATCTAATGAATGGACCGACATCGTATATAAATATCTGAAAGAGAGTTCTTGTAAGATTGTTGCAGAAGAGTTTGATAGAATCGGTTCAATAGATGACATTGAGAAATATGTGAATAATAAGAATGGCAGATTGGATGCCAGATTACGTCCAAATCTTATATGTTTCATTAAAAAGACACATAAGATTGAAGCCGTTGTTAGAAAAATCAAGGCTGAGAATAAAGGGGAATATCCTGATTTGATTCCGGCACTGGCAAACGAACGCACGGTCGATCTATTGCAGAGAGCCGTTGACGGAGGTCTTCTTGATGAGCATTATATGCCATTAGAAACCACCACTGGTTCACAACTCAGAGTAATTGCATAT
>JAFTYI010000037.1 GCA_017464815.1 Bacteroidaceae bacterium | reverse complement strand
TCTAAAATGGCGCTTGCCGTATTAAAGAATGATAAAACTACAAAAGGGAGCATCAACCTCAAAAGACTTAAAGCCGGGTGGGATGAAGCATATTTGTCATTGCTTTTGCAAAGCAACGCTTTTTAATGCGTTTGCCCTGTCAGTAAGTTTAACGCATAAAGGCTTAATGCTTAGCGGATTGGAATGCAGTGCAAACGCACGACCTATCGGTAAGACAATCTCAAAGGAAAGCAAAACGTCTCTATATTGTTAATAATGAAAGAAAAAGTGAAAATAAACAGCCAAATTGAGCGATTATTCAAAAAAGGATGAGAAACACTTGGAAAGTTAGAAGAAAATGTGTTTCTTTGCATCGTAAAGCCAATTTATAGACTCAACATGCAAAAAGAAGAAGTTATCCGTTCAATACACGAAGCCGCCAAACAGGTGATGCCCAAAGGAGCCAAAGTACTGCTTTTTGGGTCGCAAGCTCGTGGAGACGCCCGGGAGGACTCCGATTGGGACATCTTGATTTTGCTGAACAAGGAAAAATTGGACAATGAAGACCATGACAAATATTCCTACCCCTTGATGGAGTTGGGTTGGATGATTGACCAACAGATTCATCCCATGCTTTACACCATAAAGGATTGGCAGAAGCGTCACTTCACCCCCTTCTACAAGAATGTTGAACAAGACAGTGTGGTGGTTTATGCTAACAACTGATGACAGAAAAGCAATCATTGCCTATCGGTGCGAAAAAGCATTGGCAGACTTGCATCAAGCCAAAGAAGTAGCAAAGTTAGGTTTTTGGAGCCTCGCAGGCAACCGCCTGTATTATGCCGCGTTCCACATGGCTTCAGCCCTATTGTTGGACAAAGGTATGGCCGCACGCACACATAGTGGTGTCATCCACATGATAGGTGCCCAATTCATTGCAAAAGGACTGATATCCAAGGAATATGGACGCATCTTCTCCCGTTTGTTCGAGTTAAGGCATTCCGGCGATTATGACGACATGTACAATGCAACAGAAGAAGAAGTTTCACCCTACATCGATAAAACCGAAGCATTCTTGAATGAAATGAAAGGGTTGTTGACATTTCAGGTTTGAATGCATTCATCTGTGTATATCAACCAAACCCTTCTTGAAGATTACACCGAATACAAGAGGATGTACAAGCAAGAGAAAATCCACCTGCTGATAACGAATGAGGTGACTGTTGTTTCGGAGGGAAAGATGGAGACGGGAGTTTAATATAGGCACCTGCAATGCACTATTGTTTCGTATCACAGATGCTTATACTCAGAATATCCGCATCAAATGCGGATGAGTTCTAACTGTAAGCTCATTTTATCAGATTTCATTCATTATATTATTTTCTCTTTCTTTTTTTGCTTTATCAACATTTATTCCGTCTTCATATGCAATGCTAATACTTCCTTCTGAATTCATTTTAACAGCTATAGTACCTTCTGGCACCTCAAAATAAGTTGCATAAGTACACTTTTCATTTCGTAAAGCTTGTAATTCATAACCGTCACCCTCATAATATGGATTAGTAAAGTACTCAAACGAATGTGAGGATTTTCCATATTTTTGTGTATACAAATCCTTAATTTTTCCATATTCATATTTTAAACTAGACCAAGAAATCTCTTTCCCAAAAGAAATAACCACTTTCCAAACATTATCTGTGATAGGAGATGAAAATATGAATAGATTAGCTTTTTTACCAATGAATTCGCCTTCCATAACAACAGCATGAGCTTGAACCAAAACAATTTCATATCCAATCGAATCCATCTTTTTTTCAAAAGAACTTAAAGAACCATCTAGAGGGATTCCTCTAAATTCCATATGTTTTTCTTGTGAAAGGATACAGGTAGAAATCAAACTACACGCAAAAAACAATACAATTCTTTTAATCATTTTTTTCATATACACTTATTTAAATTTAAACAATTACACAAAAAGCGCAAGTCTATTGTCGTTGCTTTCTGAGGGCTCTGGACTGCCTGACAATACAACAAACAATAACTCACGCTTCTGAGGTATATATACAAAAATGATATATACAACCGAAACGTGAGCGTTCTTGTTTATTACCTATTGTCATCGAATTGTCCAGATTCTCAGAAAAGATAATATCGCTAAACGCTCACTTCACTATGTTCTTCCTTACGGAATCGGGACAAATGTAGTGAGAATCTTTTATATACGGAAAGAAAAAGGAAAATATTTGCAGATAAAGACGAAAAAAGAGTTGTTGCTGAGGAAGAATTAAAAGGATTTGTGTATCTTTGCAACACGAACCATTTTAAGAAGAGGATTTATGTCATACAGAGAAATTGCACAATTGGAACTGATGAATGCCTTAAACAACATCAATTCGGAAGCCGAATTGAACGAGTTTAAAGATTTGGTGGCGCATTTCTTTGCGCAGAAAACCCAAAAGGCGATAGATGCTTTATGGGACGAGGGCAAAATCAATGAAGAAACCATAAATCAATGGGGAACGGAACACATGCGCACCCCTTATCGTTATGCGGCGAATCGTTCTTGACACCAATTGTCTGTTGGCAGAATAATCATCACCTTTGCACATAAAAAAAACCCGGATTCTTCACCAGCATCTGAACACTGGGAGAGGAACGCCCGGGACTGCGTTGCAAAAGTACTATTTTTATGGAATATAACAAAGATTTTTTCGAGAAAGTTTTCTCAAACAAACGAATGGAACGATATTTTGCCTTGTATCCGAATGATGAGGATAAGGCTATCAGGCATTATCAATCAAACATTCAGTTGACAGAAGCTTTTTATACTTCACTTTCTGTATTGGAAGTTGCTTTGCGTAATGCCCTAAGTCGTGAATTGGAAACAATGACAGGACGTGAAGATTGGTACACAATATTTCCCAATACACCAGGACTTACAAACTTGAACAGATATGTGACGCAAGCCGCCAAGCAAATAGCAGGAAGACATGAGCAAATAACTTCATCAAAAATTATAGCAGAGTTGACTTTAGGTTTTTGGGTTTCCCTGCTAAATGCAGAATATGAACGTTTGCTTTGGAAAGATCTGCGTCGGGCTTTTCCATATCTACCTAAAAAAGAACGCCAAAGAAAGAACGTATCAGCTCCACTCAATAGATTCCGTGCATTCAGAAACAGAGTGTTTCACAATGAATCAATCTGTTGGAATCTTCGTCGGGTACAGGAAATCCATAGCGAACTGTTGCTTTTGTTGGGATGGATAAATAAGGATTTGCCAAAATGGCTGACAAACTTTGACAGATTTGATGAAGTACAAATGAAGATAAGGAAGGAAATGGAATGGGATTGACCCGTTTCTTTATTTGCAAAAAGGATAAAAACCACTCTATCAGCGAATTACTATTTCGCATCACAGCTTATACTCGGAGCATCCGCATTGGGAATGCGGATGGACGGGCAAATAGCATCATTTTGATATACCCTTATGGAGCATAACCATTACAATGTGCTATCTTCTTTTTTCTCAAAGGTCAATTAAAAAAGTTCACTTCGAGTATGATTGAAAAGAGTAACAAAATAGCAAAATAGAGTAACAATGATACGCATCTGATGCAAATATATGGATATAATCCTGATTTTAGTCTTACTGCAAAGTTATTCGCCACATCAACATAGCCTTTCCCAGACAATCTGTTCATTGTATCTTCAAAAGATTCGTCCAATGTGATTTCATCGTAAAGTTGGTCTTTCATGGAAACGATGCGTTTAGCCTCTTTATCTCCATGAATGGCCGCTTTCTCTAACCATGCGATAGCCTCGTTGTATTCACTGTTATTCCTATCTTCAAGATTGAATATATTCTTCATATTGATATAGTGGATCTGCATGTGGTATATTCCCAATTCCTTTTGGGCACTTACATCGCCATTATCAGCCAGAACTTCTACGGCCTCCCAATTTCTACTATTCTTTAGCTTCTTCTTTGCCAACCTGTATTCTAAAAACCAATTGGCAATCCTTTCACTAAGGAACATCCATATGGCAAAAGATATAGCAATAGCAATATTTGGAAAAAATTCATACAATCCATTTATCGAAGAAGAATCGGTGTTTCCCCCTTTGCGAGTCATATATCCCACTATAAATGGTATACAGTAATATATAAATGTAAATGAAAGTGGCCTAAACTCTGTCCTTGCCCACCAATCTATTCCAAATTTCTCATGTATCGCGTTGATTGTAGATGGGAATGAAAAGGCAACTTCCCATAATACGTAAAAGAGTAAGAAAAACAAAAATTCATTCATGTCAATTGTCGCAAAAAAGTTTTATACCTATAGTTTCTGTGTTACTTGTGAACGGTCCAATCAACCTTACATCGATGATTGAAGATCTTGTTTGGGAACTATATAAAGGAAACATTGTCTGCTATGCATCATCGACTATTTTGCTTTAACTATTAATATTATAATTATCAAGACAAATGTAGTGAGAATCTTTTATATACGGAAAGAAAAAGGAAAATATTTGCAGATAAAGATGAAAAAAAGTTGTTGCCGAGGAAAACACTCCTTCAATGCAACAACTCTTTATTCATCTCAAAACAACTTTTTGAGGTCCATCGAGAGGAATTCTTCGGGAGAGATGCCTCCATCACCAACGATAAAGGCAGAATGGGGATTGAAAAGTTTTTTAAAAGTTTCCAATCCTGCAGTATTCTTCTCAGCATTACTCTTAATCTCTATGGCAACAACAGAACCTTTCTTGCGCAAAACGAAATCTACTTCATCGTTCCGCTCACGCCAATAGAAAACTTCAAATCGGTGTACAAAAGCCTGACTGACCAAATACCCCCCTATACCAGATTCAAAAATCCGTCCCCAGGCAGTTCTGTCAAGTATGACCTGCTCAAAAGTCTGTGGAGTATAAACGGTCTTCAATGCATTGTTATAAACTTGCAGTTTGGGAATACTGGCCTTTCGACGAGCCGTATCGATGCTGTACTTCTGGAGGCCACAAAGCAAGCCGCTCTCATCCAACAAATGAATGTATCCGGCCAAAGTTGTGGTATTGCCGGCATCTTGAAGCGAACCTACCATTTTGGTCAAAGAAAGTTGTTGACCAGAATATGCCGTTCCTAATTCAAATGTCTGACGAAGCAAGGCCGGCTTACTGATTGGGGTATTCATTAAAATATCCTTATTGAGAGTAGCATCGATGATGGCCGACTGGATGTATTGCTGATAGCGGTCTTCTTCCTCAATCAAGGGTGCTGCACCCGGATAGCCTCCGTAGAAAAGATACTGGTCAAGGGAAAAGCCAAAACAATCCTTCATCTCCGTGTAACTCCAATGACTCATACGGATTTCTTCGAAACGCCCGGCCAAAGATTCTGACAGTCCTTTTTCCAAAAGAACACGACTGCTACCTAACAGAAGAACCTTAATGTTACGGTCATAAAAAGTGTCATCGTCCCACTCTTTCTTAACAACCTCACTCCAATTATGAATTTTCTGTATCTCGTCAATCACAAGGATTACACTCTCCAGCCCCTTATTGGCTTGCAAACTACGAACTGCAGCCCAACAATTGGACACCCACGCACTGTTCGAAGCCGACACATTGTCAGCTGAAAAGAATTGGTAAGGAGCATCCAAATCATTCAACACTTGCTTTACAACCGTTGATTTACCTACCTGACGAGGTCCCATAACCACTTGAATAAACCTGCGTGGCTCTTCAATTCTTCTTTTAATCGTATGATATTCAGTCCTTTTATACATGCCTTTACATTTTACGCAGTGCACTGAGTAAATTTACGCAGTGCGCTGAGTATTTTGTTCTGATGCAAATATAGTGAGAACAATTCATATACGAAAAAGAAAAGAGAGAATAATTCATATTTTTTTTCATTCTCCCGCCAAACTCGTCCTTAAAAGTGTATAGATACCCCCAAAGAGGTCGTTTTTATTTTTGTAACGTCAAAATAGCGTAAAAAAAAAGTTGTTGCCGAAGGAAACGTTTCCTTCATGCAACAACTCTTTTGTGATGTCAATAAGGGTTTATAGGAGCAGCTTTTATCTGTCCTTGTACATACCTTCGTAGTACTTCTGGTAGTCGCCGCTGGTGACGTTGTCCATCCACTCCTGATTGTCGAGATACCAACGGACGGTCTTCTCGATGCCCTCCTCGAACTGAAGGCTGGGTTCCCATCCGAGTTCCTTCTGGAGTTTGGTGGAGTCGATGGCGTAGCGCATGTCGTGGCCAAGGCGGTCGGTGACGTAGGTGATGAGCTCGAGTGAATGTCCCTCGGGATTGCCAAGCAGGCGGTCAACCGTCTTGATGATGACGTGGATGATGTCGATATTCTTCCACTCGTTGAATCCGCCGATGTTGTAGGTTTCGGCAATCTGTCCCTGATGGAAGATGACGTCGATGGCACGGGCATGGTCAACTACGTAGAGCCAGTCGCGCACGTTCTCCCCCTTACCATAGACGGGCAACGGCTTGCGCTGACGGATGTTGTTGATGAAGAGGGGAATCAGTTTCTCGGGGAACTGATAGGGGCCGTAGTTGTTGGAGCAGTTGGTGACGATGGTGGGCATACCGTAGGTGTCGTGGTAGGCACGCACAAAGTGGTCGCTGCTGGCCTTCGATGCGCTATAGGGGGAATGGGGATTGTACTTGGTTGTTTCGTAGAAGAAGTCTTTGCCATACGCCAAGTGGTGTTCGCCAGAAGAGGCGGTGGTAGTGAAGGGAGGTTCGATACCCTCGGGATGGGTCAGCTCCAGAGCGCCATACACTTCGTCGGTCGAGATGTGGTAGAAGCGCTTTCCCTCGTACTTCTCGGGAAGTGATTCCCAATAGATTTTAGCTGCTTGCAACAGGGCAAGGGTTCCCATCACGTTAGTGCGGGCAAAGGTGAAGGGGTCTTTGATTGAACGGTCGACATGGCTTTCGGCGGCCAAGTGGATGATGCCGTCGACCTGATACTGCTGCATCAGCTTGAGCATGAGGTCGAAGTCACAGATGTCGCCCTTCACAAAGGTGTAGTTCGGCTTGTCTTCGATATCCTTCAGGTTGGCCAGGTTGCCGGCATAGGTGAGTTTGTCGAGGTTGATGATGTGGTAGTCGGGGTACTTGTTTACAAACAGGCGCACTACGTGGCTACCAATGAATCCGGCTCCGCCGGTGATGATGATATTTTTCATTGTTATATATTTATGGAGTTAGGGGAGTTAAAGGAGTTAGACTTCGCTTCGCTCGTTAGGAGTTAGAGCCGATAGTTTTGAAAACCATATAGGCATCACATTTGGCTTTAACTCCTAAGCCCGATAGGGCTGATAACTCCTTTTAACTCCTTTATCTCCTCATTATGTTAATACAATTCCATACTTATCTCAAACGGTGAGTCAAAGTCCTTCAACTGAGGATGATTGGCATCCTTTGCACTGAGGATAACCTTGTCGGCAGGGATGCGCCAGTCGATAGCAAGCGTGGGGTCATCCCATGCGATGGCACCTTCGGCCTCGGGGGCATAGAAGTTGTCGCACTTGTACTGGAAGATGACTTCGTCGCTAAGCACACTGAATCCATGGGCAAAGCCACGTGGCACAAAGAACTGGCGATGATTGTCCTCGGTGAGTTCACAACTGACCCACTGGCCGTAGGTGGGTGAACCCTTGCGGATGTCGACGGCCACATCGAGCACGGCTCCCTTGACGCAACGCACGAGTTTGCTCTGTGCATAAGGCGGTTTCTGGAAGTGGAGGCCGCGAAGCACGCCGTAGGAGGACTTGCTCTCGTTGTCCTGCACAAACTTGATGGTGCGCACCTGCTCGTCGAACAGGCGCTGGCTGAACGATTCGAAGAAGTATCCGCGTGCATCGGTGAAGATGCGCGGCTCTATGATGACTACGCCTTCAATGGCTGTTTTTATTACATTCATCTTTTCAATTCGTCAATCACTTTCAACAGATATTGTCCATACTGATTCTTCAACATAGGCTGAGCCACCTCGCGCATCTTGGCTTCGTCAATCCATCCTTGGCGATAGGCAATGCCTTCGAGGCAGGCAACCTTCAGGCCCTGACGTTTCTCGATGACTTCGATGAAGGTGGATGCTTCGCTGAGCGAGTCGTGAGTGCCCGTGTCGAGCCATGCAAAGCCACGTCCAAGCGTCTGCACCTTCAGTTCGCCATCGTCGAGGAAGCGCTGGTTCACGGTGGTGATTTCCAACTCACCACGAGGCGACGGCTTGATGTTCTTGGCCACGTCCACCACCTTGTTGGGATAGAAGTAGAGGCCCACCACGGCATAGTTGCTCTTGGGATTAGCAGGCTTTTCTTCGATGCTCAGGCAGTTGCCCTCCTTGTCGAACTCGGCCACACCGTAGCGCTCGGGGTCGCTTACCCAGTAGCCGAAGACGGTGGCCTTCTGCTCCTCCTCGGCCATGCGGACGGCTTCGCGGAGCATAGCTGTGAAGCCACGTCCGTGGAAAATGTTGTCGCCAAGAACGAGGCAAGCCGAGTCGTCGCCGATGAACTCTTCACCGATGATGAATGCCTGTGCAAGACCATCGGGCGAGGGTTGCTCGGCATACTCGAAGCGCACGCCGTAGTCGCTTCCATCGCCCAGCAAGCGCTTGAAGCCCGGCAGGTCATGAGGGGTGGAGATTATGAGTATTTCTCTGATGCCGGCCAACATCAACACCGAGATGGGGTAGTAAATCATCGGTTTGTCATAGATGGGGATGAGTTGTTTGCTCACTCCCTTGGTGATGGGGTACAAGCGTGTGCCACTACCACCGGCCAATACGATTCCTTTCATAAAAACTATGGTTTAGTATATATACTATATTCTTAAGAATATGCAAAGGAACAATTTATTTCTGAATTATGCAAACAAATTGCAAAGGATATGAAGATGAGGGGGAAAAGAAGAGAAAAAATGAGCAGATGCTCACGCACCCGCTCACTGAAAAAACGTTTTAACTTTTTATAAATTGATGATAAAAAGAAAAGGATGTGTATAAACCCACACATCAGAGGTTTTCGGTATTTCAGATGCCCAACGACTTCTTGATGCCGTCGAACTTGGCATCAGCGGCAGCGTTGGCACTGGCATAGCACTTGGCACATCCCATCTCGCCCTTGGCCTCCATGTAGAACTTGATTTTGGGTTCAGTTCCTGATGGGCGCACGCTCACCTTGCTTCCGTCTTCGGTGAAGTATTGGAGCACGTTGCTGGTTTCGGGCATTACAAGGTCGGTTACATTTCCTTCGCCATCGGTAGCCTTCAATGTCTTGAAGTCCTTGACAAGCACCACCTTCGAGCCTCCCAATTCCTTCGGCGGATTGGCGCGGAAGTTCTCCATCATGGCCTTGATTTCCTCTGCACCGCTCTTTCCGGGCTTGGTCACGCTGATGGCACATTCCTTGGAGAAGCCATACTCGACGTAGATTTCCATGAGCACGTCGTAGAGGGTCTTGCCCTGGTCTTTTGCCCATGCACAGATTTCGGCCAACAGGGTACAAGCACTGACGGCATCCTTGTCGCGCACGAAGTCTTCGGCAAGGAATCCGTAGCTCTCTTCACCACCGCCGATGTACTGCTGCTTGCCTTCGCTCAGGCGGATTTCGCGTGCAATCCACTTGAATCCTGTGTAGCAGTCGCGCATCTCGATGTTATTCTTGTCGGCCACGGCCTTGATGAGTTCGGTGGTCACGATGGTCTTCACGATGAAGTCGGTGTCCTTCATCTTGCCCATGGCCTTGCGGTTCTTGATGATGTAGTAGAGGAAGATGAGCGCCGTCTGGTTACCGTTCACCAACACCCACTCGCCCTTGTCGTTCTTGCAGGCCATGCCCACGCGGTCGGCGTCGGGGTCGGTAGCCATCACGATGTCGGCATCAATCTTCTTGGCCAAGTCAATGGCCATCGAGAGGGCTTCGGCATTCTCGGGATTGGGTGAAATGACGGTGGGGAAGTCGCCGCTCTTCACCATCTGTTCGGGCACGCAGTGCACATTCTCGAATCCCCACTGCTTCAGTGCACGAGGAACGAGCATCATGCCTGTACCATGGATGGGGGTGAAGACGATGCTGAGATCCTTCTGACGCTTGATGACCTCGGGGTCGATGGAGATGCCAAGCACCTTGTCGAGGTATACGCTGTCCACGTCCTCGCCGATGATTTGGATGAGTTCCTTGTTGCCTTCAAACTTGATGTCGGCAGCCGAAGCAATCTTGTTCACCTCGTCGATGATGCCCTTGTCATGCGGGGCAAGCACCTGTGCGCCATCGTCCCAATAGGCCTTGTAGCCGTTGTATTCCTTGGGGTTGTGGCTGGCGGTGAGGATGATACCGCTCTGGCATCCGAGATGACGGATGGCAAACGACATTTCAGGCGTAGGACGCATGTCGTCGAACAGATAGACCTTGATGCCGTTGGCCGAGAAGATGTCGGCAGAGATTTCGGCAAACAGGCGGCTGTTGTTGCGGCAATCGTGGCCGATGCAGACCGAGATTTGCTCCAAATCAGCAAAATTCTTGTTCAGGTAGTTGGAGAGTCCCTGTGTGGCAGCTCCCACGGTGTAGATGTTCATGCGGTTGCTACCCACTCCCATGATGCCACGAAGACCACCGGTGCCAAACTCGAGGTCCTTGTAGAAGCACTCAATCAGTTCGGTTTTATCTTCATTTTCGAGCATACGGCGCACCTCGGCTTGTGTCTCGGCGTCGTAGGCGGGCGAAAGCCACTTCTGTGCCTTCGCGGTCACTTCTTGAATCAGTTGTTCGTTTTCCATAACTTCGGTTATCTATGTTCTTTTTTTCGTTTTTGATTTCTTCAGTTTTTAGTCTTACGACGGGCAAATGTATACATTTTATTTCTACTTACGCAAAGATTAACAGTTTTTAATCTTTTATTCCTATTTTACCCCATTTACTTCAACAGGTAGCGCTCACCCGTTTCAGCGACTACGCGACGGTTGAACTCCTCGGGATACCCCGGACGGATGACGGGAGCACACTGTCCCTCGGGCGTGCGTTTGAAGCTGCCGTCGGGGTTCACCTGCTTGATGACCATGTCGTTGTAGCGCACAACAAGGAATTCGCCCAACTGGCGCCACGCCGTCAGTGTCTGTTGGGCACAGGCGATGGTGTATTTCGTCAGGTAATCATGCGCTTCACTGGGGTTCTGGTTGTAGAGTTCCGTTGCCCGTCGCTCAATGTCGGCCTGCGACTTCAGGAAGCTCTCCTCCAAGCGGTTTTGTCGGGCACGCACGTCGCCAATCATCTGGCTGTAGCGCATGTAGGTCATGTTGGCCACCCAGTTGAACACCCAGAAGGAGGATTCCCACGAGAAGGTCACCCCGTCGGCCGTCTTGTTGCTGTAGCATTGGGGCACACTGTTGGTGCAGCAATAGACGGGGGTGAACACCGTGAGGTTGGCATCATCCGTGCCAAACCACAGGACACCGCCCACGGGATTCTGCAAATGGTTACGCATCTGGCTGACAAACACCCATGCCGTCTGCTGCGTGCTGATGGGGCGCTCGTTGAAGTACTCCTTGCCATCCACCTTGAAGCTGAGCGGCGAGGGGCGATAAGGCATCTGCCAGGCGCCGGCTCCCAAGTCGCGGGTGATGTCAAGCGGAGTGTCCTCGTAGTGGTCGCGCATGGCCAGCTGGATGTCGCGCACGCCCAGCCTTCTGTCAGGACGGACGTAGAGGGGCATTGGCTCGTTGCCATTTCCTGCCACGTAGGGAAGATATTTTTCTCCAACGGACTTGCAAAACATGTTGAAGAAACTCCACACGCGGGCCTCGCAATAGCGGCGTGCGCCGAAGTCGAGCGGAGCATATGCATTGGCAAAGCTGAACTCCGAGTTCTTGCCGTTGAAGTACTTCTGCTTGCGGGCAAAGGCTATCACGTCGGGCGAATAGAGGCAATTCTCCTTGTCATCGAGGGGAAACTGGTGGATGCGTGCCTGATTGGCATGAGCCGAGATGCATCCGTCAGGCACACGCACGGCCACCCACACGGCACCCTTCATGCCCGGCCCCTTGCCTATCATCTCCATAATCCACACCTCGCGCGGGTCGGCAATGGTGAAGCTCTCGCCACTGCTGTAGTAGCCATACTCGGCCACAAGGTCGGTCATCACCTGAATGGCTTCGCGAGCCGTGCGCGAGCGCTGAAGCCCCACGTAGATAAGGCTTCCATAGTCCATAATACCCGTTGTATCAATCAGTTCTTCGCGCCCCGTGAAGGTGGTTTCGGCGATGGTCACCTGATGCTCGTTGATGTTACCGATGACGTTGTAGGTGCGCTCCGCCTCCGCAATGTTTCCCAGGAACTTGCCCGTGTCCCAGTCGTGGATGGGGCGCATGGTCCCCTTCGCATGAGTAGCGGCAGGATAGTGGCACAGGTGGCCAAACATGCCGTACGAGTCGGCACTGTACGACACCAGAGTCGAACCATCCACGCTGGCCCCCGGTGTCACAATCAAGTTCGTGCAAGCCCAAGCAGGCACCACAGCCGTCAGCACAGCGGCCATCGCACTCAATATCAGTCTTTTCATTGTATTCATCCTAATCGTTTTTAAGTTTTTGATTATTGCATATTTTTCGTTTCACTTTGCAAAGCTAATCATTTTTGCGATTATAAACGAATTTTCAGAGTAAAATCAGTCAAATCCTATCCCGTCCTTCCGCTTCTCCAAAGATACACGCTATTTTTTGAAGTCATCACTCCTCCGCCACCAACAATATCGGTTTCTTCTCCCCCTTGACAAGGCGGTCGAGAGTGTCATTCCTCCCTATCCCATTTTATTCGTTCAAATGTCATGCAGTTTTCGACATTGGAATCAATATCAAACAGGTTGATTCCCATTTTTCCAAGATAATGCCCAAGCCCTCTACCACTCGGCTACAGGTATTCAGCAACAAACCGCGTATTCTTGTTGATACATCACTCCACCACCCAGCGGTCGATGTTGCGGGTTTCGGGGCTGAAGTTGATACCTATCTTGTATAAGGTGCGTGGGTCTTTGGCAAACGGAAGAGCGTAACCCTTGTCGTTGATTTGCTGAAGGGCCTCTTCGGCCGTACCGCTGAGTTTGAATTCCATCACGTAGATGTAGTCGGGGGTCTGGAGGACAAGGTCGATGCGACCGTTGCTGGTGTGATATTCCACCTGAGTGTAGAAACCCATCAGACGGAAGACGATGTAGAGCACATTGGAGTAGTGAAGTTCCTGTTGGCGCACCAACTCGTAAGTGGTATCGCAGAAGAACGATTGCAGGCGGGTGAAGAATCCGTCGATGTCGCCACTTTCAACTTCTTGCACAAAATTCTGAATTTCAAACACTCCTTTGGTTTTACGGATAGGAGTATAAAACGGGATAAGGAAGTTTATAAATCCCTCTTCCACCTCTTTGTTGGGATAGCCGAGCGTATAGGTCTTGAAGCGTGGATTAAAGTCTTTGATGGTCAGATATCCGCTTTGATAGATAACCGGAATGGCCTCAGTGTCTGTGGAATCCACACCAACAAATGCTGCTTCCCCCACAACCGTTCCGTTAATTTCATTCAGGTCATAGTCACTCTTTTTCAGCAATTCCACTAAGTAGGTGGGTGTCCCCGTCTCGAACCAATAGCTGTCAAACTGCATATTGGCAAAGGTATTCAGGATGCTGAAAGGGTTGTACATACCACCCGTATTGGGTGCAAAGTGATAGCCGTCGTAGTAGGCACGCAACTTTTCGGCAACACCTTCAAAAGTTGTCTGTTCACGTTCGGCCAATTCTTGCATATCTTCCTTGAAACAGGTGTGAAGCTCTGTTTCAGATATACCACAAATCTCCGTATAGGCAGGCAACATCGATATGTCGCGCAGGTTGTTCAAGTCGCTGAACACGCTCACTTTGCCGAACTTCGTCACACCCGTCAGCAGGGCAAACTTGATGCACTCGTCCATGGTCTTCAACACACCGTAGAAAGGCTTCAGCATATTGCGAAGTTCCGTCTGTACCTCCTTGTTGCCGATGCTTTGCAGCAACGGCTTGTCATATTCATCCACAAGGACAACCACGCGCCGGCCCGTCTGTTCACATGCACGACGGACAACATTGGCAAAACGGAGAGAGAGGGACTCTTCTGAAGATTCTTTTCCAAATTCCTTCTCCCAACGGTTCAGATGATTGTTCAGAATAGCTTCCAGACTCTCCTTTGTGTCATACTTCTCGATGTTCAAGTCCAGTCGAAGCACAGGGTACACCGTCCAGTCCTTTTCAAGTTGCTCCATGGCCAAGCCTTTGAACAACTCCTTTTTCCCTTGGAAATAGGCTTCCAAGGTGGATATGAGCAGGCTTTTGCCGAATCGGCGCGGGCGGCTCAGAAAGTAATAACTCCCCGTAGTGACCAGCCGATGAATCAAGGCTGTCTTGTCTATGTAGAGATAACCCTCCTTGCGGATTTTCTCAAAATTCTGTATGCCGATGGGGTAAATTCTGTTGCTCATATCTACTGTTGAATTGATTTTTCGACTGCAAATATATCGTATTTTTGCGAGAAATGCCAATATCCATACATTTTTTTTATTTCGCGTATGCGTTTCCGCCATATCCTTGTGAGAATTTGCCGCGGCTATTGATTTTATCGTCATAAAAGGATGCTAATGAACTTCTCCAAATCTCCCCCCCAAATGGAAGGAGTCGAAGGGAAGCCATATTTCTTTATAACCTTCGGTAATAAATCCCGCACTTCTGTTTCAATTCTATTTCGGCAACGCGAAACGTTGTGTAAGGGGTGCATAATTGCATATATATACAATATGAAGGTGAGGGGATGAGGCAATGCACAAAGTGGTCAGCCCGTCTCCTCTCAAGCGGTCAGCGGCTAAGGTGTCCCGAGGTTAGCCCGTGTCCTCTCAAGTGGTTAGCGGCTGACCTCTCGACACCTCAGCGGCTAAAGGGTCGGAAGAAGGCGGTTTTTGCTTGATTTTCCCGACCGGAAAATGCATAAATATACAGTGGGCGTATATTTATGCAAAACTGACCGCGCGAGAATCGCGTATATGGACGCGAGTTTCCTTTTGCTTGGGAAATGGGCAAAATTTTGGTTGCATCATAAACAACTGATACCCAACCTGCTGATAAGGCGGTCTCAACCTTGGGGTAAGGCGGGCTTAGCTTTGGGATGATGTTGGTGGAGGGGAGAGTTTTTTCAGTTTCCTTACATTACAGTTGAGGAAATATTTACAACCATCCCACATTAACTAACTAACTCACCACCTTACCTTATAATCCTGTGTGGTGATGTTGCCCACGCCATCGGCGACGGTGATGCGGAGGGTGTGGAGCGAGCCGTCGCGCTTCAAGGGAGAATCGGCGAGGCGGACGGTGAGCCGGCGGTTTTTGCTGGCATACTCCATCAGTGTCCAACGTCCATCGAGGGTGGCGCGATAGTGGGCAAGGCCCGTCTGCGAGTCGGCAACGCTCAAGCGGATGATGCCCGTGCGGCTCCATTGGGCGGGCGAAAGGGGGATGAGCGTGGGAGGCACGGTGTCGATGGCCACGAAGAAGTCGCCACCCAGTTCGCGCACGCTGGCCTTCATCCAGCCTTTTTCGTAGCGGCCCCCTACGGAGCCTGTCCATCCGCCACGGCGCTGGGCGACGTAGAGCTTGGAGGCGTAGGCGGGTGGCAAGGTGGGCCACGGTGAGGTGATGCGCTCCGACACGCCCTTGGCGCTTATGGGAAGGGAGGCGTCGAGCTCCTCGGGAGCATCCATGCGGCTCCAGCTCTCCTCGGGCCACACCTTGATGGCCAAGGGGCAATAGCCGTGCAGGGGAACCACGTCGGTGCCAAGGGTGTAGACGGCCGAGTAGGCATCGGCATCGGGCGAAGCCGACACGTGAAGTCCGGCATCGTCGTAGAGCATTCCGCGGGGGATGGCCAGCTCCATCCCCGGGCAACAGGTCACAAGATTGTCCACGTCATGACGAAGGATGGAGCCGCCTTGGGGGATGGCAGGCTCGATCATGGCCTGTCGGCCCTTCAACTCAAAGGTGTAGTGCGAGGTGTTGCCATGCAGGTCGGAGAGGATGTATACAAAGTGGTAGGTGCGCTCTTCGTCGATGGTGACAATGCCCCTGCCCTCGCCCTCGGCGCGAAGCATCCGCAGGGGGTTGCCTGGGGCGATGAACGACTTCATGTACCACCGGCGGCGCGTCTGGTATTCGGCATAATCCGTCCACGAGTTTATCATGCGGTTTTCGGCAAAGCTGAAGCGGTCGGCAACGGAGCTGAACACCTCCCGACCATCCACCAGCAGGCGTACGGTGTGCACGCCGTAGGTGTTGTGGGTGCCGTCCATATAGTCGTTGGCTGAAAGGCCTACGCCCACCTCGCCCCAAGCGGTAATCTCCTGACTTACACGGTTTCCTTTGCCGAAGTAGCAGACATTGTCCTTGCCCGCTCCACCGACCACGCCCCTCCCCTTCATGGGATAGAGTTTGATGCGGTGGGCACGTGGCGGGCGCGTGTCCTTCAGCTCGTCTTTGTAAAACACCAGCGGGTCAACGGGTTCGTTCGTCTCGGTCAGGCGCACCTCCATGTGGAGATGGGGGCCGAAGGAGTAACCCGAGTTGCCCGCCCAAGCCACCAGTTGTCCGCGCTTCACGGGGAAGCGGGAGGGGGTCAATGTGGTGTCGAGGGGAAAGGTTTCGTACTTATATTGATGTTCGCGCACGAGCGCCGCCACCTCGGGCAGGAAGCGTTGCAGATGGCCGTGTACGGTGGTGTAGCCATTGTCGTGGGTGATGTAGAGGGCATTGCCATATCCGCCCGGCGCCACACTGATGCGCGAGATGTATCCGTCGGCGGGGCAATAGAGGGGCTTTCCCTCCACGCCTTGCGTCTTGAAGTCGAGTCCGCCGTGGAAATGGTTGCTCCGAAGTTCGGCAAAGTTTCCGCTCAGATACAGGGGGAAGTCAAAGGGGACACGGAAAATCCCCTTCTGCCCAGTGATGGGCAAGATAGAAAAAAGAGCAAATGCAAGGGATAGAAGTTGTGTACGCATTCAACAAGTTCATTCAAAATCATATTTTAGGCACGGATTTCACGGATTACGCGGTTTGTATGTCCAATCTCCGCGTAATCCGTGAAATCCGTGCCTATTAGAAATCAACATGCCTTGAAACTCATGTCGAGGCCTTTGACTGAATGGGTGAGCGCACCCACGGAGATGAAGTCGACGCCACACTCGGCATAGTCGCGCAGGGTGTCGAAGGTGATGCCGCCGGATGACTCCGTCTCGAAGCGTCCGCCGATGATTTCCACGGCCTTGCGTGTGTCGGCAGGGGTGAAGTTGTCGAGCATGATGCGGTCGACTCCGCCGATGGCCAACACTTGGTCAAGCTCGTCGAAGTTGCGCACCTCGATTTCAATCTTCAGCTCCTTGCCCTTAGCCTTGCAATACTCCTTGGCACGCAGGATGGCCTTGTCGATGCCTCCGGCAAAATCCACGTGGTTGTCCTTGAGGAGAATCATGTCGAAGAGGCCGATGCGGTGGTTCACTCCGCCACCAATCTTCACGGCAGCCTTCTCCAGCATGCGGAGGCCGGGAGTGGTCTTGCGGGTGTCGAGCACACGGGTGTGGGTGCCTTCGAGCTGCTTCACGTAGCGGCGCGTCATGGTGGCAATGCCGCTCATGCGTTGCATCACGTTGAGCATCAGGCGCTCGGTCTGCAGGAGGGATTGGATTTTTCCCTCGACCACCATCGCCACATCGCCGGGCTTCACTTCGGTGCCGTCCTCGATGAGCACCTCCACCTTCATCGTGGGGTCAAAGCGGTGGAAGATTTCCTTGGCCACCTCCACACCGGCCAACACGCCGGCTTCCTTTATCAGCAGGCGCGACTTGCCCATGGCGTCGGCAGGGATGCAACAGAGGGTGGTGTGGTCGCCATCGCCTATGTCTTCGGCAAAGGCGAGGTCTATCAACGTGTCAATCAATTCGTCTACGGTTTTCATATTCTTCTATGTGTTTTAAGTTATTTTGCCGCGAAAATACGACTATTTTCTCGGATGAGGAAATTTTCCAATCATAATTATTGTTTAGCCGGCTAAACATTCTCCCCGGCGAGGTGTTTATGTGGGTGAAAAAGCATTATTTTGTATAACCCCTTAAAAGAATGGAAAAGATGAAAAGAATGATTCCTATCCTGTTCGCGGCCATCGCACTGACGGCTTGCGAGAAAGAGCCCGACACGGACAAGCTAGACAACCACTACCTGGTGTACACCGACTATGACAAGGATACCGACTTCGGTGCCTTGGCGACCTACTACGTGGCTGACAGCGTGCTCTACATCAACTCGGGCGACAAGAAAGAGTACTGGCGGGGCGATGCGGCCGAGGCCGTGCGTCAGGAGTTCATCAGCAACATGAACAACCACTACGTCCGCGTGGACAACATTGAGGATGCCGACATCGGCCTCCAGCTGAGCTATGTGGCCAGCACCTACACCTTTGCCAGCTATGGTGGCGGAGGCGACCCGTGGTGGTATGGCTACCCCTACTACTGGTCACCCGGATACTGGGGCGGGTATTGGGGCGGATGGTACTATCCCTACCCTATCGTCTACAGCTACTCCACCGGCTCCATCATTGCCGAGATGGTGAACCTGAGTGTGCCCGAGGAGAAGAAGCTGCCCGTCATCTGGAGTGCCTACATCAGCGGCATCCTGAACTCGCAAGGCAAGCTGAACCTGGAGAAGACGGAGGCGGCCATCGATCAGGCTTTCAGGCAGACGAGCGTGCTGAAGTGAGAAGACGGCTTATTTCATTTTTTTGATTGAGTAATAACCCCCTATAATAATATAAAATATGTATAATATGAAAACGATCACATATCTTGCAAAACGGGCCGTGGCCGCCATAGCCATCGTGGCCCTTGCCACACTGCCCATGAAGGCTCAGGTGTCGAAGGATGCCTACTACAACATCGACTGGCAATTCAACATCCCGCTGGGCAACAACTTCTCCAACCACGCCAGCGGATGGGGCATGAACTTCGAGATGGGCTACTACGTGACGCCCGAGTTGGCCATAGGTGCCTTCCTGAGCTATCACACCAACAACGAGTACTTCGACCGCACCACCATCCACATGGGCACCACGGCGCTGAACACCGACCAGCAGCACTCGCTCTTCCAGCTTCCCTTCGGATTGCTGGCCCACTACCGCTTCGACTATGACAAGTTGCAGCCCTACGTGGCCATGAAGCTGGGCGCGGCGTATGCACAGATGACGTCGGATTACTACATCTTCGAGAGCGACAAGAACACGTGGGGATTCTTCGCCTCGCCCGAGGTGGGTGTGCAGTTCTACCCGTGGGAGGGAAGCATGGGCTTCCACGCCGCCCTCTACTACAGCATCTCCACCAACAAGGGGAGCCTGATGACCTATGAGATGAACAGCATCAACTCACTGGGCTTCCGCCTCGGTGTTTCGTTCTGAAAAAGTCAAAGGTTGAAGGTCGAAGGTCGAAAGCCAAAGGTCGAAGGCCAAAAGCCCAATTAAGCCTTAGACCTTTGACCATAACAAGACAGAGAAAGCGTGCACTTTTTCCCATCACGTGACGCACACTATATCTGCCAAGAGCCGCCCACGGTCTTTGTATCACCGGGGCGGCTCTTTTTTATGGTGCTTCCTTTTATGCCTGCTGAGAGCCTCTGTCAGCAGGCATAAAAAGAAGATTGAGGAATCTCACACGTAACTTTGAGGAATCTCACACGTGAGTTTTTTAGGGGGTTGTCCCAATATTCTTAGAAGAGTACATAATCAATTGACAAGCAGACAATTATCGCTATAATATCACAAAGCCCGCATCGAGCAGTCCTTGATGGATGAGGCGGATGTGCTCGGCATTGCGTGTCTCGAGCACCACGCGGAGGGTGCAACCGTTCACCTGAGCGCTCGCGTTGGTGCGCTCGTGGCTGACACTGATGATGTTTCCACCCAACTGGGCGATGACGCCACAGACGGCCGAGAGCTGGCCGGGCTGGTCGTAGAGGTCGACGGTGAGCGTCTCCATGCGTCCCGACTTGCTGAGTCCTCGGGTGATGACGCGGCTGAGGATGGTCACGTCGATGTTTCCGCCCGACACCAGGCAGATGACCTTCTTGCCCTTCACCGGCACCTTGTTGAACATGGCGGCAGCCACGGCCACGGCCCCTGCCCCCTCGGCCACCAGCTTCTGTTGCTCGATGAGGGCCAGGATGGCGGCGGCAATCTCGTCGTCCGTCACGGTGACGATGCCATCCACGTAGCGCTGGCAGAAGTCGAAGGTGTTCACGCCCGGCTCCTTCACGGCAATGCCGTCGGCGATGGTGGAGACGGAGTCGAGCCGCTCAATCTGCCGGCTCTTCAGCGAGGTGGCCATGCTGGGCGCCCCCTCGGCTTGCACGCCATAGACCTGCACCGAGGGCTTCAGCTGCTTGATGGCACACGCCACACCCGAAATGAGGCCTCCGCCTCCCACGGGCACGATGACCACGTCCACGTCGCCCAGCTCGTCGAGCATCTCGAGGCCGATGGTGCCCTGTCCGGCAATCACGTGCAGGTCGTCAAAAGGGTGGACAAAGGTGTAGCCCTTCTCGTCGCGAAGCTGGAGGGCACGCTGGTAGGCATCGTCGTAGACACCGGGCACCAAGCACACCTCGGCACCATAGCGCTTGGTGGCCTCCACCTTCGAGATGGGCGCACCGGCGGGCAGGCAGATGAGCGAGGGAATGCCGCTCTTGGTGGCCGCCAGCGCCACGCCCTGCGCATGGTTGCCGGCCGAACAGGCTATCACGCCGTGGGCCTTCTCCTCGGCCGACAATTGGGAGATTTTATAGTAAGCCCCGCGCAACTTGAACGAGCCGGTGTACTGCAAGTTCTCGGGCTTCAGATAGATTTCACTCTCGGGATTAATCAGGGGAGCCACAATCAGATGAGGGTGGCGGATGGCGTCGCGCAGGACATGCGCTGCCTTGTAGATTTCACTGAGCTCTAACATGGTTTTCCTAAATTTACGTTACAAATGCATCCTCTGTGTCTTCAATAGTGCGGTAATTTGCCCGCAAAACTACGAATATTTTCCTGAATGGGAATCCATTTGCCCACACTTTTTTTCTCTCCCGCCTGAAAAAAAGTTTTTTCCCGTGGGGGAGAAAAAATCCGCCGCCTTTCAAGGAGGCCCACAAGAAAACGTTCAAAAAAGGAAACGACTGTCCAAAAGGTCGGATTTACTCTGCCATTTTACACAAAAAAGAGCGATTTGCGCAAAATAAGTGGGATAAGTCACCATTTTTTCGTACTTTTGCGGCTTCTTTTGAGATAATATGCAATTATTTACCTAAAGATAAAGATGGAGAAGAAAATAGAGACAGAAAAGCCCAACATGGCTTACCGGTTCTTCAGAAGTTACCTTCGCTTCCTGCACGACAAGGTGTACTACAAGAACGTATATAGGGTAAACGAGGAGGCCATCCCCGAAAGCGGCACTCCGCTGCTCATCGTGAGCAACCACCAGAATTGCCTGAACGACCCGTTGGGAGTGGTGGTGAGTTTCAACGACCGCAAACTGAACGTCATCACCCGTGCCGACGTCTTTGCTTACCATCCGCTGGCAGGCAAGTTCCTGCGCGGCATCGGCCTGCTCCCCGCCTTCCGCATCAACTACGAGGGCGAGGCCGCACTGGCCAAGAACGAGGAGACCTTCAAGATGACCGAACGCACCCTGCTGGGCGGAAACACCATCCTGATGTTTCCCGAAGCCGGCCATCAGGACAAGCACTGGCTGGGCACATTCTCCTTCGGCTACACCAAGATGGCTTTCCAAGCCGCCGAGGCGGGAAACTTCGAGAAGGAAATCTTCATCCTGCCCTCGTGCAACCACTACTCCGACTACTTCGGCATCCAGAACCAATACATGGTGAAGTATGGCGAAAAGATTTCGCTGAAGCCCTACTATGAACTCTACAAGACGAAGCCCCGCACGGCACAACGCCAGGTGAACGCCCTGGTGCGCAAGCAGATTGAGGAGCTGATGCTGGACATCCGCGACGTGGACAACTACGACGCCGTAGACTTCATCCGCCTCAACTGGGGAGCCGGGCTGGCCGCCCAGAAGGGATTGAACCCCGAGGCTCTGCCCGACCGGCTGATGGCCGACAAGGAGATTGTGGAAGCCATACAAGCCACCCAAGCAGAGGCTCCTGCCGAAGTGGACGCCCTCTATGCCGACGCCCGCGAACTGAAGCACCTGCAGGACAAGGCAGGCTTCACACTGAAGCAACTCGACCACACCTCAACCCCCATCGTCAGCTCACTGAAGCTGATGGGCCTGTTGGCACTGCTCCCCCTGTGGATTGTCTCCCTGTGGCCCTCGCTTCCGGCCTACGCCATCCCCATGGCCTTCTTCAAAAAGAAGTTCAAGGACCCCATGTTCGAGGGCACCATGCTCTTCGTCTTCAATGCCCTGTTGCTGCTCCCCCTGTCAGCCCTCATCACGTTCATCGTCATGTGGGTGAACGTCAGCTGGTGGTCGGGTCTCGTGTACGTGGCCCTCTTCCCCGCCCTGATGCTCTTTGCATGGAAATACGCCATGTGGGTGAAAGGCACCATCCGCGACATCCGCTATCAGATGGCCCCCTCAAGCGTTGTCGGAAAGATGCGCTCGCTGAAGCAACGCATCAGTGACAAGCTGAACGCCATGTTGAAGAAATAATCCGTTGAAAACCATAAAAGAATAATACATAAAAGAATAATAAAAGATATGCAAAACAGAGTTGTAATCACCGGCATGGGCATCTACTCATGCCTTGGAAAGACCCTGGATGAAGTGCGCGACTCGCTCTATCACGGCAAGTCGGGCATCATCTTCGACCCCGTCCGTAAGGAGATGGGATTCCGTTCGGCACTGACCGCCCACCTCGAAGATCCCGACTTGAAGAAAGTGCTCAGTCGTGCCCAGCGCGTGTACATGCCCCAACAGGCACAGTATGCCTATTGTGCCACCGCCGACGCCTTGCGCAATGCAGGCATCGACCAGGATTATCTGAACACCCACGACGTAGGCCTGCTCTACGGAAACGACAGCTCCACCGTGCCCAACGTGAAGGCCGTGGACACCATGCGCGAGAAGAAGGACACTACCCTCGTCGGCTCGGGAGCCATCTTCCAGTCGATGAACTCAACGGTGACCATGAACCTCGGATGCATCTTCAAGCTGAAGGGCATCAACCTCACCGTCAGCGGAGCTTGCGCCAGCGGCTCACACGCCATCGGCCTCGGTGCACTGCTCATCCAAAACGGTCTTCAGGAGATGGTCGTTTGCGGAGGTGCACAGGAGGTGAACCCCTGGTCGATAGGCTCGTTCGACGGCATCTCGGCCTTCTCGGTACGCGAGAACGAACCGACCAAAGCCAGCCGCCCCTTCGACCGCGACCGCGATGGCCTCGTGCCCGGTGGAGGAGCAGCCACGGTCATCATCGAGAGCTATGAGTCAGCCGTTCGCCGCGGTGCGCCCATCTTGGCCGAGATTCTTGGCTACGGATTCTCTTCCAACGGCGACCACATCTCGTCGCCCAACGTGGAAGGCCCCACCAAGTCGCTCCTCATGGCCATCCGCCGTGCAGGCATCGACGTGAACGAAATCGGCTACATCAACGCTCACGCCACCTCGACCCACGTGGGCGACACCAACGAAGCCAAAGCCATCTACAACGTCATCGGCGACCGCCGCATCGAGGTGACCAGCACCAAAAGCCAGACAGGACACGAAATGTGGATGGCAGGTGCCAGCGAGGTCATCTACTCGATGCTGATGATGAAGAACGGCTTCATCGCACCCAACATCAACTTCGAGAACCCCGACGAGGACTCGGCCAAGCTGCTCATCCCCAACCAGCGTGTGGAGAAGCACTTCGACACCTTCCTCTCCAACTCCTTCGGCTTCGGAGGAACGAACTCAACGCTGATTGTGAGAAACCTGTAAGAACAAATGACTATATCAATAACAATAAACTAACAAAACACATGGAAATGAACGAATTGATTGAGAAGATTAACGAAGTACTGGCCGAAGAGTTTGAAATCGAGGTAGAGGACATCACCCCCGAGGCGAACATCAAGGAGACCCTCCAGTTGGACAGCCTTAGCCTGGTGGACATGGTGGCTCTGATTGAATCGGAGTTCGGTGTGAAGATTCAGAGCAGCGAACTGATCAACATCCAGACATTTGCTGCCCTCTACGACTTCGTAAGCAAGAACCAGAAGTAATCATCCGCAGAGTTGACCTGACACACGAGTTGACGAGCCGGCAAGGGCACACACAGCCCCCTGTCCTCGTCAACTCGTCGACTTGTCAGCCCTGTCAACCATGCCAACCCAAAAAGAAGAATGAACCAACCCATCCTTACGGGCGAAGGCCTCTATAAACTCATCCCCCAACGTCCGCCCATCGTCATGGTGGACACCTTCTATGAGGCCGATGCCGAAAGTGCCACCACCGGCCTCACCATCCTCACCGACAACATTTTCTGCCTCGACGGATACCTGCAGGAGCCAGGTCTGATAGAGCATGTGGCCCAGTCGGCCGCGGCCTTTGCCGGCTATGCACCCTACACCCGTGGCGAAGCTCCCAAGCTGGGTTTCATCGGCGAGGTGAAGAAGTTCAAGATAAGCCGTCTGCCCCGCGTGGGCGAACATCTGCGCACCTCGCTGAAGGTGTTGGGCGAAGCGGCAGGAGTGACCCTGATTGCCGCCGAAACACGGGTGGACGACGAATGCGTGGCAACCTGCCAAATGAAGATATTCATCAAGGAATAAAGGAGACATCCGTCAAGGGATGAAGGAGAAATCCGTCAAAGGATGAAGGAACTCTCTGTCAAGGAATGAAGGAAACATCCGTCAAGGAATGAAGGAACTCTCCGTCAAGGAATGAAGAAGACACCCATCAAGGAATGAAGAAGAAAGAAGCAACCCACAGCCCCCTGAGCACCACCGTGAGGGTGCAAGTCCGCTTCTCCGAAGTCGACTCAATCAACATGGTGTGGCACGGCCACTACATCAAGTATATGGAGGACGCCCGCGAAGCCTTCGGGCGGGAGTACGGCTTGGAGTACATGACCATCTACAGAAACAACTACATGGCTCCCGTCTTCGACGTGAAGATGCGCTACCACCAGACGGCCACGGTGGACGACGTGTTGCTGGTCACCATCATCTGCCGCCCCGTGCGCGGTGCCAAGCTGGTGTTCGACTACGAGATACGCAAGGAGTCGGACAACTCGCTGGTACTGACGGCCGAAACCACCCAATTGTTCACTAACCTGCAGGGAGAGCTGGAGGCCTCGTGCCCCGAGTTCCTCACCGAATGGAAAAAGAAGCACCAACTATGCTGATCAACGATTACTACACCATCGAAGGCACCTCCACCCAGGAGGGTGCCCACCTCTACCACATCCGCCTCAATCCCGAGTGCCAAGTCTATCGGGGACACTTCCCCGAGCAACCCGTCTCACCCGGCGTGTGCAACATACAGATGCTGAAGGAACTGGCCGAACAGACAGTTGGCCGCCGCCTCTTCATGAGCAACCTCAACCTGTGCCGCCTCACCACCCTTGTGACCCCACAGGAGCATCCTACCATGACGGCCACCCTCGTCCTCGACGAGAAGGAGGGCGCCTACAAGCTGCGTGCCACCCTTGGCAACGGCGAAGAGACCTACTTGGAGATGAAGGCCGAACTCAACTGACCCCATCACACACAGGCAGGCGGACGGGAATCCCGATGCCAGAGAGTGAACGCTCCCGCACAATGGCGGACGGGAAGCCCGATACCGGAGGAAAGATGCCTGCCTATCAATCAATAACCAAACCCACAGACCCACACAATGGAAAGAATCTTTATCCCCCTATACCGTTTCCTCCGAGGGAGGAGATGGCTGATGTACACGCTGCTCACACTCAGCAGCGTGTTGTTTGTATACTTCGGACTCAAGGTTGAGTACGAGGAGAACATTGCCAAGCTGCTTCCCCAGACGGAGGCTGCCTCTGAGAGCGGACTGGCCTTTGGCAACCTGCGGGTGAAGGACAAGGTGTTCATCCAGTTGGCTGCCAGGAAGGTGGAGGCCGATGAAAGGCCTGACAACCTGAAGGGAGCGGAAGGTGCAGAAGAGCCGGCCGCCCCCCAAGGCCAAGCCCCATCGACCACTGAGGAGCAGGCGGCCCACTTGGCGGCTTGCGCCGATGAGTTGGTGGAGGCGCTGATGGCGCGCGACACGGCCACCCACTACATTGCCCACATACTGAGCCGCATCGAGGACGACCTGTTGGTGAACGGGCTTGACTATGCGCTGATGAATGTGCCGGCCTTCGTGGACGAGGGGTGCTATGCACGCTTCGACTCGCTGCTCACCCCTGAGGCCATCGACCGTCAGATGGCGCTGAACTACACCCTGGTGATGGAGGACGAGGAGGGAAGTGCCTCGACGATGGTGGGACAAGACCCCGCCGCCCTGCGCATGGCACTGCTGCCTCAAGGGAAGGCGCTGGCCGGGGGCATTGGCGGCTACACGATGATTGACGGGCAGCTCTTCTCGCCCGACAGCACGGTGGCACTGGCCTTCCTGTCGCCCAACTTCAACTCCTTCAACTCCAAGGCGGGCACCTACCTCATCAGCATGCTTGAGGAGGAGATTGAAGCCTTCGAGGAGCGCCACCCCGAGGTGGAGGTGCTCTTCCATGGGTCGCCCGTGCAGAGTGTGTTCAACTCGCGGCAGATCAAGGGCGACCTGATACTGACCGTGGGGCTGTCGTTGCTAGTCATCTGTGTGGGCATCGGCGTCTGCTTCCGCAACAAGAGCACCCTGTGGATGCTGCTTGCTCCGGTGGCATACGGCACGTTCTTTGCCCTGGCCTGCATCTGGTGGATCAAGGGCCAGATGTCGCTGATGGCGATGGGCATCGGTGCGTTGGTGCTGGGCGTGGCACTGAGCTACTGCCTGCACGTGCTGACCCACTACAAGTATGTGAACGACCCCGAGCAGGTGCTGCGCGACCAGTCGACCCCCGTCTGCCTGGGATGCATCACCACGATAGGCGCTTTCCTGGCCCTGCTCTTCACCCAGAGCGACCTGCTGAAGGACTTCGGCCTCTTCGCCTCGTTTGCCATGGTGGGCACCACGCTGTTTGCCCTCATCTTCCTGCCCCACTTCTTCCGTCCCGAGAGGAACCGCAAGAACGAGCGGGCCTTCCGCCTGCTCGACCGGGTGAACTCCTACCCCATCGACCGCAGCCGCATCCTGCGCTGGAGCATCGTGGCGGTGTGCGTGGTCACCTTCTTCACCGCCGACCGGGTGGGCTTCGACAGCAACCTGCGCAACATCGGCTACAACGAGCCGAAGGTCATCCGCTCAGGCGAGCAGTATGCCGCCAAGGTGAACCGCGGACTGGCCTCGATGTACTACGCCGCCAGTGCGCCCACGTTGGACGAGGCCCTTATATATAATAAGGTGGTGACAGCCACGCTCGACTCGCTGCAAGAGGCGGGAGTGGTCAAGCAGTTCTCCCGCTCGTCGGCCCTCTTCATCCCCACCGCTGAGCAGGAGGAGCGCATTGCCCGCTGGGCCGGGTACTGGACGCCCGAGCGCGTCGACGAGGTGCGCACCCTGCTGACCGCCTCGGCACGTCGGCACGGGCTGAACCCCGACATGTTCGAGCCCTTCTACATCATGGTCGAGAGCGAATATGAGCCCACCAGCCTCTACGAGGCCGAGGTGCTGCCCGAGAGCCTGCTGAGCAACTTCATCGAGGAGAGCGACGACCGCTTCCTGGTGTTCACCTCCGTGCAGATGACCGAGGAGGACAAGATGGCCGTCAGCAACGCCGTCTCGGCCTGCCCCCATGCGGTGGTCATCGACCCCTTCTTCTACACGAGTGACATGGTGCGCCTGCTGAACGACGACTTCAACACCATCCTTGGCATCTCGTCGGTCTTCGTCTTCGTGGTGCTGCTCATCTCGTTCCGCAGTCTGAGCCAGGCCACGCTGGCCTTCATCCCCATGAGCCTCAGTTGGTATGTGGTCAAGGGTCTGATGGCACTGGCGGGTCTTGAGTTCAACCTCATCAACATCATCATCGCCACCTTCATCTTCGGCATCGGGGTGGACTACAGCATCTTCGTCATGACAGGCCTCTTGGCCCAGGCCCGCAACCAAGGCGACTCGCTGCTGACCTATCACAAGACGGCCATCTTCTTCTCGGCCGTGGTGCTGATGGTGGTGCTCGGTTCGCTGCTCTTCGCCACCCACCCGGCCATCCATTCCATCGGGCTCAGCACCCTCATCGGCATGAGCAGCACCATCCTCATCACCTATGCCCTGCAACCGGCCCTGTTCCGCTGGCTGATGCGCTTCCGATTCTTCCGCAAGCGGGTAGAAAAGGAGTAAGGCAGCGGGTCACGAGGAGGCACGTTTGTCCGAATTTTATACCAACCCATTTCCCTTTCCCCTCCTTCCGTCAAAGAAGGGGGAGAAAGGGAGTCCTTTTATCCCCACCTCCCACTGAAGCCAGCCCCACCCTCGCACCAAGTGGTGTCAATCGGCCACTGAACCCACACTGATTATCAGCGACTTAAACACCCTCAAAAGACCCACCTGTGTCTCTGCCAAAGACCCACCTGTGTCTCCGCCCAAGACCCACCTGTGTCTCCACGCAAGACACACCTGTGTCTCCTCGCATGACACACCTGTGTCTCCAGGCATGACACACGTGTGTCCCGACCGACGACTCACGTGTCTCCTTCCAGCGCCCTCCGGCAAGCCCCTTTTCAAGCCTCACGACAGCCCACCGTTTGTAAGCAACAATTACCGCCCACAATGCCCACCACCCACGTCCGCCGGCCAAAGCCCCACTTCAGCCCCGCCACGCGGCAGAAAATCGTGCCAAAAGGGCGAAATGTAGGCCGATGCAACATATTGAAAAGCATATGCAACATGCAGGGCGCTCAAATGTGAGACAAAAACCGTATCTTTGCAACCAACAAACCGATGAAAAGGGAAACTATTAACTTTAACAATCATAATCATGAGCAATTCAGAACAAGAACAGAAAGGCTTCTACAAGCTGTCATGGATGCAGCGCATCGGATTCGGCTCGGGCGATATGGCCCAAAACTTGATTTACCAGACGGTCAGCATCTGGCTGCTGTTTTTCTACACTAATGTCTACGGTCTCGACCCTGGAACAGCCGCCCTGATGTTCCTGATTGTGCGCCTCGTCGATGTCCTGTGGGACCCCTTGGTGGGCGCCTTTGTCGACAAGGGCAATCCCCGATGGGGAAAGTACCGTTCGTGGCTCGTCCTGGGTGGTATCCCCTTGGTGGGTCTGGCCATCCTCTGCTTCTGGAATGGTTTCAGCGGCTCAGTCGTCTACGCCTATGTCACCTACGTGGGCATGAGCATGTGTTACACCTTGGTGAACGTGCCCTACGGAGCACTGAACTCCTCGCTGACACGCGACACGCATGAGATTACCGTGCTGACCTCCACCCGCATGTTCATGGCCAACCTGGGCGCACTCATCGTGAAGTCGCTGCCGATGGTAATCGCCATCTTTGCCCCCATCGGTGCCGATGGCGAGGCCATCACCAACACCCCCGAGGCTGCCCCGGCATGGTTCATCACCATGACCATCTTCTGCCTGGCCGGCCTGGCCCTGCTCATCTTCTGCTTCGCGCAATGTAAGGAACGCGTGGTTATGGACCAGAAGGAGTCGGAGAACGTGAAGGTGAGCGACCTGTGGACGGAGTTCCTGCGCAACCGCCCCCTGCGCGTGTTGGCCTTCTTCTTTGTGACCGCCTTTGCCATGATGAGCGTGGGCAATGCCGCCGATGCCTACTTCATGAGCTACAACGTGGGCGCCACCCCGCTGATGACCACCGCCTTCATGTGGCTGGGCACCATCCCTGCCTTCATCTTCATGCCGCTGGTGCCCGCCATCAAGCGCAAGATTGGCAAGAAGGGCATGTTCTACCTCTTCCTCGGCACCGCCATTGTGGGCATGGCCATGATGTACGTCTTCGTACAGGTGGAGGCCCTGAAGCGTTTCGACCTCCTCTGCGTGGCACAGTTTGTCAAGAGCACAGGCATCATCGTAGCCACCGGCTACATGTGGGTACTCGTCCCCGAGGTTGTCTCTTACGGCGAATACACCTCCGGCCGCCGCATTGCCGGCATTGTGAACGCCCTCACCGGCATCTTCTTCAAGGCCGGTATGGCACTGGGTGGCGTGGTTCCGGGACTGGTGCTGGCCTGGGTAGGCTTCAATGCCGAACTGCCCCAACAGACCCCGCTGGCCGAGCAGGGCATCCTGTGGCTCGTCTGTGTCATCCCCGCCGCACTGCTGTTGCTGGCCATGTACATCATCTCACAGTATGAACTGAGCGACGAGGTCATCGACAAGATCAACCGCGAGATTGAAGAACGAAACAAGTGACCCCAGTCATCCCCCACAACATGAGTATTAACCCATTAAAACCATATCAACAATGAAAACTCCCAGATACCTCTTTCCGAGTGACTATATGGCCGACCCCTCGGCCAACGTGTTTGGCGACCGCCTCTACATCTACCCCAGCCACGACCGCGACAGCGGCGAGGCATTCGACGACGATGGCGGACACTTCCAGATGAAGGACTACCACGTCCTCTCGCTGACCAACGTGGAACAGGGCGAAGTGACCGACCACGGCGTGGTGCTCGACGTTGGACAAGTGCCCTGGGCCGAGCGCCAGATGTGGGACAACGACGTGGTGGAGAAGGACGGCAAATACTACCTCGTCTTCTCGGCCAAAGACCCCAACGGGGTGTTCCACCTCGGCGTGGCCGTGGCCGACAAGCCCGAAGGCCCCTTCATCCCCCAGCCCCACCCCATCCGCGGCTCGTTCAGCATCGACCCCTGTGTGTTCAAGGACGACGACGGCAGCATCTACTGCTACTTCGGCGGCCTGTGGGGCGGACAGCTCCAGTGGTACACCCTCACCCCCGCTGCCACCGACAACGAAGAAGGCTGCGTAGTGATGGGTCCCGCGGCCGACAAGAAGACCCCCCTCTTCCTGCCCGCCGACGCACCCGCCGTGCCCTCGATGGTGGTGAAGATGAGCGACGATGTGCTGCAGTTTGCCGAAGCCCCCCACGCCGTAGTCATCCTCGATGAGACGGGCAACCCCATGAAGGCCGGCAACCCCCACCGCTTCTTCGAAGCATCGTGGATGCACAAGTATCGGGGCAAGTACTACTTCTCCTACTCCACCGGCGACAGCCACATGCTGTGCTACGCCATCGGCGACACTCCCTACGGACCGTTCCGCTTCCAGGGCGTCATCCTCGACCCCGTGGTGGGATGGACCACCCATCACAGCATCGTTGAGTACAAGGGAGAGTGGTATCTGTTCTACCACGACTGTGTGCCCTCCAACGACACCACCTGGCTCCGCTCACTGAAAGTACAGAAGCTGTACTACAACGAAGACGGAACCATCCGTAAAGTAAAGAATGACTAACCCGACAAACACAAACATATCCATATGTCAATGAGCAACCAACTCAAGAAGATGGCCACAGCCGGCGCACTGTCCGTGCTGCTGGCCACGGCTTCGTGCACCCAGGCCGAACCCACCCAGTGGGTAGGCACCTGGGGCACCGCCCGCCAACTGGTGGAACCCCACAACAACCCGCCCGCCCCGGGACTGGGCGGCAACTCCATCCGCCAAATCGTGCAAGTCTCCATCGGTGGCGAAGAGGTGCGCCTGCGCCTGACCAACGAGTTCAGCACCGACTCCACCGAGATACAAGCCATCGAACTCTCCCACGCCACCACCTCGGGCAGCAGCTACGAGGTAGACGAGGCCACCACCGTCAGCCTCACCTTCGACGGACAACCGGGCATCACCATGGCACCCGGTGGCACAGCCACCTCCGATGCCGTGAAGTTCCCCATGGGACCGCGTCAGAACGTGGCCATCACCATCCACTACGGACAAGCCTCGTCCACCAGCGTGACAGGACATCCCGGCTCGCGCACCACATCCTACCTGGCCGAGGGCAACACCACCGACTTCACCCAAGCCGTGCGCACCGACCACTGGTACACCATCCTGGGACTCGACGTGAAAGCCGGCCCCGACGCCGGTGCCATTGCCATCCTTGGCAACTCCATCACCGACGGCCGCGGCTCCACCACCAACCAGCAGAACCGCTGGCCCGACGTGCTCTCGCGCCGCCTGCTGGCCAACGAGGCCACACAGAACGTGGCCGTGCTCAACATGGGCATCGGTGGCAACTGCATGCTGGGTAGCGGACTCGGCCCCGCCGGCAAAGACCGCTACACCCACGACCTGCTGGAGCAACCGGGCGTGAAGTGGATCATCCTCTTCGAGGCCGTGAACGACCTGGGATGGGCACGCGACGCCATGTGGTCGGCCAATGCCATCATCGACCTCTACACAAAGATTATCAACGAGGCTCACGCCAAGGGAATCCGCGTGTTGGGCGGCACCATCACCCCCTTCAAGAACAATGGCTACTACACCGAAGACCACGAGGCCGGACGCCAACACCTCAACCAGTGGATGCGCACCACACCGCTGCTCGACGGCGTCATCGAGATGGAACATGCCGTGCGCGACCCGCAGGACACCCTGAGCATGCACCCCGACTTCCTCTTCGAGAACGACTATCTCCACCCCAATGCCAAGGGCTACGAGGCAATGGGCAACATCGTGGACCTCAGCCTGTTTACCACCCCCACCCAGCAATAGAGACATCATGAGAAAACTTCTTTTCATACTGACAGCCCTGCTGCCCCTCCTCGCCCTGAAGGCCGAGGACGGCAGCAGGCTGTGGCTTCGCCTCGACACCCTGCGCACCGCCCAAGTGACCGGCCACGAAGGGAAAGCAGCGGAAGTGCTGAAACTCCACTACGACGGCAAGCAAGTGACCCTCACCCTTGACCCCACCCAACCGGCCACCGACGGCTACACCATCCGTGGCGACAAGGAGGCGGCCACCATCACGGCCCACTCCGAGGCCGGACTGCTCTACGGCGCCTTTGCCTTGCTGCGCGGCGAGACGGGGACATCCGCCCCCTGCTTCGACCTGCGCCTGCTCAACCACTGGGACAACCTCGACGGCTCAGTCGAGCGCGGCTATGCCGGCGAGAGCATCTTCTGGAACGACCGCCTCGAAACCGACCCCAGCCTCATCGAAGCCTATGCCATGGCCAATGCCTCCATCGGCATCAACGGCACAGTGCTCAACAACGTGAATGCTTCACCCAAGATGTTGACAGCCCCCTATATAAATAAGGTACGCGAGATAGCCGACCTGCTCCGCCCCTGGGGCATCAGGGTGTTCATCTCGGTCAACTTCGGTTCGCCCAAGGCACTGGGCGAGGTGGAGACGGCCGACCCGCTGAACCGCCAGGTGCGCCGCTGGTGGAAACGCCGCGTGACCGACATCTACAAGGTCATCCCCGACTTTGGCGGCTTCCTCGTGAAAGCCAACTCCGAGGGTCAGCCCGGCCCGTTCGACTACGGACGCACCCACGCCGATGGAGCCAACATGCTGGCCGACGCACTGAAGCCCCACGGAGGCATCGTCATGTGGCGCAGCTTCGTCTATGGAGCCAAGCACAAGGGCGAGGACCGCGTGAAGCAGGCCGTCTCCGAGTTCAAGCCCTGCGACGGCGAGTTCCGCGACAACGTCATCCTGCAATCCAAGAACGGCCCGCTCGACTTCCAGCCCCGCGAGCCCTATGCCCCCATCTTTGACCAGATGGAGCAGACCCACCAGATGGCCGAGCTGCAAATCACCCAAGAATACCTGGGCCACAGCCAGCAACTGGTCTTCCTGGCCCCCATGTGGGAAGAGTTCTTCTCCTTTGTCTCCCCCAAGAAGCTGAAAGGCATCGCCGGAGTGGCCAACATCGGGCTCGACACCAACTGGTGTGGCCACCACTTTGCACAGGCCAACTGGTACGCCTTCGGCCGCCTGGCATGGGACCCCACCCTCACCTCCAGACAGATAGCCGACGAGTGGCTGCGCCAGACCTTCGGAAGCGAAGCACCCGAGGTGAAGAGCGAAGAACGGAGGAGCGACGAAAGGCGCTTCCGCAAGGAGAACGGCAGCCAGCAGATTCGCCTGAAGCGCACCCCCTACGCCACGGTGTATGCCTCGATGCTCGACATGATGTTGCGCAGCCGCGAAGCCTGTGTGGACTACATGATGCCCCTCGGCCTGCACCACATCTTCAAGTTCGACCACCACTATGGCCCCGAGCCCGACGGCTTCAAGGCCAACTACCCGCTTGAGTGGTGCCCCGTCTACTACCACCAGGCCGACAACCGGGGCGTAGGCTTCGACCGCTCGTCACGAGGCACAGGCGCCACCCGGCAATATCCCGAGCCCTATCGCACCCAGTACGATGCGCCCGAGACCTGCCCCGAGGAATACCTCCTCTGGTTCCACCACCTGCCGTGGGACTACAAGATGAAGAGCGGACGCACCCTCATCCAGGAGATGGAGTGGCACTACCAGCGCGGAGTCAACGAAGTCATCGACTTCATTGCCACGTGGCAACAGGCCAAGCCCTACATCGACGCCCAACGCTGGCAAGAGGTGAACACCAAGCTCACCACCCAACTCGTCGACGCCCGCGAATGGCAACAGGTCTGCACCCGCTACTTCGGCAGCTTTGCCCAACCCAAGTAAGAAATTATCCCCACCCACAGGCACGGAACAGGAGCACCCGGAAAGCCCCTGCCATCCGTGCCTGCCTGCAAATTAAATCAATCAAACGACAATGAAGAGTAAAATCATTCTGGCCTGCACAATGCTACTGAGTTCATTCAACCTGTCGGCACAGTCCGTCGTCATCAACGAACTGCAGGCGGCCAACGTGGACATGTTTGTTGACCCCTCCTTCAACTATGGCGGATGGGTCGAGCTGTACAACCCGACGGACAGCCTTGTCTCGTTGAACGGATGGTTCCTGAGCGACGACCCTGCCACCCCGAAGAAGCACCTCATCGTGGGCTTCATCAAGGCCAAGGGGTTCAAGGTGTTTTGGTTCGACCACTACAGCTATCAGCTCGCTCCCCGCCAGATTGACAACAAACTCGACTGCGACGGCGGCATCATCTGCCTCAGCAACAAAGAGGGGAAACTTGTGTGCAGCCAGCCCTATCCCAAGGCCATCTCGCGCACATCCTATGCCCGCACCACCGACGGCGGTGCCACATGGGGCGTCACCTCCCAACCCACCCCCGGAAAAAGCAACCAAGCGAGCACCTTTGCCAGCGAACGTCTGGAGGCACCCACGGTCAGTCCCGACGGTGGCGTGTTCCGCTCCCAAGCGACCGTCAGAGTGACCATCCCCGAGGGAACAACCCTGCGCTACACCACCGACGGCACCACCCCCACTGAGAAGAACGGCACAGTGAGCAGCTCCGGCCTCTTCTCGGTAACCGGCACCAAAGTCTTCCGCTTCCGCCTCTTCAAGGAAGGCTACTTGCCCAGCCGGGTTGTCACACGCTCCTACATCATCACCACCCAGCAGTACAACATGCCCGTCGTCTCCGTAGTGACCGACCCCGTGAACCTCTACGACGACAGCCTGGGCATCATGACCCAAGGCGTCAACGGCATACCGGGCAACGGCTACGACACACCCTGCAACTGGAACATGGACTGGGAACGGCCCGCCAACTTCGAATACTTCACCACCGACGGCGACATGGCTGTCAACCAGGAAGCGACCATCGAACGATGCGGCGGCTGGAGCCGTGCATGGCTCCCCTACTCCTTCAAGGTCAAGGCCAACAAGATTTATGAGGGCGAAAACTACATCCCCTACCAGTTCTTCCCCAACAAGGCCTATCTGAAACACCGCACCCTGCAACTGCGCAACGGTGGCAACGACAACAACTCACGCATCAAAGACCCCGCCCTGCAAACCATTGTACACTCATCAGGATTGGACGTCGACGGTCAGGAATGCCTCCCCGTAGTCCACTATGTCAACGGCGTCTACAAGGGACTCATCAACATTCGCGAACCGAACAACAAGCATTTTGTTGAAGCCAACTACGCCTTGGACGACGACGAAATCGACCAGTTCGAGATTTCACCAAGCACGGGATACACCCAGAAGTGTGGCACCGACGAGAGCTTCCTGCGCTGGTGCCAGTTGTCGGTCAATGCCGACGACCCCGAGAAGTACAGCGAGATATGCAGCATGGTGGACATCAACGAATACATCAACTACATGGCCGTCGAACTCTACCTCGGAAGCGACGACTGGCCCCACAACAATGCCAAGGCATTCAAGCCCACACGGGAGGGAGGCAAGTTCCGCTTCATCCTGTTCGACCTCGACCACAGTTTCAACATGACGTCGGAGACATTCACCTCCTTTGCCAACAGGCGCAACGAATCAAAGTTGATAGGTCTGTTCCTGAACATGCTGAATAACACCAAGTTCCGGAAACAGTTCATCGACACTTACTGCCTGGTAGCCGGCAGCGTCTTCGTCCCCGAGCGGTGCAATGCCATCATCGATTCCATGGCACGCAACACCGAGACAGTCCTCAGCCTCGAAAACAAGTCACCGTGGTGGACAGCCAACGACATCAAGACACGACTCTCCAACCGGCAATCCCCCATGATTGCCGCACTGAAGAGTTTCTCCAACATGAAACTCTCGGGAGTGGACGAAAAGAAAGTCTCGTTCATGGCCAACATCCCCCATGCACGCCTCTCCATGAACGGCATACCCGTGCCCACCAACAAGTTCTCGGGAAGCCTCTTCGGCTCAATCAAGCTGAAGGCCGAGGCTCCGGCCGGCTATCGTTTCATCGGATGGCGGAGCCCCAAGAATGTCGAAAAGGAGATTTTCGGAAAAGAGTCCTCGTGGCACTACTACGACCAAGGCTCCATGGATGGCAAGGAGTGGAAGAGCTCCGTCATGAGCAGCTGGCCCAGCGGACAAGCCCCCTTAGGCTACTTCACCGGCGACACCAACAACAGCCGGGGACACAACACCATCCTGAGCTATGGCAGCGATGCCAACAACAAGCGCCCCACTTACTACTTCAGCAAGCAGTTCACGCTGGACCACCCCCCCTCGTCGGCCGACGTCTACACCATGAACTTTGCCGTTGACGACGGCATGGTCGTGTATGTCAATGGAAAAGAGGCCGCACGATACCTCATGAACAACGGCACCGTGAACTACAACACCTATGCATCGACCTATACCTCCGGCAACCCCGACAGCGGAAGCCTCGACCTCCCTGCCAGTCTGTTCAAGAAGGGAACAAACGTGATTGCCGTGGAAATCCACAACAACAGCAGCACATCCACCGACATCCATTTCGATGCAGCATTATGCGCCAATGTCCTATCCACCGACGACAACATCTATTGCGAGGACGAGGAGTTTGCCCTCCCCTCGGGAAGCAACCTTTCACTGGTGGCCTGCTACGAGCCCCTCACCGAGGAAGAGCTGCAACAGGTCCACAAGATCCCCGTCCGCATCAATGAAATCAGTGCCGACAACGGCATCTACGTAAATGCCAATTACTTCGAAAGAAACGACTGGATTGAACTGTACAACACCACTCCGCAACAGGTCGACGTGGCAGGCATGTATCTCACCGACAAGCTCGACCAACCCAACAAATACCAGATTCCGGCGGACACGAAGCTCAACACCATCATCCCCCCCTACGGATACCTGATTGTGTGGGCCGACAAGCTCGACCCCATCCAACAGCTGCACGCCTCGTTCAAGCTGGACAAAGAGGGCGGATGCGTCATGCTGACCTCAGCTGACGAGGCTTGGAGCGACACCCTGTTCTACCCCGCACACGCCAATTACGAAAGCGTCGGGCTCTATCCCGATGGGGGAATGAACACCTACGTCATGCCCTACCCCACCATCGCTGCCACCAACGAAACGAGCAGCCTGGCCCGGTTCCTGATCGAGTCGGAACTGCCGGCATCAGTTGAACCAGTGGAAGCATCCGAGGCGATGACGCTCTATGCCACCTGTGCCGACGGCCGACTGATTGTCAGAGGAGCCCAAGGGGCATCCGTCGCCATTGCACTGCACTCCGTCTCCGGACAATGCCTGTTGCAATCATCAGCCATCCTCACTGCGGGACAAGCCACCGTCCACGTGGGCAACCTCTCACTCGGCATCTACATCATCCGCTTGAAAGACGACCTGGGCAACATCCACAACCAGAAGGTGGTGGTAAGGTGACAGCCCCACACCCGACTACATTGAGAACGCTCCCGCCACGTGGAGGTTGGAAAGGAAATAGACCATGCCGACATAGTAGCGCCACTTGCCGGTCGGAGGACGGACGTCCCATAAACGTTGCACATATTCGCGGGCAAGAAGACGGTCCTCCTCACACGGGCTGTCGGCCAAGGCAAAGGCACCCACGGCATTGGCTCCGGCCATACCTTCGGTGTAAGTGTCAGTCGCCCCAGTCCCATCGAGGTTGAATTGCCCGTGTCGGAAACCATCGTGCTTGAAGAAACGGAGCAGGCGGCGCATCATCCCACGCTGGCGCTCCTTGTCCTTACCCATGAGGTAATAGTCCATGCCCACGTTCATGGCACAGCGGATGGCATCATACTGGTAACGGGTTGTGTTGTAGAAAAAGTCGGGACGCTCATAAGGTGTCCCGTCAAACAGGCAATAGTCAGGGAAAAGCCCCGTCACCGTGTCGGCCGATGCATCGAGCAACCAGCGTGCACGGTCGGCCGCCTCACTCCAAAAGGCATTGTTCGTGTCGGCCTTCTCAGCCCAAAGTTCAAGGAAAGCAGGCAGGCAGTACGAAGGGTCGCTGTACCAGTGCACCTCTTCATTGGGCACAAAGGTCACCAGCTTGGTTGCCGTGTCATACAGGTTATAGACACCCGTTCTTGCTCCATCCTTCGACATAGCCTTACGCAGCAACGCATTGGCCTCAGCGGCATAGCGTGGTTCGCCCCACTTCTCCGCGGCAATGTAGAGGGCCGTTGCAAAGTATATCTCCCCATCCGACGCATTGCTGGTGCCTATCTGCGAACCATCAATGCCACATTGCCAGCAGAAGTATCCGTCCCAGTCACTGTCGGCAGGATAAGCCATGTACCGCTTGGCCCATCGCCACAGGCGATCAAACACCTCGCGCTTGTCCAACTGCACACTTATCATCATGCCGTATGACATCCCCTCGGAGCGCACATCGTTGTTCCCCGTGTCCAGGATGATGCCCATCGAATCGCCCACCTCATAATAGACGGTGCTCTCGCCATCAGCCTCGTAACGGCCGAGGTCGCCGGGGGTGAAGAAGTGGTTCCACAGGCTGTCCATGCGTGCCTGCACCTCCGCTTCGCTCTTGCCCAACAGCGAGGCAAACAAATTATTGACTGCCGGCCCACCAGCCTCTTGCCCCTTACTGCATGACACAAAGGCAGCCATCGCCACCACAGCCATCAGTGCCCATCGGGACACACACTTCCAAGAAAACGATTGAGAACTCATATACTTTTCCATTTTAGATTTTGTCAGATGCCAAGTTACCTTGCAAAGGTAAGCATTTTCAGCGCCCCCACATCACATTTCCTGCAAATTGAGATATTTATCCGTTAGAAATGAGACAAATTCAAAAAGGGAACCCTTTCCCAAGGCTTGAAAAAGTATCCTAAGATACTTGCCCATTCATCTTAAGATGTTTGGCACTTTATCTTAGGATACTTTGCATTTGAAGGTATATTGCAGGGAATATATTCTTCTTTTTCCGCTTTCATTCGCTGAATTAATAGACCCGAATTGGGTAGTATCTTTATAAATTTGGAGGATTAAAAATACATCAAACTATTTCCATAGTGGTTCCTCTTCCAATTCTTTGGGAATCCCATTGCAGAAATGTCCACATTAGGATAAGAACGAAACAGTTCTTTTAATGGATTCTTAATATCATAGCATATAAAGCAAAAGTTCCGCCCTGGTTCGCTGTTCTACGGGAAGCGTGGCGGAAACTGTCGATGCAAAGATAGGATATATATTTCTATTTGCCAAATAAATAATGAGAATACTTACGCTTTGGTTTAGAGAAAACTTGATTTGACTTAAAATACTCATCCCTGCATTTCCATACTATACAGTATTCAGCTTTGTAACTATATTCGTTGCGCCCTCACAATGAAAAAAAACAACTTCCCATATACATATAATACTTTAATCTTCATATTCTTAATTCGGTGTAGAGATTAAATATTTTAATTAAGCATCATATAGCATTTACTATACGATCAACTTCATTATATAATTCTTCTGCCATTATCTTACTTCTTGTTTCCACTTTGAAGTTGTCAACATTATCTCTATACCTATCGGCGACATTTCGGACTGTAGTGAAACTAGATCTATCATAGATTTGTATTTTTTCGTTTAATGGTTTATCATTACACAATCCGTTTAGATGCTCTTCTAATGGCATAAGATTCCCAATACCCGCATTCTCTCGATTTTGAGAATCTGGAAGTATGTGTTCAATCGTAAATGATGGGATTTCTACACGTCCTGATTTAATCTGCTCATGTATAATTAAGGCCAACTCTGCCCTTTGCTTATTTTTACTATCATGAAAATACTCACAATGATTGGAATATCCTATCAACTTAAAGGTGTTTATAAACTCCTTTTTTGTAGGCATGCGATTTCTTAAATGTTGTAAGAAGTTCTTTAATACGTCTTGACTATACTCATTTTCAATTTGATAAGCATACTTCTGTACACCTTCTGAAATTTTATTTGATGTTTCTTTACTAATAAGATTGTAACAAACGAAAAAGTATTGTATACATTTTAAGACTTTAACAAGATTTTCCTCCGAAATTTTACCCAATTCATTTTGATGTAACAGACTAAGGTAAATAGGTCTAAACAATAAACTTCTATTAGACTGCATAAATTTAAAAATTCTGTCAATTTCAGAAATTTGTTCCCCTTGTCCATTTGACTCGCATATAATTTGTTGATAATACTTAGCTTTGAGTTTTAAATCATCAAACAACATGTTTACTTCTGCAATATTTGTGTTTCTCTTAATCGTATCATATACGGCTCTGTTCTTTGTAACACCAGAGATTCCATATTTATGTGCAACATAATGTTTCAGAAAACTCGAAAGGTTTTTACCTAATCTGTTTTCGAGTTCTTCTTTCCATGCTTGTCGTGCAATGTCCACATTGTTAACCGGAACCGTGTAACGCAATATGTAATTTTTAAGCAACTCATGATTTTCAAGATCTATACCTCTTGCATTGAGAATTTCAAATACTGTATATGCATCTTCATCAGTAGTTCTAATATTGACATAATTAGCACTTATAAGCGAATTGCGGAAAGAAGCGACATCTTCAGTATCTCGATTTGATAGATTTTCATAAAAATACTTCAAACATTCCTCGATTACATCATCTTGTTTCTTATTCGTAATACAGTTTGTTATTAACAATTGCATCGTGTTGTATGGGCTCTCTCTATTTGCAACATGAGAAACAATATTCATAATGCAAGTGTGTACGTCTGTATTCAAAGTACAAGAAGTATTATTGTTGATATTCGTAGTCTGGACGTAAGACAATAAACCTTGAAATAGGGCATCTTCATCTCGTTCTTTGAATATTTGTGCAATTACAACAAGAATCATAACTATAGTTGTAATACGTTGCTGACCATCAACGATTTCATAATACTCTATATCATCGTTATTAGGATTTGGTAGAGTATTTAACACTATACTTCCTAAGAAATGAGCCTTTCCAGTTCCTCTTAGAAAGTCTAAATCTTCCAATAAATTTTTCCAATTATCTGCTTTCCAAACGTACTTACGTTGGTTTCTAGGTATTGAATAAATTTTCTTGCCTAACAAAAAACTAATCTGTTGTTGATCTGCTTGAAATGCCATATTAATCTACGAATCTTGACGTTATTAGAATTTATTTACTTTAGGAATTTAATTACAATCCACACTCCATTATTATCTTTACCTTCACGTTTCAAAATTCCTGCTTTTTTCATTAAAGAAAGATCCCGTTCTATTGTGCGTTGGCTCACCGACAAAGTCTCCGACATTTGTTTAGCTGAGAATGTCGGTGACTTTTTAATTAGACGGAGTATTTTCTGTTGACGTTCAGTCAGTTTCGTCTCCGACATATCACCGACAAAGTCTCCGACATTCAATTTGTCAGACGATGCAAAAATGATAGTCTGAAATTGAGTTGGAGTGGATTTGAATACAGGTTTCAGTTCATCCTTGTACCCATCTAATGCTTGAGTTTCATTGCATATACGAGTGAGACCACTTCCTCGCTTCTCCATATAATCAAGTTGAGCCATTACATTTGCAAGTATCGGATTTCGTCTTTCTGAAGAAACATCTGCAATATCAAGGTCCTGAATAAGCATCCCATTGTACATTCCACCAGGAGAAGTAACAGTCAGACGGTCGTCATAAATGTCAAGATGGACTTCACCTCCCATAACAGTATAATCACGATGGATAAAATGATTGACCATTGCTTCAAGAACTGCACGTTCCGCATACTCGGGTTTGTTTTTACGGCCATTAGGCAATTTTTCCCAACCCTTCTTTGTGTTTGATTTTACAAAGTTCATTGCTTCACGAAGTAACATTAGTACATTGCCAGTAAACTCTGCATCGTTGATAGCATCACCCTTTTCCTTTCCATTCCACCGAGTACAGTACAAGCGAGACTGCCACAATGGACAATCATCGGCAAATAACGCACCAGCATTCGTAAGTTCCCCCGAACTAGTCACAACTCCAAATGACAAAAGATATTTCTTGTTCCATTCTTGTTTAGTGCGGTCTTTGAATGTGTTAGCCAATATCGTAAAGGTATGATTCTCAATTTTATAATCCGTGTAAAGAGAGTCAAAGGTCTTGTTGGAACCTTTTAGCACCAAACGAACCATCTGCTCTGCTGTAGCAGGAAGGCTTTCATCTCCGACACGGAAAAACGCTATTCGCTGACCATCCCCAACGTAGTAATATGGAGTATAATGTCCTGCATTAACTTTGAGTTGTAAGACGTGTAAACTTTCTATATTATGAGGTATCATTTCCACCTCTGGCAGAGGATCCATATAGTCACGAATCCTACCACTAATAGACTCACAAACATGCTGCACATCATCAAGACCTTTAATAACACCATCGTTATCTATACCGAAAAAAAGCGAACCGCCCAATCCATTGGCGAAAGCGCTTACAGTTTTCAGCCAACTTTTTGGTTTCTTTTCTTCAAGCATTACTTTAAAATCGTATGCTGTACATTCGCCTATCAGGCTATTTATATCCATTTATTATGATGTTTTAAAATTATCAATAGAAATTAAATTTCTCAATATGCAAAAGTATAAAATTTCATTTAAAGTAGAATAATTATTGCTGATTATTTGCTTTTTGGGAGCTAAAAAGACATTATCCATTAAAAATGAATAAGCCAAATGATAAGATGTAGATAATTAGGTAAAAAAGAAGCAACTATACTGACAATTAGGCCGAAGAGTTATATAGGTCTTTGCTAATGTTTTGAAAAACATCATTTATTTCAAAACAATATCGCCGCAAACTATTGTTCGCGGCGATTACTTTTACATCGGTTTTATCATCTTCTCAATAAACGCGATTTCTTCTTCGGTCAGATTATACTTTGCGTATAGTTGTTGGTCGATATCGGAGATTGGTCTATTCCAATCAATGTCGCTTTGGTTAGTAAAGTCTTGGATTGGGACAAAAGCAAAACATTCTTTTGTTACATTAACAGAGGTCACTCCTTGTCTGAGAAGATAGCGAGCAAATTTTGAACATAGATATTTCTTGTAATTTGTTGCTTCATCTTGGGTGGGGAATACAGCTGTATCAATATATGTTTCTGTATTGATTTGGCCAGGAGCTAATATTTGTGGCTCAGTCAGCACACGATAACCGTCGCCAGGTTTTACACTCATTTCTCCATTGCTCGGAACAAATCGACCTACAATAATTTTGTACATGTCAACATATTCCTTTCCTTTTGCTATTTCTTCTTTATTAACTTTAGCCCATCCTTTGCTTGTTAATATACTTATATTTCCTTTGTCAGAGCCACGGAAATATGTTCTAAATCCGAATGGATTGATTGATAGTACAAGGCTATTGAGATATGAAGAAGATACTTTTACGATTTTCTCCAAGATGGGAACAGCAGCGTTTGAACGTATCAAAGTTTCAAATTGGTTAAGGTAGCGTTTGGCAACTATATCTTTGATAGCATTATAGTTCGTCACTACGCATGCATCATTATGTGATTCATCCCACAAATACGTACATAGGCCGCCTGCAATATCTACTGTTGGGAATAAATCTTTGCTAAGTTCATAATCATATAGTTTCGACAGATGAGTGTCTTCCATCATTTCAGTACGAAACTCATCCAATCCTCGCCCTCCTGCATACCATCGTGACGGCATAATCAAACTTATATAATTAGGATTTGTACGTTTGGCTATATTCATAAAGTAATGATATACAGGAATTGCTCCTCTGTCTGTACCTCCATCCATCACTTGATACGGCGGATTTCCCACTATTGCATTGAATTTCATGTTGTCATTGTTTATTGCTTTCCAGTACGAACTTCCTTTGGCAACTTTGGCCACGAAGTTCTCCGGTTTGTTCTTGATTTGATTGATTAGGTCCTCGAAATATCGGGTGTTTACTTTGGCTTTGCGGAATCCGATAAGGGTACGCTTGGTGATGCTCTTGGCCATCGGAGTTTTGCAGATGACGAAGATGTTTTCGGCCACTACCCTATCCCATATTTTCTGTTCGTCCGCGATGCTCGACACTGAGAAGAGAGAGGAGGCTACACGAGTTCGATAGATGCTGTAGGCCATATACAGGGGATACAAACCCGACTTGGAGTTGATTTCAAGAATGCGCGAATCTTCGGCAAACACGTTGGCCGTAACTTCTCCCTTGTCAATAAAACGAGGATCGGTCAGTATCGTCTCATTGTCTTCGGCAAGAAAACTGTATCCACCCAAGCAATCACCCAAGTGCATATTCACCACTCGCCACGGGGTGAGCACAGTTTCTTTATCAGGGTTACGGAAAGTGCTAAAAATGTCGGTGATGCGTTCGATGCGTTCCTCCACGCTCAGTTTGTCAGCCGCACGAGCCATCGCACGGATGCGTTTGCCTGCTGCACTGAATATTTCGGGGTCGTAGTATTTCTTGATACTCTCGAACTTGTCCTTGGTTACTCCCTTGGGCATAAACTCCTCCCACGACTGGTCGTCGATGAGGGAAGCAAAGTTGTCGATGGTAATCTCTTCATCCTCATTGCTTACCTCTGCTCCATAAATGAGCAACGGCATGCGGATGGAGATTCCCCGCAAGATAGAGATGGCAGCTTCGCGATTCTCGCGTTTCTTCTTCAGCTCTTCGAGCCGCTGCTTCTCCTCCTCGGTAAGCGGTTGTTTGTCTTTTCCTTTTTTCTTGTTCTTCTTCTCCAGAGATTCAAGTTCTTCGTATTGTTCATCAGTCAATCCCTGATTATTGATATCAACCTGATTGGTCTTGGGCATGGCCTTAGTCTGCCCGATAATCTTTTTCAGTTCGTCAAACTCTTGTAACTGCAGGTCGTTGAGTTTCATCAGTTCGTCATTGTAGAGGCTCTTGTCCTCGAACCCGTTGCGCACGACACGCTCCACATACACTTTCTTCAACTGTTCGAGCATACGGGGCACATCGAACTGGTTCATCCGTCCGCCCTCAACTGATATGATGGGACAGAAGTTGAGGAACTCACCCATCGCCTTGCGGTCGTTTCCGCTGGTCTTTCCTGCTTTGGCCGATATCTTGGCCGTTTCGGCAATGACTTTGAGTGTGCGGTCGGGAGCAAAGTCAAAGACGTAGCACTGCTCTTTCACGCGGCCATTGATGGTGGCCGGTGTCTGCACACGGAAGATGGTTTGCATATAGGTAGATGCCGCTGTGTTGTACGAGCCCGACAGCATAAACACGGCCGTCCATGCCTTGACGCTGACACCCGTAGTCAGCCTGCCGCACGAGAGGGTGATGGTGCGTGTGGCATCGGGGTCGTGTCCGATAGCTTCCTCTACGGCGGCAAGTGCATCCTTGCTTTCTTCATCTTGGTCGCCATCGCCAGCCACATTGACAATCTTGAAATGTTGGAACACGGGATGAGTCTGTAACATTGCACTCAGTGCGCGTGCCTCTTTGACACCCGGCACCATCCACAGTGTATGACGGAATATGTTGCGGTATTCCTCATTGGCAAAGGGGTAACAACTCTCTTTGTCCTCCTTGGTCAGCAGGTTGAGGAATGCTCTTACATCCTTTTCGTGTGTAAAGTTTCCTCCATCATTGACACGGAAAAACTCGCGGAAGTTGAAGGCCACATCTTCATCGACAAACTCACTGAGCAAGCGGCCGAGGTCGTAGGTGTAGATGTTCATCGTAGGCAACGAGGCATAGGGATTGGGGTCACCAAAATGGAGGCCGTCCCAAGCGGCTTTGGCTTGTTGCTCCATCACATAGTCCCACGTGTATATCTCACCCTCTGCAAACTCATCAAGCAGATTGAAGGGTGTACCCGACAGGCGCAACACCTTGGTATTGCTCTTCACGAGTTCGGTCATTACGGCTTTGCCCAGTTCTGTCTGTGTTCCTTCGTGTGCTTCATCCACAATGATGAAGTCCCATGCCGTAGCAAACACTTCATTGTTCTTGTCGAAGTGACCGCCAACAAGTTCCGAGCCGCGAAGGTCCTGCATAGAAGCAAAATATACATACTGGCATTTGCCTTGCCGTGCACGCGCTTCGAGTGAGGCGTGCGAGTCGCCGTTGTTCTTTGAACCATAGGCAAAGATGGGGCTATCATAGAATATCTTGCCAAAGTCTTCGAACCATCCGCTATCGACTACCGGACGATGAGTAAGGATGAGGGTGCGCCTGAAATCCATATCCTTGACTACTTGCAAAGCTGAAAGGGTCTTTCCGAAACGCATCTTGGCATTCCACAACATCTGGTTGCTTTTCTTGAATTGGCGTTTGGTCTTCTCTATGGCTTCGCGTTGTTCGGGACGGAAGTTGATGGGTGTCCTATCGTGTGAAATCTCTGCCGTAGAGAGTGATTCACGTCCTTCCTTGACAGCCGCGATGGCACGCTTCACCGTTTCGAGGTCGGTGACAAACCATTCGTTGGCTTTGTGGGCCGTGTCGAACACCTTCTTCTTGATGCCCGAACGCTCTAACACGTTGTGTACCTCTTTGTCGTTGAATGCACACAATCCCTGCTTCTTATTATTATATATGGTCAGTTCGGTGTACAGGAGGTCATAGGCAATGCCTGCCGTCTGTGTGTATTGGTTGATGCGCCGCTTGGCCGATTCGTTGAGTGCTCTGCTGTTGGGTGCAAGACCAAACACGTTGTCGCTATCGCAAGTGGCTTCACCCACCTTCAAGCAACCTTGATGTGCCGCGTCATTGATGCGGAACACATAGATGAGTTTCAGTTTTAGTGATGACGTGAATTTCATTGTGTCACTATTTAATAAGGTCGATAAATCGGATTCTCTTTCCCATTCTGCCTGTCACGGGGTCTTTGGCACGCCAATCCTTAATCATACAATAGGTGCCGTTGTGGCGGTGGATGTCGTCTTTTGTGCATCCCTCGCAAGGGACGATGGTCTCTATAACTCCATCGAAGAGCGTCTGCTCGGTGTGTACCTTGTCGCCGCATGAATTGGGGATTACACCTTTTAAGCCATCCATCTGCCACATGTTCCACGATATGATGTAGGCGATGTAATTGATTGATTTCAATAAGGGTTGCTTACCGAATTTCTGTTCGTAGTATTCGATAAAGGTGATAAGCATCGCTTCGCGGGCAATCAAGAGGTTGTCGCCCTGCCACTCGTAACCATAAGTGCTCTTGTAGGCTATCTGCGTCCATTCAAGCCATTCGCCTGAATCGGTGGTATTCTCGCTTACGACACGCAGTTTCCGGTCGAGCAAACCAATGCGTTGTTCGATAGGGATGGATTCTCCCGTAGTCGTATCGTAACGACTGACGATATAGGGGGCTTCACCACAGGTGATTTCCAATCGGATGTCGCGCACATAATCTTTCCATGTTTTGTTTTCAGGAAAGGCAATCTTGCCCGTCGTGGTTGTCCAAAAATGGTGCCCTTGTTCGTCGGTATGTTCGATGTTGAATACATCCTTGCGGCCAAACCATGCTTCGTCGATGAGGTTGTTCTGTGCATTGCATATCCACGATGGAGTGAACACTTCGGCCATGTCGCGCGAGCGTGCGGTCTGTGTGTCCCGACTTTTCAAGATACGCGGCATAATGACATGCCCATTGTCGCCGGTAATAAGATGGGGAAGTATCGGAGAGTGATAGCCGTAGGTGTCACCCAAATGCTCGTAGTCAGAGGTTGCCCAAAAGATATTGCATGGTGGTTCTCCCTCCTTGCTCGTGGTGTGATCCTTGAGCAAAGTGTTCAATAGCTCGGGCGAGAATTGGCAGATATAGTCCTCTAATATGTCAGCTTCGATAGGCATAGCAACCATTCATTTACGGTCGAGGACTACGGCGACCGCTTGTTTCCAACTATGTGACGTCAGGACATAAAGAAAGCGTGAAGCCCTTCACTGTCGCTCGCTCCACAATCTGAGGCTCCTGAGAATCGCCCTGCAAGTCGGAACGAGCAACAAGAGAAAGCCCCACGCTGTACGTATATACCAACAACCCTACTATGCCTAAAGTTGCCATTGGCGTACGGATACACCAATGGCTTTGACACAATAAGGGCTGTGTATAACACAACCAAGGGGCATTCACTGCTGCTTTGTTTTTGACTTGCATTTTGAAATTTTCTCAGGATTTCAGATTGTCAAAACCAAAGCGTCGTAAACGCCTTTTCATATATGTCCGCCACCCCATCCCCTTGGCCTTGTGAAAGGCGACGGGCGAAGTAGCGGGACAAAGATACAAAATATAAATGAAGAGTGAGGAGTGAAGAATGAAGAATTTTACAGAAATGTGTTGAAGAACATGTTTTACCCCCTCCGCCTGAAGGCTCGTCCCCCTAAAACAGTGGGACAGCTTAGAATGTTTTGCTTGCATTTTTTCCTTACACCCCCCAGTAATAAATCACGCACTTCTATTTCGTTCCTATTTCGTCAGAGGGAACTACCCCGTGAGGGGTGCATTTTTGCATATATATACAATATGAAGGTGAGCGGATGAGGTAAGGCACAAAGTGGTCAGCCCGTCTCCTCTCAAGTGGTCAGCGGCTAAGGTGTCCGGAGGTTAGCCCGTGTCCTCTCAAGTGGTCAGCGGCTGACCTCTCGAGAGGTTAGCCGCTAAAGGGTGGGAAGAAGGCGGTTTTTGCTTGATTTTTCCGACCGGGAAATGCATAAATATACAGCGGGCGTATATTTATGCAAAACTGACCGCGTGAGAATCGCGTATATGGGCGCAAGTTTTCTTCCGCACGAAAAATGGGCAGAATTTTAATCGGCCCATAAATGGCTGATGCTCAGTCCAAGGATAAGGCAACCTCAGCCTTGGGTTAAGGTGGGCTTAGCCTTGGGATGAAGCCAATGGAGAAGCGCATTTTTTCGGTTTCCTTACATTATAGTTGGCAAAATGTTTACAATATGAGAAGTATTAAGGGGAGAGTGAGTTTCCCCAGCCTTTCGTTTGCAAAGTTTTCAGTTTGCAAACATGAGATTCTCATCCTTGAATTGTAGGGTTTAGGGATTAAGTTTTGCACCTTGAATCCGTAGCGATAGAGGATAAATGCACACTCCACCATGCAATTTTTGTTAAAAAACGCACGTTGTATTGTGCATTTTTATATCTTTGCAGGCAAATAAAATGGGATTATGGAATCACTTTATCGTACGTTCAAGATTCAGTTGGCAAATACCTCTACGGCATTTGTACGCTATTTGCATGATAAGATTGCTTGGGAAAGTCGCCTGGTTGCCATACTTGGTGCACGCGGTGTGGGAAAAACAACTATGCTTTTGCAGCACATAAAGCTTTATGACAAACAGGAGGAGAGTCTTTTTGTTTTTGCCGACGACCTCTATTTCAGTTCCCACCGTTTGGTTGATTTGGCTCACACTTTCTACGAAAATGGTGGAAAACGGTTGTATATTGACGAAATACACAAATACAAGGGGTGGTCTGTTGAAATCAAGAATATATACGACCAACTGCCCGGTTTGCAGGTCGTATATACAGGCTCGTCTGTGCTCGACCTTGAACGTGGAGGAGGTGACCTCAGTCGTCGGAAGGTTGAATACCGCATGGCCGGCTTGTCATTCCGTGAATTTCTGAACATTGAGAAAGGATGGAATCTGCCAACCTATACATTGGATGAAGTATTGGCGGGGAAAGTTAACTTTCCTTACGAAAAGGCCCGTCCGCTGCAATTGTTCAAAACTTACCTTTCTTCTGGATACTATCCTTTCTATAACGAACCTGAGTATGCCTTGCGTCTGCGTAGCCTTATCAATCAGATGGTGGAGACGGATATCCCTATGTTTGCAGATATGCCCATTGCATCATCAACTAAATTGAAAAAGTTGCTTTACGTATTGGCACAAAGTGTACCGTTCAAGCCCAACTATGCAAAACTTGAGCGTGACTTGGAGATTAGCCGCAATACGTTACCCGACTATATGATTTATTTGGAAAAAGCAGGGCTTATCAATTTGCTCCGTGAAAAGGCTAAAGGTATCAAACTGTTGGAGAAAGTGGAAAAGGTGTATTTGAACAATCCCAACCTTTCGTTTGCTCTGTCAGAAGCTACACCAGATGTGGGGAATCTGCGCGAAACAATCTTCTTTGCCTGGCTACGTGTAGGACATTTCATCACCTCCTCATCCATATCAGATTTCGAAGTGGACGGAAAAACGTTTGAAATCGGCGGAAAGAACAAATCCAAAAAACAATTGGCCGAAGCATCAGAAGGCTATGTAGTGAAAGATGACATTGAATATCCTTACCTTCGTACCCTTCCGTTGTGGACATTCGGTTTTCTGTATTAATTTTTAAGAAAACAACTAAAAACTACAGGTGTGATAAGCGTCTCCGGGATTACTGGGCGTGGAAGAATGGCATTCTTCTGACATGGTGGACAAATCCATTTATTCGTCAGGAAGAGAGGGGGAATTCAAAAGAAAAACACTATATTTGCATCCGCATTAAAACGATTCAAACTTCATGATTATGAAAAACTACACCAAACTACTTATTTCCATCGGAATGGCATCGGCTATTGCAACGGCTGATGCACAGACATTCAAGTCGTTCACCACCACCGAGGGTGACAACTGGGCCAAAGGCACAAAGGTGACGATGAAAGCCCGCCCTGCCACGGCTCCTATCTTGGAGGTTACGGGGGAAGAGGAGGGCACTGAGTTCCGTGCCTGGGGAACCACCTTCAATGAACTTGATTGGGATGCATTCAACCTGTTGACACGCAATGAGCAGGATGAGGTGATGCACAACCTTTTTGCTCCCACGGGCGACTTGCACTTCACCCACGGACGTGTGTCGATGAATGCCAACGACTATGCCCGCTCGTGGTACAGTTGCGACGATGTGGTGGGCGACCTCGGCTTGCGCTACTTCAACATCGAGCGCGACAAGCGCAACATCATCCCCTTGGCACGTGCGGCACAGAAGTATTGCCCCGAGCTGCAGCTCTTCATGAGTCCGTGGAGTCCGCCCGCGTGGATGAAAATCAATCAGGACTATCCCGTGTCGCCCAGTAGGCACAACACCATGGACGAAAGGCAGGGATACCTCCTGTATATGGACGACGGCCGTGAGCTGAACCCCGATGAGATGAAGCTGTTGGGCGACCGCAACGGAGTGTTTCCCCGCCGGTTGGCTTCGCAGGATTTCTTCATACAGGACCCGCGCTATCTGCAATGCTATGCTGATATGTTCTGCCGGTTCATCGACCTGTATGCCGAACAGGGACTGCCCATCACGAAGGTGATGTATCAGAACGAGGCTTACTCCTACACGCCCTATCCCGGATGTGCATGGACGGCCGAGGGTACCCTGCGCTTCAACAATGAGTATCTGGCTCCTACGCTGGCCAAGCACCACCCCGAGGTGGAACTGTGGATAGGCACCTTCAACACCAACCGGCTGGATTATGTGGAGAAGATTCTGGACGACCCCACACTGCAGAAGAATGTGAAGGGCGTGGGCACCCAATGGGAATGCCGCAACAACCTGCCCCAGCTGCGCAAGCGCTACCCCAACCTGCGCTTTATGCAATCGGAGAGCGAATGTGGCAATGGCTCGATGAACTGGGCGGCTGGCGAACATACGTTCTTCCTGATTTCCGACAATCTGGGACATGGATGCGAGGAGTACTACAACTGGAACTTCATCCTCACCGACAATGGCGAATCGCCCTGGGGATGGAAACAGAATGCACTCATCCAGGTGGACAGCAAGACACGAAAGATGCGCTACACGGCTGAGTATTTTGCCTACAAGCACTTCAGCCACTTTGTTTCGGCTGGAACAAAAATCATCGGGTACAGCGGACGCGAACACAGCGACACGCCCATCGTGGTGTTCAAGAAGGGAGAGAAGCAATACATCGTCACGGCCGGAAACTTCAGTAATGAAGAAAAAACGGTGAGCGTGAAGATTGCCGACAAATATCTCAACCTCACGCTCAAACCGCATTCATTCAATTCGTTTGTGAATTGAAATGAATATAGAATTAGGCACGGATTACACGGATTAACACGGTTTTTATACTTTACTTATGTATAATTTATCCGTGTAATCCGTGCCTAAAACTATTTATATCACCGATTATCGTCTGACAGGTGACTCCTCACCAAAGAGATGTTGGTTCTGATAACCACCAAAGTCAACAACGATTTTCTCAAACACGATGCCTGGATGACACGGATGAATGGTCAGTTCGTGCATGTCTCCATTATGGGTAACGGGCAACTCAACCACTGATTCCACTACGCGGCGGGCAACCGTGGGATAGAACACGGAATACATGTAAGGCTGACGGTCGAGAAGAGTTTTATTGAAGTTGATGGTCGTTGCGTCCGAGCCGTCCAGACTTACGGTATATTCATGTCCGCCCACGTTCAAGAAGTCAAGTGTCGATTTCACTATCACATGCACTTTCACCTTGTCAACTCCCTTTTCGGGCAAGGCAAAGCGGTAGGTCAAGGTTGCATCGCCCGTCTCCTGGGTGTAGGGAGTCAGTGCCACGGCACTACGGGTGCGTCCATAGTAGGGATAAACCGTCCATTGGGTACCCTCGGGCGCATTGCACTGATAGTAATGTTCGGCTTCCATAGCCACATATCCGTCGCTGTGTCGGAAGGTGAATCCGCCATCCTTATCAGCGTTGTCCACCTGTTTGGTCCTGGGCAGCATATCCTTGGGGAAATTGTCGTTCCAACTGGTATAACCAATGTGTTTCTGAGTCATCATGCCATCCCATTTGCCACCGGCAATGTCCTTGTTGTATGAGAGACAGAGCAGAGAGTCGCGCACAAAGCAATCCTTCACGCGCTTGGCCCACACGTTGGCATCGGGATTGTTCGCCTGTGCCAGATGCAGGTTCATGGCTTGGGCATAGTACATGTCATAGAGATTGGCCACTGCCTGTATGGGGAACAACAACAGCTGACGGTACACATCGTGGTATTCAGCAGGGATTTCCAAGAACAACCTCAACGCACGGGCTTCCAAGCGCTGATACTCATCAGCCACCTGTTTCCATTCGCCTGTTGCGATGTTATAAGTCTTTGCATCCAACATTTCGGGTGTCACACGACTCATGTACTGACAGTTCTGGTTGTAAATGTCAGCAGCTTCCTGTGCCCATTGTTCGCCCAGTTGTTCAGCAAAGAAGGCACGCGTGTGGTCAGTCACATTCTGCACCTGATACTTCTTGGGACTCCATGCCATGTCCATGAAGAGCGTGATGGGGTACTCCATCGGCTTCAGGTCGCCCACGTTCAGAATCCACAACTTCTCGATGCCGAAATCATACGCCAATGAGAGTTGTTCAAACATCTGTTGTGTCTGGGTAATGTTCAGCCACTTTGAGTTACGCGGTGCTCCCACATAATCCACGTGGTAATAGATTCCCCATCCGCCTTTGCGCTTGCGCTCTTCCGCATTGGGCACACGGCGAATGTCGCCCCAGTTGTCATCGCTCACCAGGATGGTCACATCGTCGGGCACTCTGAACCCGGCATCGTAGTAATCCTGCACCTCTTTATACAAAGCCCACACTTGCGGAGTCTCCTTGGCCGGACGCCCTGTCACCTGACGGATGATTTTACGCTGGTTCTCCACAATGCGCTCCATCAAACGGGTATCAGTCTCTTCACTCATGGCTTCGTCGCCGTCGCCACGCATACCGATGGTAACGATGTCCTCGGTGCCCTTCATGCGTTCGATGCCTTCACGGAAGAACTGGTCGAGCTTTTTCTGATTGGTCGCATAGTTCCAAGGCCCCCACTCTCTGCGCTGACGGGCATATTCCTGATGGTTGCGCGCCATGGGTTCGTGGTGACTGGTGCTGATGATGACACCCATCTTGTCGGCCGTAGGTCCGTTCAAGGGGTCGTCGGCATAGAAGGCCCAGCTCCACATGGCCGGCCACAGCATGTTTCCACGCAAGCGGAGGATGAGCTCAAACACGCGGGCATAGAAGCGGTGGTCGCCATAGTTGGTTCCCCACGTATTCTTCACCCACGAGGTGAGGCAGGGAGCTTCGTCGTTGAGGAAGAGGCCACGGAACTCTACGGCCGGTTCGCCATCGGTGTACGTACCTTTTAATATATAAGCTTCGCTCTGCTTCTCAATTGGCACATCGGCCCACCAGGCCCAGGGCGACACGCCCAGCTGGCGGCTGAGTTCGTACACTCCGTAGATGGTGCCTCGCTTGTCGCTACCGGCAATCACCACCTGACCATCGGCCGTGGTGGTGATGATGAACTTTTCGCGCTTGCCTTTCAGGTCGGCCAGTTTCAGGGCATCAATGGCCTTGTTCTTGCCGATGGTTCCCACGATGATGGTGGCCTCTCCCCCCTCCTTCTCCACAAGGGCGGGAGTCTTGCCGAGCACGCTCTGCATGTCGGCTTGCAGATTCTTGATGGCGATTTTCACGCCTTCATACTCGTTTTCACTATAACCAATGGTGGCATTGGTGATGTTCACAGCGTCAGCCTGCTTGGCGAAGCTGACAAAACGCTCTGCGGCCTGCACTCCCGTGAGGCACATCAGGGCAATGAGGGATAGGATAAGTTTTTTCATAGTCCTTTTTAACTGATTTATTCTACTTAAGTTTCAGTATTCTGACAGTCTCTGTCATTCTGAACGCAGTGAAGACGAGTTGTTGAGGACCCTGTCCGAAAAATCTGTAAACACAAACAAGAGTAATAATGCTAACGTTAACAGATTCTTCGCTAAGGCTCAGAATGACAGAGACATCATGCTAATATAATACTTGCGGAAGTTGAATCATTCTACAATCACCACTCCACCATTCGTAGGAAGTTCCACCTTGATGGTCTGTTTCCTGCTCACTTTGACGGGTTTCACTTCACCGTTCTGATAGAGGCTGACGGTGCTTTTGCCTTCGAGCATGGGCAGGGTCAGTGTCTGCTTCAGCGGAGTGTCCATGGCATTCACGCCGGCAATGTACCACTTGTCGCCCGAGCGGCGTGCCATGATGATGTACTTGCCGGGATAGCCGTCGATGAAGCGCACTTCATCCCATTGGGTGGGCACTGTCTTCATGAAGTCGATGGCGTAGGCCGGTGCATCGGTCAGGTTGTTGGGTGCCAAGGCAAAGTGTTGCACGGGGCTTTGGAAGATGACGGCGGTAGCCAAGGCATAGACATCGCTGGTGATGCGGCGCGAGCCACGGTTGTTGGAGGCGCTATAATACTTGTTGAGGGCTGAACCACCAAAGTCCATTGAACCCACGGCATTGCGGGTGAAGGGATACATGGTGCCACAGTCGCGTGCCTCGGCATCGCAGAAGCCTTGTGAGAAATGGAGATTTTCGGAAGCAAGGATGGCCTCAGAGGCTACGTAGTTGGGGTACATCCGCTCCCATCCGCGTGGCAGGGTGCAACCGTGGAAGATACACATGATGCCGTAGTCATTGGCATCGGTGAGGATGTCTTCATAGAGCTGCATCATCGGTTGCTTGTCGCCACCGAAGAAGTCGACCTTGATGCCAAGGATGCCATTCTCCTGCATCCACTTCATCTCCTTGCGGCGTTCATACGGATTGTTCATAATGCCTTTGGGCGACTGGGGCGCATCGTTCCAGCTGCCGTTGCTGTTGTACCACAGGTAGAGGCCCACACCCTTTGACCGGGCGTAGCGGGAAAGTTCGGCAATGCGTTCGCGGCCAATCTGCACGTCCCACAAGGCATCAACCAACAACGAGCGGTAGCCCATGGCGGCGGCAAAGTCGATATAGCGTTTCTGCTCGTCGTAGTTGCAGCTGGAGTCCATGCCGATAATCCACGACCACATGCCCTTGCCATAATCCAAATGGTAAGGTTTGCTTGCCGGATATTTTTCTTCAACAAGGTCCCAAGTTACAGTTGTTTCAATGACATTGGCCGGTGTATGTCCCAAAGTGATGGTGCGCCACGGAGTCTTGCCGGGCAGAGCCATCTGCACCGATGTGCAACCCCATCCGTTCAACTCGCCCTCCATGGGGAAGCCGATGCGGTATTCGCCACCATTGCCACCCAACAGACGGCAACCGACGTAGTCTCCATCCGTCCCTGTTTCTGACACCAATATCCACAATGCCTTTGCCTTGTCGGCGTTGGGCACCTCGAACAAACAGGGGAAGGTGTAGCCATTGCCCCATCCATTTTTGCCCACTGGTTCGCCAAGGGTATATTTGGTTTCATAGCTAGGCATGGTGCGGGCAAAGCCTGTCATGGGATTGCTCTGCGGAGCCATAAAGGTGAGTGCATTGGCTGGCACTTGGAAAGTGGAAGCCTCTTCAGTGATGACACAGCTGCGGGTGTCACCTTGAGTCAACACCGTGTAGCGGAAAGCCACGTCGCGGTTGTTCACACAAAACTCAACCCCCATAACCGGGCCGTTATTTCCTCTTCTTCTTTGAGGGCGGTTGTCGCCCTGAGCGGCCGGGCGCGGAGTTCTTGTGAATTGCAGCTCTGCCACATTGTATCTGTACTCATGTTCCTGTCCCTCCTTCATGCTGGGCAGGATGTAGCTGCCGGAGGTCTCTCCTTTCTTCAGTCTCTCCTTGTCCCAAACGAGGTCTTGTGTGTAGTCACCCATGTTTGTCTTCAACCCGAGTGGAGAGGGTTCGATGGCCACTTGCCCGTCATAGAGCACCGAGTAGGTGGGTTTGCCGTCTTTCATTTCAAAATCCACACTGATGCGTCCGTCGGGACTGCTGACAATCACTTCAGCCTTCACCGAGGCAAAAGCCATCAGTGCAAGGCACCATGTTGCATACTTTTTCGTCATATATTCTCTGCTTATAGTTATTATGATATTGATTTCTCCTATACGATTCGCAAAAATACAATATATATTCCACAAAACCTTTAGAATTTGTTGCAAAAGGTTTTTGTTTCTGTTTCCCATGCCCCTTAAAACGGGCTATTCCACACATTTATACAAAAAAAATGAGTTCACGTCTTTCACAAGACATGAACTCGGGGAACTTACTTAAACTAATACCATTTTGAGATAAAAACAACTAATATAACTAATTCCATAACTAATCGTCCGGTCATTCGGGCAAATCTCTCTCTGCCCATCTGGCCAATCCTCGAGTTTCTTGCTTCAAAAGCACCATCTCTTGATTGACACTGCAAAAGTATAGCATATATTTCATACACATTTGCCAAAATGTTGCAGAAGGTTTATTCCTCGTTACACACGCCGAATTATTCCACTTTTAACATGCCTGCATAATGAATATTTTCATAGATTTGCAGAAAATTAATCTTTTTATCATTATGAAAAAATTCTTTAGACTACTATTGCTTTCCGTACCGCTGACAACAGCGGCACAAAACCCCATCATCAGCGGGCAGTTTACAGCGGACCCTACCGCGCGCGTATTTAATAATAAGGTATACTTGTACCCGTCGCACGACATTCTTCCCCCCGAAGGCACTCGTCAGGACTGGTTCAGCATGGAAGACTACCACGTGTTCTCCTCTGAAGACCTGGTGAACTGGCAGGACCATGGCGTGATTGTCACCCAGAATAAAGTGCCTTGGGTAAGACCTAACTCTTATTCGATGTGGGCACCGGACTGTGTTTACAGAAACGGGAAGTACTATTTCTATTTCCCATCCGCTCCGGCGAAAGGCGGAGGCTTTGGTGTAGGTGTAGCCATAGCAGACAATCCAGAAGGACCATTCATCCCCGAACCAGAACCAATCAAGGGCATCAATGGAATCGACCCATGTGTGCTTCAGGCTTCAGACGGCAATGCTTACATCTTTTGGGGTGCAGGGCGCTGTGCCAAGCTCAAGGAGAACATGAAGGAACTTGCTGACGACAATCCCAAAGAAATCGTCAAGTGGGGTAACCGCGAAATGGAGATGGTGGGCGTAAACTGCCTCAAAGGCTTGCCCAACCGTCAGGCAGAGGGTCCGTTTGCTTTCGAGTACAACGGCAACTATTATCTGACCTACCCGTATGTGAGAGAAAACACGGAAGTTCTCGCATACGCGATGAGCAAGAATCCCATGGGCCCATACGAATACAAGGGAATTATCATGGCCGAGCATGCCAACGGATGTTGGACCAATCATCACAGCATCGTCAATTACAAAGGTCAATGGTATCTGTTCTATCACCACAATGCTTACTCGCCAAAGGACGACAAGCGCCGTTCTGCCCAAATTGAGAAGTTGTACTTCAACGAGGACGGAACCATTCAGGAGGTGAAGCCCACCCTGCGTGGTGTAGGCATCAACCAAGCCAACTCGCGCATCGACGTCGACCGCTACAGCTCGGCTTCGGAAGGAGTGGAACTGGCTTACCTCGACACGGCCAACACCTTCCGCGGTTGGGAAGTGAAGTTGCCCAAGAAGGGTAGCTACATCACATACAACGATGTTGACTTCACCGGCGCCAATGCCCGGACATACGTGACTGCCAACGTGAAGGCCGACAAGAACACAAGCATCGTCATCCGCGAAAACAACAAGAACGGCAAGGTGATTGCCCGCCTCAACTTGAAGGTTGAACCCGAAGGTGGCAATAACGGTGGCATGATGATGCGCCGTCGCAGCTACGTCGGACAATGGCATGCGGTCACAACCACCATCAGCCATGTCCCCAAGGGAGTGACCAACCTCTACATTGCATGCGAAGGCGAACACCCCGCGAGCATCGACTGGATGCAGTTCAAGACTCCCCCGACCTACTTCACCTCTGCAACAGCCGCTCCTGCCAAGCCCGATGCTGGGGGATTCATCCGCCGATGGACCATCCTTGAGCCTATTGACAAGCCCAACCGCTCGAACACGGTGTTTACCGACAGCTACCTGCGCGAACACTTCAACATGGAGTACTTCCCCAACCAGTTCACCATCGTCCCCGAAGACGGGCAAAGGGTGAAGGTGGGCAAGCAACGCCTCACCTGGCACAAGCTGGATAGCGAGCGATTCAACGTCAAGCTCTTCCGCTTTGCCGACGGCTTGCAGAAACAGATTTACGGCGTGCTCTTCTGGAATGTCACCGTCATCAATTGTCCCGAGGAGATAAAGGACGTGCGCTTGGCCGTAGGTTCCAACTCAGCCTCCATGTGGTGGCTCAATGGCGAAGAGGTGCTCCTCCTCTCAGGCGACCGCCGCATGGTGAAGGACGACGCCGTTTCGCCCCGCATCACCTTGAAGAAGGGCATCAACATCCTGCGCGGTGCCGTCATCAATGGCCCGGGCATGAGCGACTTCTGCGTGCGCTTCATCAACGAGAATGAGAAACCGGTAACGGAGTTTGAGATTAAGTAAAAAAACAAACAATTATGAACAAAATAACATCCACCCTCGCCCTGTTGGGCATTTCACTCACCACCAACCTGTTTGCCCAAGTGGGGCAACCCTTCATCCACGACCCCTCGACCATTGTCGAGTGCGACGGCAAGTACTACACCTTCGGCACCGGCGGCGGAGGCCTCATCTCCGAGGACGGCTGGACATGGAAAGGCGGAGCCGAACGCCCCGGTGGCGGCGCTGCCCCTGATGCCATGAAGATTGGCGACCGCTACCTGGTTATCTACGGAGCCACCGGTGGCGGACTGGGAGGCGGACACAACGGACGCATCCTCACCATGTGGAACAAGACACTCGACCCCAAGTCGCCCGACTTCAAGTATACCCAAGCCATCGAGGTGGCTGCCTCGGACGGACTTGAAGACAACGACGCCATCGACCCCGGCCTCTTGCTCGACCCCACGACGGGACGCCTGTGGGTGTGCTACGGCACCTACTTCGGCACCATCCGGCTCATCGAGCTTGACCCCGCCACGGCCGAGCGCGTGAAAGGCAACAAGGAGCTTGACATTGCCATCGACTGCGAAGCCACCGACCTCATCTACCGCAACGGTTGGTACTACCTGCTGGGCACCCACGGCACCTGTTGCGACGGAGTGAACTCTACCTATAATATTGTGGTGGGACGCTCACGCACCGTCCAAGGCCCCTATATTGATAATGTGGGCCGCGACATGTATCACGGTGGCGGACGCATGGTGATTGCCGCTGGTGACAGCGTGACCGGCCCCGGACACTTCGGACGCTATGTTATCGACGAAGGCATCGAAATCATGTCGTGCCACTACGAGGCCGACTACAGACAGAGCGGACGCAGCGTGCTCGGCATCCGTCCCCTCTTGTGGAAAAACGATTGGCCCGTGGCCGGCGACCGCTTCAAGGGAGGCACCTTTGAAATCGAGTCAGAGCGTCGTGGCTATGCACTCGAACTGGCCGTTGACTTCGCCCGCCAAAACGTTCAGCGCGTAGGCGGATTCTTCGGCAGAGGCAACAACGACACCCCCGTGAAGCCCATCGCCACACAGAAGCTGGCCGACGTGATTGACACATGGCCCAAGGGCGACATCCCCGTGCGCATCGGCGACTACATGTTCCGTCCCCATCAGCGCTGGACAATCACTCCCGTGGCCGAAGCCGGCGGTTACTTGGGTGGCCCCTACTTCAAGATTGTCATCGAAGGAACCAACCGCGCACTGGCCGCTACGGCTGACCTCGAGCTGACCACCGCAGCCGAATTCAGTGGCGCCGACGAGCAGTTGTGGCGCATCGAGCAGGCCACCGACGGCACTTTCCGCATCATGCCGAAGGCCATCCCCGGACAGGAGGGGCTCAACACCAAGTATGTGCTCTACTCCATTGCCGACAGCACACCCACATTGGCCGAATGGGACTTCAACACCGACAACTCGAAGTGGAACTTCCGCGCCCATTGATGACCCATCACATGTAGTGGATTTATCCCCCCTATCCCCTATCTTTATGGGGTAAAGTCCCTAATCTTTGAACCTCATCACAGCTGTGGTCAAACTTAACCACATCTGTGATGAGGTTTAATCACATCCGTGAGCAAACTTAATCACATCCGTGATAAGGTTGTAAAATCAGTAATCTCAACCATATAAGTTACTTATCATAAGTATTCTACATACGGATGAAACAACGAAAGCCCCACTCCCTTCCATGAAGAATGTGATGGGAGTGCCCAACGACTTCACCGACCCCGAAGGCACTGCCCTCAAGGGTATCGAGGCTATGGAGCGCTTCTATATGATGGCGAGGTAATGATTTAGGCACGGATTACACAGATTACACGGATTTTTTATAAACAATGGCTGTTGGCGATGGCCATAGCCATAGTAGCGAAGCGAATCGCCATAGTTAATTTATCCGTGTAATCCGTGCCTAAATTTAATCCGTGCCTAAAATATTTCTATTTCATCATGACTTTACGCACAGTGCCGTTCTCCATCACTACGATGTTCAATCCCGGCTGCATCGTCTCGCGACGCACGCCGTGGATGTCGTAGATGGCTTTGGGCGCCAGTGAGCTTCCAAGGATTTCCTCTACACGGTCAGGCTTTCCGTTGATGCGGCATTCGAGCAAGAGGAACTCGTCGAAACCACTGCCGTTGTTTTGGAAGCGGATGACATAGTTGCCCGCCTCGGCGATGTCAAACGAGAGTTCGTGCAACTGCGTCGACGAGAGGTCGGCCGAAGTGCTTCCCGCTGCATTGGGCGTAGCCGACAACACGGTGGAGGCGACAACCGCTTTGCCTGTGCTCTTGTTGAGGATGCTGGCCTTGTACTTGGGCGTACCCTTCCAAGCCGCCATGGCGAATGACAACTTGTAGTTTCCGGGTTGGAGAGTGAGCAGATAGTCGCTCTGCATACCATAGTCGGCACGTCCGATGCGCCAATAGAGTCCCTTGCTCTGATAGCCGGTGAAGCCCACGAAGGTGCGCGAACCCGAGCCGTAGGAGTTGGGATAGTCGTGCACCTCGTTGTTGTCCTGAGTGACGCGCCATCCTTCGGGTATGCCGCCATTGAGCACGGGGGCAAAGTCGAGGGTGTAGATGGCCGACTGGTCGACAAAGAGGGGACGCAGGGTGACGATGTCATCGGGCATCACAAAAGTGTTGTCGTCGCTGATGGTTACATTGCCATGAATGATCTCCCATCCCACGTGGGCAAATCCCTCGTTGGGAGTGACGGTGAGCTGCACGGTTTCGCCCTCGGCAGCTTCGGCAAGGTTGGCCGATGCCACGCCACCTTCATTCTCGCGGAGGGTGACGAGGAATTTCTCGGCCTCAGTGCCTGTGGGCGTGTAGATAATCTGGTCGATGTACATGGGTGCTCCGCCCACGTTGTTGACAAGCAGGTTGTTGCTTCCCTCCTTCAGCGTGGCGTTGATGGAGACCTTGCGCCATTCGTTGGTGGCCGTCTTCTCGCACTTCACGGTGCGGCTGTTGCCATTCACCACCAGTGTGATGTTGCCCGCCTTGGTGGCCGATGTGTAGCGCACGGTGATGGTGTGCTCACCCGCCTGCTTGCAATTGAGTTGGTGACGGAGCGAGCCGCTGGTGCTTGTGCCCATGTCCATGAATCCGTTTCCTGCATGGCCACGCACACTGGGATACCATCCGTAGGGGTCGGTCACACAGCTCTTGATGCTCTTGAAATCCATGTCCTCGGCTTCGATGATGACCTCGCCCTTGTATTCTTCGGGTTGTTGGGGAATGCCCAGTGCCACCAGGGGGATTTCATCCGTCAGCTTGCCCTCAACCGGTGCGTCGCCCGGTGTGTTGATGACCACGTCCACGCCACCCATGTGCCGCACGTTCAGGGTGAAGGTGCCCGTGGCCGCATCCCATTCCGAAGTGGCCGATGAGGTGGTGAGGTAGCGTTTCGTGGTGGTGTAGGTAGGCTCCGCCTTGGCTCCACGGATGACAATCTGGTCGGTTTGTGAGGTGGTGGAGTCGGTGCGGAAGTTGTTGAGGTAGACGACGATGCTGTCGCTGTATTCGCGGATGGTGCCGCTGCTGAGCTTGCCGTAATTCAACACCAATGTATCGCAACGGTTGTAAAGCAGGGGGATTTCGGCCGAAGCCGTCTTTTTCTTATTCAGATAAGTGTAAGGAGTGTAGGTGATGAGCTGGTTTTTGAAGCGCGACACGTAGAGGTCGCCCTTGCTCACCTCGGGATAGTGTTTGTTGAAGTCGTTCACCTTAGCCGTCTGCGAACCCCAGCGCGATTGGTAAGCCGACTTCTTCACCTGCACGGGGATGGCCTTGGCCACCGAGTCGTAGGTGCCGATGAGGATGGGGATGGCCGCATAGCGTCCCGTCTTCTTCAGGTAGCAGAAGTTGTCCATCCACTGACCATTTCCACGGTTGAAGGGGTCATTCTGTTTGTAGAGGTTGTCGTAAAGGTCGCCCCATGCGGCATACATCTGTTCATTGTCACCCGAGTTGATGTCGTTGATTACCGCAATCTTGGTCTTCTCCACCACCTCCTTGCGGGTGGGGATGTACATGGTGCCGTCGATAATCTTGCGAAACATGTCAATCCATCCGCCCTTGAAGCTGTTGAAGGTGCCCCAGTTGCGACGGGTGTAGCCACTGACGGTGCTGTTGCTCAAGTTTTGGAAGTCTTCTGTCCATATCAGTTCAGGGCCATCCCACACGGCGCCTCCGTTCACACACGTCTGCTCCATCACCGTGCCCAAGCCGGCAGCCGTGGGGTACTTCTTGCCATGGCCTTCACCCAAGAGGGCATCCAGCGCACCATTCCATCCGCAGTTGTCGTAGCGCACGCCGTAGCTGGTGGCCAATCCGCTGATGAAGGGCGAGAGGGTCACACTCTCGTTGTTGTAGAAACACGACGAGGTGGTGTACTTGAAGAGCCACAGACAAGCCTCGGGATAGTCCTTGCAAGCCTTCAGCAAGTCCTTGTTGCGCTTCATCATGCCCACGGGGTTGAGGCCGTGTGACCAGATGTTGCCACAGAAACTGATGGTGAGGAATCCGCCATACTCGTGTGCCATGGGCACCAGTTTGGCAAACAGGGCCAAGCGGTCGGCTTGCGAACTGGAGCTTTCGTCGTTCGGCTCGTCGAATCCCCAAAACTGTTCACAGTAGTTCCATCCGAGGAAGTTGGGATAGCGCTTGTAGAAGTATTCAAAGATTTCGAGGTCGTCGTCCTGAATGTGCGTGTGTCCGCCACTAGCCGGTTGGCAGGTGAACCACATGTTGTTGTGTTGGCACACCGATGCCCACGACTTGTAGGTGCGGATGGCATTCTGCGGCATCTTGTAGACATCCTTCTCCGTGTCATACTGGCACGAGAGGGAGAGGTTCAAGCAGACGTAGGGTTTGATGTCATCGGGAATCAGGTCGATAATCTTCTGCGGGTCGGCCTTATTCCACACGTCCACATGGACGAGCCACAAGGGATTTTCATTGTCAATCGGGCGCCGTTGTTGCGCCATCGCGTTCGTCCCCATTGCAAGCGCAATCAAGAGGAGGAGCAAGGAGGAGTAAAGTTGTCTGTTCATACACATTGTTTTATTTGCAGTTATTTCCATGGTGCAAAATTAGCGACAATCAGACAAACCGTTTTGCACTTACGTCTCATTTCCTTTTCAAAATGTCGCTTTGGGGGCTTGAGAGATTTCTTATTGTTTCTTCGCCTCCTTCAGGAAGAAATCGGTCATCTTCTTGAAAGTGTTTTCATTGAATGTGACGGGGCCATGCTGACCTTCGGGCACGGTGATGAACTCCTCGAGGCACCCGGCCTTCTTCAACTCTTCCGAGAAATAGACACTTTGGCAATGGGGCACCACGTTGTCGGCATCGCCGTGGATGACGAGGAAGCGCGGACAATCCTTCGTGACATAGGTGATGGGGCTAATGAGGCTCACCATGTCGGGCAGGTCGGCAGGCGCACCACCGATGAGGGCCGCCTCGGGCGAGTTGCCATCCTTCACCGTCTCGCAATTCTCCATGCGGGCCATATCCACGGGGCCAAACCAGTCGACCACGGCATCCACATGGCTGCTCTGGTCGAGATTGCCACCCACGGAGCCTTCGATGTCAACGGTGGTGTTGCCCACGGTGCGCGTCTTCACGCCATTGCTCACACCTGCCAACGACGACAGATGACCCCCTGAAGAGAATCCCGTGATGCCGATGAACGAGGTGTCGAGCTTATACTTGTCGGCATTGGCACGCAAGTAGCGGATGGCAGCCTTCACATCGTTGATTTGGGCAGGAAACTTGGCATCGCCACTGCTGCGGTGATTGATGCACACCACGGCAAACCCTGCATCCACCAGCGAACGGCCCATAGACATGAATGTCATCCCCTTCATGTTGTTGGAGAACCAAGCGCTGCCATAGATGGCAACAACGACCTTATACTTCGCCTGCTCGGTCTTGGGCAGATAGATGTCCATCTGATGAGCCTCCAGTTCATCGCCGGCATAGTTCACATTCTTGAACTGAGGTTCGACACCCGGCTGGCCGAAGCCGCCAAACCCTTGCGGTGGTTGCGCCATGGCAACCATTGTGCAACAAAACACAACCAAAGACATTACAATCTTTTTCATAATTGACTCGTTTTTTATGTAGGTTAATAATTTAAGTTTCGAAATATCTCCTTTTATCTCCCTTTATCTCCTTTCTCCTCCTCCTCCTTCCCCAACAGGAAGCGGTCGATAAACGACTCCACAATGGGGCGCTGGCTATCATGCAGACGACAATGGGGATGTCCGCCAATGATGTCGCACGCCATGCGGTCGCCCACGCCGAAGCGCTCCCACACCTTGTGAGCCGCATCGGCCGACACCTGCATGGCACTGTCGGCCAGCCACTTGTAGTCGGGGTTACCCAAGAGGAGCAACGCACGGGGGAAGACCATGGCACACAACTCGTGGTGGTCGTAAGGCAGGCGATAGACACTGTCGCCCTTGAAATTGTCCCTCATGCTCTCCATAAACCAATTATAGTCGGTGCGCTCGAGGCTCTCCACCTCCTCCATCACGTGCGACACACGCCAGGCAGCGGCTCCTCCCCCACCCGGCTCTTGCGCGATGGTGAGGGCCACACGCTCGTCAAACGCGCCACAGAAGAGCGCCATCTTGCCGGCATACGAGCAACCGGTCACACCGATGTGCTTCGTGTCAATGCGGGTCACCTCGGGGCCCAGCAGTTGCAATCCGTCAATCAGTCGGCTCAGTCCCCAAGCCCATTGGCTGTAGGCACCATTGTCCTTCAAATGGGGATAGAGGCGGTCAAACTCATAGTCGCCACGCTTCTTGCCATCGCGACGGAAAAACTGTGAATAAGAGTTCACCTGCGATTCGCGATAGACCATCGTGGCGATGGGGCGGCTCGTGAACATGTCGTAGGGGAGCGCAATTCCACTTGTCCCTATCATCAGGGGGAAGGGTCCCTCGCCCTCCTTGGGGTAGCTGATGGTCGAGCGCAGGGTCAGCGTCTCGTCCCCCACGGTGACATCCACAATCAGCGTGTCGGCCTCCATGCGCGCCCTCACCTGTTCCTCTTTATTCACGGCAGGCTTCTGTCCGATGCCATAGTGCTGAATCATGGCAGCAATCTCGCTGCGCCGACGCGCCCAGTCACTGAAGCTGTTCACCCCCTCCAGCGGGTCGGGCAATTCGCGGATAACGGGCAGGTCGGCCACCGCAGGCATCACAGGAAGGGCATAGCCCGCCCCCGTGTTCTCCACCTCATACACCAGGGGGATAGGTTTCTCACCACAGCAGGCACCCAGGCCCACCAAACTTGTCACCAACACGGTCTTCACCGCCGACAGAATTACTCTTTTCATATTGTTATAAGCGATTACCAATTTGTTATTCATTAAAACTTTTGGCAAAAGTATGCAAAATTGTCCGATATCACTTCTCCTTGCGTCTCATTTTCTATCAAAAATGTCACCAAAAGAGGGGGACCTCCTCTCCATCCCCAAAGAAGAATAAAGAAGAAGCCCCCCGTTCATTCGCGTTTCATCCGCTTTTGCTCACATGCACGACACCACTCCCAAGCTCGTGCCGATGGCCGTCAGAATCGTTATCAGTGTCTGAATGATGATTTTCCAAATGTCTCGTTTTTCCATAAGTTCATTTACAATTTAAAAGCCCCCCCTAAATCCCCCCTCTATGGGGGACTTCAAGAATGTTGAGCTATTCAAGCCCCCCCTCCATAGAGGGAGGGATTGGGGGTGGGTCTGTCAGTTGTTTCTAATTACAGCGGATTTCCTCCCGTTCCGCTTCCGCCATCATCAGTGCCCTCCTCGGGGTCTTCCACGGTGCCCTCGTCGTCGCTGGCCACCTGCTTGATGATGTTGCCATCGCGGTCGTAGCAGGTGATGTTGATGCTGGTGCCCGCCAGCTCATCCTTGATGTCGGTCGAGGGGGTGAAGATGACGCGTCGGCTGGTGATGAGCGAGCTGCTCACTTCGCTGACATCGGCCACGCTCGTGGCTCGCACGCCGAAGCGCATCGTGCCCAATCCCGGCACTGCCACCGAGTGGCCCTCGGTTGCCCACGCCTTGATGACCTCGCCGATGGCCGCCCAAGCCGCGTTGATGGTGCCCTGGCTGATGCCGCTTCGCATGGCCGCCTCGGCCAACACCTTGCGCTCGGTGAGCTTGTTGTAGAGTTCGGTGGTCATCACGTAGCGGTAAGTGCCCGCATACTTGCCCACATACTGTTTCTGTTCCTTTGCTTTCAGTTTGATTGCCATAGTTGTTGAATTAAAAGTTAAAAGTTAAAAGTTAAAAGTTCGTTTCTCTCTCAGGATGGCACGCGGATGACGCGGATGTGGCGGATGACCGCAGATTTTTCTGCTTTTCATGTGCAGTGTGCTCCGCCTCTTGTGTGGTTGACAATTTTTTATCCGCGGTCATCTGCCCCATCTGCGTCATCTGCGTGCCATTTCGTTTTTCCCCTCAGGATGGCCCACGGAGTGCGCGGAGTTGACGGAGAGTCACTGGATTTTCTCATTCAGGCCTAAAACGAAAATATCCGCGGTCATCTGCCCCCATCTGCGTCATCTGCGTGCCATTTTATCAGCTGACAATGCAAAGATACAACATGGGAAGGGCGGTTTGCAACTTTTCGCGCCACTCAATCCAAAATTAACAATCGTTAACACGTAACACATTGAATATAAGGAATTAAGCGATTTTACGTTGCGGACTTTTTTAGGGATAATTTAGGCACGGATTGCACGGATTAACACGGATTTAAATTCTAAAGTCTAATTCTAAAGTCTAATCCCAAGGCCTACCTTTGTCCTTTGACCAAACAAAAGGGTACAGGGGGACAAGGGACAAAAGGGGACAATTAATTTTGCACACTACCTCCCCCTTACCCCCATCATCACTTGAAAATAGAGTTATTATATTATATATATAATTATTTATATAATATAATAAAATATATTTACACACATTTTTCTAAATACAGAAAATATATACCCTTTAAATTTAATTGTCCCCATTGTCCCTTGTCCCCCAAAGAAGAATTTGCTAAGAGGCCGGACAAAACTCTATACGCCACTATGCAAAAAAATTTTATGGCCCCATTCAAGAAAAAAATCTTCTCTATCCATTAAATTTTTTTTCATCGCAACGCCCCTCTTCACCCCCCCGTAAAAAAATTGTGCCATCCCCTTTGCAGGGACAATTATTTTCCGTATATTTGCAGAAACAATAACTCATTATCGCATGAATAACTTTAATTATATGGTAAATAATATAAACAGAATAGGGGGGGGGTAAAAATTTCCGCCTAAGTTTAAAGTACGCACGTATCAAGCGGCTTGCCAAGCACAGTTGTGCATGGCTGGCCGCTTTTTTTGTGTCCGCCAGTCTCGTTGGTTGCACCGAGGATGATGCCGGGCGCATGGCTCCTCCCACCCCTGCCACCGCCAATGAATCACGCACTGAAACGGCTCTCCCCACCGACTCCACCGACACGAATACCCCCGATGCCGTCATCACTGATTGGACGGATGGCAAGGCGGGCGAATGTGTGCCGATGACGGAAGAGGAGATTGAAAGGCTTTTGAATCATTAACCATTAAACTGATGCCATTATGCCAAACTATCTGGATAAAAGTCTCTCGGAAGAGGATATAAAGAACCGATTCATTACCCCCAAACTTGAACAAGCAGGATGGGACAAGGAGCACATGCGCATGGAGTATTACTTTACTGCCGGCCGCATTATGGTGCAAGGTAAATTGAAGCATCGAAAACAAGGAAAAAAAGCGGACTATCTGCTCTATGCCCAAGACAATTATCCGATAGCTATTGTTGAAGCAAAGGACTACAAACACCAGCCTGAAGACGGTCTTCAGCAGGCAATAGAATATGCCTCCATCCTCGATTTACAATTTGCCTACAGCACCAACGGAGCTGAATTTGTTGAGCGCGATTTGGCCACAGGAGCCGAGCGCAACATCCCGATGGATAAATTTCCTACCCCTTTGGAGCTTCGCGAACGGTTGAAAGCGGCAAAAAACTACACGAAAGAAGAGGAAGACATCATTGATTTCCCCTATTATACCAATGCCGATTCACACGAACCTCGCTACTATCAGCGCATAGCCATCAACAAAACGGTGGAGGCCGTGGCACGCGGACAAAATCGCGTCATGCTGGTGATGGCCACGGGCACAGGGAAGACGTTTACCGCCTTTCAGATTATCCACCGCCTCCATGCATCAGGCTTGAAAAAGCGCATCCTTTATTTGGCCGACCGCAACATCCTGATTGACCAGACGATGGTGCAAGACTTCAAACCGTTCAAGAAGTTTATGACCAAAGTGCAAGGCAAAGCACCCGAATCGGGCTATGAATTATACATGTCGCTCTATGGCCAATGGGTGGATTATGACTTGCAGGAGGGACAGAAACAACCCTACGAAGCCTACGAACGCGACTTTTTCGACCTGATAGTGATAGACGAGTGTCACCGTTCAAGCCCCCGCGAAGACAGCCAATGGCACGATATTCTCACTTACTTCGAATCGGCCACACAAATAGGTTTGACGGCTACACCAAGATCCGTTGAAGGTGCCGACAACTATGATTACTTTGGCAAGCCGGTGTTTGAATACTCGCTGAAGGATGGCATTGATGATGGTTTTTTGGCTCCCTATCGAATCACGAAATCATTTATCAACGTCGATTTGGAGGGCTACCAACCCGAGCCTGACGAGGTGGATATCTACAACAACCCTATTGAAGAAAACATCTTTGTGCGTCCGCTCATCGGGCGAAAAATCAACATCAAGAAGCGGCAAGTCATCGTGGCCAAGCGCATCACAGAGATGTTGAAAACCATCGGGCGGATGACAAAAACCATCGTTTTCTGCCCCGACCAAGACGAAGCGGCCATCATGCGCGAGTTGTTGGTGGAGATGAATCAGGACTTGGTGCGCCGACACAAGAACTATGTGGTGCGCATCACCAGCGATGACCGCGTGGGCAAATACCTGCTCGACGACTTCATTGACCCCGACATGCCTTGCCCCGTCATTGCCACCACCAGCGAACTGCTCTCTACGGGAGTGGATTGCAAGACGTGTGGCTTGATTGTGTTCGACAAAGAGGTCAATTCACCTGCCTTGTTCAAGCAGATGATTGGCCGAGGCACCCGGATTCACGAAGCCACAGGAAAAATGAACTTTGAAATCCTTGACTTCCGCAATGCCACTGCCAACTTTGATGACCCCAATTTTGACGGCACACCCACCAATGACGAGGATTATAAGGAGCGTCGTAAAGAGAGAGACACGCAAGGAGGTGGTGAAAAAGGTGATGGAGGCATCCCCGGTGACCCACCATTGCCCGAGCCGCAAAAGCCACGCAAATATTATGTGGAAGGAAAGGAAATCAAGATTGTGCACGAACAGGTGCTCTTCCTGGGTGAAGACGGGCGCACCCTCTGCACCGAAAGCGTGACCGACTACACTCGGAAGGCTTTCAAAAAACACTTCCCCACGCTCGATGCCTTCCGTGGTGCCTGGCGCAGTGCCGACAAGAAGAAGACGGTGCTCGACTCCGTGGAGTATGCCAAAGACCTGATTGAAGCCGTGCGGGCAGAAAATCCGTCACTTGACGACAAGGACGAGTTTGACATCATTTGTCACGTGGCCTACGACGCCAAGCCGTTGACCCGCCGCGAACGTGTGGAGGGAGTGCAAAAGCGTGACTACTTGCACAAATTCGAAGGCGATGCACGCCGCGTGTTGGAAGGGCTAATTGACAATTATGCCGAACATGGCGTGGTGAATATCGAAGATTCAAGGGTGCTCGACCTCAACCCCTTTAATCAGATTGGCAAAAAACCAAGAATCATGAAACTGTTCAATGGCAAGGAGGGCTACAGTCAAGCCATCCTCGACCTTGAAAACGAACTCTATAAAGAAGCATAAAAATAAAGACCTATGGCAACAGGAAATTTGGTGAAAACCTTGCAAAATATCATGCGCCAAGACCCCGGCGTGAATGGCGATGCACAACGCATCGAACAGATGGTGTGGCTCTTCTTCTTGAAAGTGTACGACGCACAGGAGGAGGACTGGGAGTGCGAAGACGATGATTTTCAGAGCATCATCCCCGAGCCTTTGCGCTGGCGCAACTGGGCACACGCCAAGAATGAAAAGGGGCAGGAAATCAAGGATGCACTGACGGGTGATGCCCTGCTCAGTTTCATCAACAACCGCCTTTTCCCCGTGCTGAAGGGCAACAATGTGGGCAACGAGAGCAACGGCGACTACATCAGAGGCATCCAAGTGAACAGCCGCACACCGCGAGGCAAGGCTGTGGTGCAAGAGGTCTTTCTGGAGGTGAACAACTACATGAAGAACGGCACCCTGCTGCGGCAGATGATAAATGCCGTGGACGAAATAGACTTCACCGACACACAGGATGCTCACCTTTTTGGCGACATCTACGAAGGCATTTTGAAGGACTTGCAAGGCGCTGGTCGTGCGGGAGAATTCTACACCCCGCGTGCCGTCACCGACTTCATCATCGACCGCCTGCACCCCCTGCTTGGCGAGGTAGTGGGCGACTTTGCTATGGGCACGGGCGGTTTCTTGGTGTCGGCATTGAAGTACCTGAAAGAACAACTCGACCGTAGCGGTAATGCCGACGATGTGGAGCTGTTTCAAAACTCCGTCATCGGGCAGGAGTGGAAGCCTTTCCCTTACTTGTTGGCCGTCACCAACCTGTTGTTGCATGGCATCAAGCACCCCAATCTGCGCCACATGGATTCGTTGGGTGTGCCAATGACCAATTACAACCACGAGGGCAAGGTGAACGTCATCGCCATGAATCCGCCCTACGGAGGAAGCACCGAGGCCAGTGTGAAAAACAATTTCAAGGCCGAATACCGCAGTAGCGAGACAGCCGACCTCTTCATGGTGCTCATTATGCAACGCCTTGCGGCAGGCGGACGCGCCGGCATTGTGGTGCCCGACGGCTTCCTTTTCGGCACAGATGGTGCCAAGTTGGCCATCAAGCGCAGGGTGCTCACGGAGTTCAATCTCCACACCATCGTGCGTTTGCCGGGCAGTGTGTTTGCCCCTTACACGTCGATTGCTACCAACATCCTTTTCTTCGACAACGAACGCGCCGAAGGTGCGCCCGAAGGATATGCCACCAAGGAGACGTGGTTTTACCGCCTCGACATGCCCGAGGGATACAAACACTTCAACAAGACGCGCCCCATGCAGTTGGCACACTTCCAAAGCGTGCTTGACTGGTGGGACAACCGCACGGAGATTGTGGGTGAAGATGGCAATGAAAAAAGCCGTTGCATCGGTGTGGAGGACTTGATGGCGATGGATTGCAATTTCGACCAATGCAAGTACCCCAAGGAGGAAGAAGAGGTGCTGCGGCCGAATGAATTGCTGGCGCAATACCACTCCCGTCGCGAAGAGATGGAAAAGGTGATTGACAAAATGCTGGAAGAGATTCAAATGGAGTTAGGACTTAATGCAAAGGAATGATTATGACGGGACAACAACTGAAAAACTCCATTCTTCAAGAAGCCATCGAAGGTCGCTTGGTACCCCAAGACCCGAACGATGAGCCTGCATCAGTATTGCTTGAACGCATCCGTGCCGAGAAAGCACGATTGGTGAAGGAGAAGAAGATAAAGAAAACTGTGTTGAATGAAAAGGATGTTGCAGAGGAAGAGAAAATATTTGATTCACCTGATACATGGGAATGGTGTAAGATTGAGACAATTTTTCAACATTCAAGCGGAAAACAATTAAAGGGTGGAGATACAGAAGGCACTCTTCATCAATACATTACTACTTCAAATTTATATTGGGATAGATTCGTATTGGACAATTTAAAATCAATGTATTATAAAGACTCGGAATTGGATAGATGTACGGCTCAAAAAGGTGATTTACTTGTATGTGAAGGAGGTGATGTGGGACGATCAGCTATATGGCCTTATGATTTCAATATTTGTCTTCAAAACCATGTGCATAGATTAAGACCATATTTTGATGGATATACACGTTATGTGTTTTATGTAATATGGTTGTACAAAAGTATAGGTCTTATTGGTGGAAAGGGAATAGGAATTAAGGGATTTTCAGCTTCAGCATTGAAAGATATTTCTATCCCTCTTCCTCCTCTTGCCGAACAACACCGCATTGTAGAGAAGATAGAATCCTTATTACCCAAGGTAGAAGCCTACGGCAAGGCACAAGAAGAGTTGGTAAAGTTGACCGAAGCTTTGCCCGAACAATTAAAGAAAAGCATCCTTCAAGAAGCCATCGAAGGTCGCTTGGTACCCCAAGACCCGAACGATGAGCCGGCATCGGCATTGCTTGAACGCATTCGTGAGGAGAAAGCACGCTTGGTGAAGGAGAAGAAGATAAAGAAAAGCGTATTAAAAGAAGAAGCCTTATCAGACGAAGATATTTTGTTTGACATACCAGACAATTGGGAGTGGTGTAAACTTGGTTGGATTGGTGATTGGGGTGCTGGTGCAACACCGGCAAAGGGTAATACAGAGTATTATATAAATGGAACCGTTCCTTGGTTACGTACTGGAGAACTGAACAATAGTTATGTATATGATTCTGAAATTAAAGTTACACAAAAAGCTTTAGATGAGTGCTCATTACGTCCTTGCAAAATTGGTGATGTACTAATTGCCATGTATGGTGCAACGATTGGAAAGGTAGCAATTGCTGGTATAGAATTGACTACTAATCAAGCATGTTGTGCTTGTACTCCCTTTGAGGTTTACAATAAATACCTTCTTTATTACTTGATGGCATGTAAAGATAGATTTATACAATTAGGAGAAGGTGGTGCACAACCCAATATTTCAAGGGAAAAGATTGTTGCATTTCCATTTTCACTTCCCCCTCTCGCCGAGCAACACCGCATTGTAGAGAAGATAGAATCCTTATTGCCCAAAATTGAAAAACTGAAGATGAAGCAATGAAGATAACATCCAATCACGACAATGTAGAATACAAATTGAAGCACTTGGTGAAACTCGTGGACGAGGTTTGCGAGGGCTATGGGCATGTGGAGGAGTCGGAGCACGTCGCCATGCTGATGGCCCTTGACAGAGATATGCTGCAAGTGGCGCATAATATGGAGGTGGTGCGAGGGTATCTTTATAAATTCCTTTTTGACCCCTTCAAAGTGGATTACGACGAATGGAAAGCTACCATCGACAAAAAGGTGACGCAACTGGAGAAACTGCTGGCAGAAACAAGGTTGGAGGACGACGAAGCCATCACAGAACAACCCGAAGACATCGTTGAAAGAGAAAATACAAAATATAAAGATGTAACCTACACTCGCACCTACGACACGGATGTGTCAACCCGTGTGCGCACCAGCCTTTTGCGTTCTCAGGTAAATATTTATCGGGATGTCATCAACGGATTTCGCGCCATATCGGACACACTAAGCGGCATCAACAATGACAAGGATAACTTGCTGAAAAATCAACTAATACGGGGGAGGCACTTCAAAGAGTTGTACAAAAACTTCTTGGCATCGGAGGAGTGGGAAAAGGCAAACAAAGCGTTTAAGCGAGAAGTCAAGCACTACGTGGCTGCACACGCGGACAAAAAAGAGGGGTATCAACTGTTGCTGGAAGGATACGAAGATTTGCATGGGGATGATATTGAAACAGAACTGTGCAAAACCTATTTGGAGAACTACGACATTTCTTCATTTATTGTAAGATGCCGTAATGAGATAACCCAAAGGGAGATTAGCAGCTTGTTCGTCTATATAAAAACTCACCAGATGCTCACCATCAAGGTTCAATCGTTTGAGGTCTTAAAAGCCCCCGACAACAACCACAATAAACTCTTCATCAACCAAGGGGCACAAGAGTTGATAGAAACGATGATACCATTGTTTGCTAAAAATGTTGATTTTGATAAAGCATACAAATATGCAGCACTCTACTATGCTATTCAAGATATGGGTTTGATGCCTGAGAATAGAAGTAATGCACCACAATTCGTAAACTTTGTCGGTAAACATTTTAAGGAGGAAATGACCAATGACTCCATCACCAAGAAAACAAAATTGTTGTCAGGACACAGTTATGGTAAAGTGGCAAGAGAGAACTATAGAGGAACAACTTTAAATGATGAAGAATTTGATGCTCTACGCGACGAATATCACCTCTGCCTCTCCATCATCAACAAAATCATGATGAAAGATTTGGCGGAAGAGGGATTTGCCCAAGATGTGTGGAAAGAACATCGCAACACCCCAAGTTTCACCGACTACGAACAAGCGGAAAGGATGATTCTGCTTCGAGACATTTTACAAGGAAAACACACGGAAATTTAATGCCGTTTTTTCATCTAGTGAAAGGAGATTTGCCCGCGTGCAAGTCTCCTTTTTCCGTATTTCAAAGTTTCTTCGCCAATCTCACGGAAGAAAAAAAACTGCATCTCTTTTTGCTATAATTTTGCTCTCGCTTTCGAGATGAGCAGGCGATTATGTGACTTGGCCATCCATAGATAAGCGGAAGCAAAGGAATTTATATGATAAAATCTTTATTTCGTGTGGTGAAGTGCGGAGAACCTTTCACCATCAAGAGCGAGAAAAGCGAAAGCGGCCAGATGCAGAAGAAGTATATCCATCTGCAAGAAATCGGTGGCAAGTACAGCAACCAATTTGTGGCAACCTTATTGGGCAAAGATGCTGCGTGCAACTTCTATCCGGGCGATGTCTTGGCGGCTTCGCTAAGAGCTGGGGTGAGTGAGCACAATGAAAAGATGTATCAAGACATTTTAGTGGTGGATTTCCACAAGTTTAACAAGTAATTCTTTAACCCGAATGGAGTGAAGCGGAGAAGTCTTCGCGAAGAGCAAGCCCGGCCGGCATTTCTGTGCTTCTTTCCCTTCACAAACCATTCAGAAAATGAGTAATTTTTTCAACAATGTACAGATGGACACAGTGGCCATCTTCAGTGACAACAACGTGACAGTGGTGCCTTGCCCTTGGGATGCAGAAAAGGGGGAGGAAGTGACAGGCGGCAAGCGCGTGAGCTTCAAGGGGCGCACGGTACTGGACGAGAGCGGACAGATGCGGACAACGCCCTACAACATAGGGTCGCAAGGGCCTCGATACGAAACCCTGTTTGCCACTGAGCACTGCACCATCCAACGCACAAACGGAGGCGGGCTGGTCGAACGGTGGGCTTTCCGACGGGAGTTGCCCATGCACAAGGTGTGCGAAATCAGAGAGCGTGAACGGGCGTCGATTGATGCATTTTTTGTAACACTTAAAGAGGATTTGAAATGAAGGAAGTGAAGAACTTTTTCACCTGCATCGGCAAGGGGCACGGCGCCCCTGCCATCCCCTCCACACGCAAGGAGTGGGAGGAGTTGCGACGCGCACCGTGGCTGGCCGAGATGTGCCGACGCATCGAGGCGGGCGACGAACGGCTGAAACACCGCCTGCCCATCTGGACACCCATGTGTGCCGAGTTCAAAAGCAACCACCGTGCAAAGGCGGATGCCGTGCGACCCCTGCCACGCCTGATGCTCGACTTCGACGAGAAGGGGCACTCGCAAGAAATCCTCCAAAAAGCCCTGCAGCTGAACGAGGCGGGCACGTGGCAGGTGCTGCTCGTGGAGGAGTCGGTGCGCCGAGGCACACACGTGCTCATCGCCCTGCCCGAAGGGATGACACCGCAGGAGGCACAGGAGCGTTTCTCGGAGGCCGTGGGCTTCAAGGCCGACCCTTCGCTGAAGGATGTGAGCCGCTGCATCTACATGGTGACCGAGGGGCATACGCTGTGGGTGGCGCCGGAGCTGTTTGCTCCTTCTGATGATGGCACACGGATGAAACGGAATGAACGGATGAACACGGAAGAATTGAAAGATAAAAATATCTGTGAGTCTCCGTCTTCTCAGTGTACTCCGTGTGCCATAGAAGAACCATGCGGCACTTGTGATGGCACGCAGATGACGCAGATGGAGCAGATGACCGCGGATAAGGAATTGCCATGCAGTCTCTGTCATCCTGAGGGCACCGAAGGATCTGTGAACGGGAGCAGGA
>JAFTYI010000036.1 GCA_017464815.1 Bacteroidaceae bacterium | reverse complement strand
TGTCCGAAAAATCTGTAAACGCAAGCAGAACACTATAATGCTGACGTATTCAGATTCTTCACTGCGTTCAGACGAGTTGTTGAGCGTAGCGAAAAATGACACAGAGACGGAATAATTTGCAACTGGATTTTTGGACTGTCCTCTTTATTGCACAGATAGAGAGTTTTTTTATTCCCATTCCCTTTGTAGTTTTCCGCGTTTCCATTATTTTTGCAGGCAGAAACCGATGAGCTTTGCCTGAACAACCGTTTCCCGATGTGTGTTGTATGGTGGTGAGGCAGAAATTAGTAAAGGAAAGATTATGGCAGAAAAAGTGTTGATGAAAGTGTTGGATGTCACCCAAGGCGTGTCAGGCAAGCATCCCTTCTTCCTGATGTTGTGTGAAGCCGGGGGCAGTCGCAAGTTGTCGGTGATGGTGGGGCCGTTCGAGGCGCAATCCATTCTGGTGATGATGCGAGGAGTCAGTGTCCCTCGTCCTCTGATGCCCGATGTCTACCTGAACACCATGCAACTCTTTGGCATCGCCCTGCGCGAGGTGTATATATATAAGGTGTTGGACGGTGTCTACTACTCTATGCTCGAACTTGAGCAGGAGGGGCAGATACACCACGTGGACGCACGCACCAGCGACGCCGTCGCCTTGGCCCTCCGCTTTGATGCCCCCATCTACACGTCTGAGGAACTGCTTTCCCGTGAACATATTTTTGAGGACGGCCACGGAGCCATCTCCATACCCGTCTCGTCGGTCGACATAGATGTCCTTCGCGAGGCACTCACCCGTGCCATCAAGGAGGAGAAGTATGAACTGGCCGCCCAACTGCGCGACGAAATATCGCGCCGCGAGAAACATTCGTCATAATTCACAATTAGTTCGAGCAAAGCTCTCATCAGCTTACGCAGTCACAATTTAAATTCATAAATTCATGTTCTACGTCCCCGACATTGCCACCCGCCCCGAACTTCCTGCCGACGAAGCCGCCCACTGCGCCCGCGTGCTCCGCATGACGGAAGGCGAACACATCGACATCACCGACGGCCTTGGGCACTTCTACAAAGCCGAACTTACGCTCGTGTCGCCCAAGCGTTGCCTTTTCCGTGTGTTGAGTAAGGAAACCCCTGCCCCCCTGTGGACGGGCCATTTGCACATCGCCATGGCTCCCACCAAGAACATGGATAGGGTAGAGTGGTTTGCCGAGAAGGCCACCGAGATAGGCTTCTCCGAACTGACATTTCTGAATTGCCGCTTCTCCGAGCGCAAAGTCATCAAGACGGAGCGGGTGGAGAAAATCCTCGTCTCCGCCGTCAAGCAGTCCCTCAAGCCGCTGAAGCCCATCTTGAACGAGATGACCGACTTTGCCCGCTTCGTCCGCCAAGAGCGCCCTGGGCAGAAGTTCATCGCCCATTGCTACGACGACCTGGGAGGTGCGAAGCCCCTGTTGAAGCACGCGCTGAAGCCGGGTGAAGACGCCTTGGTGATGATTGGGCCCGAGGGGGACTTCAGCCGCGAGGAGGTGCAACTGGCCATCGACCACGGTTTCCAACCCATCAGTCTTGGCCGCTCACGCCTGCGCACCGAGACGGCCGCCCTTGTCGCCTGTCACATCCTCAATTTGGCAAATGCTTGCGAGTGAGAGCGGATGTGTAGTAGTTTATCGGACTCACGTTAATCTTATTTCGCTACTTTCTTCAGCGAAATCCCTATCACAAAGTAGTGCGGACAATAGGTGAGGATGTCCGAATCTGCTTTCATCTCCGGGTCAATCTCGTTCTCACCACAGAAACGGAAGAAGTTTCCATCCGGCCATGCCGAGCCGTAGAGCCAAAGAGGAATCTCTACCTCATCCTTGTCTTGGATGGGTTTCAAGGCAAAGGGGCGTAAGTAATAACTGTAACCCAACCTCAATCCCTCCAGTTTGCGAAGTTTGAGAGGAAGAGAGGTCCCTCCTGCCATATTTACGTGATATTTGAAAGTTGCGATAGAATCTCCTTTGGCATGGTGCAATGCAAAGACGGCATCTGTAATACGGAGACCAATGTGTTCACCCTCTGGGATGGCAAATAATTGACGTCTTCTCTCCCTCTCTTCTTCAGGATATTGACGGAGGTCTATCAGATTTGTCCCCCAACGATTTTGCTTCCGATTGACAGCTTTAGGATTCCCCTTCTCGTATTCGTCCACATAGACGCTTACGTTATACTTTTTGTCCTTGAACTGAGTCAAGTCGAAACGGGTGGTCTGTACCCCCAGCACCTCGAGCGCAAAGGCTACATCATCAATCGACAAAGGAGTGGTTGTCACCTGCTGTGCCTTGCAAGGCATCAGACTCACGACGGCCATCATCAGTGCCGTCCATAGGATGTTTTTCTTTCTCATATTCTTTATATTATTAAGTTTATATTATTAAGACGTTTTTCCGCCACAAAGATAACGCAACGGTTTAGTTTTGCAAAGGGAGGCATCACTTTTTTCCAATCAGCCCCTCTTCTTTTAACGTTAAAAATTAGTTGATGACATAAATTAACGGAATGGAAGTGGCTTTTCTTACTCCTTTACATCCTTCGGTAATATTTCCTCCCTTTCTGTTTCGTTCCTGTTTTCTTGAAGTGAAGCGTTTGGTAAGGGCTGCATATTTGCATAAACATGCAAAAGGGAAGGACAGAATGGGGGTGGAGAGCCGGTTGCAAACGGATGTTTCTATTCTTTCTATCCTAAACTTCTGCGGAAGTTTAGGAGCGGTACTGCTCGTGCGCAGTTGCGCACCGGTGGAATTTTAGGAGTCCTTCAGCGGAAATTTAGGAACGATTCGGCGGAATTTTAGGATAGGTGGCCCTGAAAGACACTATTGGATGGGAGGTGCGATTGCTTTCATGATACGCTTGAATGTATAATTATACAATCTGACTGCATAAACATGCAAAATTGACCGCGCGAGAATCGCCTGTATGCACGCGGATTTTCTTTCGTACGAAAAATGGGCGAAATTTTGATCGCTGCGTAAGTGGTTGATACTTAGTCGATAGGTGAGGCTCTCTTAGCCATAGGATAAGGTGGGCTTAGGTTTGGGAGGATGTTTGTGGAAGGGAGTGGTTTTTCTGTTTCTTTACGCTCGTTGCGGTGAAATGTTTACAAGGGGCGGCTCACGCGTGGCCGTGAAAATGCAAAAGTTGAGGGGGTGGGCGAAAAAAAGTTTTCTCCTTATGCATCAGTTTCCCGATTTTGTATTACTTTTGCACCGCGTTTCGGATAATCGGGGCGCGGCCGGATAAAAACAGAGATTAGTGATATGCATGGCAAGAGCATCTTTTCCACCTGTAGTGTGCAGGCAGCATGGCTGGCTGGTTGTCGGATGCGCCCCTTGCAAAGAGTGTGAAGTGTTATCCATGACGGGTGGGTAGCGCTTTCTTTGTTTTTAAGAAGGAAAGGAATGATTAACTATAAAATATAGAAAAGAAAAATGAAGCAAGACATGATTGTAATCCTCGACTTGGGAAGCCACGAAAACACCGTGCTTGCCCGAGCCATCCGTGCACTGGGTGTGTATAGCGAAATCTATCCGCACGACATCACCGCCGCTGAGTTGAAGGCGTTGCCCAACGTGAAGGGTGTCATCATCAACGGAGGCCCCAACAATGTGATTGACGGCGTGGCCATCGACGTGTTGCCCGAAATCTACGAAGCCGGTTTCCCCGTGATGGCGGCCGGTCACGACAAGGCCCTCTGTGAGGTGAAACTCGCTCAGTTTGAAAACGACGAGGAGGCCATCAAGGCGGCAGTCAAGTCGTTTGTGTTTGATACGTGCAAGGCCGAGGCCAACTGGAATATGAAGAACTTCGTGGCCGACCAGATTGAGCTCGTCCGTCGTCAGGTGGGCGACAAGAAGGTGTTGCTTGCCCTTTCGGGTGGAGTGGACAGCTCGGTGGTGGCCGCCCTGTTGCTGAAGGCCATCGGCGACAACCTCGTCTGTGTGCATGTGAACCACGGTCTTATGCGTAAGGGCGAGAGCGAAAATGTGGTGGAAGTGTTCCGCAACCAGTTGTGTGCCAACTTGGTGTATGTGGATGCAACCGACCGTTTCCTCGGCCTGCTCGAAGGGGTGGCCGATCCCGAACAGAAGCGCAAGATTATCGGTGGCGAGTTCATCCGCGTGTTTGAGGAGGAGGCCCGCAAACTGGCCGGAGGTATTGACTTCCTTGGTCAGGGAACCATCTATCCCGACATTGTGGAGAGTGGAACCAAGACGGCCAAGATGGTGAAGAGCCACCACAACGTGGGCGGACTTCCCGAAGACCTGCAGTTTGAGCTCGTCGAGCCGCTGAAGCAACTCTTCAAGGACGAGGTGCGTGCCTGTGGTGTCGAGCTTGGCTTGCCCTACGAGATGGTTTACCGTCAGCCCTTCCCCGGCCCCGGCTTGGGCGTGCGCTGCCTTGGTGCCATCACCCGCGACCGCCTCGAAGCCTTGCGCGAGAGCGACGCCATCCTGCGCGAGGAGTTTGCCTTGGCCGGACTCGACAAGAAGGTGTGGCAGTACTTCACCGTGGTGCCCGACTTCAAGAGCGTGGGTGTGAAGGACAATGCCCGCTCTTACGACTGGCCCGTCATCATCCGTGCCGTCAACACCGTGGACGCCATGACCGCCACCATCGAGCAGATTGAGTGGCCCATCCTCATGAAGATTACCGACCGCATCCTGCGCGAGGTGCCCGGCATCAACCGCGTGTGCTACGACATGTCGCCGAAACCCTCGGCTACGATTGAGTGGGAATAAGATAAATCTCCCTCCCTTTCCTTAACTGGAAATTTTAAGGCACGGGTTACAGGAATACACGGATAGATTATACGTTAATTTAAGGTATAAAATCCGTGTGAATCCGTGTAATCCGTGCCTAAATTTGTATTGCGATGCCCTCTCTCTTGTTTTTTAGGGTCAGTCCGAAAAGTCGGTTGTATATGGTATACATGATGTCTGTGTCATTCTATATTTGCAGAAAAAACGAAGATAGCGAATTTTTCGCTATCTTCGCAAAGAAAACAGAAGAGGTAAAGGACGAAGATTATTAACTGTCATTGGTGCATACGACACCGTTCAGAATGTTAGTCCCCTTTACCC
>JAFTYI010000004.1 GCA_017464815.1 Bacteroidaceae bacterium | reverse complement strand
GGGACAGTCCAAAAATCCAGTTGCAAATTATTCCGTCTCTGTGTCATTTTTCGCTACGCTCAACAACTCGTCTGAACGCAGTGAAGAATCTGAATACGTCAGCATTATAGTGTTCTGCTTGCGTTTACAGATTCTTCACTGCGTTCAGAATGACAGAGACATCATGTATACCATATACAACCGACTTTTCGGACTGATCCCTTATTTGCATGATGTCTCTGTTAATATTCTGATACATGACGTGAGTTCGATATCAAGGAGCATGGCGAACTCATGTACACATGGTCCTTTCCTGTAAACATTTCACCACGCTCCGTGTAAGGAAATAGAAAAAACACATTTCTTTGCGGACCTCAGCCCATGGCTAAGCCTGCCTTATCCCAAGGCTAAGGTGTCCTTAGCTATGGGTTGAGCATCAGTTACTTACGGTCCGATTAAAATGCTGCCTGTTTTTTGTGCGAAAGAAAAATTGCGTGCATATACGCGATTCTCACGTAGTTGGTTTTGCATGAATATACAGGGCGGGTGCATAAATATGCATTCAGGCGTGTCGTGAAACCAATCGCTACCTCCCTCCGACGGCGGCTTTCAGGGCCACCTCTCCTAAACATCTGCCCTTCCGCTCCTAAACATCCGCCGATGAACTCCTGAATTTCCGTCCATGCGCAGTTGCGCACGAATCGTTGCGCTCCTAAACGTCCGCGGATGTTTAGGAGTGGAGGGGCGGAAAGGGGCGTTTGGGCCCGACTTTCCAAACCATCCACTCTTTGTTCTTTTGTATATTTATGCGGAAATTCGCCCGTTGTGCAACGTCTTCTTTCAAGGAAACAGGGATGAAATAGAGGTGCGTGAATTATTACTGAATGGTGTAAAGAAACGTGTCAGTTGCGGATGGCCTGACAGCCCCTTCACCTAAAGGCTTGTCCCTCTTTACATCTTGATTTCGTCGAGTGTGACGAGGTTGTTCACCAAGGCATAGATGGTGAGTCCGTTGGGGGTGTGGATTTGCAGTTTGCCCGTGATGTTGCGGCGGTGGGTGGTGACGGTGTTGATGCTGAGGCAGAGGGCGTCGGCAATCTCCTTGTTGGTCATCCCCATGGCAACGCAATGGACAATCTCCTTTTCGCGTTCGCTCAGCACGTTCAGGCGGAGGGCACTCTCCTCGTCGTCCTCCTGTGGACGGATGGGCGAGGCGGTGCCGCGGGTCATCAGCTCCTCTTCAAGGCGGCGCACGACGGGGATGAACAGTTGGTCCTCCACGCGGCGGTGTTGGGTGAGGTCGGCTTCGCAATTGATGATGTCGAAGAGGACGGAGTTCAGCAAGTCGTTGGCTTTCTGGGGGTAGTAGCTCACGATGATGTCCTTCAGCTCCTTCAGTTTGTCCTCGATGTGGTCGTGTTTGTCGGCAAAGGTGCCGATGGTGTAGCGCTCGTCGGGGAGGCCTTGCAGCAGGCGTCCGACGTAGGCAAAGACGGTGCTGTCCTCGTACTCCATGTGGCGGCGCACTTCGGTGACGTACTCGTCGTAGAAGCGCAGGATGAGGAAGGCCACGTCGTCGGCTCCCGAGCAGTCGATGGCATCGATGAGGCGTCGGCGTATGGCGGGCAGGTTGTAGTCGAGGAAGTAGGTGTGTGCCTGCTTCAGGTACTCCACGAGCGGAGCCAGTGCCAAGGCGCTTTCGTCGTACTCCTTTTGGCTGACAAAGTTGGCCACGGCAAGGAATGTGGGGGCATGTACGCCCTGCTTTTCACACACCTCTTTCACCGTTCCCTCGCCAAAGCCGAGGGAGATGCCGAAGCGGCTCATCACCATCAGCAGCAGGCTGTTGTCGCGAATCAGTTCGCGCATGGTGTCCGACGCGCGGTACACTGATAATTGTTTCATATTTATCGTTAAAATTTTCCGCTGCAAAATTAGCCAGAATAAGAAAGGTGGGCAATACCCAAAAATTGTGAATTTAACTAAACGTGGGGCCGTGCAGATACCTAACTTTTCAGTATTGTGGCATTGCTCGGGCGGCAGTAATTTTGCAGCCGATAAAAAAGCATGAAACAAGTATGAAGAGATTATCATCAATCATTATGACAGTCTGTCTGCTCGGCATATCCCAAGCGATGGGGCAGGGCGGGAGCGAGGAGTATGGCCAATTCCGCCTGGGAGGCTATGGCGAGGCAGTGGCCACTTTCAAGGACTATGGCACCAACCGCTTCAACGGAAGTCCGAAGGGAAACACCAAGACCGACCGTAACACCATCAGCATACCGCGCTTCATCCTGGCGATGGACTACAAGTTCAACGAGAAATGGATATTGGGTGCCGAGATTGAGTTTGAGTCGGGCGGCACGGGCAGCGCCGTGGAGCTGGAAGCCACCGAGAACGGCGAGTACGAGACCGAGGTGGAAAAGGGTGGCGAGGTGGTCATCGAACAGTTCCATCTGACGCGCCTCATTCATCCCGCCATCAACGTGCGCGCGGGTCATATTATTGTACCCGTGGGGCTCACCAATGCCCACCACGAACCCATCCACTTCTTTGGCACCGTGCGTCCCGAGGGAGAGACCTCCATCCTTCCTTCAACGTGGCACGAGACGGGACTTGAGCTGTTCGGCTCCTTCGGGAAGGACTACGGGCGGTTTTCCTATCAGGCCATGGTGGTGGCCGGCCTCAATGCCAACGGCTTCAATCGCGACCAGTGGGTGGCCGGTGGCAAGCAGGGCTTCTTCGAGGAGGACAACTTCACCTCGCCCGGCTACGCCGCCCGGCTGGATTATAAAGGCATAAGCGGATTGCGCGTGGGCCTTTCGGGCTATTATTGCGCCGATGCAGGAAAGAATGCCGACAAACCCCAGGCCTACTCGTCGGTCGGACGCATTCCCGTTACCATCCTTTCGGCCGATGCACAATACCATAATAAATATGTGACCGCACGCGCCTGTGCCGTGTGGGGCAACTTGGGCGAGTCGGCCGCCGTGAGCCGCGTGAATGCCCGTTTGCCGAATGCGTCGCCCTACAGCAAGTTGGGCCCCATTGCCCAACGGGCAGTGAGCTATGCCGGCGAGGTGGGCGTGAACCTCGGTGCTTTCTTCAAGGAGAAGCGTGTGCCCACGATTTATCCCTTCGTCCGTTACGAATACTACAACCCTCAGGAGAAGGGCGAGAGTGGTCAGACGATGGAGAAGCGTTGCCAAGTGAGCCTGTGGACAGCCGGATTGAACTGGTTTGCTTTGCCCAACCTGGTGGTGAAGGCCGACTACACCACTCGTCAGATAGGCACCTCCAAAGTGTTCGGCACCAGTCCGTTGAACAGCGAGAACGAGTTCGCCATCGGCATTGCCTACGTGGGGTGGTTCTTCAAGAAGTAACGGAATACGTTACTGAGAACAGGTGAAAAGGAACACTTTTCAGGCGTGTTAAAAGCCCAACATTTCAGTATTGTGGCATCGGGCGAATGGCCGTACCTTTGCATTCGAAAAATGAAACAAAAATAATAAGAAAAAGTATGAAAAAGAATCTGTTTTATGCCGCCTCATTGGCGGTAAGCCTTTCGCTCGGCTTTGTGGCTTGTAGCGATGACGACGATGATGACAAAGTAGTGGTTGAGCAGATGGATATGGCCGTGCTCGACCCCATTGTGGAGAACTATGCCGATGCCGTGGTGATGCCCACCTATAAGGCTTTGGTGGAGAAGAATACAGCACTCTACAACGCTGTGGTGACCTTGTGCAACGAGCCTTCTGACGCTCATTTCGAGGCAGCTGCCGAGGCTTGGCTGGATGCCCGTGGGCCGTGGGAAACGAGCGAGGCTTTCCTCTTTGGCCCCGTGGATGCACTCGGCCTCGACCCTAACATGGACAGCTGGCCGCTCGACCAGGCAGGCATTGAAAACATCCTGACAAGTGGCAACTGGAGCGCCCTTGAGTGGGACGACGATTCTGAGGCTGAAGCAGCCCAAGGCGTGCGTGGATTCCACACGTTGGAGTATCTTCTGTGGAAAGACGGACTCCCCCGCACGGTGGCCGATGCTGACTATGCCAAGGATGCCGCCTCGTGGTGCAACTACATGAAGGCCGTGGCCAACCTGCTGAAGCGCGACGCTGAAGAGCTGTATGCCGCTTGGAAGGAGAGCTACGAAGGGGGCGAGGCATACGTGAACCTCTTCAAGAACCACGGCAACAGCACCTATCAGACGGCGCTTGCCTGTGCCGAGGAAATCATCGACGGATGCATCACCATCGCCGAGGAGGTGGGCAATGCCAAGATTGGCGACCCCTACAACCTCTATATGAGCGGCGACACGGATGCTGCCCTCTACGCCGTTGAGTCGTGGTACAGCTGGCATTCACGCGACGATTACACGAACAACATCTACTCTATCCGCAACGCCTACTACGGCTCGCTGGACGGCACGGTGAGCAACCAGTCATTGGCCGCCTTGGTGGCTGAGAACAATGCCGCCCTCGACGAAGAGGTGAAAGCCGCCATCAAGGAGGCCGAGGAGGCAATCCAAGCCATTCCCCAGCCCTTCCGCAACCACATCAACGCCACTGAAGTGGTGGAGGCAATGGACGTGTGCGCCCAATTGGCCGCCACACTGGAGGCTTTGAAGGCCGAGGTGAGAGGGTATTTTGAATGAAATGATAAAGAATGAAAAAACTGACATTCCTACTTAGTGCCTGCCTCGCGTGGGCAGCATGTGACGACGAGGGACTCGATGTGCGCGACATCGAGGTCCCTCGTGGTTATGCGCTTTCTGCCGGTACGGCCACCATTTTCGTCAGTTCGTCGAAGGCTTACGACTCGCCCGCCGGTTGGCTGTCGGGGAAATACCTGAGCCGCTTCTACTCGGGCGACGGACTCTATGACGACATACGCACCACCTCCAACGGCGACGGTGGAGGACTTGGGCCCGTCTATGCGGGCTATTCGTGCGGAAGCTGCCACCGCAATGCCGGACGCACGCGTCCCGCTCTGTGGAGCGAGGGAGGGTCGGGAAGTTATGGCTTCTCGGCCATGCTCATTTATGTGACGCGCAAGAACGGTGCCTTCTTCCAGGACTACGGGCGGGTGATTCACGACCAGGCCATCTACGGCGTGGAGGCCGAGGGCAAGCTGAAAACTTCGCTCAAGTACGAAACCTTCTCTTTCCCCGATGGCGAGGAGTACGAACTGTGTTACCCGGAGTATGAAATCACCGAATGGTACGCCGACTCGGTGGCTCCCGAAGACCTCTTCTGCACAGTGCGCATCCCCCTGCGTCACGTGGGAATGGGGCAGATGATGGCCATCGACCCGCACGAGATTGAGACACTGGCCGCACGGAGCAACTATCCTGAATACGGCATCAGCGGACGGGCCAACTACATCATGGAGCGTGGCGTGTTGAGCCTCGGCCTTTCGGGCAACAAGGCGCAACATGCCGACCTCACCGTGGAGCTGGGATTCAGCAGCGACATGGGTGTGACCAACAGCCGCTATCCGGAAGAAATCTGTGAAGGGCAGAGCCAGATGCAGGGCGGAAGCATGATGGGACTCTCGTATGACCAGCTGGACATCAACACCGAGGACATGGAGGATGTTGACCTCTACATGCAAGCCTTGGGAGTGCCTGCCCGACGAAATGTGAACAACCCCACGGTGAAGCGCGGCGAAGAGATGTTCTACCAAGCCAAGTGCCACCTGTGCCACGTCAGCACGCTGCACACCAAGCCGCGCGGCACCAACCTGCTGAACGGCACGGGACTCCCGTGGTTGGGCAGTCAGACCATCCACCCCTACAGCGACTTCCTGCTTCACGACATGGGGTCGGAAATCATGGGCGTGGGCCTCAACGACAACTACGTGAGCGGCCTTGCCCGTGGAAACGAGTGGCGCACCACTCCCCTGTGGGGCATCGGTCTGCAGGAGAAGGTGAACGGACACACCTACTTCCTGCACGACGGACGTGCCCGCAATCTGCTCGAAGCCATCATGTGGCACGGCGGCGAGGGAGAGGCTTCGAAGAACCTCTTCAAGCAAATGCCGAAGGAGGACCGCGATGCGTTGATAAAGTTTTTGGAATCATTGTAAATTAAAAGGAGATATAAGGAGTTAAAGGGAGATAAAAGGAGTTATCATTCGCTTCACTCCTCTAACTCCTAAAAAAATATATATATGAAGAAAATACTGCTTTCCGCTATGTTCGCTTCCCTCGCTACGGGAGCCATGGCACAATACGAGGCCGACACGGAGAATGGCGTGGTGTCGCTGGCCGGACGTGAAGGATTCGCCATCGAGACAAAGAAAGGTGACTTTGTGTTCAAACCCTACCTGCTGGTGCAGACAGCGGCCAACTTCCGTTGGTACGATGACGAAGGACTGGACAAAGCCTATAATCAGGACAATGTGGCCAACTCGGGCTTCTCTATCCCCTATGCCGTGCTTGGCTTCACGGGTAAAGCCTTCGGGCGAGTGACCTTCAACCTCTGCATCAATGCCGCCGCTTCGGGTGGAGGCATCCTGCAACAGGCGTGGTTCGACGTGCAGCTGAGCAAGCGCATGGCCATCCGTGCGGGTAAGTTCAAGACTCCCTTCAGCCACGCTTACCTCACCACACTGGGCGAGACGCTGATGCCGGCTCTGCCCACTTCGCTCACCTCGTCGGTGATTCTTCCCCATTCGCTCAATGCCGTCACTCCCACGATGGGCATGGGCTTCGACCTGGGTGTTGAACTCCACGGCATGATGTCGGACAAGTTCGGCTATCAGGTGGGCATTTGGAATGGTACGGGCGCATCGGTGAACTCGGCCACCAAGACACTGAGCGACGATTGGCACATCCCCTCGCTCCTCTATGCCGGACGCCTCACCTTCATGCCCAAGGGGGTGATGCCCGCCACACAGGGTAACCCCAACCGCCTCAACGAAGACAAGTGGATGCTGGGCATCTCTACCTCGATGAACGTGGAGAGCGAAAGCGAAAGCACAAACGACTACCGCGCAGGTCTCGAGTTTGCCATGTTGAAGAACCGCCTCTATTTGGCAGCCGAGGTCTATTACATGAATGTGGGCTTCACCGACCGTCAGAAGATCGACGAAACGTATGACTTCCTTGGCGGATACGTGCAGGGAGGCTACTTTGTGGCTCCACGCCTACAGGCAGCGCTCCGCTATGATTTCATAAACCGCAATGGCATTGACACCGACGGCTTCCTCAACATGCCCGCCGTGGGAGTGAACTACTTCTTCAAGGATTGTAACCTGAAATTGCAAGCCATGTACCAGTACATCGGCCGCACGGGACACGAGGACCAGCTCGACCGTGACAACGACAATTTGGGCTTGGCCACACACACGGGTATCGTGCAATTGCAATACTCTTTCTGAGAAAATTCATAATTCATAATTCATAATTCATAATTATTGCGTATTTTTGTGACCTCATTAGCAATGATAAAGAAAAAGGGAATGATGATGGCCGCCTGCCTGACGGTGGCAATCACCTCGTGCGACGATGGCCGGCTCTACGAAAAGCCGGTGATTCTTCCCGAAGAGGGGCGTGTGGTGAAGCTGACGGGCAACCTCTCGGGCGTTGGCGAATGGGCGGGCGGTTATAGCATAGTGGTAGCCGGTTTTGCGGACGACAGCGAGTATGCCGTCATCAGCAAATCGGTGTCAACTGGTGCCGACGGACGGGCGGAAGTGGTACTCTCGGGTATCAAGGACGATGTGCAGCGCGTGGAGCTTTGTGTCATCAACCGCTTGCGCAAGCGCATCCTCACCCTTCGCTCGGCCGACCTCAGTGTAGCCGACACCATCCGCTTGGAAGTGGGAAGCATGAACGTGGGTATGTACGCCGCCATTCAGGAGCAACTCTTCAACACCACTTGCACGAGTTGCCACGGAGCCAGCACCTTTGCCGGAGGTGGCCTTTACCTGACCGAAGGGAAAAGCTACGACGCACTGGTGGGTGCACCCTCCCAACTGGCGGACGACAAACTGCTGGTGGAGCCGGGAAACGCTGATGCCAGTGTGCTTTACCAGGCAATCGCCACCCGCGTGAGCGCCACGTGGAGACAAGACCACTCGAACATGGTGATGAACACCGCCATGCGCGACGTGGTGAAAGATTGGATAAATGGAATAAAGGAATGATTATGCAAGAAAAAACTAAGATAGAACTCTTCAAATTTGATGCTGCCGGTGGAGTGGTGGAGATGCACGCCATGATTCACGTGACCGACCCGACGCTGACCTACACCGAGCAGGTGGGGGCACTGCACGAAGCCTACGCCCGCCTGATGCATGGCGAGGCGAGGGGAGCCGTGGCGGTATTGAAGCGCTATTTCCTGAGCGATGCGGCCAATCAGGCGGACTACCTGATGGCGCAGGAGATGGAGGCGTGCGGATGTGCCCTTTCAATCGTGGAGCAACCGCCGTTGGACGGCACGAAAGTGGCCCTGTGGGTCTACCTGATGACGGAGGTGGAGACGCGCGTCTTGCCAGGTGGCCTCTACGAGGTGAAACACGGAGCTTACCGTCACCTGTGGGGAGCCACGGCGCTGAACCGCGCTGCCACATCGGAATATCAGACACGCCTGTTGCTCAACGACTACACGATGCAACTGGCCGAGCAAGGTTGCCGCTTGGCGGACAATTGCCTGCGCACGTGGTTCTTTGTCCAGAATGTGGATGTGAACTACGCAGGTGTGGTGAAGGGCAGAAACGACGTCTTTGCCACTCAAGAGTTGACGGACAAGACACACTTCATTGCCAGCACGGGCATTGCCGGACGACACGCCGACTCGAAGGTGATGGTGACGATGGACTCCTACGCCGTGGACGGCGTCAAACCCGAGCAGATTCACTATCTTTATGCACCTACCCACCTGAACCGCACGTCGGAGTACGGCGTGAGCTTCGAGCGCGGCACTTACATCGACTACGGCGACCGGCGGCATGTACTCATCTCGGGCACGGCCAGCATCAACAACCGTGGCGAGGTGGTTCACCCGGGCGACATCAGAAAGCAGACACTGCGCATGTGGGAGAACGTGGAAACCCTGTTGGCTGAGGCCGATTGCACGTTCGACGATGTGGCTCATCTCATCGTCTATCTGCGCGACACGGCCGACTATGCCGTGGTGCGCCGCATGTTTGAAGAGCGCTTTCCCCAGTTGCCCGCTGTATTCCTCCTCGCGCCCGTCTGTCGTCCCGGATGGCTTATCGAAATGGAATGTATGGCGGTGAAGCGGATGGATAACAAGGGGATTCCTGCATTGTAAGAGATAGAAAAAATAAAGCTGAAATCCCTCCCGAAAAATCTCTTAAGCGTTAGTGAAAAATCTCTTAAGAGATAAGTTCGTAACTCTTAAGCGTTAGCAAACTAACTCTTAAGAGATATCCAGCCACGCTTAAGCATCGTCCGACAACTCTTAAGCGTGGCTGCATTGTACTTAACCCGATTCTTGGTAGAAAATGAACAAATTATTGAAACCCTTGACCCTCATCCTTTATCTGCTGCTCACCGTAGTGTTGGCGGTGGCCACCTTTGTGGAGTATGCGCAAGGGACGGCGTTTGTGACGGAGCACATCTATCACTCGGTGCCGTTTGTGGTGCTGTGGGGGGCACTTGGTGTGCTCATGATTTTTTCCCTGTTGGAGAAAAAAAACTTTCAGGTGTGGCCGAAAATTCTTCTGCACCTTTCCTTTGTGGTGATACTGGCGGGAGCGCTCACAACTTTCCTCACCAGCCGAAAAGGAATGATGCACCTTCGCATGGGCGAACCGACTTTCCAGTACATCGAGGGGGAGACGCGGATGGTGTGCAACGTGCCCTTTGCCCTTGAGCTTGACACGTTTTACATCGACTACTATCCGGGGACGGATGCGCCGGCCGATTATGTGAGCGTGGTGAAGATTGCCGGACCCCATCCCCAGCCTTCGGACCCCATCCCGACCTTCCCCAAGGGGGAGGAGCAAAATGACGGACAAAACATTTCACTCCCTTCCCTTGGTAGAGATAAGGGGGAGGGTCTGCTCTTTTCCATCTCCATGAACAACGTCCTCGATTACGAAGGTTACCGCTTTTACCAATCCTCTTACGACGAGGATGGGCGTGGCACGTGGCTCAGCGTGAACTACGACCCGTGGGGGACGGGCATCACGTATGCCGGTTACGTCATGTTGCTTGTCTCTATGATAGGAATGATGGTGCATCCTCGTGGTGGATTTCACCGGCTGCTGAAGAGAGTGGATAGCACACGGATGAAACGGGATAAACAGACGGACACGGAATATTTATTAATGAATAATGAAGAATTAAAGAGTGAAAAGGGGGCTGTGCCCTTCCGTTTTTTCAGTTTTATCTGTGTGTCATTATTCATGGGCACCACCTCTTTTGCCCAAGAGACGAAGAAACTTTCCATCATCTCAGTAGAAGAGGCGCAGGAGAAGCGGGAGATGCAGGTCATCTACCACGACCGTGTGGTGCCACTGAACACCCTGGCACGCGACTTTGTGCGAAAACTCTATGGCAAAGACTCCTTCAGCGGCCTTACGCCCGAACAGATTCTCCTCAGTTGGCAACGCTTTCCCGATGAGTGGGCCTACGTGCCGGCTATCCGCATCAAGAGCGGCGAGTTGCGGGCAAAGTTGGGCATTGAGGGCGAATATGCGCGGATGATTGACCTGTTTGAATACGACAAACTGACGACCTACAAGTTGCGGCATATCATGAGGGAGGCTTCCGTCGCGGCCGATGAAAGCGGAAAACCCTCTCCCTTGCAGAAAGCCGTTACCGAGACGGACGAGAAGGTGGCCCTGGTGATGATGCTTCAAAACGGAACACTCGTCCGCCCGCTGCCCACCGACGGCAGTGTGGAGCCGCTGGGCGAGGCGGAGCTGAAGGCTGAGCTGCTCTACAACCGCATCCCCTTTACGAAGATTCTGTTTATGTTCAACCTGACGATGGGGATGGTGTTCCTCCTGTTACGGATTCCTCAGGACCCTCCCCCTTACCCCTCCCAAGGGAGGGGAGTAAAATGTTTTGCCCGTCATTTTACTCTTTCCCCTTGGAGAAGGTCGGGATGGGGGCCGTCCGCCCTTCTTCTCCTTTCCTTCCTCTTTGCCCTCACGGGCTACCTGCTCCGCTGGTACATCGGTGGGCGCATTCCCTTGAGCAACGGGTACGAGACGATGCTCTTTCTGGCACTCTGCATCATGGCTTTCGCCCTGTTGATGGCGCGTCGGTTCCGTCCGGCCATCCCCTTCGGATTCCTGCTTTCGGGCTTCACCCTGCTGGTGGCCTACTTGGGACAGATGAATCCGCAAATCACGCCGCTCATGCCCGTGCTGGTGTCGCCGTGGTTGAGTCTGCACGTGTCGGTCATCATGATGGCCTACGCCCTGTTTGCCTTCATCCTGCTGAACGGTGTGTGGGCACTCTGTGTGCCGCGTGAGGCCGAACGGCTGATGACGTACAGCCGCCTGATGCTCTATCCGGCCGTCTTCCTGTTGACGGCGGGCATCTTCATCGGTGCCGTGTGGGCCAATGTGTCGTGGGGACGCTATTGGGGATGGGACCCCAAGGAGGTGTGGGCACTCATCACCATGCTCATCTACGCCCTGCCTCTGCACGCGGCTTCGCTCTCGTGGTTCCGTCGCCCGCGGTTTTTTCATGCCTATCTGATAGTGGCCTTCTTGGCCGTGCTCATCACCTATTTCGGCGTGAACTTCTTCCTTGGCGGAATGCACAGCTATGCATAACGAAAAATATGTCTGAGACAAAATGATTTCTGTCAGCTGATAGGACTCTTTCCTTCAGCTGACAGAAAAATGGCGGACACCTGATAGATTTTTCGCGGATATGTGATGGATTCTCCGCGCTTATTCGTACATTTGCAGCAAAGTCTGTTTATGATTGCTTTATGAGAAAGTTTTACTGCCTTTTGGCCGCTTGCCTGATGGGAGGACAACTCCTGCAAGCCCAGTCGGTGGAGCGCACTGTGGAGGAGCGCCTGGCCAATTACTTCAAGGAATATACTACGCCGGTGGCCAACATCGGCACCTGCAAACTCGACTCGCTCAAGCTCGACCATGAGCGCCGCACCCTGCGTATCTATGCCAACGCCACCTTTGGCTACCAACCGTTCACGCGCGACGTGGCCGACGGGATATACAAGCAGTTGCGCCAGATATTACCCGGCCCTGTGAATTACTTCGACATCACCTTGTATGCTGATGGGCGGAAGATTCATGACCTCATCCCCAACGCCTTGCGCAACCGGCGCGACAGGGAGAAAGGCCGCACGTGGGACGGACGCCACCACAAAGGTGCCCCATGGGTGAAGCGCACGTCGCGCCCCTACGAGGTGGAGCAAGGGTTGGAGGGCCACCACCTGGCCGTGTGGCAGAGCCATGGCCGCCACTACAAGAATGCGCGTGGCGAGTGGGCGTGGCAGCGTCCGCCTCTCTTCTGCACCACCGAAGACCTTTTTACCCAATCCTTTGTTGTGCCCTACATCATCCCCATGCTGGAGAATGCCGGCGCCATCGTCTTTACGCCCCGTGAACGCGACACGCAGCGCCACGAGGTGATTGTGGACAACGACGGCAGCCACACGGGCAGCATCTACTACGAAGAGAAGGCGCGCAAGGCACCGTGGCGGGTGGCTTCGGGCAAGGGATTTGCCCGTCAGAGCCAGGCCTACAACGATGGCGACACGCCTTTCCTGGCGGGTACGGCAAAATATACCACCACCGCCGGACGGAAAAAGAATACTAAGACACTGGCCACGTGGATTCCCGATATACCCGAAACGGGCGCCTACGCCGTGTATGTCTCTTACCAGACGCTGCCCGATGCCGTGCCCGATGCCCATTACACCGTCTTCCACAAGGGCGGAGCCACCGAATTCCTCGTCAACCAGCGCATGGGTGGCGGCACGTGGGTCTACTTGGGAACCTTTGAGTTCGACAAGGGGCAGAACGACTATGGCTTCGTGGCGCTGAGCAACGAGAGCAGCACGAAGGGAACCATCAGTGCCGATGCCGTGCGCTTTGGCGGAGGCATGGGCGACATCCGGCGCGGAGGCACGGTGAGCGGCTTCCCCCGCTACTTGGAGGGTGCCCGCTACTGGGCACAATGGGCAGGAATGCCCTACACCGTCTATGCCGGCTACAAGGGCGAGCATGACTACAACGACGACATCAACACACGCGGCCGCACGGTGAATTACCTGACGGGAGGCTCTGTGTATAATCCCAAAGAAACGGGCCTCAAGGTGCCCATTGAAATGACCTTGGGTGTACACAGCGATGCCGGATTCAGCCGTGAGGACGAGTTGGTGGGCACACTGGGCATCTACACCACCAATTTCAACGACGGGAAACTGGCCACCGGCACTTCGCGCTATGCCAGCCGCGACTTGAACGACCTGGTGCTCACCGGTTTGCAACGTGACCTCTCGGCCTTCACCGGGCAATCGTGGGCGCGGCGCGGCATGTGGAACCGCAGCTATAGTGAATCGCGCTTGCCCGTGGTACCTTCAATGATATTGGAGACCCTGTCGCACCAGAATTTTGCCGACCTCAAGTGGGGACACGACCCTAACTTCAAGTTTACGCTCGGCCGCTCGGTATACAAGTCTGTTCTTCGCTTCGTAGCCACCCAACACGGGCGCGACTACGTGGTGCAACCCTTGCCTGTCGACCACTTTGCCATCCGCTTCACCAGCCATCCTCAGCCGGTGAAGAAGCGCGGAAAGAAACAGGACAATGCCACCGTGCAACTCTCGTGGAAAGCGGTGAACGATGCCCTTGAACCCTCGGCCAAGCCCGAGGGATACGTGGTATACACACGTATTGGTTACGGAGGATTTGACAATGGAGTGTATGTGGACGAACCTCGCTTGGAGGTGGAGATCGAGCCGGGATTGGTGTATGGTTTCAAGGTGACGGCCGTCAACGACGGGGGCGAGAGCTTTCCCAGTGAAATCCTCTGTGCCTATCAGGCTCCCGAGAGCAATGCCACCTTGCTCCTTGTCAATGGATTCGACCGGTTGAGCGGACCTGCAACGATTGAGAATCCCGTAGAGCAGGGTTTCGACCTTCGTCGCGACGCGGGTGTGCCTTACATGTACAGCACCTCATTCTGTGGTGCACAGCAGGGCTTCGACCGCCAGTATATCGGACGCGAAACTCCTGAAGGATTGGGATATAGCGGAAACGAACTGGAGGGGATGCGCATCGTGGGCAACACGTTTGACTACCCCTTCGTCCACGGCAAGGCCATACAGGCCGTGGGAGGATTCTCCTTCGTGTCGTGTAGCGACGAGGCTGTGGAGAATGGTCGCGTGCGACTGGCCGACTATCCCATCGTCGACCTCATCCTCGGAGTGGAGAAGACGGGTGGACGCTCGGCCATGAATGGCGAGGTGTATCAGGCCTTTTCGCCCAAGATGCAACGCCTACTCACCGACTATCTGAATGGGGGAGGGGCACTCTTGGCCAGCGGGTCGCACGTCGGAACCGACCCCACTTATAACACCACGGGAGGGGCTATGTTCATTGCCGACAAACTGAAGTTTCAAGCAGGCTCAACCTTGGCTCTGCCCCTTGTGGCAGGCAGTCGCGAGATGCTCTATACCAGCCAAGTGCGTAGTGCACACGCCTCGTTCACCATCCCTCGCACGCTGAACGAACAGATGCTGGCCGTGCCTGCACCCGAGACACTTGTGCCCATTAATCCCGCCTATGCCGTGCTTGCTTACGAGGAGGGCAACCAGTGTGCGGCCATTGCCTATCCGGGCACCGATTATCGCACCTTCATCCTCGGCTTCCCCTTCGAAAGCATCCGTGAAGAGAAGGAACGCATCCGACTCATGGGGATGGCGCTGAAGTTCTTGATAGGAAAGTGAGTCCTGAAAAATGAGGCTGTGTCAAAATGCCCTCATCTCATTTTTTAGATGCAGATGACGCGGATAACGCAGATAAATTATAACCTATCGGGTATAATAATCAAGAAAAATCCGCGTCATCCGCGTCATCCGCGTCTAAAAAGTTCAATTTGACACACTCTCATTTTTTTTATTTTCATAAAAGCACTGTTACATAGTTTCCGAGAATCTGGATTATGGAAGTCCGTAGCTTGACTCTGGAAGTCTATGGTTTGACTCTGGAAGTCTATGGTTTGACTCTGAAGTCTGCATTTGGGCCTTAGTGGGCGCCCATAAAAATCCCCCTGTCCCTTTCTGTATGGAGGAGGGGCAGGGGGATGGACTGTTATGTCTTTCTTCTTATCCGAAGTATCCTGATTTTCCGAGGAATATAAGTATGGTGTAGCCTAAAACAAGGCCGACGATACCCATGATGACTCCTACCTTGACCATATCCTTCTGCTCAATCATGCCAGTGGCGTGTGCCAAAGCATTCGGCGGAGTGGAAATGGGCAGTATCATGCCGAGTGAAGAACCGATGGCTACACCGATGAGCAAGGTGGCTACACCACCGAGGGACACCAAATTCTCCTGTATGCTCATTCCTACTACGGCCAAAATGGGCATAAGCAAGGCTGCGGTGGCAGTGTGCGAAATGAGGTTGGCCATGGCGTAACAGATGAGTCCTGAGCCAATGATGACAGTGACAGGAGGCCAGTTGTCAAAGGGAATAGCCTGAATCATGTGTGCACCCAATCCCGTCTCAGTGAGAGCCACACCGAGGGCAAAGCCTCCAGCCACCATCCAAAGGACAGACCAGTTGATTTCCTCCAAGTCGCGCTTGGTGATGACGCCTATGGCACAGAATACGCCTACGGGTAACATGGCCACCACGTTGGGGTTCACACCCGTCAACTTGTCGGTGCACCACAGGAGGATGGTGATGGCAAAGGTGATATATACTACGATGGAGCGCCAATCGTTCTTAGCCTCTCCCTGAATCTCCAACTGAATGTTCTTCTGCTTGAAAGGGAAGAGTTTGAGCAGGACTATCCATGCAATGAACATCACTATCAGCGTGAATGGCATCATGAACAGACACCATTCGCCGAAACCGAGGCCAAGGTTCAGCCCTTCAGGGTCGTTGAGGTACTTCAAGGCAATACCGTTCGGCGGAGTACCGATGGGAGTACCCATACCACCGATATTGGCAGCTACGGGGATGGCCATGGCTAAGGCTATTTTTCCTTTACCGTCAGCAGGAAGAGCCTTCAATACGGGCGTAAGGAAGGTGAGCATCATGGCTGCCGTAGCGGTGTTGCTAAGAAACATGGAGAAGACGGCCGTCACCACCAAGAAACCCAATAAAACAAAGCGCGATTGGGTGCCGAAGGGCTTCAGCATCACACGAGCCAACATGCTGTCAAGTCCGGTTTTTGTGGCTGCAATTGCCAAAATGAATCCTCCGATGAAGAGCATGATGATGGGGTCGGCATAACAGTGCAAGATGGATACATACTTGACTGGTGTGCCCAAAACCTCATTAGAATAACCTGTGTCAAAGAGCCACAGACTGCTGTTGGAGCAGGTGAATAATAATAGGACAACGGCAATGGTGGAGGTTGTCCATGCAGGGATGGGCTCCAGAATCCACATCAGTGTTGCGAGAATGAAAATGGCCATTACTCGTTGTTCGATAACGGTCAGGCCTTCAATTCCTAATGACTCTGTAGGCAGGCACCATATTACAATTGCTGTAATGATGGCAATGGCTAACTTGATGATTCTTGACATCGAACGGTCTTTGGAGAGACGCCTGTCTTTTTTCCAGTTATGGTACTCTTCTACCAAATGAAAACCAGGAAAGATTTTAAACATGATTGTTTGGTGTTTTTTTTGGTTAATTATTGGGTTTGTTGAATCTTTTTTTTTCTTTTTGGGGGGAACTGGATTTTCTAGATTTCCTAGATGTTCTAGAGATTCTAGAGATTCTAGAGATTCTAGAGATTCTAGATTATCTGGGGCTCCTGTGGCTCGTTTGGCTTGGTCAGCCGCAGAGGAGCAGGATGATGACCTGCGCCGTCAGGATGCGGAGGAACATGGCCAAGGGGTAGACGGTGGTGTAACCCACGGCGGGGGCATCGTTGCCGGCCGTCTGGTTGGCGTATGCAAGGGCGGGCGGGTCGGTGGTCGAGCCGGCTATGAGTCCCATCAGGGTGAAGTAGTTGAGTTTGTATTTCAACCGCGCCACCAATCCCATAACGAGGATGGGGATGACGGTGATGAGGAATCCGCAACCGACGTAGAGGAGGCCGTCGCCTTCGACAACCGTCTGCACAAAGTTGGCCCCTGCCTTGATGCCTACGCTGGCAAGGAAGAGGGCGAGGCCTATCTCGCGCAACATCAGGTTGGCGCTCATGGTGGTGTAGGTGACGAGCTTCAGTTTATATCCGAATCGGGCGATGAGGATGGCTACAATGAGCGGGCCTCCGGCAAGTCCGAGCTTGATGGGTGTGGGGATGCCCGGAAGGGCGATGGGCAGGCTTCCGAAGAGGATTCCCAAGAAGATGCCTACGAAGATGGTGACGATGTTCGGGTGGTCGAGTCGCTTGAGCGAGTTACCCATCTTGTGGGCAACCTGTTCGACGGCATCTTGCGGACCTACCACCATCAGGCGGTCGCCCACCTGAAGTTTCAGATTAGGATTGGCAAACAGGTCCATACCCGAACGGTTCACGCGGGTGACGTTCACTCCGTACATACTGCTGAAATGGAGTTGTCCGAGTGACTTTCCATTCATTCTGGCTTGTGTCACCAGGATGCGGCGCGACACGAGGGGCGAGTCAATGTCCTGTTTCTCCCAATCGACCTCTACGCGTCGGCCGATGAAGGCGATGATGGCTTCGGCGTCGTCCTCGGCACAGACGATGAAGAGCTGGTCGCCCACGTGGAAAATGGTATCGCGTGTGGGGATATTCACATGGCCATTCTGAAGGATGCGTGAGCAGACGAAGTCGCGGTTGAGAAATTCGCGCACGGCCATCAGTGTCTTGCCGTTGAGGGCATCGTTGTGAACCTCCACGTGCATCAGATGGGGCTTCACATGGGGGTTGGCCTCCTCTTCACGCTTCAGTTCCTCTTCCTCCTTGGTGAGGTTGACGCGGCAAAGGTAGCGCAGGAGGATGGTGGCGCCGATGATGCCCACCACACCGAGGGGATAGGCGCAGGCGTAGCCGTTGGCAATGTCGGGGCCTGTGTAACCTGTTTGGCCGAGTGCTTCACTGGCTGCACCAAGGCCGGGTGTGTTGGTCACCGCTCCGCAAAGCACACCCACCAGCATGGGCAGGTCTTCGGGGTCAAATAAGGCGAGCCACAAGCCCAGCATCACCACGATGTTGAGCATCACCACGCCCGTGGCAATGAGGTTCATCGTCACTCCGCCTTTCTTAAAGGAAGAGAAGAACGAAGGACCCACCTGCAGGCCGATGCAATAGACGAAGAGGATGAGGCCGAAGTCTTGGATGAAGTTCAGGATTTCGCGGTTGCCTGTGAATCCGAAATGGCCCATCAGGATGCCAACAAACAGGATGAAGGTGACTCCCAGAGAGACGCCCGACATCTTCAGCTTGCCCAGCATCACACCGCCGGCAATGACGAACGAATAGAGCAACACGATGTGCGCTATCGAATCGGGGTTGAACAATAAATTCTCTAACCAGTTCATAATCTTAGTAGTTGAAAAAACGACAAAAGAGACACCAAGACGCGGAGCTATCCTTCCATCACTTGTGGCAAGCGCAGGGGGCGGGTGTCCTCTGTGTGTCTCAGTGTCTCTGTGTCCCCTTGTTTTATAAGGGTGCCCGTGAAAGACAGTGCAAAATTAGGCAAAATGAAATCGTCGGCAAAATAATCCATATTACAATTTTATTAAGATTTTATGCAAAACGCATAGAAAGGAGGTTGTGCTTCCACTAACAGGTGGGGATTGCTAAGTCGGGGTGACAAAAGCAGCTCTTGCACTCCCGCTCATCTCATCTGTCGGGGAGGCTTTCTTCACTGGCCATTTGAAGCACCATCACTCCCCGATTGAATCAACATTACTCTCCGACTGAATCAACATCACTCCCCAACTGAATCAACATCACTTCAAAACTGAGCCGACCTCATCCCAAGGCTGAGGTCACCTTATCCCAAGGCTGAGGTCACCTTATCCCAAAGCTAAGGTTTGTTAACAGATTCCCCCTTTTTACCTTCTTGTGGAGGCTTTATCCCCTAAAATAATATAGGTAAAAGAGGAAAAGTGGCAAAAAGCTTTTCTCCCTTCGGAATTATTGCGTACTTTTGCACGGTAAAGCGAATTCTCAAGTAGAAAGCAAACAGAAATATATTCATTAACTATTCAAACAAAGCTATGGCAAATAGTAAAGAAAAACTTTTCGCTGACTTTGCGCCGGTGTCGACCCAAGAGTGGTTGGACAAGATTAATGTTGACCTGAAGGGCGCAGACTTTGAAAAGAAACTGGTTTGGAAAACCAACGAAGGATTTAAAGTGAAGCCCTTCTACCGCAAGGAGGACCTGGAGAACCTGAAGACCACCGAGGCATTGCCCGGCGAGTTCCCCTATCTGCGCGGCACCAAGAAGAGCGACAACACATGGCTGGTGCGCCAGGACATCAAGGCCGATTGCCCCAAAGAGGCCAACGCCAAGGCACTGGACATCCTCAACAAGGGAGTGGATTCACTGGGATTCAGCCTTCGCAAGAAGGACCTCAGCGCCGAGTTCATCGCCACCTTGCTCGACGGCATCTGCGCCGATTGCATCGAACTCAACTTCAGCACCTGCCAAGGTGCTACGGTGATGTTGGCCAACCTCCTGGTCGACTATTTCACTCAGAAGGGTTACGACCTTGCTACCCTGCGCGGCTCCATCAACTACGACCCCATGGGCAAGATGATGACCCGTGGCAAAGACCTCACTAACTACGTGGCCACCGCTAAGGAATTGGTTGAGGCCGTGAAGCCATTGCCCCGCTACCGTTGCATCGCGGTGAACGCCATCGAGCTGAACAACGCCGGATCATACATCAGCCAAGAGCTTGGCTACGCCCTCGCTTGGGGTAACGAATACCTGAACGCCCTCGTGGAGGCAGGTCTCGATGCTACTGAGGTGGCCAAGAGAATCAAGTTCAACTTCGGTATCAGCTCAAACTACTTCCTCGAGATTGCCAAATTCCGTGCCGCACGCATGTTGTGGGCAAACATCGTGAAGCAGTATGAACCCACTTGCGATTGCGCTTGCAAGATGAAGGCTCATGCCGAGACGTCGACCTTCAACCTCACCTTGTTCGACGCTCACGTGAATCTGCTTCGCACGCAGACGGAGACCATGAGTGCCGCCCTTGCCGGTGTTGACTCCATCACCGTGTCGCCCTTCGACAAGGCTTATCAGGTGGCCGACGACTTCTCGGAGCGCATCGCTCGCAACCAGCAGCTCCTCCTGAAGGAAGAGTGCCACTTCGACAAGGTGGTTGACCCTGCTGCAGGTTCTTACTACATCGAAAACCTCACCGCCAGCATCGCCCAGCAGGCTTGGGCGCTCTTCCTCAACGTGGAAGAAGAAGGTGGTATGATGTCCGCCATCAAGGCCGGCAAGGTGCAGGAGGCCGTGAACGCATCGAACAAGGCTCGTCACGAAGCCGTGTCGAAGCGTCGCGAAATTCTCCTTGGCACTAACCAATATCCCAACTTCACCGAACTCTCAGAGGGTAAGGCTCCGATGACTTGCACCTGCTGTTGTGGCGGAGGCGAGCACGAGTGCGAAAAGCCCATCGCCACACTTGACACGGCACGTGCTGCCAGCGAGTTTGAAGCCCTCCGCTTGGAGACTGAGAACTCAGGTCGTCGTCCGAAGGCATTCATGCTCACCATCGGCAACTTGGCCATGCGCCAAGCACGCGCCCAATTCTCATGCAACTTCCTCGCTTGCGCCGGATACGAGGTCATCGACAACCTCGGCTTCCCCACCGTGGAAGAGGGTGTAGAGGCCGCTATGAAGGCCGGTGCCGACATCGTGGTGCTCTGCTCAAGCGACGATGAATATGCCGAATACGCCATCCCCGCCTACCAAGCCGTGAACGGACGCGCCATGTTCATCGTGGCCGGTGCTCCCGCTTGCATGGACGACCTCAAGGCTGCCGGCATCGAGAACTTCATCCACGTGCGTTGCAACGTGCTGGAGACACTGAAAGAGTATAACGCTAAACTGCTGAAGTAATCATGAGAAAAGATTTTAAGAACATAGATATATACGCAGGCTTCAAGGCACAAAATGGTGCCGAATGGCAAAAAGAAAACCAGATTGAAGCCAATTGGAAGACACCGGAGCAGATTGATGTGAAGCCGGTGTATACAAAGGAAGACCTCGAAGGAATGGAGCACCTCGACTACGTGGCCGGTATTCCTCCTTACCTCCGTGGCCCCTATTCAATGATGTACACCTTCCGTCCGTGGACAATCCGCCAGTATGCCGGATTCTCTACTGCCGAGGAGAGTAACGCATTCTATCGCCGCAACCTGGCCAGTGGTCAGAAGGGACTTTCGGTAGCCTTCGACCTTCCCACTCACCGCGGTTATGACCCCGACCACGAACGCGTGGTAGGCGATGTGGGTAAGGCCGGTGTGTCCATCTGTTCGCTCGAAAACATGAAGGTGCTCTTCGACGGAATCCCCTTGAACAAGATGTCCGTGTCGATGACCATGAACGGTGCCGTGTTGCCCGTCCTCGCCTTCTACATCAATGCAGGACTTGAGCAGGGTGCCAAGCTCGAAGAGATGGCCGGTACCATTCAGAACGATATCCTCAAGGAGTTCATGGTGCGCAATACCTACATCTATCCGCCCGCATTCTCCATGAAGATTATCTCTGACATCTTCGAATACACTTCTCAGAAGATGCCTAAGTTCAACAGCATCTCCATCTCGGGTTACCACATGCAGGAAGCTGGTGCTACGGCCGACATCGAGTTGGCTTACACCCTTGCCGATGGTCTTGAATACCTCCGTGCCGGTGTGGCCGCAGGGATCGACATCGACGCCTTTGCACCGCGCCTCTCATTCTTCTGGGCCATCGGCATGAATCACTTCATGGAGATTGCCAAGATGCGTGCCGCACGTATGTTGTGGGCAAAGATTGTGAAGCAGTTCAACCCGAAGAACCCCAAGTCTTTGGCTCTTCGTACCCACTCGCAGACATCTGGTTGGTCGCTCACCGAGCAGGATCCCTTCAACAACGTGGGACGTACCTGTATCGAAGCGATGGCCGCAGCCCTTGGTCACACCCAGTCGCTCCACACCAACGCACTCGACGAGGCCATTGCCTTGCCCACCGACTTCTCGGCACGTATCGCCCGTAACACTCAGATTTACATTCAGGAAGAGACTAACGTCTGCAAGAACGTTGACCCATGGGGAGGCTCTTACTACGTGGAGGCATTGACCAACGAGTTGGCTCACCGTGCATGGGAGCATATCCAAGAAATCGAAAGCCTTGGTGGTATGGCTAAGGCCATCGAGACAGGTATCCCCAAGATGCGTATCGAGGAGGCTGCCGCCCGCACTCAGGCACGTATCGACGGTGGCACACAAACCATCGTGGGTACCAACAAGTACCGCTTGGAGAAGGAAGACCCCATCGACATTCTGGAGGTGGACAACACCGCCGTGCGTCTTGAGCAGATTGAGAACCTCAAGCGCTTGAAGGAAGGTCGCAACGAAGCCGAGGTGCAGAAGGCACTCGAGGCCATCACCCGTTGCGTGGAGACCAAGGAAGGCAACCTGTTGGAGCTGGCCGTAGAGGCTGCCCGCGTGCGCGCCACTCTTGGCGAAATCTCCGATGCGTGCGAGAAGGTGGTTGGACGTTATAAAGCAATAATCAGAACTATATCAGGCGTGTATTCATCAGAAAACAAGAAGGATGCAGACTTCGTACGTGCGTGCGAGCTGACCGAAGAATTTGCGAAGAAAGAGGGACGTCGTCCGCGTATCATGATTGCCAAGATGGGTCAGGACGGACACGACCGTGGTGCGAAGGTGGTAGCCACCGGTTATGCCGATTGTGGATTCGACGTAGATATGGGACCGCTCTTCCAGACTCCCGCCGAAGCTGCCCGCGATGCCGTGGAGAACGACGTACACATCGTAGGTGTATCTTCTCTCGCCGCCGGACACAAGACCCTTGTGCCGCAGATTATTGATGAGTTGAAGAAACTTGGTCGCGAGGACATCATGGTCATTGCCGGTGGTGTCATTCCCGCTCAGGACTACGACTTCCTCTACCAGGCAGGCGTAGCCGCCATCTTCGGCCCTGGTACTTCCGTATCAAAGGCTGCTTGCCAGATATTGGAGATGTTGCTCGAAGAGTAATGTGAGCCAGTTTTAGGCGCGGATTACACGGATGAACACGGATTTCTTAACTATACCCTCTTCAACGGTATAATAGCCCCTCCGTGTAGTTCGTGCAATCCGCGCCTTTATTATATTAAATAAGGTATGAGTAAGAAACAACAGCTTTATAAAGAAGAAAACGAAGCCTTCTTGCAACAGAAGGTGCAGGAGGGTGTGAAGCCTTTGGCCGCAGGCGTGTTGCACGAAGTCTTGCAAGTGGGTGAAGGCCCTTCGCCTACGCTCAGCAACATTGTGTCAGTATATTACAGAGGTATGCTCATCAACGGCAAGGTGTTTGATGACAACATCACACAAGGCTACCCCGATGCCTTCCGCCTGAACGAGTTGATTGATGGTTGGAAAATCGCCCTCACCCGCATGAGCGTGGGCGACAAGTGGCGCATCTATGTGCCCGCCTCCCTCGGCTACGGCTCAATGGCAACCGCCGGTATCCCCAAACATTCAACCCTGATATTCGAAATCGAGCTGGTGGGGATTGCGTGAAATGCAATTGAATTTTATACTTTGAAACCGTGGCTATGGACTTTGAGACTGTAGCTATGGACTTTGAAACCGTAGCTATGGACTTTGAGAACTTGCACATTGAATACGTTAGACAAGGCTTGAAGATACGGACGACGAGGCTTGAAGATACGGACGACAAGGCTTGAAGATACGGTCGATGAGGCTTGAAGATTTAAATCTTAAGCATTGAAGATTTAAATCTTTCAGGCGTTTCAACTCTTTCTACATGCGAGTGTTATTCCTTTTACATGCGAATGCTACACATTCGTCGGAGGAATGGTATTCTTTTAATGAATTTGTTTATTTCACCCGTCCGCCGGAGAGCCAATGCTGGCGGTAGTAGGGGGTGCTCAGGTGACTGACGATGACGCCGCGGCTGGTGCTGGCGTGGATGAATTGGCCGTCCTTCAAATAGATGCCTACGTGGGAGGCGCGGCGTTTCTTCTTGCCGTTGTGGAAGAATACGAGGTCGCCTTCGCGCAAATTGCCTTTCCTTTTCTTTCGACAATCAAGTGTGCGTTGCTCTTCGGCCGAGCGGTGAAGAGGACGATTGTACACCTTGCGGTAGATTTGTGAGGTGAGGCCTGAGCAATCGGTGCCTTGCCGGGTGCTTCCTCCACTCCGATAGGGGGTGCCTATCCATCGGGCGGCCTCGAGGTAGAGGGCATGGTTGTCTTTCCTCTCTATGTCAACTCCCAAGCGGACGGATGCTCGCGCCAAAGCTTGATAATCTGTGTCCATCATGCCGCCGACACGGCACGAAGAGAGCAGGGTGGTGAGCAGGAGATTGAATAGGAGAAAAAGGATTCTTTTGGGCATAGGAGAGATGCTTTTTACAAGAACACAGAGACACAAAGACACGGAGGTAAATCATATAATGGAAAGAAAAAACTCTGTGTCTCCGTGTCTCTATGTTCTAAATAAGATTACAGATTATGCTCCGACAAGTATCGCTCGGCTTCGATGGCGGCCTTGCATCCGCTTGCGGCGGCGGTGATGGCTTGGCGGTAGTGCGGGTCGGCTACGTCGCCGGCGGCAAATACGCCGGGTACTTTGGTGCGCGGGGTGGCACCTTCGGTGATGATGTAGCCCACTTCGTCGGTGTCAATCCACTCCTTGAAGATGTCGGAGTTGGGCTTGTGGCCGATGGCGAGGAAGAATCCGTCGATGGCGATGTCGTAGCGCTCTTCGTCGGCTTCGCCCATGCGCTTCACCACGTGGGCGCCCTCTACACCGTTTTCGCCGAAGAGACCTACGGTGTTGTGCTCGAAGAGGACTTCAATCTTCGGGTTGTTCATCACGCGGTCTTGCATGATTTGGCTGGCGCGGAGGTAGGGCTTGCGCACGATGAGGTATACCTTGCTTGCCAATCCGGCCAAGTAGATGGCTTCTTCGCAAGCGGTGTCGCCACCACCCACCACAGCTACCACCTTCTTGCGGTAGAAGAATCCGTCGCATGTGGCGCAGGCGCTCACGCCCATGCCGGCATATTTCTGCTCGTCCTCGAGGCCGAGATACTTGGCAGTGGCGCCGGTGGAGATAATCACCGTGTCGGCTTCAATCACCTTTTCGTCGTCGATGGTGATTTTGTAGGGTGCCTGGCTGAGGTCGGCCTTGGTGGCAATGCCCGAGCGGATGTCAACGCCGAAGCGTTCGGCTTGCTTGCGCAGGTCGTCCATCAGTTCGGTGCCGCCTATTCCTTCGGGATAGCCGGGGAAGTTTTCTACTTCGGTGGTGATGGTCAATTGTCCACCGGGTTGAATACCTTCGTACAACACCGGGTTGAGGTTTGCACGTCCGGTATAGATGGCCGCCGTGTATCCGGCAGGGCCTGAGCCTATGATGAGGCATCTAACTCTTTCTGTCATACTATCTGACTTTTATTTTCTAATTCTTAACTTTTAATTTTTAATTTTTAATTCTTAACTTTTAATTTTTAATTACCTAAGGTCTATAACCTCCGCATCGGGATATTGTTTGGGGTCGAAGGTGAAATGGCCTTTTCCCCACTTTATCCCCTGCTTGTAGTGGTCGATGGTGATGAGGTTGTAGTCCTTGCCCGCCTCCTTCAGCTTGATGTAGAGGGGGAGGAGCGAGGTGCGGTCGATGTAGAGGGTGAGGTTGGCCCATTGGCGATTGAAGTCTTCGGCCGTGAGGGTCACTTCGTACACGCTCTTTCCCTTGTAGGTGCTCTGTTCGCCCATGCGGTAGTTGTAGCCCTCTTTATATAAGGTAAGGAAGGCCATGGGGTTGATGCTCTCCAGTTCTTCGCGGGTGGGTGTGCTCACGTTCACCTCTTCGTTGGCGGGCAGGTAGGTCCATTGTGTCTTGCCATTGAACCATGTCACCATCTGAGGGGTGGTCAGCCGGAAGTTAGCGTCCATCAGTTGGATGCTTCCCTTCACTTCGCCTTGCGCCACACCGCGTTGGTAGGGTGTGAGTGTGAAGTCGGCCTCGATGCCGCCCGCCTTCTTGAAGGCTTGCGTCGTCTTCTCGAGCACTGCTTTTGCCTCCGCCTCCTTTTGCGCCATCATCGGTAAGGCGGAAAGCAGGAAGAGGATTATAAGAGTTGACAAGTTGACAAATTGACGTTTATGATTCATAACACAATTGATTACAGGTTGCTCATTATCATGTCCAAGTCCATCTCCGTCTGGCAGAGGACATCGCGCGGCTTGCTTCCTTGTGCGGGGCCTACCACGCCGATGCGCTCGAGCTGATCCATGATGCGTCCGGCTCGGTTGTATCCGATGGAGAACTTGCGTTGGATGAGCGAGGTGCTTCCCTGTTGGTGGGTGATGATGAGTTGTGCCGCGTCGCGCAACATCGGGTCGAGCTTGTTCATGTCCACGTCGGCTGCTCCGCTTGAGTCGCCACCTTCCACTTGCACCTCGGGCAGTTCAAAGGCGCTCAGGTAGCTCTGTTGGACGGCGATGTGGCTCACGATGTTTTCCACCTCGGGAGTGTCGACGAAGGCACATTGCACACGCACGGGGTCTTGTCCTTGCAGATAGAGCATGTCGCCCTTTCCGATGAGTTGGTTGGCTCCCGGTCGGTCGAGGATGGTGCGCGAGTCGATCATCGACGAGGTGCGGAAGGCCATACGTGCGGGGAAGTTGGCCTTGATGGTACCCGTGATGATGTTTGTCGTCGGGCGTTGGGTGGCGATAATCATGTGGATGCCCACGGCACGAGCCAGCTGGGCGATGCGGGCGATGGGAAGTTCCACTTCGCGTCCGGCCGTCATGATGAGGTCGCCGAACTCGTCCACGATGACCACGATGTAGGGCAGGTATTTGTGCCCCTTTTCGGGATTGAGCCTGCGTTCGATGAACTTGGCGTTGTACTCCTTGATGTTGCGTGCGCCGGCGCTCTTCAGCAGGTCGTATCGGGTGTCCATCTCCACGCAGAGCGAGTTCAACGTCTGCACCACCTTGTCCACATCGGTGATGATGGCGTCGCCACTATCGGGCACTTTGGCCAGGAAGTGGTTTTCGATGGGGGCATAGATGCTGAACTCCACCTTCTTGGGGTCGATGATGACGAACTTCAGCTCGGCCGGATGCTTCTTGTAGAGCAGGGAGGTGACGATGGCGTTCAGTCCCACCGACTTACCCATACCCGTGGCACCGGCCACGAGGAGGTGAGGTGCCTTGGCGAGGTCGAACATGTAGACTTCGTTGCTGATGGTCTTTCCCACGGCCACGGGCAACTCCATGTCGCTCTCCTGATACTTCTTGCTTGCCAGGATGGTCTCCATGGGCACGATGCGCGGCTTGGCGTTGGGCACTTCGATACCGATGGTGCCCTTTCCGGGGATGGGCGCAATGATGCGGATGCCGAGGGCGGCAAGGCTGAGGGCGATGTCGTTCTCCAGATTACGGATTTTGGCGATGCGCACGCCCGGCGCGGGAGTGATTTCATAGAGGGTGATGGTGGGGCCTACGGTGGCCTTGATGCTGGCTATCTCCACGCCGAAGTTGCGCAACACTTCGATGATGCGGTCCTTCTTGGCGTTCAGCTCTTCGGCGTCCACCGAGGGGGCATTGTTCTCATACTTCTTCAGCAGGTCGAGGGTGGGGTAGTGGTAGTTCTCCAGGTCGAGCTTCGGGTTGTAAGGCTCCAGTTGGGGGCCGTCGTACTCCTCGTCCTCGGGAGTCTCCACCTCCATTTCGAGCTCCTTCTCCTGCTCGTCTCCCTCAGGGGCGGGTTCTTCGTTGTTTTCCACCACGATGGGGATTTCCTCCTCCACCACGGGCACCTCCTCGTCCACCACGGGCGTGATGCTCATCTCCTCCTCGAGGGTGGTGACGGGGGTGTCCACGTCGAGGTCGATAACCGTGGCTTCACCTTCGTCTTCGGGGGTAGTTTCCCCTTCCGGATTTTCTCCCTCACCTGAAAGATTTTTTTCCTCCGTAGGGGAGGAATCCTTGTGGCGTCTGAGCTTGTCAAGCGGGATGTGGGGGTGCAGCATCTTGCGGATGAGGTTGATGGTCTCGCGGCTCAGATAGATGGCGAAGAGGATGGCCGTGACCAACAGGAGGAGCCACACGCCCGGTGCGCCTATCTGCGAGGTGAGCCAATTGCTCACGTTGTAGCCGTGGAGTCCGCCGGGGATGATGTGGCTGTCGGCAAACGACGTGCCACACAGGAAACCCAGTGCCACCGAGAACCACACGAGCAGGAGCGAGCAACAGATGAACCACTTCGTGAGCTTCACCCGATAGGCCTTCATCAGCTTCAATCCGGCCACGCCGATGAAGATGACGAAGAAGAAGGCCGAGATGCCGAAGCACCCGTTTATCAGGTAGTTGGCCATCTGTGCACCGATGGCGCCGGTGGAGTTCTTTATCTCGTTGCCCACGCCCAAGTCGGCCGATGTGGGATTTTCCAAAATGCTCTGGTCGGCCGCGCCGGTGGTGAAGAACGAGATGAAGGCAATGAGCATGTAGAAGGCTATCAGCGCCAACACGAGGCCCACGATGAATTGTCCGATTTCGTTCTTGACGGAGCCGAAGAAGTTCTTGAAAATATGGTCTTTTTTCTCCTCTACGGCCGGTTTGTGGGTGGCTTTTGCAGAGGCTTTTTCCTTAGTTTTCTTTGCCATGTGTACGATTGATTGTCTATTCGGTTGCAAATTTAATACGAATTTTGGGAATTATCACCTTTTTAATCTCTTTTTTTAATTACCTTTGCACCTTAATTTATCATTCATGGAAAATAAAGAACAAGTCATCTTCAGTCGCAACACGGTGGAGTTTGTCACCGTAGCTGCCGAATTTTGTGCCTATCTCGAGCGTGCCGAGTCGCATCGCCGGGCGGAGTTTGTGGACACCATCCTCAAGATTCTGCCCCTGCTCTACATCAAGGCATCGATGCTTCCCGAGTGCGAGGTGATGGGCGACGACGAGCCGGAAACCTTCGTCACCGAGGACGACTACGAGGTGCTCCGCTATTCGTTGTCGGCCCTCATGGCCGATAAGGACGACTATCTGGAGGTCTTCATGCAGGACATGCGCTATAGCGACACGCCCATCACACGGTGCATCTCGGAAGACCTGGCCGACATCTACCAGGATGTCAAGAACTTCATCAGTGTCTTCCAACTCGGATTCGACGAGACGATGCACGATTCGCTGGCCATCTGCCGCGACAATTTCTCGCTCTACTGGGGACAGACGCTGGTGAACACCATGCGCGCCCTCCACTCGGTGAAGTTCAACCCCTCAGCCGATGACGAGGAGGCCGATGACGACGACAATGCTTAACAAACCTTAACCTTGGGATAAGCCATGCTTACCCTTGGGATGAACCGGGCTTAGCCTTGGGATAAGGTCGGCCGAGTCATGTGACAACAATGACCGAGTCATGTGGCAACAATGGCCGGATAATCAATTAAGGTGGGTCCTATAAATTCGCTTTGGCGGAAAATCGGAGTTTAGCCGAGATGTTTTTGACAGTTGTGGAGGAAGTGTAGCGGGCTACACGACCGACATGAGTGGCAAAAAGAGCCGGATAAAGCCGATTTAACGGCAAAAAGATTAAAGTACTCACTATTGTTAATAATCTGTGGGAATTTATAGGACCCACCTTAAAAACACTGATGATTTACATTAAAGAAAAAATAGAAAAAGCCGAAGTGGCGGAGATGGAGGTGGTGACCTTCGACGGACGCATCATTGTGATACAGACAGAACTGGAGGCCGAGAAGGCCGTCGGCTACCTGCTCACCCAACCGATGGTGGGCATCGACACCGAGACACGTCCCTCGTTCAAGCGCGGAATCATGCACAAGGTGGCCCTGTTGCAAGTCTCTACACACGACACATGCTTCCTCTTCCGCCTCAACATGATAGGCATGTGTCCCTCCGTCGTGCGCCTGCTCAGCCACCCGACGCTGGTGAAGGTGGGCCTCTCGTTGAAGGACGACATCCACATGCTCCACCGGGTGGGAGAGTTTGCAAGCAACAACTTCATCGACCTGCAGGACATGGTCGGTCAGGTGGGCATCCGCGACATGAGCCTCCAGAAAATCTACGCCAACCTCTTCGGACGGAAAATCTCCAAGCGCCAGCGCCTCACCAACTGGGAAGCCGACGTGCTCAACGATGCACAGAAGGCCTATGCCGCCATCGACGCATGGGCGTGCTTGAAGATTTACGACCGCATCGAGGAACTGAAGGCCACGGGCGACTACGAGGTGATTCCGGCACCGGTGGAGGAAGTGGTGGTTAATAATGAAGTAGTGTAGGAGTGAAAGGAAAGAAATATTGAACAATGAACATCGTACATTTAAAGAAAGGAAAAGAGGAATCCCTCAAGCGTTTTCACCCGTGGGTATTCTCGGGTGCCATACACCATATCGAAGGTGACCCCGAAGAGGGCGAAGTGGTGCGCGTTGTCACCGCCGAGCGCCAATTCATTGCCATTGGCCATTACCAGATAGGAAGCATCGCCGTGCGCGTGCTCTCGTTTGTCGACGAACCCGTTGACGAAGCCTTCTGGCACCGTCGGCTCGCCATCGCTTACGACATGCGTCGCGCCATCGGCGTGGCCGGCAATCCGCAAAACAACACCTACCGCCTCGTGCATGGCGAGGGCGACAATCTGCCCGGCCTTGTCATCGACGTCTATGGCCGCACCGCCGTTGTGCAGGCCCACTCCGTAGGTATGCACGTCTATCGCCACGAGATTGCCCGCGCCCTGGCCGATGTGATGAAGGGCGTGGTGGAAAACATCTACTACAAGTCAGAGACAACCCTCCCCTTCAAAGCCGACCTCGGGCAAGAGAATGGCTTCATCCTTGGCGGAAGTGCCGACAACGTGGCCATGGAGAACGGCCTCAACTTCCACGTCGACTGGCTCAAGGGGCAGAAGACGGGCTTCTTTGTCGACCAACGCGAAAACCGCGCCTTGCTCGAGCGCTATTCAAAGGGACGCTCGGTGCTCAACATGTTTTGCTACACCGGCGGATTCTCCTTCTATGCCATGCGCGGAGGCGCCAAGCTCGTCCATTCCGTTGATAGTTCGGCCAAGGCCATCGACCTCACCAACAAGAACGTCGAGCTGAACTTCCCCGGCGACCCGCGCCACACCGCCTATGCCGAAGATGCCTTCAAGTATCTCGACCGCATGGGCGACCAGTACGACCTCATCATCCTCGACCCTCCCGCCTTTGCCAAGCACAAGGATGCCCTTCGCAACGCCCTTCAGGGATACCGCAAGCTCAATGCCAAGGCGTTCGAGAAAATCAAGCCCGGAGGCATCCTCTTCACCTTCTCGTGTTCGCAAGTGGTGACGAAGGACAACTTCCGCACCGCCGTCTTCACCGCAGCTGCCATGAGCGGACGCAGTGTGCGCATTCTTCACCAACTGACCCAGCCGGCCGACCATCCCGTCAACATCTACCATCCCGAAGGCGAATACCTCAAGGGGCTTGTGTTGTATGTGGAGTGAAGTAACCCCGAGGCTTTTTAGAGGCTTGAAAGATAGATGAGACGGAAGAAAATCATTACCAAATCATCATAAAAAACAGAAAAACATGAGAAAACTGATGTTAACCTCCCTGTGTCTGATGACGGCAATGGCCACTCAGGCGCAAACCGTGACCGAGACGAAGCACGGTGTCAAGGTGGACGTCGCCACTGAGGGGGTGCCCACCACGGAAGTAATCGTCTATTCACCCACCACCATCCGCGTGGTGAAGTATGCCGACGGGTTGAAGCAGATGCCCGCGAAGAAAAGCTACTCGGTGATTCTTGAACCTACGGGAGCCGCCTTCACCACGGACGACAAAGCAGGCGTGGTGACCGTGACCACCGAATACATGACCGCCACCGTGGATAAGAAGACGGGCGTCGTATGCTTCTCCAAGGGCGACAAGATGTTGCTTCAGGAGACGGCCATCGGCGAGGTGGAAACCATTGAGGCAGGAGCCGACAAGGGACTCTATGCCGTGGCGCAAAACTTCCGCTTGGCAAAGGACGAGGCCATCTTCGGATTCGGCCAGCGTGGAAGCCACAAACTCAATCAGCGTGGCGAGGAGATAAAGATGTGGAATACGAACGGAAACATCACCATCCCCTACTTTGCTTCCGACAAGGGCTACGGCTTCTATTGGGATAATGCCGGACGCACCTTCTTCAAGGACACCGAGTCGCTGACACGCTTCTCCTCTGAGGTGGGCCAGTGCGTGGATTATTACTTCATGTACGGCAATGGCTCACAAGACGATGTGATGGCCTCCGTGCGCCAGCTTTCGGGACAAGCCACCATGTTCCCCCTGTGGACAATGGGATTCTGGCAATGTCGCGAGCGCTACAAGACGAGCGACGAACTGTGTGAGGTGCTCGACAAGTATCGCGAACTGGAAATCCCCCTCGACGGCATTGTGCAGGATTGGCAATACTGGGGATGCGACTCCAACTGGAATGCCATGAAGTTCATGAACCCCTATTATATAAATAAGGTGGGCGACGAGAAGTGGGCGAAATACCTGCCCGACGACCTCAAGCCCCTTGCCAAGGAGTATGTGGAAAAGGGCCTCGAGCCGCGCATCAAGAGTCCTCAAGAGATGGTTGACTACGTGCATAGCAAGAATGCCCACCTGATGATTTCCATCTGGGCAAGCTTCGGCCCTTGGACAGAGCAATACAAGGAGCTGGACAAGATAGGTGCCCTCTATCCCTTCGACACGTGGCCGCGCAATCGTGGCGTGAAGCCCTACGACCCCTTCAATCCGAAGGCCCGTGCCATCTATTGGAAATACTTGAAGAACCTCTACGACATGGACATCGATGCCTGGTGGAGCGACTCGACCGAACCCGACCATTGGGAAGTGCCCGGCGACGATGCCCACATGACGCACGACGGCTCATGGCGGAGCGTGAAGAATGCCTTCCCCTTGATGAGCAACAAGGGCGTGTATGAGAGCCAGCGCAAGCAGAAGAAAAACTACAAGCGCTCCTTCCAGATGACACGAAGCAGCTCGTTTGGTATCCAACGCTATGCAACCTTCAGCTGGAGTGGCGACATCACCAGCAACTGGCGCGTGATGAAGGCTCAGATACCCTCGGGATTGAACTACGTGACCTGTGGTATCCCCTTCTGGAATACCGACATCGGTGGTTTCTTCGGATGGGACATCCGCAACAATCCGCGCGACCCCTTTGCACAGGAGTTGCAGGTGCGCTGGATGCAGTGGGGATGCTTCATGCCCTTGATGCGCAACCACCGATCGGGTCCCATGCTCAACGAGATGTACCGCTATGGAAACCCCGGCGAATGGGCATTCGATGTGCAGAAACAATATGTCGAGCTCCGCTACCGTCTCCTTCCCTACATCTACAGCATGATGGGCGAGGTGGTGCAGCGCAGTGGTTCAATGATGCGTCCGCTCTTCTTCGACTTTACGGACGACAAGAAGGCCATCAACCTGACCGATGAATACCTCTTCGGACGTTCCATCCTTGTGAAACCGGTGACCGACCCCCTCTATACCTTCCAAAACGAGCATAAGGAAGGCTTTGCCATCTATCCCGAGGTGGAGAAGGCGGCAGCTCCCGTGGAGGTGTATCTGCCCGCTGGTGCCCGCTGGTATGACTTCTGGACAAACGACCTGATGGATGGCGGACGCACCGTGAAGCGCTTGGCTCCCATCAACATCATCCCCCTCTACATCAAGGCCGGCACCATCATCCCCTTCGGCCCTGCCGTGCAATACTCCACCGAGAAACCGTGGGATAACTTGGAAATCCGCATCTATCCCGGTGCCGATGCCGACTTTGTGCTCTACGAGGACGAGGGCGACAACTACAACTATGAGAAGGGTGCCTTCACCGAAATCCCCTTCCACTGGGACGATGCCACACGCACCCTCACCATTGCCGCTCGCAAGGGCGAGTTCAAGGGCATGTTGGCCAACCGCAACTTCCGCATCCACGTGGTGAAGCAGGGAAGCCCCGCTGCCGACACCGAGCCTGCCAATTTCGACAAGGTGGTGAACTACACGGGCACAGAAGTGCAGGTGAAACTCTAACAATTAACCTGCTGAAAGTTTAATAAAGGTTAAAAAACTGAGAAAACACGGTGCAAAGTATTGCGTAGATGAAAAAAAGCAGTACCTTTGCATCGTGTTTTTCATGGTATTAGATTTAAGGTTAATGGAAGATTGGTTGTCGGGAGACAACCTTCTTTTTTTTATATAGGTACGAAACTCTTTATTGGGGTCAGTCCTAAAAGTCGGTTGTATATAATTGGTTTACATGATGTCTCTGTGTCATTTTTCGCTACGCTCAACAACTCGTCTGAACGCAGTGAAGAATCTGTAAACGCAAGCAGAACACTATAATGCTGACGTATTCAGATTCTTCACTGCGTTCAGACGAGTTGTTGAGCGTAGCGAAAAATGACACAGAGACGGAATAATTTGCAACTGTTTTTTGGGACTGTCCCCATTTTTCAAAAAGCCAGCCGCATTTTTTGAAGCCCTCCCCCGACGCTTATATTTTCGCCAAGTAGTTCACCCCTTTCTGATTGGCAATGAACGCTCCGCCCACCACACGGCCACCGATGTAGAAGACGGCCGACTGGCCGGGTGTCACCGACGAAGCCTCACCCAAGAAACGGACGAGCAGACGCCCGTCGTCCAACCGGTGCACGGTGCAAGGGATGGGTCGGCTACGATAGCGGATGCGCACGGCCAGCTCCTTGCTCTCCATAGCCTCCGCCTCGTCCACCCACAGGGGTGGCTCCGTCAGCATATATTCGGCCTTCAGCTCGTCGGCATCGCCCAGCATCACGGTATTCTTCTGCGCATTCAGTTTGATGACATATACGGGTCGCCCAAGGGCAATCTCCAGCCCCTTGCGTTGCCCGATGGTGTAGTAGGGATAGCCGCGATGCGTGCCAATCGTGTGCCCCTCGGCATCCACAAACTTGCCACGTCCGATGCGCGTGTCAATGTCGGGCACCTGTTGGCGGAGGAAGTCGCGATAATCCCCCTCGATGAAGCACACCTCCATGCTCTCCCCCTCGGCCGACTTCGCCTCGAAGCCCTTCGCCTTCAGGTAAGCACGCACCTCCTCCTTCGTCATTCCGCCCAAGGGGAAGATGCACCGCGCCAACACCTCCTGCCCTACGCGCCACAGGAAGTAGCTCTGGTCTTTCTTCTCGTCGCGCCCGATAACAATAAAGGTACGCGCGCGAGAGTGCTCCAGTTGCGAATAGTGGCCCGTAGCCATGTAGGCACACCCCATCTTGTCCGCCCACTCCCTGAGCACGCGGAATTTGAAAAGCGGGTTGCACACGACGCACGGGTTCGGCGTGCGCCCCTGCATATACTCGTCGATGAAGCCCTGCACGATGACACGGCGGAACTCCTCGCGCTCGTCGGCCACATAGTGTTCGATGCCCAAGCGCGCAGCCAAGGCACGAGCCTCCACGATGTAGTCAGGCTCCGACTGGTCGGCAGAGGAGAACGCCGACGGGTTGTCCCACGTGCGCATCGTCACTCCCACCACCTCATAGCCCTGCTCCATCAGCATCAGACAGGCGGCCGTGCTGTCCACGCCACCACTCATTCCCACCATCACACGGCGGTTTTCACAACTTTTATTCATCTTCTTTGTTAATTTACGTCTGCAAAAGTAGGCATAAAAATGAAATTTACCGTATCTTTGCACCGTAAAAACGATTAAAAGGAGAAGTTAAGGGAGTTAAAGAAGTTAAAGGAGTTAAAAGGAGTTAGCGCAGGCTTTGGCCTGCTTGCCTTTCATTAAGGAATGGGTGGCTTTAACTCCTAACGAGAGAAGCGAGTGATAACTCCTCTAACTCCTGACGAAGCGACAACCCCTCTAACTCCTCAATAAAAGGTAAAAAGAACATGTCACAACAAACAGCCCCCACCGCATTAGGCACCGAGAGCATACGCAAACTGCTCACCCAGTACGCCGTGCCGGCCATCATTGCCATGACCGCCTCGTCGCTCTACAACATGGTCGACAGCATCTTCATCGGCCAAGGCGTAGGTCCCCTGGCCATCTCGGGATTGGCCATCACCTTCCCCGTCATGAACCTCTCAGCCGCCTTTGGCGCCATGGTAGGCGTGGGTGCCTCCACCCTGCTCTCCGTCAAACTCGGACAGAAGGACTACGCCACCGCCCAACAAATCCTTGGCAACGTCATCACCATGAACACCATCATCGGCGTCGTCTTCGGAGCCCTGATGCTGGCCTTCATCGACCCCATCCTCTACTTCTTCGGTGCCAGCGACGCCACCCTCCCCTATGCGCGCGACTTCATGGAGGTCATCCTCCTTGGCAACGTCATCACCCACATGTACCTGGGACTCAACGCCATGCTCCGCTCCGCCGGCCATCCCCAGAAAGCCATGTACGCCACCATCAGCACCGTGCTCATCAACGTCATCCTCGCCCCCATCTTCATCTACGTCCTCGACATGGGCATCCGCGGAGCCGCCACGGCCACCGTGTTGGCCCAGATGATAGCCCTCTGCTGGCAGCTGAAGATATTCACCAACAAGAGCGAGCTGATACACATCCGTCGCGGCACCTTCGGCCTCAAGCGCAAGATAGTCACCAACTCCCTCTCCATCGGCATGGCCCCCTTCCTGATGAACCTCTGCGCCTGCGTCGTGGTCATACTCATCAACAAAGGCCTTCAGACCCACGGAGGCGACCTCGCCATCGGAGCCTACGGCATAGCCAACCGCATCGCCTTCTTCTTCGTCATGATAGTGATGGGCCTTAACCAAGGCATGCAACCCATAGCCGGATATAACTACGGCGCCCGCCAGTTCGACCGCGTCAACCGCGTGCTGCGCCTCACCATCCTTGCCGCCACCGCCATCACCACCGCCGCCTTCCTCGTCGGCGTCTTCATCCCCCACCTCGTGGCGCGCGCCTTCACCACCGACGAAGAGCTCATCCGCCAAGCCGCCCACGGCCTGCGCTACATGGTAGCCATCTTCCCCATCGTCGGATTCCAGATGGTCACCGTCAACTTCTTCCAGAGCATCGGCATGGCCCGCAAGAGCATCTTCCTCTCGCTCACCCGCCAGCTCATCTTCCTCATCCCCTGCCTGCTGGTGCTCCCCCACTTCTTGGGGCAGACGGGCGTATGGCTCTCCATGCCCCTCTCCGACCTGATGGCATCAATCATCGCCGGATGGATGCTCTACAGGCAGTTCAAGGTATTTAAGGAAGAAAAAAGAAATTAAAAAAAGAAATCCCAATGAAAAAGTACTTCATCAACATCGGTCGCCAGCTCGGCAGTGGAGGCAAGCTCATCGGCCAACAGCTTGCCCGTGAGCTCAATATCCCCATCTACGACCGCACCCTCATCGACATGGCCGCCAAGGAGAGCGGACTCTGCAAAGAGGTCTTCGAAGAGAAAGACGAGCAGAAAGGCATCATCTCGCGCCTCTTCGAAGTTGTCCCCTTCATGAGCGACAGCATGTATGGCAACTGCCTGAGCGACGAAGCCCTCTTCCGGATTCAGAGCGACGTCATCCGCCACCTCAGCGAGCAAGGCTCGTGCATCTTCGTAGGCCGTTGTGCCGACTACATCCTGCGCGACGAGCCCCACGTCATCAACATCTTCATCACCGCCGACGAGGCCGACCGCATCCGCCGCATCCGCGAGCGCCATCCCGAGCTCTCCGACGAGCAGGCGCGCACCTTCATGCAACGGGCCGACCACAAGCGCTCCTCCTACTACAACTACTACAGTGCCCACACCTGGGGTCAAGCCGCCACCTACGACCTCTGCATCAACTCCTCCCAGTTGGGCATCGAGGGCACCATGCGCTTCATCAAGTCCTTCGTTGAGGAGAAGATGAGGGGGTGAGTTTTTTAATTCAAGGAGTTAAAGGAGTAAAAGGAGTTAGCGCTTCGCTAGGAGTTAAAAGGAGTTAGCGCAGGCTTTGGCCTGCTTGCCTTTCATTAAGGTATGGTGGCTTTAACTCCTAACGAGAAAAGCGAGTGATAACTCCTCTAACTCCTTAGCGAAGCGCTAACTCCTAAAGAAAATCCGCCCTTCACACCCTTCACGCCCTCATACTATCCTCTGTATCAGTTCGAAACTGTGAAGGCAGCAGCGGATTTCACCCTTCACAGGCTTCACACCGTCTCATTCTTCACCAACACATACACCGGGTTCCTCGCCGTTGCCACATTGCGCAGTCTGCCCGCCTCCACCAACCGCTTGATGTTCCGTTGGGCCGTAGACTTCACCTGTCCACACAGGAATTGAAACTCGTGCCGCGTCAGCGTCTCGCGCTGGCTGAAGTGTTCCACCAGTTTGGCATCAATCTCTTCCTCCGTCAGCAGATTGGAATGCGGCCTGATGCGCGAGCGGTGCAGCTTCTGGTTCTTCATGCTGTTGCGCAACTCCGTTGTTGCCCGAAACGTGATGGACTTGAACGCCACCTTCTCAGCCCTCACGGCATGTGGCGTACGCACCTCCTCCCTGCATCGCAGGTTCACCTGGAAGGTGCCAATCCCGTCCAGATTCACCCTTCGTCCCTCGCCCAAGTGCTCCTTCACCTTGTCGGCCAGCATCATCAGCACCGCCTTCACATCGTTTTTCGACAGCGCACTCTCCCTGTGTATCTCTTGCGCCAACTGCTCCGTGTCCACTCGCCCGAAGGTCACCACACGGGCATGATAACGCTTCTTGTTCGTTCCCTCCGAATTGGGATTCCTGTAAAATTCAAATTGTATAGCCATGGGATAATTGTTAATTATTAATTATGCACATACTCTCGAACCAACTTTTAACTTTTAATTTTTAACTTTTAATTCTTAACTTTTAATTTTTAACTCTTAATTTTTAACTTTTAATTCTTAACTCTTAATTCTTAACTCTTAATGTTCAATTCCTAACCTTTCACCCTGCAAATATACGAACTTATCACGTTACAAGCAAATAATTTGCAGAGATTCACACTTGTGAGTCGCTCGATTCACACTAGTTACCCACCCGCTCCACAAAAGCGAATCGTCCGACTCACTCCAGTAACTCACTGTGGACATCCTGTTTCGAAGCTGTAAAGATTTGGATGAAAAGCTGTACTCAACAGCTCCTTCAAATTAGTTGCGATTTCTTGCAAAACACTTGCAAACAGCCACTTATATGTTGTATCTTTGCGGAAAAATAAACCATAAAAACCATTAAAGACATGATGAAAAAACTGATTCAGCTCGTGCAGAAAATGCTCCGCAACTATTTCAATGAAGTCCCCCAACCCACGACACCCAAGCACCCGGTGCCTCAGGGCCGTTCACCCCTCACGGCCAAGGAAATCCCCCTGATGCGTCAGATTGGAGAGTACCTCACAACCCACTACGAACTCCGCTTTAACCAACTCACCGAGCAGCCCGAGTATCGTCGCAAGGGCAGCGGAGCCCCCTTCCGCATGGCCGACCAGCGCGTGGTCAACACCCTCTGCATCGAAGCCCAGCTGCAAGGCATCCCCTGTTGGGACAAAGACATCAACCGCCTGCTCTGCTCCCTTCAAGTGGCCGACCACCACCCCTTCCAAGCCTACATGCAGTCACTTCCCGCATGGGATGGCACCGACCGCGTCACCCCGCTGGCCCTCCGTGTGTCCGACAGCGCCGTGTGGCTCATGGGCTTCCACCGCTGGATGCGCGGCATGGCCGCCCAGTGGATGGGCCTCACCTCACAGAGCGCCAATGCCGTAGCCCCCCTGCTCGTCAGCACCGAGCAAGGCCTGTGCAAGTCCACCTTCTGCACCCTGCTGATGCCCCCCAGTCTGCAAAGTTTCTACCTCGACAAGTTCGACATCACCAGCGTCAGCGGATGCGAACAGAAACTCTCCCACTTCGGACTCATCAACATGGACGAGTTCGACCGCTACAGCGAGCGAGCCATGGCCACGCTGAAAAACCTCATGCAGCTGCGCCGTCTCAACGTGCGCAAGAGCCACCGCAGCTACTACAGCCACCTGCCCCGCATCGCCTCGTTCATCGGCACCAGCAATCAGCGCGAGCTGCTCACCGACTCCACCGGCAGCCGCCGTTTCCTCTGCGTCGAAGTCCATCATGCCATCGACTGCAGTCCCATCGACCACCAGCAGCTCTATGCCCAGCTAAGACACGAGCTGGAGCAAGGCCTGCCCCATTGGTTCACCCACGACGAAGAGCGCCTTATCCAGGAGAGCAACCGCCCTTTCTACCGCCATCTGCCCGAGCACGACATCTTCTTCCGCTGCTTCCGCCTGCCACTCGAGGGAGAAGAGGCCCACAGCCTCTCCGCAGCCGACATCTTCCTCCACCTCAAGAAGCATTTCCCCTCCGCCATGCGTGGCCGCACCATCAGCCAGTTTGGCAAAACCCTCACCCTCCTCGGCCTCGAACGCATCCACACCCGCACCGGCAATGTCTATCGGGTGGTGAAGGTGTAGGGGAAGGATTTCTTTAGGAGTTGATAAGGAGTAGTTATATCTGGTTTTATTGCCACGGACATCAAAATATGGTCTTATTTATTTGTAGGTAATAAAAAAATTACCTACTTTTGTCACCAAATCAATAAAACTTCATAAGTATGCCAACAATATTAGTACTTTTCGGGTTGAAATTCAGAATATATGTCCGTGATCACGAACCAGTACATGTACACGTACTGAGTAACGACGGTGAAGCCAAGTTCAAGGTGGGCGACGAGATAGTCCTGATGAACAACAAAGGGATGAAACCGAAGGATGTCAAATTGGCTGAAAGCATCATCGAAGAGAACAAGGATATAATCCTCACTGCGTGGATAAAAATATACGGAAAATAACAAAAAAAGAAAGGAGGTAGCCATGGTAGCAACAAAAGTATGGTTTGAGGATGAGCGCATTTATATCCTGACGGATGACGGACGCACCTTGTGGCAGTCCATCCTGTATTACCAACGACTCAGGAATGCCACACCCGAACAACGTGCGGCATACGAGTTGGAAGCCTTTGGCATCCATTGGGAAGAGATTGACGAAGATGTCTCTTACGAGAGCTTTGAGTATGACAATCCCGAACCAGTAGGCATCTCGCGCCTGTTCTTGACACATCCCGAGATAAACGCTTCGGCCGTAGCCAGACGGATGGGAATACAACAGAGCCTGTTGGCACAATATATCCGTGGGCTGAAGAATCCATCGGAAGAACGTACCCGGATGATATTAAATACAGTTCGGGATATCGGAAAAGAACTTAGTAACGTGACATTATAAGCATCCACACCCGCACCGGCACCGGCAATGTCTATCGGGTGGTGAAGGTGTAGGGGAAGGAAGGATTTAGGAAAAGTTTAACTTCGTTCATCCATTAACAAATCGGTATCGTAGAATTTTCCTTAATTTTTCTCTTTATATTGCATATTATTTTATAAATTTGCAACCGAATAGTAAATAACACCTGAATGAATAACTCCATGAACCGCATAAAAGAGGTGCTCAAAGAGCGCGGCATTAAACAAACGTGGCTTGCAAAGAGGCTTGAAAAAGGTTTCTGCATAGTGAACTCTTAAGTTTGTACCACAGCCATCCAAAATTTGAAGTACTATTTGAGATGATAAAAGTACTAAATGTAAATCCCTAAAATTAATAAGAAAATACAATGAACACTACAAAGATTCATTAGGGAAAGATGTTGTAAACCACTTTGTTACAAATATACCAGTAGAGAAGTATGAGAACATGAGAGATATTAATAAGAGAATTAAGATTGAATTTGTTAAATACATTGAGAATACAAGACCAATTTTAAACAGAAAAAACTTTCTATCTTCAATATTTTAATCAGGTATTATTATCTATTAATGACCGTGAATTTAGACTGAAAATAAAATGAATTACAAAAATGTATTTATAGAATGAACATGGAAACAAACATATCCCCTATGTCTTCCGACTTTGAACAAATAAAGAAGTCAACGGAGGACGGACAAGAGTATTGGAGTTCAAGAGATTTATCTACGGCTCTTGGATATAGCAGCTATCAAAAGTTCAGTCGCACACTGAACAAGGCCATAGCAGTAGCCAACCAAAGAGGGCTGAACATAAGCGACCATTTTAACCAAACGGTTGAAATGGTTAGGTTAGGTTCGGGAACTTTCCGCAAGGTGGGAAATATGCACCTGTCTCGTATGGCTTGCCTTATTATAGCAGAAAATGCTGATGGCAAGAAACCACAGGTGCAGATGGCAAGAGAATATTTCAAACAGGAAACATCTGTCACCGAACTTACAGCCAATGCGTTATCCTCCAACATTTTACTATACAAAACAAAACAGGGAGAAACTCGCATTGAGGTCGTTTTCAATAACGAAACTTTCTGGATGTCGCAAAAGCGAATGGCTGAATTGTATAACGTGGATGTCAGGACTGTAAGCTATCATCTCATACAGATATTTGAATCGGGAGAATTGGAAGAATCGGCAACTATCCGAAAAATTGAGATAGTTCAAATGGAAGGTGACAGGGAGGTCAATCGTCCTCAAATGTTATACAACCTTGATGCCATAATCGCAGTAGGCTATCGTGTAAACAGCTATCAGGCCACCCAATTCAGGATTTGGGCAACATCGGTATTGAAGGAGATGATTATCAAAGGTTTTGTCCTTGATGACGAACGCCTTAAACAGGGCAAGCACTTTGGTAAAGATTACTTCGACGACTTGTTGGAGCGTATCCGTGAGATTAGAGCTTCGGAACGTAGATATTACCAAAAAATCACGGATGTGTACGCTGAGTGCAGTGCTGACTATGACCCCAAAGCAGAAACTACCCAACTGTTTTTCAAGATGGTTCAAAACATGATGCATTGGGCGGTTACCCACCAGACGGCAGCGGAGATAATCTATTCAAGAGCCGATGCCGAAATGCCGCACATGGGACTGACGACATGGAAAAATGCGCCCGATGGAAGAGTGCAGAAATCGGATACCATTATCGCAAAGAATTACCTGTCGGACAAAGAGGTTACAGCACTTGACCGTTTGTCAACAGGCTTTCTTGATTTGGCCGAATCGCTTGCCGAACGACAGATTGTATTCACCATGACCGATTGGAAAAAGCAATTGGATGATTTCTTGACGATGTATGGTTATGACAAATTGAATGATGCCGGCACCGTTTCAGCAGAACAAGCGAAAAAGAAAGCATACGCGGAATACGACAAGTTCCGCCTGATTCAAGACAAGGAATATCTTTCTGATTTCGACAAAGAAATCAGGTTATGGAAGGACAAAGGATTGTTTGACGAATGATTGAAAGCGAATGCTAATCTGCTTGTTTTCAGGCGCAAAGATAGCATTTTTCACATTATCCGCCATGCGAAACCATGATTTTTTCACATTTTTCGCACACTTTTTGGGGTGTTTTTTCACATTTCCCCACTGGATGCACACGATGGCTGATGGCGATTCGCTTCGCTACTATGACAAAATAACCATAGCCAACGGCCATCACTTCCTCTTGCTACGGCGCTTGCCACGATAGCGGTGGCGCTGTTGCTGGCGACGGTATTTCTTGATTTTGTTAATCAACAACGAGATGAAAAGGATGCCGATGACGGCAAAGATGAAGAGGACAAGGCCGGCATTGAGGTTGTCGCCCTTGACGCGGCTCCACATTTCGAGGACCTTCTCGAGGTCGTCCTTGTTGCTGAAGTCGCGGATGACGGCGCATCGCTCTATCACCTCGCGCGAGGGGTATTGGATGGGGTCGACCTGCACACTGTCGGCATGGGGGCCGAAGAAGTAGCTGAGGTCGGACCAGGTGTCGAGGGTGGTGTCTATCTTGGCTTCGAGCACTTCGTCGGTGGCCACGGCGGAGACGTAGCCGATGGCGTCCATGTTGCGCAGGGCGATGTCGGGACGGCAGAGGTAGTTGATGAAGTAGCTTGCGGCCCGCACGTTGCGCGAGTACTTGGGGATGACCCATCCGTCGAACCACACGTTGCTGCCTTCGACGGGGACAACGTAGTCGAGCTCGACGCCTACCTCGGCGGCCTCTTCGATGGCCCACACGGCATCGCCACTCCAGGTGAAGTTGAGCCATGCTTTGCCCTTGGTCATCATCTCTTTGCCGAAGTCGGCTTCCCATCCGGCGATGTTGGGTTTCATCAGTTTGAGTTGCTCTTCGGCGGTGGCGATGGCGGAGACGGAGTTGTCGTTCATCAGTTGCTCGACGGTGACTTCTCCCCTACCCAAGCGCTCGGCGTTGGCATAGATGATGGCGGTGCCGTAGCAATCGCGATAGCTGTCCTTCATGAGGATTTTGCCCGTGAACTTGGGGTCCCACAGGCTTTTCCACGTGAGGGCCTCTTCCCGGGTGACGAGGGCGGTGTTGTAGAGGTTGCCGGCTGTGCCCCACATGTAGGCCACGGCGTAGTCGGTGACACGGCGTCCGTCGGTTATCATCTTGTTCAGCTCGTCCTGGATGTAGGGGGTGAGGTTGTGGATGTAGTCGGGGGTCTGTCCGAAGTCGCGGTTGATGGGGAGGAGCATGTCTTTCTTCATCATGCGCTCGATGATGTACTCCGAGGGGCACACGACGTCGAAATCCTCGTGTCCGCGCTCAATCTTGGTGAGCATGACTTCGTTGATGTCGAACACCTGGTAGATGACTTCGATGTCTTCGCCCGTCTGCTCTTTGTACCATTCAGGAAATTCGGCCAAGACGTCTTCGTCGATGTAGTCGGCCCAGTTGTAGACTTTCAATATCTTGCTGCGCTCTTCTTGTGAGCGTCCGCAACTGCCCAGGGTGAGGAGGGCAAGGAGGAGGGGAAGGAGATGTTTCATATTTTTAGGAGTTAAAGGAGTTATCACTTCGCTTCGCTTGTTAGGAGTTAAAGGAGTTAAAGCTGATAGTGCTGCTCACGGGTTGTTGGATTGATTGGTTAATATACCCTTCACGTAGGCATTGAGCAAGCGGCTCACTTCCTCTATACTCGTGGCTAATTCTATATAATTGTTTTCATTAATGTAATCGAGATCTTTGGATAGGAGTATATAATATCGACACTCTTCTAATGAGCCTTGTGCCATATTCATGAATCGGAGTTTGTCAGGATTGTGAAGTTTCTTATACCCTTCAGCAATGTTTGCAGGAATCGAAACTGCCGCACGCTGAAATTGGGAGCAAAGGCCAAAACGTTCCTCCGAGGGGAATTTACGCGTATGCCGATAGACCAACAACACAAATTGGTGGGCTTTCTGCCAAGCATAAATATCTTTGAAGCTCTGTGTCATAATCGAATTCGTTTGGAGACTATCGGCTCTAACTCCTTAGGCTCGTCAGAGCCGATAACTCCCTTTAACTCCTTTTATCTCCTTGAAATAATCACTCACTTTTCTGTTTCTCTGCCCGTCGGTTGATGACAATCAAGAGGACGAGCACGGTGACGAATATGATGGTCGAAAGGGGACGCAACTCGGGGGTGAGTCCTCCCTTGCGGGCATCGGCATAGATGTAGGTGGAGAGGGTCTCGAGGCCTTCGTTGCCGATGGTGAAGATGGTGACGGCAAAGTCGTCAATCGACAGGGTGAAGGCGAGGATGAAACCACTGATCATGCCGGGGAGTATCTCGGGCAGGATGACCTTGCGGAGCGCCTGGAAGGGGGTGGCGCCGAGGTCGAGCGCGGCTTCGTAGATGTTGGGGTTCATCTTCTTCAAGCGGGGCATGACGCTGAGCACCACGTAGGGGGTGCAGAAGGAGATGTGGGCCAACACCACGGTGGTGAACCCTTGCGATATGCCAAAGCTGACAAAGAGGAGGAAGAGGGAGACACCGGTGATGATGTCGGGGTTCATGATGGGGATGTTGTTCACAAAGTTCATGGCGGCCCGCTGACGGCTCCGCAGGTTGTAGATGCCGATGGCGGCAATGCTTCCAAGGATGGTGGAGACGGTGGCTGCAATGAGGGCGATGACGAAGGTGTTGATGATGGCGTTCGTCAACGAATGGTGCATGCCGCCCGAGAAGAGCGAGCTGTAGAGGTTGAACGAGAAGCCCGTCCAGTTGCCCAAGACCTTGGCCTCGGTGAACGAGAATATCATGATAATGAGGATAGGCGAATAGAGCAGTGCCAACAGGAACCACAGGTAGCCCTTTGCTAACAGGTTTTTCATCATATCACACCTCCGCTTTCATTTTGTGCATTGTCCTCGTCGTTGCTGAAGAATGACATGATGGCTATCAACAACAGCATGATGAGCGAGAGGGCTGCACCATAGTTCCACATTCCGTTATAGATGTTCTCCTGCACGGTGGTGCCGAAGAGTTTGATGTTGTTCATCGTGAGCAGCTCGGCAATGGCGAAGGTCGACACCGTGGGCATGAACACCATGAGGATGCCACTGAATATGCCGGGCATCGAGAGGGGAAGCACCACCTTGGTGAACACCTTCAGGGGATTGGCTCCCAAGTCCTGCGCGGCTTCGACGAGGCTTTGGTCCATCTTCTGCAAGGTGTTGTAGATGGGGTAAATCATGAAGGGCAGGAAGTTGTAGACCATGCCGAATATCAAGGCTCCCTCGCCCAAGGGCAACTGGAGGAAGTCGAACAACGCCACGGTGGCAAGTGTGCGAATCAAGATGTTCACCCACATGGGGAGGATGAAGAGCACGACCATCGTCTTGGAGGTGTTGAACTGCTTCTGACTGAGGATGTAGGCCGCAGGATAACCCAACACGAGGCAGAGGATGGTGGTTATCATGGCTATGCCGATGGAGTAGATGAAGGTGTTGACGGCTTCGGGATGCACCATGAACTTGCGGAAGTTGCCCAGGGTGAAGGCTCCCTCCTCGTCGGTGAAGGCGTAAGCCACAATGAGCAGCAACGGCACGACCACAAACACCAGCAGAAACAGGGCGTAGGGCAACGACCAGCTTCGGCGACGCATGAAGAATTGAGACAATTTGGTTAGCATATCTATTATTTTTTAGGAGTTAGAGGAGTTAAAGGGAGTTATCACTTCGCTACGCTCGTTAGGAGTTAAAGCCGATAGTGCTGCTTGACAACTCCTTTAACTCCTAACGAGCAAAGCGAGTGCTAACTCCTTTATCTCCTTTTATCTCCTTCTAATTAATTAGTTACTCTTATATCCTCGGGGGCAATGGTGATACCTACGCGGTCGCCATCGTCCCACACGTCGTTGGTGTCGACAAAGACATCTTCGTCCCAGTCGGAGCGGACGGTGAGGTGATAGTGGTCGCCTTTATAGAGGATGAAGTTGACGTCGCCAGTGAGCATGCCGTCCTCTTCGTTGTCCTGAAGGATGACGCGGTCGAAATCGACCTCCACCTGAACGGTGGCACCCGGCTCGATGTCCTTCACGGGCAGGCACTCGAACTCATGACCGAGGAACTCGACGTGGTTTTCGTCAATCAGGTGTCCCTCGAAGGTGTTGCACGTGCGCTCCTTCTTCATCACATGGATGTCGAAAGGCTTCACCAGCAGGCCCACTTCACGACCGGCTTCGAAGCAGTTGTAATCCTGCACCATCAGCTCGTAGCCCTCGGTCGTCTGCACCAACATCTCGTAGTGGACGCCCTTGAAGATGCAACTGGTGACGGTGCCCGTGAGCTGGGCGGCGTCGGAGGGGTCGAAGATGTAGATGTCCTCGGGACGGATGACCACATCGACGGGTGTCTGCTCGCCAAATCCTTCGTCGACGCACTCAAACTCGTGGCCGGCAAAGCTCACGAGCTTGTCCTTCAGCATGGTGCCGTTGAGGATGTTGCTCTCACCGATGAAGTCGGCCACAAAGGAGTTGATGGGCTCGTTGTAGATGTCGATGGGGGTGCCTATCTGCTGGATGCGCCCCTCGCTCATTACTACGATGGTGTCGCTCAGCGTCAAGGCTTCTTCCTGGTCGTGGGTGACGTAAACGAATGTAACGCCCAACGACTTGTGCAACTCCTTGAGCTCCATCTGCATGTCCTTGCGCATCTTCAGGTCGAGGGCGGCAAGAGGCTCGTCGAGCAGAAGCACCTCGGGATTGTTCACAATGGCGCGGGCAATGGCCACACGCTGTTGTTGTCCGCCCGAGAGGGAATCGACATCGCGATACTCGTAGTCGGTCATACCCACCATCTTCAGGGCTCCCTTCACCTTCTTCTCGATGATGGAGGTGGGCAACTTCTTCAGCTTGAGGCCGAAGGCTATGTTGTCAAACACATTCAGGTGGGGAAACAGGGCGTACTTCTGAAACACGGTGTTCACCGGCCGTTGGTGAGGCGGTGTCTGCGTGATTTCTTGTCCGCTGATGCGGATTTCGCCTTCCGACGCCGTCTGGAAACCGGCTATCAAGCGCAGAAGCGTTGTCTTTCCACACCCCGAAGGGCCGAGGATGGTCACAAACTCGCCCTTCTTTACCTTCAAATTGATGTTGTCCAGTGCCACCTTCTCGCCGAAGTATTTCGACACATTCTGAACCTCAATGATGTAATTTGTCTGTTGCATCTTTGTCAGTTAGTCGCTACATATGTTTTTTTTCATTAAAAAGCCGGAGGGAGGGGTCATCCCTGTGCCAACTCCACCACCTTGTCGACGGCAGAGAGGATGCCTTCGGGATTCTTACCACCAGCGGTTGCAAAGTGGGGTTGTCCGCCACCACCACCTTGGATGAGGCGGGCGGCTTCCTTCACCAATGCACCTGCCTTGAGGCCGGTGGCCACGAGGTCGTCGCTGATCATGACGGTGAGCATGGGCTTGCCCTCATTGATGCTGCCGATGACGCAAAGGAGGTGTTCGGGAATGGCTTGGCGCACCTGGAAGGCGATGTTCTTCACCGCTTCGGCGGGCATGGCAAGGACGGCCTTCACCACCTTCATGCCACCCACTTCCTTGGCTTCGGCAACGAGGCGGTTCTTCACCTCGGCCTCTTTCTCCTTCATGAAGTCTTCAACTTGCTTCTTCAAGCCGGCGTTCTCCTCGATGTGCTTGCGGATGGCGGCCTTCAAGTCGGGCGCGTTGTTGAAGAGGGCACGCAGGTCGTTCATGGTGTCCTGAATGGTGTCGAGCATCTCTTCCACCTTGGCACCGGTGACGGCTTCAATACGGCGCACACCAGCAGCCACACTGCTTTCGGAGATAATCTTCACCATACCTATCTTGCCGGTGGCCGACACATGGGTGCCGCCACAGAATTCAACCGATGAGCCGAACTGGACAACGCGCACGCGGTCGCCATACTTCTCACCAAAGAGGGCAATGGCGCCCAACTCCTTGGCTTGCTCGATGGGCAGGTCGCGATGGTCGGTCAAGGGGACATTCTCGCGAATCTTGGCATTCACCAAGTGCTCAACCTGACGGATTTCTTCGTCGGTCACCTTCTGGAAATGTGAGAAGTCGAAGCGGAGGCTTTCGGAGGTCACCAATGAACCCTTCTGCTCGACATGGGTGCCGAGCACTTCGCGCAAGGCTTCGTCGATGAGGTGGGTGCATGAGTGGTTAGCGGCACATGCATCGCGCTTGTCGGTGTCAACACATGCCATCATGGGTGCCTCGGGATGTTCGGGCAACTTCTTGGCTATGTGGATGGGGAGGTTGTTCTCCTTCTTGGTGTCGATGATGTCGATGGTCTCGAACTCGCTGACGAGCACACCGGTGTCGCCCACCTGACCACCACTTTCGGCATAGAAGGGGGTCTTGTCGAGCACAATCTGATAGAGTGTCTGATTCTTCTGCTTCACCTGACGGTAGCGGAGGATAGAGGTCTCATACTCGGTGTAGTCGTAGCCGACAAACTCGGTGTCGCCCTCCTTCAGAGTCACCCAGTCGCCCGTCTCCACGGCAGCGGCATTGCGCGCACGCTCCTTCTGTTGCTGCATCTGGGCGTTGAACTCGTCGATGTTCACGGTGAGTCCGTTTTCGCGACAAATCAACTCTGTCAAGTCGAGGGGGAAACCATAGGTGTCGTAGAGGGTAAAGGCATTGACTCCGTTGATTTCGGTCTTGCCGGCGGCCTTCACCTCGGCCATCACCTTGTCGAGCAGGCGGATACCTGTCTCGAGGGTGCGCAGGAAGGATTCCTCCTCCTCCTTCATCACCTTCTCGATGAGTGTCTGCTGGGCCTTCAACTCGGGATAAGCACCACCCATGTTGTCGATGAGCACGGGCAGGAGGCGATACATGAAGGCCTCCTTCTGACCAAGGAAGGTGTAGCCGTAGCGCACGGCACGGCGAAGGATGCGACGGATGACGTATCCGGCCTTGGCGTTGGAGGGAAGCTGGCCATCGGTGATAGAGAAGGCGATGGTGCGGATGTGGTCGGCAATGACGCGCATGGCCACGTCGGTCTCACGAGCGGCACCATACTGGATGCCGGCCAACTGGCCGATGGCACGGATGATGGGTTGGAAGACATCGGTGTCGTAGTTCGAGGTCTTGCCTTGCAGAGCCATGCAGAGGCGCTCGAAGCCCATGCCGGTGTCGATGACCTTGGCGGGCAGACCTTCGAGTGAGCCGTCGGCCTTGCGGTTGTATTGCATGAACACGAGGTTCCAAATTTCAATGACCTGAGGATGGTCGTGGTTCACCAGGTCGCGACCACTCACCTTGGCACGCTCTTCGGCAGGACGGAGGTCGATGTGAATCTCCGAACAAGGGCCGCAGGGGCCTGTGTCGCCCATCTCCCAGAAGTTGTCCTTCTTGTTGCCATTGATGATGTGGTCCTTAGGCAGGTATTGCTCCCAATAGCTGGCGGCTTCATCATCGCGGCCAAGGTTCTCCTCGGGGCTTCCTTCGAAGACGGTGGCATAGAGGTTTTCGGGATTGAGCTTGAGCACGTCAACGAGGTACTCCCACGCCCAACTGATGGCCTCCTTCTTGAAGTAGTCGCCAAAAGACCAGTTGCCGAGCATCTCGAACATGGTGTGATGATAGGTGTCGTGACCCACCTCTTCGAGGTCGTTGTGCTTGCCACTCACGCGCAAGCACTTCTGCGAGTCGGCCACACGCTTGCTCTTGGCAGGGGCGTTGCCCAAGATAATGTCCTTGAACTGGTTCATACCGGCATTGGTAAACATCAGTGTGGGGTCGTCCTTGACCACCATGGGAGCCGAAGGCACAATCAAGTGCTCCTTTGACTCGAAAAAGCTCTTAAAAGAGTCTCTGATTTCGTTTGCTGTCAACATATTTATACCTTATTTATATATTTATCTGAAAAATGATTTGCAAAGATACGCTCTTTTTCGTATTTTTGCCCCCATTATTGGATAAAAGTTAACGAAGAGAGGGGTAAATAGTTCCTTTTTCACTCAAAACAGAGGTAAAATACATGCGAAAAGTATACTATATATATAATCCGAAGACGCGCACCTATGACCGCATCTACCCTACCCGACGCCAACGGTTGCTCAGCATCATACGGCGCACATCCTACGCCTTGGGAGTGCTCATGCTCATCGTCGGAGGGCTGTACTGGTTCTTGGGCACCCCGTCGGAGAATGCCTTGCGCATCGAAAATTCAGAGTTGGAGGCACAATATGAGGTGCTCTCGCGCCAGCTGGACGAGGCCTTGGGGGTGTTGGAGGACTTGCAACAACGCGACGACAACCTCTATCGCGTGATTCTGCAAACCGAGCCCATCTCGCCATACATCCGCAAATCCGAGGCTGGAGGCATCAACCGCTATGAACACCTCGAGGAGATGGCCAATGCGGAGATGATTATCGAAAACGCACAGAAGATTGACTACCTGAAACGCCAACTGTATATCCAATCAAAGTCGTACGACGAGATTATCGGACTCTGCAAGCAGAACGACGAACGCCTGCAATGCATCCCCGCCATACAACCCGTGTCCAACAAAGACTTGAAAAGAACGGCATCGGGATACGGACGACGCATCGACCCCATATACAAGACTATCAAGTTTCACCACGGCATGGATTTCTCTGCCGACACGGGTACTCCCGTCTACGCCACGGGGGACGGCACCATCAAATCATCGGGATGGGAAAGCGGATATGGAATTACCATCGAAATCGAACACGGATTCGGCTATCAGACACGCTATGCCCACTTGAGCAAGACACAAGTCAGACGCGGACAGAAGGTGAAACGTGGCGAGGTCATCGGATTGGTCGGAAGCACAGGAAAAAGCACCGGCCCACACCTCCACTACGAAGTGGTGAACAAGGGACGAAAGGTGAACCCCGTGAACTACTACTTCATGGATCTCACCGCCGAGGAGTATGACCAGATGATTCAAATGGCTGCTAACCACGGAAAGGTGTATGATTAAAGTTAAAAGTTAAAAATTAAAAGTTGAAAATTAAAAGTTGAAAGTTAAAAATTAAAAGTTGAAAATTAAAATTTAAATAAAGAATAGTCATAATTCATAATTCATAATTAAAACAATGCCCTACAATCCTGACAAAGACCTGAAGCTCTACTACTCCATCAGCGAAGTGGCTGAAATGTTTGACGTACCCGAAAGCTTGTTGCGCTATTGGGAAAAGATGTTTCCCGAAAACATCACTCCAAAGAAAGCCGGACGAGGAGTCAGACAATACCGGAAGGAGGACATCGAGGACATACGCATCATCTATCACCTGGTGAAGGAGAAAGGTATGACATTGGCCGGCGCCAAGCAGACGTTGAAGAAAAACAAGACAGGCACGGTGCAATCGTCAGAAGTCATCGCACGGCTGAAAAGCATACGCGAAGAGCTGGTGAACATGCGCAAAGAACTTGACTATGTCGTATAACCACGGGGTTTTACGAGGATTTACAAGGTTTTTACTTTGCCAATTCTTAAAAAATCATAAATATACGACTTGCGTGCAAACAAAATTGGTCAGTATTAAAAATAATACTTACCTTTGCAAACGTAACCTTCAAGCGATGAAGGTTGCAAACCACTTAATATTTTGAAATTGTTGTTTTTGGGAAGTAGTACCTGCAGTGATGCACGTAGCTTCCGGATTATTATATTTAATAATCTTTTTATATACCATCAAACTTTGAATTAGACATAAGATTAGTGAAGAGCGCTCCGCAGTGATGCGGGGCGTTTTTTTATGCTAAATCTTACCAAAAAGCTACGTCAGTTCGGGATAAGAAAGTGACGTAAAAGCTCGTGGGACAAACACTTTAAGGCAAACTATAAACAGGCACGGATTGTACGGATTACACGGATAATATTATACTTATCAAAGCATAAAACAACCGTGTTAATCCGTGCAATCCGTGCCCAATTTAATATATAAGGTGGAATGGTAATCCCCCCTTTTCTGTCAACCTACAGGTAGCCGATTACCACTTGTAAGAAAGACCGAATTGCAAGAACTCCTTGAATTGGAAGTAGCTGTAACCATCCTTCTTGCGCACGCCATCGTCGAAGCGTCCGTGAAAGAAGAGTTTGGTGGAGAGGTACTTGTTAACGGCAAAGTCGATGGTGTTCTCCCAGTTGGCCACCAACTTTTCGTAGCTGGTGAAGGCGTCGATATGGCTTGTCCAACGGATGTTCTTGGTGATTTGCCACGAGGAGTTGATGTTGGTGCTCGAACCGTACTCCTGAAGCGAGCGGTGGTTTCCCTTGATGCCGTAGCGTCCGCCAAGGTGCTTTTCGCTAACGTAGAGCCAACGGTAACTCAAGGGGGCAAGGTTGACGGAGATGTTGAAGTTCTTAACGCTCTTCTTGTAATCCATACCGATGCTGACACGGGTGTCGAGCGGAGCAAGGAAGGCTGAAATATACTTTTCGCTATTGGTAGGATAGCTGCGCAACGACTGGGTTTGCGAGGTCACTTCGAAGGAGTAGTTCCATGACCTGATGGCCTTCAGAAGGAGCTTGGATGAAAGGCGCAACATGTCGGTGTTGATGCGATACTCATGCTCGGTGTCCGAGGGGGCGGTGGTGAAGCCCAAGCGTCCTTCGAACATATTGTCCCACTGAACTTTACGTTGATCGTTGTAGTTGGCCGTGAGTATCAATCCCGATTGCAGGGTGTTGGTGCTCTCGCCACCTTGGCTCCAGTTGCCCGACACGTAGTTTTGTTGGAATTGCAACCATGTTTCGCCGGTGGTTTTCCAGAAATTGGGTTTCTTCACCTTCATGTCAACACCTACGGCTTGGTTCTGCTGATTTTCCGAAAGCAGGATGGTGGGCTGTATATTGTTGATTGTCTGTTGCTTTTCAACTGATTCAACAACCGTTACGTTTTCATTGAACTTCTCCTCGGTGTAGGAGAAATCTTCGGGATTCGTCATGCTTGCATGCAACACGGCTTGGTCGATGGCCTCCTCCATCTGTTGTTGCTGGCCGATGCGGCTATCCGTGGCAAGTGCCAGGCATCCTTGGTCGCCCGAGGAGGCATAGAGTTCAACCGCCTCCTCCCTCTTCAGCGCATTGCTCACGCTTGATTTATAGAGGGTTGCCTTGCCAAAAAGGCGAATCATGCGGGGGTTCATCATCGTCTCGTCAGAGGCTTGTCGCGCCTCAAAGTCGGCCACCAGTGAATCAATGGCTGCCTCGTATTGCGTCGGCAATTCGACTACCATCTGATTGTCAATTTCCACTCTCTCCGCTTCTTGTCCGGCCATCAAGTGAGTGGTGGCAAGCAGGCACATGACAGATGCGGCGGTTCTTATGTTCATCATAACTTTCCTTGTGTGTGTTTAATTGATTATTGTTGAGCTTGCAAAGTTACACTATTATTTTCAGTTTCCGCCTCTTTTCTCCCTAAAAATGAAAACAGATATTAAAACTGCATTCTCCTTGCATCTTTTTCGGGGTAAAATGATTATCATAAGCGTATTTTTTTGTAATTTTGCGCGTTAATTTGTTGTTCAAAACAAAACAAAGATTCAAGTACTGGAAATAGTAACATTATAATAATTACAACTGTGGCAGAAACTAAGTACATCTTTGTGACGGGAGGAGTTGCCTCGTCACTTGGAAAAGGAATCATTTCAGCGTCAATCGGAAAGTTGTTGCAAGCCCGTGGCTACAACGTAACCATCCAGAAGTTTGACCCGTACATCAACATCGACCCGGGTACACTGAATCCCCACGAGCACGGCGAGTGCTACGTGACGGTGGACGGACATCAGGCCGACCTCGACCTCGGTCACTACGAGCGCTTCCTCAGCATCGAAGCCACCAAGGCCAACAACATCACCAGCGGACGCATATATAAAGGTGTAATCGACAAGGAGCGCCGCGGCGACTACTTGGGAAAGACCGTGCAGGTAATCCCTCATATCACCGACGAAATCAAGCGTAACGTGAAGTTGATGGGCACGAAGTACAAGTATGACTTCGTGATTACCGAAATCGGTGGTACGGTGGGCGACATCGAATCGCTCCCCTACATCGAGAGCATCCGCCAGTTGAAGTGGGAGCTCGGACGCAATGCCGTGAGCGTTCACCTCACCTACGTGCCCTACCTCTCGGCCGCAGGCGAGCTGAAGAGCAAGCCCACGCAACACAGTGTGCAGAAGTTGCAATCACTGGGTGTGCAACCCGACGTGCTCGTGCTCCGCACCGAACACGAGATTCCTCAGGACATGCGCGACAAGGTGGCCCTCTTCTGCAACGTGGACAAGAAGGCCGTGGTGCAATCCATGGACGTGCCCACTATCTATGAAGTGCCCTTGAAGATGCAGGAGCAAGGATTGGACGTGACCATCCTCGAAAAGGTGGGCCTCCCCGTAGGCGAAACTCCCTCGCTCGGCCCGTGGCGCGACTTCCTCAATCGTCGCAACAATGCCACCGAGGTGGTGAACATTGCCATCGTCGGCAAATACGACCTGCAGGATGCCTACAAGTCAATCATGGAGTCGCTCTCACAAGCAGCCACCTACAACGACCGCAAGGCAAAGGTACACTTCATCTACACCGAAAACATCAACGAAGGCAACGTCGAAGAGCTCCTCAGCGGTATGGATGGCGTAGTCATCTGCCCGGGATTCGGTAGCCGTGGCGTGGAAGGCAAGCTGGTGGTTGCCAAGTATTGCCGCGAACACAATGTGCCCACCTTCGGCCTTGGCCTCGGCCTCCAGATGATGGCCATCGAGTTTGCCCGCAACGTATTGGGCTACACCGATGCCAACTCCAAGGAGATGGACGAGAAGACCACCCATCCGGTTATCGACCTGATGGAGGAGCAGAAGGCAGTGCTCGACATGAAGGAGAACATGCGCCTCGGCTCCTACGAATGTGTGCTCACGCAAGGCAACAAGGTGTTCGAAGCCTACGGCAAGGAGCACATCCAGGAGCGCCATCGCCACCGCTATGAGTTCAACAATGCCTACAAGGCCGAGTTCGAGAAGAACGGAATGACTTGCGTGGGCGTGAACCCCGAAAGCGACTTGGTGGAGATTATGGAAATCCCCTCGCTGAAGTGGTACGTGGGCGTACAGTTCCATCCCGAATACGGAAGCACGGTGCTCAATCCGCACCCCCTCTTCTTGGCATTCGTGAAGGCTGCTATCAACAAGTAACCTCATTCGTTTAGGCACGGATTACGCGGATTAACACGGATTGTTTTCAATGAATTGGAAAATAAGAACCGTGTAATCCGCGTAATCCGCGCCTAAGATTTTATTAAAAAGTAATCATAATTTATAAATCACAAATCAAATTAATGGACAAAAACACCTTAATCGGATTCGCCCTTATCGGATTGGTGCTGATAGGTTTCAGCATCTACAATCGCCCCAGTGAGGAGGAGATGGCGCGCATCCAACGCTATCAGGATTCAATCCAACAAGTCATGCAAGAACAGTCGGCCATTGAAGCTGCAAGACTGGCCGAGGAAGAAGCGCTCCGTCAGACATTGCCCGACTCAGCTTCGGCACTCTTTTCTGCCGCACAGGGCGAAGAATCTTTCGTAACACTGAAAAATAATCTCGTTGAATTACAACTCTCCACAAAGGGTGGACGTGTAAGCAAAGCTACCCTTGCCGAATACAAGGGCAAGGACGGAAACCCCGTCGTACTCTTCGATGGCGAGGAGGAGATGCGCATGAACTTTGCCTTCAGCGGAAAGAATGAGAACATCCTCACCGAGAACCTCTATTTCCAACCGTTGAACGCATCGGACAGCACCGTCACCATGCGACTCAACGTGGGCGAAGGCCGACACATCGACTTCAACTACTTCCTGCCTGCCGACCTCTACTTGGCCAACCTCACCATCACCGCCGAGGGTATGCAGAACTTCTTCACACCCAGCACCAAGACGATGGACTTCAACTGGTATCAGCGCACCCGCCAACAGGAGAAGGGATACAGCTTCGAGCAACAATTCTCGTCCCTCACCTACCGCGTGATGAGCGAGGACACCGAGCACCTCAACGAGCAGGGCGAGGACAAGGAAGAAGTGGCCGAGGCCATCGACTGGATAGCCTTCAAGAACCAGTTCTTCTCCAGTGCTGTCATTGCCGAGCAAGACTTTAACAAGACTTCACTTTCCTCTGTACCTCAGAAGGAAGGCAGTGGTTATCTGAAGAAATACAATGCCGAATCACAGGCATTCTTCGACCCCACGGGTAAGGAGAGCACCAACTTCCAGCTCTACTTTGGCCCCAACCACTTCAAGACCCTCCAAGCCACCAACGACTATGTGTTGGGCGAGGATAAAGACCCCGAACTGGAAGACCTCGTTTACCTCGGATGGCCCATCATCCGTTGGATCAACCGATGGTTCACCATCAACGTCTTCGACTGGCTCAGCGGATGGGGACTCAACATGGGTATCGTCATCCTCCTGATGACCATCATCGTGAAGATTGTGGTTTATCCCACCACCTACAAGTCCTACATGTCGTCGGCCAAGATGCGCGTGCTCCGCCCCTACGTGGACGAAATCAACAAGAAGTACCCCAACCCCGACGACGCCTTGAAGAAGAACCAGGAGACCATGGCCCTCTATAGCCGCTACGGCGTAAGCCCCATGGGCGGATGCTTGCCTATGCTCATCCAGATGCCCGTCTACATCGCCCTCTTCAACTTTGTGCCCAACGCCATCGAGCTTCGTGGCGAAAGTTTCCTTTGGGCGGACGACCTCTCGACCTACGACGATGTCATCAACTGGGGCACCGACATCTGGTTGCTTGGCGACCACCTGAGCCTCTTCTGCCTCCTCTTCAGTGTGACCAACATCCTCAACACCTGGTACATGATGCGCCAACAGAAGGACACCATGGCCGGCCAGCAACAGATGCCCGGCATGAAGGTGATGATGTACGCCATGCCCGTGATGTTCATCTTCTTCTTCAACAGCTACTCGGCCGGTTTGAACTACTACTACTTCATCTCAGGCCTTATCGGCATCCTCATCATGCTTGTCCTGCGCAAGACCACCGACGACAAGGCACTGCTTGCCAAGCTTGAAGCCCGCATGGAGGCCAACAAGAACAAGCCGCGCAAGATGACCGGTATGGCAGCTAAGCTCGAAGCCCTGCAAAAGCAACTCGAAGAGCAGCAACGCCTCCAGCAACAACAGCAACAGAACAGAAATAACAAGCGATAATTTTTTGGCACGGATTGCGCGGATTACACGGATTTATATATTTATGTATCATTCAACTTTTCGCAAGTATCATTATCTACACGAAAGTTGGGCTTGCGAAACTTAAATGTATGTACATAATAAAATCTCCGTGTTAATCCGTGTAATCCGTGCCTTATTTTATAAGTAATCAGAAAACATGAAAACAACCACCGCAACAACCCTTATGGCAACCGCCTTATTATTGGCCTCCTGCACCAATGGCAAGCAGGAGAACAACGAAGCCAATGCCCCCATCATTGGCAAACAGACAGAGATTAAGATTGAAAACGGACGCATGACTCCCGAAGCCCTGTGGGCCATGGGTCGCATCGGCGACTACCAGGTGAGCGCCGATGGCCAACGCATCGTTTACACCGTGGCCTACTACAGCGTCGAGCAGAACAAGAGCCACCGCGTCATCTACGTGATGAACGCCGACGGCACCGGCAACACCCTGCTCACCACCACCGCACAGAGCGAGAGCAACCCCATGTGGATCAAGGGCGACACAAAGATTGCCTTCCTCAGTAGCGAGAGCGGAAAGAGTCAGATTTGGGAGATGAATCCCGACGGCACCGGACGTCGCCAGCTCTCCGACTTTGATGGCGACATCGAAGGCTTCACCCCCTCGCCCACGGGCGACAAGATGCTCTTCGTTGCTCAGGTGAAGTATGGCCAGCGCACCGTTGACCTCTATCCCGACCTGCCGAAATCGACCGGTATCCTCGTCGACGACCTCATGTACAAGCATTGGGACGAATGGGTAGAAACCGTCCCCCACCCCTACGTGGCGCCCTTCGATGGCGACCGCGTGGGCGAAGCCAAAGACATCCTCGAGGGCGAACCCTACGAATCGCCCATGAAGCCCTTCGGAGGCATGGAGCAACTCGCATGGAGCCCCGACGGACAACTCATTGCCTACACCTGTCGCAAGAAGACAGGCCTCGCCTACAGCCTCTCCACCGACTCCGACATATACCTTTATAATATAGAGGCAGGCATCACCACCAACCTCTGCAAAGAGAATGGCAAGAAGAGCAACGGACGCGACATGATGGCCGGCTACGACACCAATCCCGCTTTCAGCCCCGATGGCAACTACATCGCCTGGCAAAGCATGGAGCGCGACGGATATGAGAGCGACCGCAACCGCCTCTGTGTGCTCGACTTGCATAGCGGAGAGAAGCGCTTCGTCACCGAATCCTTCCACAGTGGCGTGGATGCCTTCTGCTGGGAGCGCGACTCCAAGACACTCTACTTCACCGGTGTGTGGCACGGCACAAGCATGATCTACCGCACCACCCTTGAAGGCGACGTGAAGCGCCTCACCGATGGCGACTACGACTATGCCAGCGTGGCCCTCGGCAAGCCCGGACAACTCATCGTGAAGCGCCACTCCATGAGCCATGCGGATGAGATATTTGCCATGGCAAGCAACGAGCCCGACGGCACACTCACGGCTGAAGCCATCACTCACGAAAACGACCACATCTTCTCCCAACTCCGCTTGGGCAAGGTCGAGAGCCGATGGACAACGGCCACCGATGGCAAGCCCCTCCACTCGTGGGTCATCTATCCCACCGACTTCGACCCGGCGAAGAAGTACCCTACCCTGCTCTTCTGCGAAGGTGGCCCTCAATCGCCTGTGAGCCAGTTCTGGAGCTTCCGTTGGAACTTCCAGATTATGGCAGCTAACGACTACATCATCATCGCCCCCAACCGTCGCGGCCTCCCCGGCTTCGGCATGGAGTGGCTCGAGCAGATCAGTGGCGACTACAGTGGCCAGTGCATGAAGGACTACCTGAGCGCCATCGACGACCTCGCGCGCGAACCTTATGTAGATAAGAACCGCCTCGGATGCGTAGGCGCCTCGTTCGGAGGCTACAGTGTCTATTGGCTGGCCGGTCACCACGACAAGCGCTTCAAGGCCTTCATTGCCCACGACGGCATCTTCAACATGGAGCAGCAATACCTCGAAACCGAGGAGATGTGGTTTGCCAACTGGGACATGGGTGGCGCCTATTGGGACAAGAGCAACCCCGTGGCCCAGCGCACCTTTGCCAACTCGCCCCACAAGTTTGTCGACAAGTGGGACACCCCCATCCTCTGCATCCATGGTGAGAAGGACTACCGCATCCTTGCCTCGCAAGGCATGAGTGCCTTCAATGCCGCCGTCCTGCGTGGTGTGCCCGCCCAGTTGCTCATCTATCCCGACGAGAACCACTGGGTGCTCCGTCCCCAGAACGGCATCCTCTGGCAACGCACCTTCTTCAGCTGGCTCGACCGTTGGTTGAAGAAGTGAGAAAAGTCATAATTAACTTTTTAGACGCGTCTAAAAAATCAAATGTGGCTTTTTGAAGAAAAAACTGCCCCCTGACATCACGTCAGGGGGCAGCCAAACACAAACACAAAATAAAACACGACAAAACTACTATGCAATCTTGATAAGCCTGCTCTACACTCCACGCCTTTTTTCATGCGGGCCAGTGTAACTACCTCTGACCATCGTATATTCACATATACATGCGAGGCCTCGGCCTACCAGATTATACAAACACAGTTTTCTTGTTTTTGTTCACAAATCTATTTTCCAAACGTTTAATTTTTCTCTTAATCTCTGAATTACTGGATTCCATCCTCGCGGAGCTTCTGTTGCCATTTCCAGGCACTGCGAAGCGTGTCCTCGATGGTGCTTTCGGCCTTCCATCCGAGCACGTTGTTGGCCTTGTCGGGGTTGGCCCACACCTGTTCGATGTCGCCCGCGCGACGACCCACAATCTGATAGTTGAGCTTCACGCCCGTCGACTCCTCAAAGGCATGGATGAGTTCGAGCACCGAGAGGCCGCGGCCCGTACCGATGTTGAACACCTCCACCTGCTCGTCCTGCTTCTCTTGGAGGATGCGGTCGATGGCCACCACGTGAGCCTTGGCAAGGTCAACCACGTTGATGTAGTCGCGTATGCACGAACCGTCGGGCGTGTTGTAGTCGTCGCCAAACACGCTCAGCTTCTCGCGGATGCCGATAGCCGTCTGTGTGAGGAAGGGAATCAGGTTCTGAGGCACACCGTTGGGCATTTCGCCGATGATAGCCGTGGGATGTGCACCGATGGGGTTGAAGTAGCGGAGCAGGATAGCCTGGATGGGCGAACCGCTCTTGATGGTGTCGCGGATAATCTCCTCGTTAATCTGCTTGGTGTTGCCATAGGGCGACTCGGCCACCTTGATGGGGGCATCCTCGGTCACGGGCAACACGTCGGGTTGGCCATAAACGGTGCAGCTTGAAGAGAACACGATACCCTTCACCCCGTATTTGGGCATCAGCTCCAGCAGGTTGATGAGCGAAACAAGGTTGTTGCGGTAGTAGAGCAGCGGTTTCTGCACACTCTCTCCCACGGCCTTGCTGGCAGCAAAGTGGATGATGGACTTGATGTTGCCATACTTGGCAAACACGCGTTCGAGACCCTCGTAATCAAGGCAATCGAGCTGTTCAAAGTCGGGACGGATGCCCGTAATCTTCTCAATGCCGTCCACCACGTCGGCGTTGCTGTTCGACAGGTTGTCGATGATGACAACGTCATATCCGCTATTCTGCAACTCCACCACGGTGTGGCTACCGATGAATCCGGTTCCACCAGTCACTAAGATTCTCTCTTTCATAGTATCCTGTTATTTTTTGTTTTTATATGTATAATATTAAGTATTAATGTCCCATTATCAATTACTCTCAAAACAAGCGGCTCGGATAGTGTCCCTTTCGGATGAGGTCGTTGATTTTCAGAATCGTCTGAATCTTGTCATCGGGCGAAACCACCCCCATCCACACGGCAGGCGTCTCGTAGGTCATCACCTCGCCCTCGCCCTTGGCAATCATGCCGTTCACGAAGTCGGGGATGGTGAAGAAGGCCTTCAAGTCCTGTCCCGAGCGGTCGATGAATGCGTTGAAATCGCGCTCGATGTATCCGAAGACGGCAGGCGAGAAACCCCACATGTTCATCGACACGAGCGCGTCGTCGTCGAGCTGGATCCACTTGTTCAGTTCGTCCAGATACATGGGATGTCCGCTGATGCGCTCCACCCCCGGGCGGTCGGTCACCGAGAGGAGCCTCCCCTGCCCGTCCACCTCGCAGATGCCCCGGTTGGCGCCTCCGCTCTCGGGCACCACGTTGGCCAGGCGGTAACTGATGAGCACGTGGCGGTTCTCTCCGGCACGCAGCTCCTGCAAGTGGGCATACAACATTTCAAAGCTCTCGCGCTGGTAGAAGTTCACCGCATTGATGATGCCGAACGGCTCGTCCAACTCCCCCTTTCCCACGAGCACGGCCTGAGCCGAGCCCCACAGGTGGGTACGCTTGGGGTTGCGCTTCCCGGCATCCACCAATTCCACATCCTGATAGACATATCCAACCTCCACCATATCGCGGTATTTTGCGGCAATCTTCTCCTTGAATTCCTCCTCAAAATAGCGGTTGATAACGAATATCACCCTATTGAATCCCGCCTTCACCGCGTCGTATATCGAGTAATCGAGTACAGTCTCGCCATTCGGGCCGATACCTTCGGGCGACTTCAGTCCCCCATAGCGATTTCCCATCGTGGCTGCCAATACTAACAATGTCGTTGTCATTATCTCTCCCTTACGTTTTTTACTTATCGGTGTGCAAAGGTAATGGAAAGAATGCTGAGAACAAAATAAAATGGGAAAAAAATCTTTTTTCAGGGGGTGAAGGCCATCCTCCACCCCTCCTCGATGCTCTGCCTGTCCACCTCCTCGGGCCGGATGCCGCATTCGACGCAGGTCATGGCCGCGATGATGCGACTGAACACCCGGCGCCCCTGCAGGCAGGCGGGTGAAGGGAGAACCTCCCTGCCCGCCACCTTGTAATCGAGCAGGCGGATGACCGTGCGGATGTACTCCCGCGTGTCGTTCCCGTCCTCGGGCGGTGCCCATCGCCGGATGATGTGCTCCAGCGTATAGCTCCTGCCCTCCTGCCTCAGTCGGATGCGGTAGGTATTCATCAGTTTCCATGCCGCGCGGTAGCCGAAGGACATGGAGGTGAACTCCTCAAATTCCTTGTCCGTCACCGTCTCTCTGCGTCCCACCCATTGGCTTGTGCCCCGACGGATGTTGAGTGGGTTGTTGTTGCGTTGTCCTCTGCTCATGATTTCACTTTTTGATAACTGTTATCTGTAATCTGTAATACATGCTTGCGCGATTTCCACACTGCCAGCATGTTGCGTGTATCCCTCTCACCTCCGCTGATACCCGCCATGCGGCGCACGTCCATTGCCTCCTTCACGGTGAAGGTGTCGGGCAGAAGTTCGAGTAGGTTGCGTGGCCCCCGCTTGCGACGGGAGGCCTCGCTCTCGCTCATGCTATCCTCGATGTCCGCGCCGAAGAACTCCATTTTGCACCACAGGTCGTAGTGGAGGCTCCAGCGGATGAAGTCCTCAATCTCTTGACTCCACTGGCATCCGTGCGCCACGTAGAGGAGACACGCCTTCAGGTAGGCAATCACGTTGGCGCGGAAACT